>VEXB01000001.1 GCA_009391195.1 SAR202 cluster bacterium AC-647-P02_OGT_505m
CGTGTCTGACGTATGCAAAATACGTATTTTATGAGAGGACTGAGACTCCATATAAGTCATTATATGTATATTAATATGACGGATTCATATGGAAGGTTTCTTACAGTGATATCACCTGGTCAGGTGGATTAGGAGCAAGAGCGGCATAGAGATCTGGAAAACATCCAACCGACACACCTTCGGCCACTCCCGTAACTTCTGCTTCCCCTGCTTCACCAGTTGCCAACCCCCTCTGAATTGCACATTGATCACACATCATCAAAAGGATTCCTTTTTCTTTAGCAATGGCAGCTAGTCTCTCTCCCTTAGGATCTCCTTCCCGCAACATGAAGCAATTATCATCAAAGAAAAATATCCCCAACACATCAACTCCATGGTTTCCGGACTCAAGCTGCGGAAGAATCATAGACCCAACCTTATAATTTGCTGCATTCGGAGTATTTAATATATACGCAACTTTCACTCATATACCTCTTTTCTGTGTTTGTTAATTTACCTACGTCTTATCCCACCGCAGACTCAGTCAGATATCACAAATATAACTTCCTCCTCGCTTACGTTCTGATCCTCTTCTACGCGTACTTCCGACACAGTACCTGCAACTTCGGAAAAAACCTCATTCTCCATCTTCATCGACTCAATAACCACTAGAAGATCTGCCTCTCCTACCTGATCACCAACCGATACCAGTACCTCTACAACCCGACCGGTCATTGGGGAATTCACTTCATGGGTTGCCATTATTAAAACTCCTTTCATTCAACGTTCATTCACCAAAATAAACCGCTTCCTTTGAGGCCAATGATTCGCAAAACGATTCCGTATACCCTAACAAATCTATAAGTATTTCTTTGCTATTGGCACCAACATCGTTGGTCCCGCTCCATTCAGACTTAGGAATCCTATTACCGGGAATAGAATTTCCATCATATCTTTTCCATCCATATTCTTCCTCTTCATGATCAAAAAAGAAATCCCGATCATTTAAGTGAGGATCTTCCAAGAGTTGAGCACCACTACTTACAGATCCAGCTCTGACGCCGTTCTCCTGAAGAAGAGAAACAGTTTCAATTACATCAAGCCGCGACGTCCATTTTGCTATTAACCCTTCTATAATTTCTTCGTTTTTCTTTCTTTGCTCGAGATTAGAAGTCTCTAAGCTATCTAGCTCAGGATCAGCAACTAAATTTTTCAAATTCATCCACTCGTTGTCATTTAAAACACTAATACCAATCCATTGATCTCTTCCTCTACAGCGAAAAGCCCCTTGCGGAGAATATTCTGTAGACCGGTTGCCAGAGGGAATAGTAATTTTCTCTGAACTCGAATACCCAGCAACATACTCGCCAAGATTGCATAGAGGACTTGCTGACAATGCGATGTCTATAAACTGCCCTCGTCCAGTCTGATTTCGCATTCGAAGACCAGCCATTATCAAAGTTATGGCATTCAAACCCGAAATAGGATCACCATAAGCTATACCGGTGGATATTGGCACCCCGTCTCCATAGCCTATAAGCGAGGGAATACCAGCTACTGCTTCAGCTGTCGTTCCAAACGCAGGGTACTCAGAATAAGGTCCGTCCACTCCAAAGCCAGGCATCGAAACAAAAATGATATCGGATTTAACAGATTTGAGAGCCTCGTAGTCGATCTTCAAATTTCTCATTACTCGAGGACGGAAGTTCTCAACTACCACATCGGACTTTTCTACAAGCCCAAGAAATATTTCCCTTCCCTCAGCTATATCCAGTCTGATTCCAATATTTCTTTTGTTGCGATTAAGTTTATGGTTGAGACCGTTGGTACTCAAAAGTTGTACTCGAGGATCGCTTATTTTAATTATGTCAGCGCCAAAGTCACCCATCACTCTAGTCGCCAAAGGGCCAGCCCAAACCCGAGTTAAGTCAAGAACACGAATATCTGACAGACTTCCTGAGGAAATGAGGCTCTTAACCATATTCACTTCGCCCCCAACACATCTTCCGTATGTTCACCAAGAGCCGGTGGGTTTCCTATCCTAGGCTCCATCTCCGAGGCAATATACGGATATTTAGGAAATGTGAAAGTCTTCCCTGGTCCAAGTACCTGATCCTGGAAAATATTCCTGAAAAGGAACTGCTCGTCTTTCACAACTTCAGACATATCAAGAATTGGTGCTGTCGGTAGTCCCCAAATTTCTGATGTTTCCACAAATATTTCTCGCCGGGTGCGATCTGCAATCCATTCAGTAAGAAGCCCGTCAAGATATTCTGAATTATCAGCTCTTTTTATTCTGGTATCGTAATTTGGGTCATCTATTAAGTCTTCCCTACCTATCATCGCGCATAGACGTTCCCATTGATCTTCAGTAGAGATGCCAAAACAGACGTACCCATCACTACAAGGCAAAGTAGTTATCCCGTAAGAGGCGAAAGAACTCTCCTTCTGCCATTGATTCCCATTTCTCATCCGAAGAACGCCCTCAAAGGTCGTCATTTCCATCGTAAACTGATGCAATGTGGCAAGTGTCTCCAACATAGACATCTCGAGGAATTGTCCGGTTCCACTCCTTTCCCTCTCCCATAAAGCGATGTGAATAGCAGCAGTTGCATTCAAACCGGTCAAGTAATCAGGCTGTCTCCCAGGAAGCATTAGAGGCTCCTTACCCCTTTCACCTGTCAGATACAGATACCCTCCCAAAGCCAACTGCACCAGAGGACTTGACTTCCACCTTGCATATGGACCGGAAAGCCCAAACGGAGTCACTGAAATCTCTATAAGTCCAGGATTGGAGTCAACTAATTCGGTGCGCTCAATACCAATATCGTCCCTAAAATTTAAATCCCAATCTTCTATCAGAATATCGAACTCTGGTACTAAAGATTGGAGATTCTCCATTCCATTGACGGATGTCCAGTCCAGCAGGACAGACTTCTTTCCTTGGTTATTGTACGAGTAAAGAGCACTATTATCCCCGTCCCGAATACCCTCAATAAATGGACCGATTTCTCTAGTCCAGTCACCAAGTGGAGGACGTTCAATCTTAACAACTTCGGCACCCATGGATGCAAGATATCGACCGCAATACGGGCCGGCAACACCCTCTGACACCTCTAGAACTCTGGTACCTTCAAGAGGAAGGTTATTATTGTTCCCTTTACGAATTTCCCCCATTATGGCCTAACAGCCCTCTTGGGCCTCTGCGAAAGCTTGGCAAGCATAGGCTGAGCTAATTTCACAAACTTACATGCTAGGCGCCGGGTGTCTCTCGGATCTATTAGATCAACCACATCGCCTTTATAGGCAGCCCTAAAAGGGGACCTAAGTCTTAGTAACCTATTCTCAATCATCTCCCTATGTGCTTCAGGGTCTTCCGCAGACTCAATTTCTCTTCTGTAAGCCGCAGCAACGCCCCCTTCTATTGGTATCCCACCCCATTCTCCCGCGGGCCAGCCATAACGAAGATTTAATCCATTTGGATGACCGAGACTATGGATTGCGTCAGCGGCAACTCCATAAGCCTTCCTTACATTGAATTCTACTTTGGGAACTTCAGCTTCAGCACTTGCAATAAGTGCTCTCACCCCTCTCCTCATGGTTGCTTTCCTCTCTGCATGAGACCCCAACATGAACCCAGGCATATCCAGAAATACCACTACCGGCAAATTGAATGCATCGCAAAGATCGAGAAAATGAGCATATTTTTCAGCCGCCCAGCCATCCATAGCTCCTGCAAGAAACCTCGGATCGCTGCCAACGATGCCAACACTGTATCCGTCCAGTCTGGCAAATCCTGTGATGACAGCTCCTGCCCAATGTCTCCTCATTTCAAAAAAATCACCATTGTCGACAACTAAACTTATAAGTTTACGAGGGTCGTATGAACGCTTTCGATTGGAAGGAATAATATTTAGTAGTTCTTCAGGTCTCCTATCTGGTGGATCCCCTGTTTCCACACGATCTGCGACATCAGAAGTGGTATTGGGTAGATAAGATATAAACTTCTTTATCTGTTCAAAAGCTTCTTCCTCGCTCTCGGCAACATTATCAACCTGACCACTGTCATGAACGTGCATCTTATATCCACCAAGCTCTTCTTTATCAAGAGTTTCACCAATCGCACGTCGAACCACTGGAGGTCCTGAAGGAAAGATTTGAGATTGCTCCTTGACCATAACCGTGAAATGGGACATCAAAGCATAAGCTGCTGGTGCCCCTGCTACCGAACCCATTATTCCAGCAGCAACAGGAACTTTTTTAAGAAGTTCTACTGCTTCATACCATTGTGATCCATCTGGAAGTCCCATATGGCCCGCCGCCTCATCCGCTTTCGCGCTGTGCCCAACACCTTCAACCAGCTGCACATATGGAATCCCATATTGCATAGCCAGGGGTTGTGTGAATTGGCGAGAATTTTTCCTAACATTATGTGGACTACCACCAGAAATCGTGAAGTCATCACCCCCGATTGCAACTGGACGGCCTTCTATTTCACCAAGCCCCATCACGTAGGCTCCTGGAGTAAATTCTTTCAAATTGCCATCATCGTCAAATTCGGCGGCTCCCACCATCGGTCCGGCTTCAAGAAAACTACCGGGGTCCAGAATTTTTTCTATTCTTTCTCTGACCGTATATCGACCACCACTGTGTTGGCGCGCAATTCGATCCGTACCTCCCATTTCGCTGGCAAGTTCCTTAACATACTCGATATCTTCAAGGGCCTTGTCCCAGGGCATTCCAGGCTTCCAGTACTCTCGGTCGTGATCAATTGGCATATTCCTCACCTTCTATAATTAAGCATTCGATCGATCGGTCTCTAGGAATCGGATAAACTATAAATCTTTTTTCTCATTTATTGATAATCCCTGTAGATAAAGCTTGCTAATTGGTCAGGTCTGTAGGAGTCAAAATATTTTTTATCCTTTGGCCCCCAATCGGTATCCCAGCCACCTACAGTTTCCTCATCTGCTCCTTGTGAGCGATCTCTAGCCTTCGCACGTTCGATGGCGAAATCTTGAGGACAGTCAATCCACACACTTATGTCGAAATATTGATTAAACCTTGGCTGCAGTAGTCTTATTCCCTCAAAAATAACTATTTCGGGTAAATCTTCGTCAAAATATAGAGCTTTTCCTTTATTGTCCTTTCCTTGATATTTAATTCTTTTACCAGCAGTTGAATCTTTAAGAATATGTTCTATGAGATTCCAATCACTCTGATCAAACATACTTGGTCCGTTAGGATTTGGACCATATAAATTATCAATTCGAACAATCTGATCGTCATTAATACCAAAATGGTCCTTCAGTGTATCTGTTAAATGTGATTTGCCTGATCCTCCAAACCCCGTAATTCCTATAATTACGTGCGGCTTATTTTTTGAGATTTGTTCAATTTTAGAAACTAATGCTTCAAAGTCATTCATTAATTTTTTCCTCTTTTTTTCATTCACAGAGGTATGTGTGTAGTAGATAATCGGTCATTGAGGTTGGAGTTCCAATGATGGAGCGTTATGCCAAACACATTCAAACTTTATGCGGATCGAAGACCCAATATAAGTTAACTCTTCATCACACTTGAAACCCTGTCAGAAATGCCGGGAAGGAGTTTTTGTTACTTGTCCCTTTACCCCCTGGCAATGTGGAGGTGACTTATTCCAGTTCGGAGTTTAAGGCAAAGTCGTATTTCCATAATCCGAATAATTACACTAAGTGAAACTCTTTCGAAGAGCCTATAACACGTAGGAGATTCGATGCCATCACATCAAAACTCCCAATAGTTGTGTCAATCACAGAATTCTCTCCACCACATACCTCCAACAATAGGTCAGATGTCATATCCGAAACTTCAATTATTCCCAAAAGTTCAAGAAAAACTTGAATTACATAATCTGGTCTTGTATCAGTCCCACAACGGTCCCTCACCCTGTTTACTATGTCTCTAATACCTGGAGAAGACAGATCAGTTAAACGAGCTGACGAGAAATTTACTCTATCTAGCACTGATCCGCTTGTAATCCATTCCTGACCAGTGTGCCAACCTTCTACTGATGGAGGGTAAAAAAGTAATTGCCCCATAAATCCTGCCTCGTCGACCGCCTGGATCATTGATAGACTCGGCTCCTCAAACCCACCTGACAAGCGAAGTACATTAATAACCATCTCCGCCGGACCCTTAACTTTCTTATACTCAGATTCTTTAAAGAAATCGGATTCAAAAAGAACCTTCAAAACCTTATTTAAATCATGCCCGTGCTCAAAATATGCATCCATTAGAGTAGATATTGCCTCGGGATTCTTAGGAGGTACCTCCTGCCATGAAGGTACTTGAACTTCATCTTCCACAAAAAAATTATATAAATGCCGGGAGATAAATCTTGCCGTGGATTCTTGTCGGCAAATAATCTCTATAATATCCGCGCCATCAAATTTGCCCGTCTCACCTAGGAAAGTTTTTTCACTATAGTCATGGTCGTCCTGACGGTATTCATAGTGCCATGAAATTCTGCTATATGGCCATATAGAGTCCTTTTGGCCCATCAAAGCCATGTATTCAGCATTTTTGACCGACCATCCTGTAAAAGCCCTAGCACATTCTTTTATGTCCTCTTCAGTATAGTTACCAACACCCATTGAGAATAATTCAAGAATTTCCCGTCCGTAGTTCTCATTAATGGAATCCTTATGATTAGTTTGATTATCTAGCCAAATCAACATAGCGGGGTCTCTAGAAAGGTCGAGTAATATATCGTCAAATTTACCCATTCCGTTTCTTCTAAATGTGTCGATTTGATTGAGCAAAACCAGTGGATTGTTGAGCTTGTCATTCCCAGTAGCAAATATTCCATGCCAGAAAAGAGCTATTTTCTCTTCCAAGGGGCTATCTGTGGAAACCATTCTGTAAGCCCAATTAGCGCATGCGTCCACACCAAGAGAAGCGTGATATTCGGGAAACATTCTGAATATCACATCGTCCGGCATAGTAGATGTTCCGGATACATTAAGAAGCTCATCGACTACCTCTGAATAATCCATCCCCATATAACGATCCATCTCGCCAGGGGTAGCACCAAATCCTGCTCGCCTCAAAAGATGGCTAATCTGCCTATATTTAGGGCTGGTTTTTATATTTTCTCGAGTAATCGGCATAACTTGTACCTCATAACTTACTAGTAGTCGCCAGATCCTTTAGCTCATAGACCGTTATCTGATATATCAAAAACTTGAATCCGAGCACGGCTATGTTCGGTTATGTATAGCCTTTCATGATCATCTATCTTTGCCGATACAGGACCCCAAAATAAATGTTCAGTCTGTGACCCAACTTGATATGGACTCTGCAAATGATCAGGCAGATCCAAGACTGAAAGATTTGATGAGCGCCTTGCTGAGTATTCATCAGGATTGACTGTCAGCCACTGTTCAGCCCATTTAGAAAGAGTCGCCTGCCCTTCAAGTATCTGCAAAAAATTTCCTTCGGGATCAAGTACCTGAACTCTTTCGTTTCCCCAGTCAGTCACATACATGTTCCCCCTCCCATCCACAGCCACTGAGGAAGGCCTATTGAAGTGACCTTGCTCAGTTCCAGATTTTCCAAATATTTTGATGAAATTCCCATCCGGGTCCAGTTTTTGAATCCTATCGTTTCTCCAATCAGCCACATATACGCAGCCTGCTACATCCGTAGCCACCCCCCAAGGCATGTTGAACTGAAGAGGAAGTGAACCAGGATCCCCCACCCTATAAATTACATTTCCGTCTCTATCTATCTTTGTCAGGCGAGAGGCAGATCGTTCAGTAACATAAAGATTGTCATCCGCATCGAACGCGATACCAGAAGGACCCATTAGCTCACAGCTCCCTCTAGCGGATTCCCCTCCTACCTGATACAAAGGTATGCCTTTCTGACTAAAAACCTTGATCTCCCCAGAACCTTCATCACTCACAAAAAGCTCATCTTTGGAATTAAATGCCGTTGCTACAGGAATGAGGAAATTTAATGGCCCCGTTCCACTCCCTTCCCCAAACTCTCCGTACCATTCTTCGTCGTAATCAAATATCTGTATTCTGGTGCCAAGTCCCTGGCTTATTCTCCCTCTATTTAGAGCATAAATAACCCCTGAGGAATCAAATGTAACGTCGTATGGGAAAAGAAAACCTCTCCCGACGGGTTGGTTAGTTTTTATACCAATAGTTTTTAAGTATTTTGTTTTCATATCAGCGATATATTACCGCACAATCGGATCTGGCTCAGATCTTTGCCTCAAAATAAAAAGATAGCCACCATAGACACATTTGGTTAGTATTACCAATCCATGGGTAAAAAAGGAAAAGGAGAGGAATAATGGGAAGCCTTGATGGAAGAATCGCCCTAATCACGGGTTCTAGCAGGGGAATTGGCGAACATCTTGCCAAACATCTTGCCAAAGCTGGTGCAAAAGTCGCTATCGCTGCCAGAACAGTTGAGGTAACTGACAAAAGGCTTCCGGGAACAATTCACAGCGTTTCTGAGTCAATTAATTCAGAAGGTGGAACCGCAACACCCGTAGTGATGAATATGCGTGACCCTGAAAGCATCACAAATGGTGTATCTCAGGCAGTAGAAGAACTCGGAGGACTGGATATAGTCATTAATAATGCTGCCATACTCGTTCCAGGAAATTTGGAGACGGTTCAGGACCGCCATTTAGACCTCATTTGGCAAATTGACCTACGAGGTCCGCTCTTGCTGATGAAATACGCCCTACCTCACCTAAAAAATGCCGGAAGAGGAGACATCATAAACGTTTCTTCAGTTGCTGGTGTCTTCCCAGGACCGGGACCATACGACTCCACGCCACAACGGCGCGAGGGAAGTTTCTACGGAATGGTGAAGTCAGCGTTGGAAAGATTTTCACAAGGACTCGCACGTGAACTTCAAGGGGACAACATAAAAGTCAATGTACTTTCCCCTCAGGGTAGAATCCGTACACCAGGAAATATCTGGGCAGAGAATGATCCTGAAAATCCCACCCTTGAATTCGAACCAGCTGATGAGATGGGAAAATCTGCTGTCTGGGTATGCGAACAAGGAGCTAACTACACAGGGCACATCCTATTCGACCAAGATGTATGCAGAGACCAAAATTTATAGCTTATATTTGAACTTTCGAAGGAGAAGAATATGCAGGATTTAGAAGGGCAAGTCGCTTGGATAACAGGAGCAGGAACCGGGATCGGTGAAAGCGCTGCGATAAAACTGGCGGAAGCAGGATGCTCCGTTGTCCTATCAGGAAGAAGACGTGACGTTCTGGAGAATGTGGCAGAACATATTGGTAATAACGTAACAATCCAACCCTTGGATGTTTCAGATAGTGGGGCAGTGGAAGATGTGGTCGGAAAAGTTGTGCAGGAGTACGGAAGAATTGATATTGGGGTTTTTAGTGCAGGTATCAACGTGCGTGACCGTAACTGGAACAACATATCAATTGAAGGCTGGGACAGCGTCATAAACATAGACTTAAGCGGAGCATTTTACTGCTGCCAAGCGGTTCTCCCTACGATGAGAAACCAAGGTGGGGGATTGATTATGAATATATCCTCGATGGCTGCAAAAAGTGTCGGAAAGCTAACTGGCCCCGGTTACACTTCGGCCAAACATGCCATGAATGCAATGACCGCAAGCCTACTTCTTGAGGAGAGAAATAACGGAATTAGGGCCACTGCGGTATGCCCAGGAGAAGTCGCTACTCCTATTCTTGACCTACGTCCTGTGCCTGTAAGTGCGGAGGATCAAGCTAGAATACTTCAGTCTGAAGACCTTGGAGAATTGATACTTTTCATAGCACAACAACCCCCCCACGTCACCATTAACGAGGTTCTAATTACCCCTACCTGGAATAGGTTTGACGTATAGAACCAAATATATAGCGCCGCGATTTTTATATCTTAGTGACATAAGGAGACATCCAGTGAAAATAACTGAAGTTAAAACAATGGTTGTCCAAAACGAAGAACACAAAGCCAGAAAACATTTTGTTGGGGGTAGATACTTCCTTTTCTTACAAATATTTACCGACGAGGGCATAGTAGGGCTCGGTGAAAGAGTCGTAGGCAACTATACTGACCCAGAACATATCAAACCTCATATCAGTCTCATACATCAGTTAGCCGATAGATATGTCGTGGGTAAAGATCCTTTTCAGATTGAAAAAATATGGGACGACATGTACGGCGGTGCTCACGACTTCAGACACCCGAGCTTGTACGCAACTCCAGCCATGAGCGCGATCGATATGGCACTATGGGATATCGTAGGAAAAGCCGCCAACCAGCCTATATACAACCTTCTAGGTGGTAAATACCACGACAAACTCAGGGCATATGCTTACATGCCACCAGGAACAGAAAAAGGGCTGATAATGGACAACCCGGAGATAGCCGGGGATGTGGCAATACAACTTATGGAGGAGGGCAATACCGCCTGCAAAATAGATCCTTTCCCTCCAGCTCGTGGACCTCGAGACATCCCACTGTGGGAAATAGAGTACTGCGGGAAAATTTTTGAAAGTATCAGAAATGCTGTCGGAAATGATCTTGAGGTTGGTATCGGAACTCATGGGCAGTTATCGACATACAGTGCTATCAGAGTAGCTGACTACATGGAACCCTACCATCCCTTCTGGTTTGAAGAGCCAGTTATGCCTGAAAATATTGACGAAATGGCCCGCGTTGCCGCACATACAAGCATCCCTATCGCTAGTGGAGAGCGACTTGTTACCAAATATGAGTTTGCACAACTCCTAGAAAAAAAGGCGGCTCAAATTATCCAATTAGACGTAGGACAATGTGGGGGAATAACGGAAGCAAAAAAGATCGCAGGCCTAGCTGAGGCACACTATGCGCTGATAGCTCCCCACATGTATTGCGGTCCCGTAGCCGCAGCGGCTGCAATTCAAATAGATACTTGCTCCCCCAATTTCGTAGTTCAAGAGGCCAATGACGGACCTCTTCACAGGGCAATATTCAAAGAGCCCTTGGTCCTTGACAACGGATTTATAGTTCCCCCAACAGGACCTGGTCTAGGTATAGAGTTTGATGAGAAAGTTCTGGAAGCTCATGTTCTATAGATATTGCGACTACAGTAGCTATTAGAAGAACCCAAAGGGAGGAAAAGAATGAATTCAACGCCAGGGACAGAAATTATTGAGGTAGCTTCCGGTATATATGCAAGATTACATGAGAATCTCACCAATGCCGGCATTATTGTTGGTGATGAAGGAGTTTTGATAATCGACTCCTTAAGAATGCCATCCTTTGCAAGAGATCTCATCTCAGACGTAAAGCTTATAACCAGCAAACCAATTAAATATGTGATAGACACACATGCACACTGGGACCATTCCTGGGGCAATGAAGAATTTCCTGATGCAACCATAATAGGCCACCAAAATTGTTATGTTGAAATGATGGATGACCAATGGAATGAGGAGTGGCGATCAAAGATACTAACAGGTGGTGATCCTTGGGCAGAAGAGGCCAAAATTGTCAACATCACTCCACCGAATTTAACCTTTGACAGCAGTATGTCTTTGTATATCGGAGGGCGCCAGCTGGAGCTTCTATATTTTGGACGGGCTCACACAAGCGGCGACGTCTTTATTCATGTACCTGATGAGAAATTAGTATTCACTGGCGACGTTATACAAGATCGAAGAGTTCCATATCTTGGTGATAGCTACCCCGCAGATTGGCCAGAAACCGATGACAAAATAGCTGAGCTGCCAATAGACACCTTTGTTTCGGGCCATGGACCTAACGGAAACCACGAAGATTTGCTTGAAGCCAGAAGTTTTATCCACGAGCTTGTCAATGCCAGCAAAAACGCAATACAGGAAAGACGCAACGCAGAGCAGGCGACTGAATCAGTCATCGAAACTCTATCGGATCGATTTGGAGACTGGGTTGGATTTGACACCTTGGATGAACGAATCCCAGAGGTTATTGCCAAGCTCTCATGATGACAAAACTCAAGTTTTGTAGATAGTGGCGTTTGATAGTAAGAAAAATAAGTTCATAAGTTAGTGAGATTATTGTAAAGTTGCAATAAAGTAATTGACCTACATTTATTGGAGAAAGTTACTATGAAATCTGATAGAAAACTGGTAGCTCACCTCATGAGAAGAGCTGGATTCGGTGCAACTCCATCTGAGTTAGATCAACTAACTGCAGAGCAAACATATGACGAAATCGTAGAAGATCTTGTGAATCCGCAACGCTTTCACGAAATTGATATGTCATATGTAGAGAGGTATTACACCGGAGAACCAGTTGCTGTTCACGTTGGTAAGTGGCTCTACAGAATGGCCAACACAAAAAGACCCCTCGAGGAAAAGATGGCGTTGTTTCTTCACCATATATTTCCAGTTGCTTGGGGGAAAAGCGAACACGGGCCATCTCTATACAATGAAATCAACCTATTTCGTAATGTAGGTATGACAAATTTTGGGAAAATACTTTTAGAACTGTCCAAAGATCCTGCCATGATATTTTGGCTAGACAATAACGAGAATCATAAAGACGAAATTAACGAAAACTATGGGAGAGAATTACTCGAACTTTTCTCAATGGGAGTAGGTAATTACACAGAAGACGATATCAAAAATGCCTCAAGATCCTTCACAGGATGGACTTTTAGGCAACCATTATCTCTTTACCCCTATGGTCATCATGAAGCAGTGTTTCAGTTCCTGCCCGAAGATCATGACTACGGTGAAAAAGAATTTCTTGGCCAACGTGGAAATTTCGACGGCAATGACATCATAGACATAATAGTTAAACAACCGGCAACCGCTAGGTTCCTATCCAGGCACTTATATAATTTTTTTGTAGAGGACGAAGTCCAAGTACCATCATGGGAAACCGTCCCACCTAAGGACCCACAAGCTATAGAGGAACTATCTACGGCATATATGGAATCAGGTGGTGACATGAAAGTCGTGTTGAAGACCTTGTTCAGTTCTGAATTTTTCAAGGAATCTTCAAGGAGACCCAAGGTAAAAAGCCCCACGGAACTCATAGTTGGGGTCATAAGACAGACAGGCGAATTCAGCAAACCAAAACCTGGGATACATGAGTTCGCTGTAACCACTTTAAACGGGTCTGCAATAGAGGGTCCACTTGCAGTAATGGGACAAAGACTAATGAACCCTCCCACTGTTGAAGGATGGCATACAGGATTTGAGTGGATCGACTCAGGAACATTGAGTGAAAGGGTTGGGTTCGTGGAGAAACAGTTTTCCGACCCGAATAAACCAGGTGTGGCAGAGATGCTTTCAAAGGCAGGTACCTTGGATGACGATCCTGAACAATTGGTGGGTAGATGCCTGGACTTACTTGGAGCTCTGACAGTTAGTGACGAGACACTGTTATCACTAAACACATACGCCAAAACACTGAGCAATGAGAAAGATAATGCCGGTGTTCATAACCTTATACAGATGGCGGCATCCAGTGTAGATTACCAATTTGCTTAATATCCTAGAGATACTCAGAGAATAATTCTGTTTGAGAAAAAGGGGAATTCCAATGGCAACGAAGAGTAAGGATAAAACGCTTGTAGTAGTGCAAATGACCGGAGGGAACGATTTTATGAATACTATCGTTCCATTTACAAATGAACATTACTACGATGCCAGGAAAAAGATAGTGATGAAACAAGAGGATGTCTTACCAATTAACGACACCTTAGCTATCAACGAGAATGCGGCCCCTTTCAAACGTCTTTACGATGAAGGACGAATGGCAATAATCCAGGGTATCGGATACCCGGACTCCAACAGGTCCCATTTCAGAGGCATGGATATTTGGCACACTTGTGAACCAGATCGGGTCGGAAGTGAAGGCTGGCTTGGGCTGGCTATTCAGGAACTGGATCCCAAAAGTGAAAATGTTCTCACAGGTGTCAACATAGGCCAGGGTTTGCCGAGAGCAATGTCGGTGGCAGGAGTCCCCGTAACCTCAATAAGTGATCTTGAAGGCTACGGAGTTATGAACCAAATAGAAAAAGAACAGCTCCGAGATAAAGCCTTACAGGCCTTCAAAGACATTTATGGCCAGGCCATAGGTACTGGGGTTGTCTCCGAGTACATAGGCAAGACTGGATTAGATGTCCTAAAAGGAGCAGATCTGCTCGGCGATGTGGCTTCTAACTACCAATCTACCGTCGAATATGCTGATAACTCGATAGCTAAAAGTCTAAAAGATGTAGCCAGAATACATTTGAACGGTCTTGGAACAAGAATTTTTTACACTAATCATGGAGGGTATGACACTCACGCTAATGAAATGCCCACCCATCCAAAACTAATGTCTGATCTCTCGGGTGCCATTTCTGATTTCTTAGATGACCTTGATCAGCATGATGAATCTGACAACGTGGCAATTTTAGTCTTCACTGAATTCGGAAGGCGCATGAGAGACAATGGAAGCGGCACAGACCATGGGTCAGGAGGGGGAGCATTTTTATTTGGGAAAAACGTTAAAGGTGGCCTCTATTCAGAATATCCTTCTTTGGCCCCATCGGATTGGGAACACGGAGAAGATCTGAAGCACACTATAGACTTTAGAGGCATATATGGAACCGTTTTGGAACAATGGTTAGATCTTGATGCAAAACCAATAGTCAAAGGTGAATTCGAACAGATTAAACCCTTCTATATTTAACTCGAGATGTTAAAAGAGGTGAAGAAGTAATGACCCGACCACATGGCATACTGAGAGCGGGATTTCCACATCTGACTACGCTAGGTATGAGGAGGGTAACAAATTTCCCTACCGATATATCTTTTGGTGAAGACGAAAAACTGTATATCTTAATGAGATCAGAAGGCGTTGCGACGATAAGAATATGGTCAGTCAACGATATGGAAGAACTCACTGATGAACTCGAAGGGTTCAGTACTTACGGAACAGAAGACGGCCAATTCATATGGCCCGTCAACATATTGACTGGTCCTAACGGAGATCTATTTGTAAGCGATGAATATACCAATAGAATTACCCGCCTCGATAATGAAGGAAATTTTATTTCCAAATTTGGAGAGCAAGGGTCTGGAACAGGACAGTTTGATGGTCCTACTGGAATCGCTTTTGATCCATCCGGGAATTTAGTTGTTGCGGATTCTAAAAACCACAGAATTCAACGCTACACCATAGATGGAGAATACCTACAATCATTCGGGCATTATGGGAATGAAGAAGGCCAACTGAACCTACCCTGGGGAATTGAAGTAGATGAAAATGACGACGTGTACGTAGCCGACTGGGGAAACAATAGAGTTCATGTTTTCACAAGTGATGGTAACCTAAAAAACACCTTTGGTAGTACGGGATCTGGCGACGCAGAATTCCAAAGACCTACAGGTATATCAGTTGACTCTCATGGGGATATATATGTGGCTGATTGGGGAAATAATAGAGTCCTGCAATTCAATAAGGATGGAGATCAAGTCTGGAGTTTCAGGGGAGATGCCACTCTTTCAAAGGTTGCCCGCAATTACATGCTGACTAACGCTGTACCGAACAGACTCAGGGAATCTGGGCGACTGGAAGATGAAAGGTATATCAGAAGGCCTCGTTCCGTCCGTGTAGACGAAAAATTTAGACTATTCATCCCTGACTACGAGTCGTACAGGGTCCAGGTGTACCAGAAAGACTTCATTGAATTAGATGAAACTCAATTCGCTGCTCCGCTCAGAAACCCCACACTGGAAGTAACCTGAACTAAATATATACCGCTATTTCGCCAAAAAGACATTTTAATTTTTGGGTGTCCGTTGCCGGAAGGTTTTCCAAATTCAATGCTCTGACATTATCTTCCAAGTGGGAGACAGAAGAAGTGCCCGTAAGAACAGTGGAAACATCGGGATGCTCGCTGGCAAATATGTATCCAGCATCTACCACAGACCTAATCTCGCCTTTAATGAGCCAACCTAATGGATTGCTATCATCCAATGCATTGTGATCTATAAGGCCTTCACTTTTCCACGTTTTAATCTGATCGCTTAGTAATTTTGGGTTAGGAAGTTTCTCCCTAATTACCGCCATGTTAATAATCCCCACATTATTTTCTCGGGCCAGAGGTAATGCTTCCTTTGCTGCATATTGATTTAAAATCCCATACTTGAGCATGACCGTGTCCCAAAGGTGGGGATGAATTTTCAGCGCATGGGTCACAGTCCTGTGGTCGGGTTCTGTTTTGTATTGCTCACTGAAGCCTATAAACCTAATTTTCCCTTCTGTCCTCGCCTTGTCCATAACAGGATATAAAGTATCTACGACTCCATCGTAATCATCCATGTTTAAAAGATGAAACTGCATTATATCGATGTAGTCAGTCCCTAGCCTTTTGAGGCTCTTATCAATTGCTGCGGAAAACCTTTTAGGGTCTCTGAGTCCACCTTGTCTGTCTCTACACATACCTTTGGTAGCGAGAAAATAAGAGTCCCTTGGAATTCCACCTAATCCTTTACCCAATATCTCTTCACTGTCACCATAACCTTCTGAGGAATCTATAAAATTAATTCCCAGATCCAACACTCGTCTAATTAGGTTGCTTTGCTCATGTGAAGATAATCCCGTATTTTGTCCCAATTTACTGGGCCCACCTGACCCAAAACTTAGTAGGGAAACATTTAATTCTGTTTTACCAAGAGTTCTATACCGCATCTAACACTCATCCGTTTTTAAACAGTTTTTTAATAGCATTCCAGTATTTCGACCCTGAGCTTTAGATCCAAAATACTGAAACTGAATGACGAAGATTCTTACCTACCCGGCCTACCTCTTACAGGATTTTGAGGATCATTAAATCCATATCCCGTATGCTCTCCTGGCGGAACAAGTACGTCCACTTTGGAAAGTATGGATGGTTCTATTTCCCAGCCTAAAGCCCCAATATTATCCTCATATTGACCTAGACTTCGAGGACCAATAATGGCCGAAGTAACTATCGGGTTAGATATCACCCAGTTAAGGGCAAACTGAGACATTTTCTTCCCCATCCCCTCCGAAAGTTTTGCAAGTTCTTGAGCTACCGTTATGCTCCCATCTCGTAACTCTGTCTCAAGTATTCTCCTATCCCCCCTTCCTGCCCTTGAATCAGTAGGAAGATCTTCACCCAACCTATATTTACCTGTCAAAATACCTCTCGCCAGAGGGCTATATGCCATCACTCCAACTCCGAAATCATGACAAAAAGGCAACATGTCAACTTCCAAATCCCTGTTTACTATGTTGTAGAGATCCTGAACACAAACAACCGGAGATATTCCCTCATATTTCGCTTGATCCAACGCACCTCTGACCTGCCAAGAATAGTGATTAGACATACCTATGTAGCGCACTTTTCCCTGTCTAACAAGGTCATTCATAGCTCCCAAAGATTCTTCCAGAGGGGTACTGAAATCCCTCCTATGAAGCATATATATATCTATATGGTCAGTTTTTAGCCTCCTAAGGCTATTCTCCACCTCATTTAGTATGTGATATCTACTCAATCCCCCATCGTTTGGACCGTCCCCCGTAGAGGCATTAACCTTTGTCACAAGCACAATTTCGTTTCGGCGACCTTCTAAGGCTTTGCCTAATATTCTCTCGGATAACCCGTTATTGTAGCCATTTGCCGTGTCAATAAAATTAATTCCATCATCGATAGCCCGATGGGTTATTGATATAGATTCTTCTTCAGTTGCTGCGCTTCCAAACATCATAGTACCCAAACACAGCGGGGAAACGAGTAGTCCAGAACCACCTAATTTTACGTACTCCATCATGTCTCCATATCCCACTAATTCAGGAAAGTCTATTTTCAGATTCGACACTCTATGCTAACAGGAGTCGCGAAACCAAGTCCTGAATAAATTTGTCCAGAACAACAAGGTTTCGATCAAGTAATTTCAGTAATCAGTATCAGAAATCTTATCTATAGCTTATGAGACAGGTCGACAAAGACTGATAGAATCACAAAAGGTAATAGACGCCCAAGAAGGAACCCTCTTGCGAAGTAATATATTACGAACTCTGCGGATAGCTGTTTTATCTTCCATGGTCGTACTGACTATGCAGATCATTGGTACAGCATTTGCTTCAGAAATGGATCCAAAGTTCATATATAAGACTGAAATCAGGGGTGCTATACAACCATCCACAGCTTCCCACCTCAAACGCATGATAGGCGACGCTAAATCTTCAACCAGAGTTTCAGCGATTCTAATAGAACTTGATACCCCCGGTGGCATGCTCGAACCAACACGGGAAATAGTATCCGAAATTTTGGCATCAGAAGTCCCCGTCGTAACATATGTGTCCCCTTCAGGCGCCAGAGCAGGTTCAGCGGGGACATTCATTGTAGCTGCTTCTCACATAGCGGCTATGGCCCCCACAACCAACATCGGTGCTGCTACCCCTGTAGGAGCCTCCGGAGAGGAACTCGGAGAAACTATAAAGAACAAGGTATCTCAAGATGCTGCTGCACTCCTCCGATCTATCTCAGAACAAAGAGGAAGACCTTCCCAGGCACTCGAAATGACCGTGACAGAGGCCAAGTCCTATACATCCATGGAAGCGCTGGAGTTAGGAATAATAGATGTTATTTCAAAAAATCAGATTTCTTTGCTAGAGGAAATTGATGGATTCACTGTTATAACTCCAGCTGGAAATATAACTATGGAAACATCTAACCTCAAAACACAAATTTTTAAAAGGACGATGCTAGAAAAGTTTTTGGATGCGGTTGGTGATCCGAACATAACGTTTGTACTCTTAACCATAGGAAGCATAGCCCTAACGCTTGAGTTTATTCAACCAGGAATTCTAATAGGTGGATTTATTGGGTTACTAGCCATATCCCTAGCTTTCGCCGGCATGGGACAACTTCCCGTCAACTGGTTGGCGGTTGCTCTTATATTTGGGGCTTTCGTACTTTTTTTTGTGGAGGCACAGGCCCCTGGAATTGGATTATA
This sequence comes from SAR202 cluster bacterium AC-647-P02_OGT_505m, assembly GCA_009391195.1. Classification (GTDB taxonomy): domain Bacteria; phylum Chloroflexota; class Dehalococcoidia; order Lucifugimonadales; family UBA826. Next base: position 18,983 of record VEXB01000001.1, read on the forward strand.
TTTATGTGGTGGGCTGATATGTTTTGTAGTCGGATCGTTTCTACTATTTGGGAACATCAATATGGCAGGTTTTGATCGAGGTATTTTCGGTGTGAACCTATGGCTAATAGGGATAGTGGGTGTAATCTTAACTGGATCAATAATTCTTGCATTGAAAGCACTTTCAGAGGCAATCGGTAAGACAATGCCATCACATACTTCTGAGCTTATTGGGGCCATTGGTATAGTTAAGACTCCTTTAAGCCCCTTAGGGACAGTCCAGGTAGGATCGGAACTATGGACCGCAGAAATGCAAGACGATCGTTCCTCGCCAGCAATCGGGGATTACGTGATAGTGAAAAACACGGACGGAATAAAACTTTCAGTCCTGAAACAGGACAAAGACCAAAGCTAGGGAGTAACTAAATGATTCCACTTTTAAAAATAGTTAGACAATACGAACGATTGGCAGTCTTTACTCTGGGTAAATTTAATGAGAAAACCGGTGTTCGTGGTCCTGGGCTTCAAATTCTAATTTGGCCATTTCAAACAGGAGAAAGAATTGATCTCCGGGAAGAGGTGATCAACATCCCAAGACAGACTAACATCACTAGGGACAACGCCCCAATTGACATCGACTTCCTCGTATACCTCAGACCCATTGAAACCGAAGCACAAAAAGTCGTTCTGGAGGTGGTGAATTACCATCAAGCCGTTATTGGAATGGCCACTACAATACTCAGAGCCGTGATTGGAGAGATGAATGTTGATGACGTATTGTCTCAAAGAGAGCGAATAAACCAAGAATTAAGAATAAAGCTTGACGACACGACCGGCAGGTGGGGCATCAAGGTCTCAGCTGTTGAGATCAAGGAAATCGAACCTGCTCCCCAGATTCAAGAGGCCATGAATCGTCAGATGTCTGCAGAACGTATTAGAAGGGCCGACGTAACGGAGGCAGAGGGGAAAAGACAAGCGTCTATCACCATTGCGGAGGGGGATAAACAAGCAGAGATTCTTAGAGCGGAAGGCAATCGCCAGGCGGAGATTCTAACTGCTGAAGGAGATCAGCAAGCAGCAGTTTTAAGAGCAGAAGGGTTCAGCACTGCATTGGATAGAATCCATCAGATTGCAAGTGAGGTAGACACAAACACAATTAGCCTTCAATATTTTGAAACACTAAAAGAAATGGGTAAAGGAAGTGCCACTAAGTTTGTTTTTCCTATGGAATTCACAAATCTTCTCGGCCCATTCGCTGCGATGCTATCCGCAAAAAACTCAGATGACGATGAAAATTAACCGCCTTTTTTAATAATGTTGGTTACGACCAACAAAAACAAAACGGGAATAAAGAATTAAGCCTAAATTCCAATAACACTTAATTCCTTACCCCGCTGCCAAACTGTTTCAACCTGCGCGTTCCGATATCTTGTCATCCGTGGCGATCTCATGGAATTCAATTTCGTAGGACTTTAGGAGAGGAAACATCACGTCATTGTCAGATTTCACACTGCCTGGAACGTTGGGCATTCTATTAGCGTCTATAGTTTCTTGTTCCCATTCCGCGCAAACCTCTATTTCCTGCGAGGGAGTTCCAGCCCCACTTACATATACAGTAGCTGAAGCCCTGCCGGTTGCTTCTGAATAAGCGTCACATATACTTCGCAGAAGCCGAGCCACCTCCCAAGCATCCTTCCTTTCCACTTTACATACTCTCCTAATTAAAAACATTTAATCCTCTCTTTCCAATCTTTATTAACTTGAATGACCCTGCCACTGGAACACAGTAATTTTACATACATAAGACACAAGAGTATCTCCAAGGTGTATCCTTTTTACTTGTTCAAATATGACTCATAACTTTATTAACTCACCCAAAAAAACGTCTCATTCCCCTTGGCTAGCCTTTTCAGTTGCGGCACTGTCTATCATGGGATCTGCCCTAGATAGAGGCGCATCAAATGTCATATTGCCAAACATAGCAGCAGAATTTGGATCTGATATTCCAACGGCACAGTGGATAAATACAACATATCTTCTTATGGTAGCGGCCCTATTGCTACCGATGGGAAGATTAACTGACATATTAGGTAGTAAGAAGGTCATTGTCTCTGGGCTAATAGTATTTGCCTTCGGGGGAATTGGAAGCTCTGTTGCCCCATCAATCGAAATATTGCTTGCCGGGAGAGTACTGCAAGGAATAGGTGGAGCAATGATCCAAGGTACCGCATTTATCATTGCCATCGCAGCGTTCGGGGAGGGACAAAGAGGAAAAGCAGTAGGACTGGTACTTATATTCGTTGGCTTAGGTAACGTCGCAGGACCAGCAGTGGGTGGCTTAGTTACAACATATGCTGGCTGGAGAAGCGTCTTTATAGTTACCTCATTGGTTTCTGCAGCTGGTGCATTATTAGCGTTCACTGCATTGGGTTCTCACCGTCCGAATCCAATCTCTAATTCACAGTTTGATTGGCTTGGAGCAGCACTATGCGTGTCAACTCTCTCAGCACTCCTAGCTGGTATCACTATGGCTGCTCACTCCGGATGGTCTTTCATACCTATAACTGTTATAGCCTTGTCGTTAGTTTCAGGGGGACTTTTCGTATGGCGAGGCCTAGTAGTAGATAATCCCATTTTGAATCTGCGGCTATTTAGACAACCAATATTCGGCTTATCAATTTTGTCGAATTTAATCTGTTTCCTTGGAATGTCATCAGCCTTATTCTTGCTTCCATTCTATTTAAAATATGTTCAGGGATATCCGCCCGATAAGGTTGGTAGTGTTTTTATCCCCGCCGCCGCCTGCATGGCGATTGCGAGTCCACTCAGTGGGAGGTTGTCGGATCGTTTTGGAACAAGAATATTCACAGTAGGGGGGCTATTACTGGGAACAATAGGCTTGATAATGCTGGCGACCCTTGACGAATCATCACACGATTTTCTCCCCTACATCGCCATGATACCCATCAGTGCTGGAATGGGTGCATTCTATGGCCCCAATAACAGCGCCATACTGTCGGTAACTCCAGATTCAAACCAAAGCGCAGTTATAGGCTTTATAAACTTGATCAGGAACTCTGGAAGCCTCATTTCTATACCGATTTCCGCCACGATAGTCACATTAGTAATGAGCTCAATGGGCTTCGAAGCCAACCTATCAGCGGTAACTCATGGATCTGAAACGGAATTAATAGCGTCTTTTCTTACAGGAATGAGAGTTTCGTTTATAACGCTTACTGCGGTCACTATGGTAGGAGTGGCGTTATCATTTTATCCAAACCCAAAATTTATGCGTTGAAAAATCATCTGTCCTGAACAGAGCCATCAAAACCTATAGGTGTGTCCAGAACTTTGGGATCTTCAGGCATTTTCAGGGCTTCTTCGTTAATCTCAACTCCCAGTCCAGGCCCATCTGGAACGGTAATATAACCTTCCTTGAGTTCCAAAGGTTTGACCAGCAATTCACTCTTTGGGGGCTCTGACTCCCCAGTGTATTCCTGGAGAGCAAAGTTAGGTATACAAGCATCGAGTTGCACACATGCTGCGGTGCTAATAGGGGAAAGAGGATTATGAGGGATAACTTTTACGTGGTGGGCCTCTGCCATAGCAGCAACTTTTTTGCAGCCGGACAATCCTCCGCACAGACATAAGTCAGGACGAACATACGCGGCTGCATTGGCCTCCAATAGTTGTTGGTATTCAAAAATGGTAGTAAATCTTTCACCAGTTGCTATAGGTATATTGCATTTAGCAGCAACTTCTCCCATTATTGCCGGGCTGTCTGGCAACATGGGGTCCTCATAAAAAAATGGATTGAACTCCTCAAGTCTTCTGCCCAAGGCTATGCTTTCTGCTGGATTCATTTGCCTGTGGATTTCCACACATATATCTACATCAGATCCCACTGCTTCTCGAACAGCGGCCACCCTGTTTACAGCTTCATCGGCCCACTCAGAATATGACTTATGAAGGTAATAATCGGAAGGAAATGGCGTAAATCTAACAGCTGTAAATCCCTGCTTAGCTGCATTTAACGCGTCTTTAGCCAAGTCTTCTGCAGATCCAAAATCGCCAGATCCGACATGCATATAACAGCGGACTCTGTCACGAGTTTTACCTCCCATGAGATCAAAAATAGGCACATCTAAACGTTTGCCCTTAATATCCCATAGAGCAATGTCTATAGCCGATAAAGCTCCCTGTACAACCGACCCCATAAAGTGTGAAGACCGATATAGCCACTGATAGTGGTGTTCAATGTGATCCGGGTTTTTACCAAGTAAATACGGTTCCATAGTTTCTATCATGGTTTGGGTAGCCCTCTGCCATCCGTGAACACCTCCCTCTCCAATACCCACGGTGCCATCCTCACAGTGAATTTTCAAAAGTAACCACTTGTCCCACAAGAATGTCTCTACTTTTTCTATTCTGGTTGGTTTCGGCACGTTATATTCCTCCAGTAGTTATCGACTGAATATTGATTTGATTTGATGTTATCACCACATATACAAAATATATCTATAAATTTTAGGAGCCAACAGCGGGTGAAATTGATCATGATGCATTCGCTATGTAACATTCAATATTGAGATGAGAAATAAATCCATCGATTAAATTATTTAAGGAGTGCACATGGGCGAATTAATGTCCGGGAAACAAGCCGTTCTAGAAATGCTTAAAGCCGAAGGTATCGAGTATATATTCGGAAACCCGGGAACAAGTGAAGGACCACTTATAGATATGTTGGGAGAATACCCCGAATTCAAATACATCATGGCACTTCAAGAAAGTGTTGCTGTAGGCATGGGTGAGTCATATGCCCGTTCAACTCAGAAGACAGCTTTCGTAAGTCTTCACGTTGATAGTGGGCTAGCGAACGGCATCGCCCTAATGCTCGATGCACTTAATACGGGAACACCACTCGTTGTTACCTCATGCAATTACGATTCTCGAAAAATCAACGAAAACAAAACTGATCTGGCCGAGTTGGTACGACCAGTCACTAAATGGTCAGTAGAGCTAGATATCGCTGAACAGATTCCAAGCGTAATGCGAAGAGCGTTTAATGAGGCCAACAGTCATCCCAAAGGACCCGTATATGTAGGATTCACAGCAAATGCATTAGAAGGCATGGCTGAAATGAATATAGTGCCTTCGTCTGACATCCATGACAACGTCAGGCCCGACCCTGCGGGAATAAAAAAAGCCGCAGAACTTCTCGTTTCAGCAAAAAGTCCACTCCTCATAGTTGGTGATAGAGTTTCAGATGATGATGCTCTCGAGGATGCTGTACAGCTTGCAGAACTTGCTGGCTTACCTGTATACCAATCAAGAGGAGCCGAGGTTTCCTTCCCTACAACACACCCCCAGTACCTTGGAGTTCACTCTCTTAGGGTCGCTGCCCATCGTGAAGCTTTAAAGGGATATGATCTGATAATCACAGTGGGAACAGACACATTTGATGAGCTTTTCTACTGGGGAGACGTGATACTTGGAGAAAACACCAAGCTTGTACATATAGACCCTATTCCCGGCCGCGTTGGCAAAAGCGAACCAACGGATGTTGGAATAGTATCGAATTGCAAGTCAGGGTTAAGCGAACTCATAGATCAGATATCTGGCCACTTAGACACTTCAGAAGTTGATACTAGAAGAGAATCTGTAGTCCAACAGTCTGAAGAAGAGAAAAAACTTTACGAGGATTCAGTATCTTCGCATTGGAACAACAGGCCTATGCCACCGGCTCGCATGATGTATGAGCTCTCTAAAGCCGTCCCTAAAAACACAATAGTTGTTAATGACACAGTGAGCAATAATGCTGCTTCTCGACACTATTTTGTTGCCGAAAGCAGAGATGACATGAGGGGAGTTAGAGGGCAATCTATTGGTGGGGGAATAGGCGCCACGATGGGGACTAAATGTGCTTTTCCGGACCGTCCTGTCGTTGGCATCATTGGTGACGGAAGCGCAATGATGACGATACAGGGGTTATGGACAGCTGCGAACGATAACATTCCTTGCGTATTCGTTATTTGCAACAACGGAATGTATAGGGTGTTGAAGGTAAATTTCAACATATACCAGACTGAGGTACTTTCGGAACCAGAACCAGCAGGCGAAAACCTTCTTTATTCTAATTTCGACACCCCTTTCGATATTTCTGAAATCGCAAAAGGAATGGGGATAGAAAGCGAACGAGTTACAGATCCTGATGAGATAGGGCCTGCGATCCAACGAGCACTGTCAGCTAACAAACCATCGGTCATCGATGTCGTTATTGACGGCTCCCTCTAGATTTAAAGAGTCCTAAATCTGATGAAAACTTTGAAACAGGAAGCCCTCGGGTCCAGGGGTGTAGTAGCCTCTAACCATCCGCTGGCATCTCTCGCTGGGATAGAAATGCTTGCAACTGGAGGAAATGCAATTGATGCGGCTGTGGCAACAGTCCTAGCACTTACGGTTGTTGAGCCAATGATGGTTGGGATAACTGGGGCCGGATTTGTAAACATACACGATGCTTCTACCAAGTCCTCTATAACCATAGACAATTACAGCACAGCGCCTGCCGCAGCCCAACCCGATATGTTTATTCCAATATCGGACTCCTGGCCCGACTACATGGAAACGAAACAACAGAAAAACAAGATTGGCCATTTGTCAGTTGGGGTACCGGCCGGGTTGCAATGCTGGTACCACATCCAGACTGAATACGGGAACTTAGATTTTGAGAATACTGTTCAACCTGCCATCCGATACGCCGAGCAGGGTTTTTCCATAAGTCCGTACTTAGCCGGAATTATTGAGACCAACAAAGTTGCCTTGAAATCCTACCCGGGCAGTCAAGATTTATTCTTCGATAAAAATAATCCTCTTTCTACCGGACAAATATTACGAAATCAGGACTATGCGTCTGTGTTACGCGAAATATCTAAAACTGGTGATGAGACATTAACAAGAGGTTCACTGGGAAATGCAATAGAAGAAGAAATGACGAGAAACGGAGGCATCCTTACTCAGAACGACATAGAAAAATATCAACTTGAATACAGAGATCCGGTTAAAGGAAACTACAGGGGATATGAGATTGTCGGTGTTGGACCTGCTAGCTCTGGCGCCACACACATAGTGCAAGCTCTTAATTTGCTTGAAAAATTTAATGTCTCAGAGATGGGATTCGGAACAAAAGAATACTTTCATCTGCTGGCTGAAACTCTGAAAATAGTATTCTCAGATAGATTCAAATTTATGGGAGACCCAGATTTTGTAGACGTTCCTGTTCAAGAATTAGTGTCAAAACGCTATGCCGATATCAGACATTCAGAAATAGATTTGCAGAAAGCCGGATCATTTGTGCATGGCAACCCAGAACTAGAACTGGGAGAGTCAGAAAACACTACTCACCTTACGGTTGCTGACAATGACGGGAACATAGTTTCTATGACTCAAACCCTCAACGATGCCTTTGGGTCAAGAGTTACCGTACCGGGAACCGGGGTTACTTTAAATAACACTCTTTATAACTTTGATCCTCATCCTGGCAACGCGAATTCAATAGTTCCTGGCAAAAGAGTTTTGAGCAGTATGGCACCTGTAACTGTTTTCAAAGACGGAAAACCATTCATGGCTCTGGGAACCCCTGGCGGAAGAAGAATATTTGGCTCCGTTTTACAGGCGATCATTAATGTAATCGACCATAACATGTCTCTTCAACAGGCTGTGGAGGCACCCAGAATCTGGACCCAAGGCCAAAACTTGGAACTTGAGTTTTCAGTTGATATTGAAGCATCTGAAGGCCTCATTAAAATGGGTCATGCTGTAGAGAGAGTCGACCGAGTAGCAGGAGGGATGAATGGCGTAATGTTCGGCAATGAGGGGTTTATACATGGCGCAGCTTGTTGGAGGGCCGACGGTGCACCAGTCGGACTTAGCGGCGGGCAAGCCTACATTTCGCAAGGCGACGGAATGTTTCGTATTTGAGTCAATGAGCAGCGAAGCGATGGTTGATAACAATTAAAGTGCTATTTCTGACCACCGATTCGCTGAAGTTTTACAAATTAGGTAAGAACTTACCCTCTCCCAATATATGGCATTTTACTAGCCATAATGGTCACGAACTGAATATTTGCCTCTAAAGGAAGATTGCTAATATATGAAATTGTTTCCCCCACATGATCAACGTTGTAGGTGGGTTCAACTGCCATTTCTCCATTGGCCTGAGCTACTCCGTTAGCCATCCTTGCCGTCATAGGAGTAGCCGCATTCCCAACATCGACCTGACTGCAAACGATATCAAAAGCTCTACCATCCAGTGAAATCTGTTTCGTAAGACCAGTTATTGCATGCTTCGTCGCCGTATATGCGACTGCTTCAGGGCGAGGAACATAAGCAGATATCGAACCGTTATTAATAATACGACCACCCTGAGGTGATTGCTCTTTCATCATTCGTATGGCATGTTGAGCACAAACAAAACTACCTGTTAGATTTGTGTCTACAACCCTTTTCCAATCCTCGACAGGAAGTTCATCAATAGGCATTCTTGGTGAACCAATCCCTGCGTTATTAAAAAGAACATCTACCCTGCCAAACGCTTTCTTGGTCTCCTCAAACAAATTAGCAATCGCATCGGTATCCCCAACGTCAGTTGGCACAGCAATTGCTCTAGCACCATCAACTCCCGCTAGAGAAATAGATTCCTCTAGGGGCTCCAAGCGCCTGCCAGCAAGTGCAATGGAATAACCATCCTTGAATAAATGCAATGCAGCAGATCTACCTATTCCGCTACCTGCACCCGTAATCACAGCAACTTTTCCATTAGATGTCATAGTTTTACTTCTCCTGATAATAGTAACGTGCGGATTTTACCCTATCGAACAATCAAATTCTGTTCCAAATACTATTCTGCTATAACTTCCTCCCCTAGTTTATGAGCATTGATCCAGTCCCAATCCAGTTCTAACCCGATACCCGGGCCTTCTGGAGCGAATACATTTCCATCTGCATCAATCCCATCAAGATTGTCATTGTAATTCAGATATACAGGCGGTTTCGTAGAAGAAACATTCGGATGAACCAAGCCCAGTTCGAAAAAATTTGTGTTCCTGATAGCTGACATTATGTGCCTGTGAACGGGCCCAGGTCCATGCAGTTCCACATCAAGCCCAAATCCTTCCGTTGCATGAGCAATTTTCATCGCGCCAGTAACACCACCATCCTCGTGGGCTCCACATCTGACATAATCCGTTGCATCAGCGACGATAAAATCGACGTGTTGTTCTAAGAGACGTATGTGCTCAGTCTGAAGAATAGGAGTCTTCAACATCTGTCTCAACTTCCTATGAGCAAATTGAGAGACTCCGTTATCTTGGAATGGATCCTCCAGCCAGAAAAAATTAGCCTCGTCACAAGCTTGGCCCAATTTAAGGGCATCGCCAAAATTCTTTATTTCACATGCTGGATCGATAAGAAGATCTAATTTACCAGCAAATTTTTCTCCTAAATTAAGGACATTATCTATTTCCCTCTGAATATTGTCCCTCGCGAGACCCCAACCATGTACCTTGAACGCCTTGTATCCCATTTCAAGACATTGGTTAGCGAAGTCCTCGAAGTCCTGCGGCGTGGTTAGACCTCCATTCTCATCTCCATGCAAAGTAGATGCATAGGCCTTCAGTGGACGCCGTTCTCCTCCCAAAAGTCTGTACAGAGGTTCATCATAGAACTTACCGGCGATATCCCATAAGCATATATCAACTACTCCCATTCCAAGCATAGCCCAGTGCCTAGATCCTCTCTTTAAATCATTGTAAATCCGCTCACGAGCAAGGGAATTCTTACCAACAAGGTAGTTACCAATTGCCTTTAGCTCGGCCATAGCTGGACCAATAACACCTGGATACTCCCCAACGATTCCTTTGTCTGTATGAATTCTTAAGATCGTATTCGTTTGAACAAGACGTCCTCCAGGTTCATAAACCATATTGAAGGTGTTGTAATCTTTTCCCACATTTTCAAGCACATGTTCGAAATGGATAGCCTCAACCTTAGTTATTACTGGAGCTTCTCTCATAAAATCCCCTTCTTATCCCGATGTATTGAAAAATTGCATCTAGAAACGGAAGCTATACTACACGCTTGAAATTAGGTAGTCATATAACTATTAATAAAGATTTTTAAGGAAAGTTTTAACCCCTCCATATAATTATCAAAGACTCCGTTCTGAAACTTCATGAATGATTTGTAGCTTGGAAGGGTGGATAATAATCGCTATGAACAACTACAAGCCCGTATGGCGCAACCCTAGACTCTGGTCTCTGGGCATTGGGCAAACACTCATATGGGCGGCCATTTTCTACGTTTTTCCAGCCATGTTGCTGAAATGGTCAGACCATTTTGGGTGGAGCATCGCCGAGGTCTCACTTGCTTTCACTCTGGCACTTGTATCCTCAGCCCTTGCCGGCATAGCCTCAGGAAGAATTATTGACAAAGGTCATGCAAGAATCCTTTTCACACTGAGCGTGTGCGCCGGCGCAATATTAATTTCCACCATCCCCTACGTCACTAATATTTTTACTTTTTACTTTATTTGGATACTAATTGGTATTGCGATGGCTGGGTGCCTATACGAACCTTGTTTTTCTTACATCACTCGAACATACAAAGACAATTCCAAGAACGCAATCGTGTTTATTACGCTCCAAGCAGGATTTGCAAGCAGTGTTTCATATTCGGTTTCAACCATTCTGAGTAACGCCATTGGCTGGGACAATACTTTGCACCTGTTTAGCTTGACGTTGATTTTTGTCACAGCACCACTATTTTGGTACGGCAGCCCCGAGCCCAATAGACAAGTTCCAGATGAGGAAACCTCAGAATCAACTCATAGCACCCAGTCACCGAAAGTAACTCCATTTTTAGAGACTGTAATTCCTATCATACGAAATCCCGTGTTTTGGTTAATTTTCATGACGTTTGCGGCATTTGCCGCAACACAAGGTATGTTCGTTAGCCAAACATTCCCGCTACTGCAAAGCAAGGGGATGAACGACAACACTTCTGTAATTTTGGCCTCCTTAATAGGACCAATGCAGGTGTTAGCAAGATTTACTCTTTTCCTAGCAGAGCACTTAGCTAACAAAAATATTCCGGCTGCTAAAATTGCAACTCTATGTCTAATCGCTTTCGCAGGCACAAGTGTTCTTCTGTTATTTGGTAATGGAAAGCTATTGATAGTATTGATTTTCGTTACCATACAAGGGGGTATGTACGGACTTGTCAGTATTGTCAGACCTGTACTGACATCAGATTCTTTGGGCACCAAGAATTTTGGTGTCATTTTTTCACTCACAAGTATGGGTTTTGTTTGGGGGTACGCATTCGCCCCAGGTATTGCAGGATGGATAGCAGAAATTTGGAATTATGACGCCGTTCTAGTAACAATGATATTCGTCTCAATTGTAGGCATGATCAGCCTAGGATTTTCTAACCGATTCCAGAAAATGGATGTAAAATCCGGAAAATAACTTTGATGAGCGGTTGCAACGAATTATTTCGAACTTAAAAAGGTGTGAAAAATGACAGCAATACTAATAAAGTCCTCCAAGATTTACGATGGGACAGGAGCACCACCTTTCGTTAGTGACATTCTTATCAAAGACGACAGAATAGAATCAATATCCAATATCGAACCTACTAGTGATCACATAGTAATAGAATCCAATGGACTGGCTGCCTCCCCAGGATTCATCGATACGCATACTCATTCTGATGGAGCACTTCTCAACGATCCTCAACATGCTCAGTCGCTAAGACAGGGGGTAACCACTGAAATACTGGGACAAGACGGCCTATCCTATGCTCCGCTTTCAAAAGACAATTACTTATTAAACCGAAGGTACCTTTCAGGAATATTGGGATTGCCGCCAAAAAATCTTGACATGTCTACGGTCACCGCCTTCAGAAAAAATTACGACAGAAAAGTCTCAATCAACACAGCCTATTGTATTGCGCATGGAGCAATCCGACTTCAAACTGTAGGTTTTGAAGATAAACCCCTAAGAGATAGCCCACTTGCTAAAGCCAAGGAACTTGTTAGGCGCGGAATGGAAGAAGGAGCAGTCGGGCTTGCCACTGGGATGTCCTACTTCCCAAACGCATGGAGTGACACGGAGGAAATAATAGAGCTCTGCTCCGTTGTAAAAGAATTCGATGGAGTTTACGTTACACATCTTCGTGACAAAAATATTGATCGAGGGTTCGGCGGAGGAGGTGTTACCGAGGCGCTGGAAATAGCGAAAAGATCCGGAGTGAAATTACATTTTTCCCACTTCAGGACTGATGAGAATACTGCGGGAGAAGTTTCCAGTCGCATCGGGGAAATAGACCAAGCGATTTCCGAGGGAGTTGATGTTTCCTTAGAGCTGTATCCTTATCCAACCGGCAGCACATTTCCTCTCAGCTTTTTTCCAAGTTATGCTCATGAGGGTGGCTTGGAGGCATTACTTGAAAAGCTTAGGACTCCCAAAGAAAAAAAGCTTCTAGCGGATTATCTGGATAACGATTATCCTCGTCCTATCAACGACGCGATATTCTCCTATGTACCAAAGACTCCCCAATACGAAGGTATCTCATTGGACCGCATTGCTAAGGAAAGAGAAGTTTCACTGGGTACGGCAATCTGCGATATTCTTCTGGAAAATGAGGGCCAAGTGGGATACTGGGGTTCACCACCATTAAGTGTCGCAGTCTGGGAACAAATAAACCAAGATACTATGGAGTTTATGTCACGCCCAGACTACATGATTGGAAGCGACTCTATACCACTGGGTAGTTACCCTCATCCCAGAGCTTACGGAACATTCCCCCGCGTAGTCGGAAGATTTCAGAGAAAGTACAACGCTATGCCATTAGAACACACTATACAAAGAATAACCGACAACCCGGCAAGAAGATTCGGCTTAAAGCAACGAGGAAGGATACAGGAGGGATATTTTGCCGATATTGTCCTTTTCGACCCGGATACTATTAATGACAACGCCACGTACGACGACCCCAAGCAATTTCCAACGGGAATACCCTTTGTGATCGTAAACGGGGAGATAGCGGTTTCCAACGAGGACTGCACTGGAACCACAACCGGTAGGGCTATTCCATAGAATTTAAAACTAATCCAGTATTTTCTCGAAGGATCGCCTTAGTATTGGTCCGACCTCCAGCAATTTATCTTTAGGCGTCCCACTAAATGCTAAACGAATGCTATTCTCGTTCTTAACAGGATCCTGAAAAAACAGATTCCCGTCTGGGAAAACTAGCCCACTTTCCCATGCTTTTTCCACTAGATCAGTTGCATTAACACCCAGAATCTTTAGCCAGAGATAAAATCCCCCGCTTGGTATTTGGTAGTCGATATAATCCGAGCAATACTCATTAAGCGAACTGCATAGATTTCGACATTTCGCAGCATATAAGCTTCTCATTTCCACTATATGGTCATCATATTCACCGCTCAGAATGAACTGGCTTACTGCATTTTGAATGAACGGAACATTTCCAAGATCGGATCGAGTTTTATGAAGGGCAGATATAAAACTAGCCGCACCATGGAGCCATCCAAGTCGAAGTCCCGTAGCAATTGTTTTGCTAAAAGTCCCCATCTGCAACACTCCGACACCGGAGCTGATTGAATAAATGGAACTCGGGGGAGGTGAATCAAAATATAGGCTGGAATAAGTCGTGTCTTCCAGTACAATAACCTCACGTTCTTGGCAGAAATCAGATATCAATTTGCGGCGAGATAGAGACATCGTTCTTCCAAGAGGATTATGGAAATCCGGAATCGTATATATAGCTTTTAAAGTTCTGCCATTTGCGGCACAGTCTAAATAAACTTCTTCAATTTCCGCTATAGATGCCCCGTCAGAATCAGATCCTACCTCCCTAATGATTCCTTCAGACCTTAGAATAGCTCTAACGGTTCCTGGAAAGCTGGGGCCCTCAACTATAACTACGTCACCTTTGTCCACAAATGTCGCACAGAATGCCTCCATGCATCCAGAACTACCATTATAAAAAGCAAACTGGTCAGGAGTGGCGGAATGATCGGTAAAGCCATAATCAGGGTCACTCAAAATAGACTTCAAATCTGGATCACCGCTGCCGTATTCATATTCGAGCGCTTTGGCATCCCCAGATTCAAGAATATCGGATATATGCCTCGCGAAGGCTAGGGATGGCAGCTTTTCTCTGTCTGGCATACCCACACGTAAATCAATCAAATTTTGGTTATCTGAGGCAACGCCCCACGGTGTACTAGTGGTATCGGAGCCAGCCCCCCTCAGCTTGGCACCTTGTGAAATAAGACGATTTATTTCGAACTTCTTTTTATTCATAACAAGAAATCATTGTAGCCTAATCAATTCAAATTCTGTTCAACAAGTTTATAATCTTAAACTACCAATACCAAAGGGAGACTTGATATGGCTGAAACCAGCAATATTGAATCACGAGTCAAAAATATCCTGCAAGATCTAAAGGTTGAGTATGAATGGATAGAAGTAGATCCAGAGTTTGCGGACACTTCACAGTTTTGCGAAAAGTATGGGTTCAAAATGGAAGAATCTGGAAATACCATAATAGTCGCCTCTAAAAGAGGTGAGAAGAAATTTTCAGGATGTATTGTTCTCGGCACCGATAGACTTGATGTTAATAAAAAAGTTAAAAGCTTGATGGGTGTTTCCCGTTTATCTTTCGCTAACGCAGAGGACACGATACAACTGACTGGGATGATGATTGGGGGAGTCACGCCTTTTGCATTGCCAATAGATCTCCCCATATACATAGACCATAAAATTATGAGTTTGGAGAAATTGATAGTGGGCGGAGGCAGTCGGTCAGGGAAAATATTGATCCACCCTGATGAACTGCTTAAAATTTCCTCAGTTCAGGTAATAGAAGATCTATCTTTGAGTTAGGGGGATACATATCACTCACCCCAATTTACAACAAAGCTGCGTTGAGCCTCATTCTCAGGGGATTTTCTAAAATCTCCAGCAACCCCTTTCCTCATTTCAGGAATCCTGTTGAGTGCTTTTTCACCAACCAGACCGTGCCGGGATAAAAGACAACCCACAACAATGCCCGTCCTACCCAATCCTCTGAAACAATGAATATAAACAGATCTCCCCTCGAAAACTTCGGAATCTATAAGATCCAGTATTTCCTTCATTTGTTCTAGAGTGGTCACATTTTTATCTGGGATTGGAAAACGATAATATTCCGACCTGCGAGAACGTTTACGCCTCTGCCTATGCAAATACATGTTGTATGGTGGGCGCTCCCCTGACTCTGTAAGATCAATAAACGTATCAACACCAGAATCCATCAGTTGTCCGATTTTCCAGTCTGGAGAGTTGCGGGCAGTAAATCTACTTTTTAACAATGCGATAACAGAATGAACAACAGAGGTGATGAAAGTCGAGGGTTTTTTTGAAAACTGATTACCTGGATACTCCCCTGCAGCTATCTTCCCCTTTAGTACCCAGTATGAAAAAGGATTTATAGTATCCGATGTACGCTCTCTGGCACTATCGAAAAGATCATCAACATATTTAGACGCCGATTTTGATTTGGAAGACATGACATTACGATAACATTATCTTGAAAAAATCTACCAGAGGAATGCAGTGAACGAAGATAAAGAAAAAAATCTAGTCTGGATAGACTTAGAAATGACGGGCCTTGAGGACGAACACGTAATAATAGAAATCGCCTCCTTGGTAACAGATTCTCATTTGGATGAGTTAGCGGAAGGTCCTGTGATAGCAGTGAGTAGAACGAAAGCAGAAATGGATGGAATCAATGAATGGTCCCTTGAACAACATACAAAGTCAGGACTCCTAAAGAGATGTGAAGCATCTACAATTGACATATCTTCTGCAGAAAAACAAACCATCGATTTTTTAGAATCATGGACAGTTCCTGGAAACTCCCCTATCTGTGGTAATTCCATAGCAACAGACAGAAGATTCATTCGTAAAGAAATGCCTTTGTTGGACCAATATCTTCACTATCGAATGATTGATGTCTCCACAGTGAAAGAGCTTGTTGAACGTTGGTATCCAGATTTGCAGTCCCCGGCCAAAAAGGGGCAACACCTTGCGTTAGTTGATATAAGGGAAAGCATCTCAGAATTGCAATGGTACAAAGACCACGTATTTAAGTCTGGTAAATGATATAGAACATGGGAAACAGCGAAGATTCAAGATCCGCAATCAGAAAATTATGGAAATTCAGTGACCTTGAAGACTCTTATTTGGACAAAATTTCACTTACCGGTTCAGAACCTATCTTGCCTTCCGTATATAAAACAGGTGTGGCCTCCCAATCATCCATAACTGTAGCAGCTATGGCCGCAGCTAAAATCTGGGAATCAAGGACTGGAGAAGCCCAAAACGTTTCAGTTGATATGAAACACGCAGCCATAGCATTCAGAAGTGAACGATACCTAGATTACGAAAGCTCTAAGTACGGTTCAGGTTCTCATTCTGGAATGAGAAATCATCCCGACTCAATACACGGCTTCTATGTTTGTGGAGATGGCGGATGGCTCCAAATTCATGCTAACTACCCCGCACACAGAAGCGGTGTGTTAGAAGCGTTAGACTCTGAGGCTTCTGCAGCTGGTGTTCAAAAAGTTTTAATGAACATGAAGGCACTTGATGCTGAGGAATATCTTAGTAAAAAAGGTCTTCCAGTCGGAATGATGAGAACTCTTAATGAATGGGATCACCATCCACAAGGAATCTCAGTATCCAATCTCCCCATCTTAGAAATAGAAAAAATTGGAGACTCAAAAAAACTTAACTTCACGAACGATCCAGCTAGGCCTCTAGAAGGGGTGAAAGTACTGGAACTCACAAAAGTATTGGCTGGTCCATTAATGGGTAGAACTCTCGCTGAGCACGGAGCTGAAATATTATGGCTTAACGATCCCCATCTAGACGTGATAGACGGTCTGGTCATAGACATGTCGAGAGGCAAGCGTCCTGCTCACCTTGATCTAAATAATGAAAAAGACCGAAAACATTTCATCAATTTAACTAGAACAACTGACATATTTATCCAGGGATACCGTCCCGGTAGCCTTGGAGTCAAAGGGTTTTCCCCGGAACGTATGGCCGAGATAAGACCAGGAATAATATGCGTGGAACTCTCCGCATTTAGTCATTTAGGTCCATGGTCAAATAAGCGAGGTTTCGACAGTATCATCCAGACAGTTAGTGGAATTGGCAGGGAAGGTGGGAAGGCAGCTGGAGAGGAGGGCATGATACATATGCCCTGCCAAGCATTGGATCATGCAACTGGCTATTTGGGTGCTTTTGGAGCGATGATTGCCCTACTGAGACAAAGAAGTGAAGGTGGAAGCTGGCTTGTTAGAGTGTCGTTGGCTCAGACAAGTCAATGGCTCAAGTCACTGGGAAGGCTAGATCAGGTAGATTCAAAGGACATACCCGATACGGAAGTAAACGACTACTTGCAAAAAACAGTCTCTCCGTACGGTAGGGTTTCCTTCACCAAACCAGCGGCCCAGCTGTCTAAAACTCCTGCTTATTGGTCTTTACCACCATCTCCATTCGGCACATTTGAACCAAGTTGGCAACAATGGGGTGAATAACAGCTAAGCTTAGCTGTTATCATCACTTACCTTCATTCTCTATTTTTAAAGGCGCAAAAATTAAATGAATAAAGATGTAGACATATCAGGGGATTTCATCAGAGATATTGTCAAAGAAGATCTCGAATCGGGAAAACACGCCTCAATCGTGACTAGGTTTCCTCCTGAACCAAATGGGTTTTTACATATAGGCCATGCCACATCTATCTGCCTGAATTTTGGAATAGCCGCTGAGAATGAAGGCAGTAAGTGTAACCTTCGTTTTGACGATACAAATCCGTCTAGGGAAAATCAAAATTTCGTAGATTCCATCAAAAAAGACATAGAGTGGCTCGGATTCAAATGGGCTGGAGAAACTCTATATGCCTCAGATTATTTTGAACAATTATATGATTTTGCATTAACACTCATTAAAGATGGAAAAGCCTACGTTGACAGCCGATCTCAAGATCAAATTAGATCTACAAGAGGAACACTCACAGAGCCAGGACAAAATAGCCCGCATAGAGATCGGACCCCAGAAGAAAACCTCAGCCTTCTAAAAAAAATGCGGGAAGGAGTCCTAGAGGAAGGGTCTCACGTTCTACGAGCAAAAATAGACATGACTTCCCCGAATATGAACATGAGGGATCCTGTTATGTACAGAATACTCAAAACTCCTCACCATCAAACCGGAACAGAATGGCCAATTTACCCTATGTATGATTTTGCGCATGGGCTGTCTGACTCAATAGAAAACGTCACTCATTCGCTATGTACTATGGAATACGAAGACCACAGACCACTATACGAATGGTTTTTGAATGAGTTAAAGGTATTCCCATCCAGACAAATAGAGTTTGGGAAGGTTTTATTAAGTCACACCATCTTAAGCAAACGTAATTTATTGAAACTAGTGGAAGCCAACCATGTCGAGGGATGGGACGACCCCAGAATGCCGACAATTTCAGGTATGAGAAGGCTTGGATACACACCATCATCTATAAAAGACTTCTGTAAAAGAATCGGTATGTCCAGGCGTTCGAACGTAGCAGACATAGCTTTACTTGAACACTGCCTTAGAGACGATCTTAACAACATTTCACAACGCCGAATGGCAGTGATTAATCCTCTAAAAGTCACCATAGAAAATTATTCAGAACACACTGACGATCTCCTCCCAGCGCTTAATCACCCAGGGGATGAAACCCTTGGTTCCCGGGAGATTCCTTTCTCCAGAGAGTTATATATTGAGCGCGATGACTTTATGGAAAATCCACCACGCAAATTCTTTAGATTATCTCCCGGTACAGAAGTACGACTTAGGTACGGATTCTTTATAAAATGTAAGGATGTCATCAAAGATTCAGAAACCGGTGAAGTAACGGAAGTGGTATGTACTTATGATCCTAAGACAAAAGGCGGTTCTGCCCCCGACGGTAGGAAGGTAAAAGCGACGATTCACTGGGTAAGCGCAAAACACGCAATACAATCAGAAGTCAGACTGTATGACAGATTATGCCTTGACCCAAATCCTGATCTGGGTGATGAAGACAACTTGTCGTCCGTCTTGAACCCAAATTCCCTAAAAATAATAAGCAATGCAATGCTAGAACCATCACTAAAAAATGTCTCAAAAGGCGATACTTTCCAGTTCGAAAGACTCGGATATTTCTGCGCTGACTCCAGAAACCATGCCCCAGAAAAACCAGTATTTAATAGAACCGTCACGCTGCGAGATACTTGGGCAAGAATTCAGAAATCTCAAAAGAAACCCGACTAGTTTTGCTGTAATAAGTTCAACGTACTTCTTCGCCAGCCCTCAATTCTGAGGTTTTCTTGCAGACAAAAACCCTAAACTTCCAACAATAGATATCGCCGATAATATGTAAAACGCCATGTTATAGCTTCCCTGTACATCAAACATCCATCCTGCAAAAATCGGCGCCGCAAACATCATTACCGACATAGGCACCATAGAGATTCCAAGAACCTTCCCAAATGCCCGCCTACCAAAATATTCCCCTCTAATTGCAGTCCCTAATGGAATCCGCGCGCCAAATCCCAGTCCGTAAATCACTATGAATATCGGCGCCAAATAAATTTCTGTTAGGAAAGTAGCAAAAATAACTCCTACTGCCTGGAGTAAGCCGAACACACATAACGCAACGTTTTTGGGAACTCTATCTCCAAGCCAGCCACCAAAAATCTGTGCAGCGCCTGAAAATCCCATCGTAGCACCCCAAATCCACGCTCCAGTTTGTACTGGTATTCCCAAATCTCTGAGAGAAATGATGAAATGCACCGTCATCGTACCAATAAGCATCGAAGAACTGGCGTTACATATAGAAAGTGTCCAAAATACAGGGATTTGGAGAAGCTCAACGACGCCATAGTTTTTACCAGGGTCTGCGGGTTCAGTATCACTCTTTGCAATTGTGTCGGAAATCGCGGCAGAATTTTTATCCAAGTGACCTTTATTAATTTTTCTTCCGTCGGGCACTTCTCCAAATTCTTCAGGAGCATTACGTATAAATCTTGAGACCGGATAGGCCATAATCACAAACAATAACCCCAATCCCATTGCAGTGAATCTCCAACCCACATTATCCGGAACCACCATCCATGCCAGCAAAGGAACCAGGATAAAACTCCCCATAGAAAATCCAATGCCGCCAAAGCCCATCGCAAGACTTCGTTTCTTATCAAACCAGTTGTTGATGACGGTCATCATTGGCAACCAACCACCGCCAGACGCACCAAGCATGATCACTGCGTAAGCCAAATAGAACATCCATAATGCACTGGTCTGGCTGAGTATCAAAAATCCAACCCCTATGATGGTCACGCCTGTCGCCACCACCTTCCGAGGACCAATCTTATCCACTAGAATTCCAACTACTGGTCCTACTATGCTGCCCTCCAACGTACCTAGTGAGAAGGCTAAGGCAAGCTGAGTTCTACTCCATCCAAAATCGGTTTCCAAAGCATCTATCCATACACCAACCCCACCAAATACTGGCGACCCGGTAACTGCATTGAGAAAAAGGGTGAGAATTACCAACCACCATCCATAAAACAATGAAAGGCGCCAAGAGAAAAACGTGCCAAGTTTAAGTCTTGAAAAAGATCCCATTAGTGAATAGTTTGCCTTTCGATAAAAATAACTATCGGAAAAATCAATCCTTCGACTTTTGCACTTACGTGTTAACAGCCAAAAGACCAATTCATATTCATGAATTATAAAACAGTAAATAGAATATATACGAACTAAACACTTTTAGTCACCAATATTCGATCTAAATGAGAAGGGATTTACCTGTTTTACGCAGTCACCTTGAGGGTGCGGTTTCAGGCTCTCTTATGTAAGGCACAAGTCTAGGTGGATCAAACTGAGGTTCTCCCTTAATGTCTTCAATGAGTTCAAATGCCTTTAGAACCACATCATGTTCGCCCTCCAAAGCCAACATAACAGCTCCCTCCGAGCCCGCTACGCCGCCCGAACCTACATGCACAGCTGTAACTCCTGTAAGAAGTTCAATCGCCTGTACTTCAGTTACAACCAAAGCGTTTACGACAGGCATAAATCCAGCGGACTGTCCCATGGTGTAATCCCAAAGATGATTTCCGCAATGTCTTGCAGCTTCTATTACTGAAGGAATTAAACGTTCTAGGCTTACAGGAGCGACCCAGTGAGCGCCTCTAGCGGTTATGGTAGGCCATATCCCGCCTACCGTACCTCCAGCTTTATCCGCTGCAAAAACCCCAATGTTTCCATCAGGGTCAACTGCGTTTGCCCCCTTCACGGATACGTCGTATGCCGTGAATTGATCAAGCACTACAGGAGCGGGAGTTTCATCCAGATTCCCATTCTTGAACACCCATGGCCCTAACCTATCGTCTTCCAAAACACTTGCCATTCGTCCTTCAGTGACAATACCAGCGGTACAGTTTGCAGTGTCATAGCCTTGTCCAGTCAATTCCTCCAAGATATAGGATGGTGTAATCCCTCTAGAAACTACAAACCAGCCATTTTCTAAAACCCGTTTGACCTCAGGCAAGGCCAACACTCCACGAGCAATTAGTCTTTTCCCTTCTCTTGGAAGAATGTTAACCAGGGCATGTGTTCTGTCGTCTCGCACTACTGGGACGGGTGCCTTGTAAGGTGTTGTGTCGTAATACATTGAATGTCCCCTTCGTTAGTCAGATTAAAAATCATGGGGAATCATAACGTAAAGCAATCTCAAATATCGGAAAGCGAAGTGGAGGACATTAACATGTCCGGTCGTATATACTTTCCCAGCCTAAGCTAGAGGCATATTAACGAAATAGGAAACGAGTGGAGGAAAAATCTATGGTCGACCAACAAGTACAGATCCTTAGACCAGAAACCCTAATCGATGAATTTAAGAAAAACGGGGTCACTCACATAATTACCATACCCGACAGTGAGACAAATTATCTTTATGAACTAATGGAACAGCAAGACTGGCTAGATGTAGTACCAGTTTCCCGTGAAGGGGAATCCATGGCTGTAGCCTTAGGCCTCAATGTTGCTGGTAAAGTTCCTGTCGTTTTGATTCAAAACACGGGAATGATGGAATCCGGAGACTCTATAAGGGGTCAGGTTCTAGATGCCGGATTTCCTCTTTTAATGGTTGTTGGATACCGTGGATGGACTAGAAAAGGTCATACCCCAGATAGCGCGGCCACATATACGGAACCGTTTCTTAACGCCTTTAGACTTGATTACTATTTGGTCGAACATGATGATGATGGACCGAGAATTACAGAGGCTTTTGAGGCCACTCGAAAAAGTAAAAGACCAGTTGTAGTACTAGTCGGTGATGAATATCATGGATTCAACAGGTAACTTCTATATCAGACCTGATTAGAGATACTTTGACCATAAGATCATAGGTGGGTTACAGCAATAAGATAGGAGAAGTTTAATGATAGAAGCCAAGAAAGTTTATGAGGCTTTTCAAGAGCACAGAGGTGACGCAATTGTTTCTGTTCAAGGAACATCTGGGAAACACTGGGCTGATATAACCACAAATGTTAACAGGGACATATCCCTGGGCGGATCAATGGGACAGTCTACTGCATCCATATTTGGATTAGCCTTAGGACTGCCAGAACAAAAAGTCGTGCATTTCGACACGGAGGGCGCATTACTCATGAATTTGGGAGTGCTTGCCTCAATAGCTGGTAAAAAGCCAAACAACTTTGTCCATTTCCTATTGGACAATGGTTGTTATGCAACGACCGGTGGCCAACCTGTCCCAAACTCTGAAGACATCGATTACGCCATGGTGGCTAAAGGGGCAGGATATTCGGCGGCCTATAACTTCGATGACTTAGAGGAACTTTCCACGAGCCTTGAAGAAATAATGAACCAAAAAGGCCCTGTTTTCGTAGCGATAAAAGTACAGGCTGAAGTTGAAAACCTTCCAATTGGTATGAGAGAAAAGCGTGCCTCCAGAAGCCGAGCGCAAACGATCACTGATTTGAGATCGGAGCTGGGAATTTCTTAGACGTTTCTATAGTCAGGGTTATCTAGAGGAACCCGAAGCCACGAAACGATTTTTCGCAAGGAATGATACGCTTCCAAACGGGCCTCAGAGGTGTCGTCTTGTTCTGCTTGCTCCAATATATCGGACATTTTGTTCACCATGTTAGGGCCGGTTTCCAGCAGGGCGTCACTTCCAGAGGCGGCCCATTTGCAAAGCACATACCTTATGATCGCTCCTTCTGGTATGTTTAGATTTCTACTAATCCTTGACACTGTAGGCATTGGATTCTCTTGTGTGTATAAAACAACGTCCCGTTTAAAATTAGCATCTTTATCTGAGGGATCATCATCCCAAATATATTTTTCCAGAACTACATGAGGTTTTTGACCATCTGAATTCTTTTGCAATGTTTTCTCCACATAAAGTTTTTAGTTATAAATCAGAATCTCTACAGCCATTTCCCTCGTCAAGATAAACAGAAGAACCTACTTTAGAAATTGCTATTTCCTGGGTATAGGTAGTTTCTTTTCCATCCACTTCTAATGTGCGTGAAGCGACATGATTCTCACTATTTGCTACGACAGGGTCATTATATTGACAATATCCCTCTTTTAAAATTCTCCCAGATATATTAGCCGGTACGGGAAGTCCCAACAGATCTAGAGCGGTCGGCATGACATCTATATTCCCTGTAGGTGAAATAAGTCGTGCGCCAGTTTTGAACGCAGGTCCAGAGCATATCAAAGTGTTATTCATCTCATATCTGCTCATCGATCCATGCTGCCCTTGTCCTCCAATACCACCTGTCGAAAATACGAAACCAGGAAACCCATTTTCGTTGGAATCAGAAGTCCACTTGAATGACACTGTTATATCGGGAGACCTTGGACCATCACAGCCAATCAGACTCAAAGGCAAAGTTCCTTCGATCTTGCCAACTCTGTCTGAGGTTAAAACAGTCCCACACCAAGATTGAGAGGTAATCCATTCAACAAGCCTTTCAGAGACACCTGAATCCGAATTACCTACATATAGAAGTGCAGAACCTCCATTTGGAGCCACTAAAACTTCTCCATTACGGCTCCCAAGAATAAAACCAGCACCCTCTAATTGATTCTCAAGGTCAACACTATCGATGATCGTTGAATATCCATGATCAGACACAATCATGAGATTAGTTTCATCTTCCATGGAATGGGATTTTATGAATTGCACCAGTCTTCCAAACTGCTCATCAGATTCCCTCAAAGCTTGATTGGACTCCTCCGCACCTACCCCATACATATGCTGGGACTTATCTGGTTCTGAGGACCATATAAGAGCAATTTCTGGCGATATGTCACCTAGGACATACTCCAAAAATATGTTCATTGCACGTTCATACCGCGGCAGATTTGGTAAAGTTTCAGCTGGCCATTCTCCAAACGTGTTTTCAATATAATCCTGAATTGCAGATGGGATTGTGAATTCTGGATGAATAGTCGCTCCTCCGTGAGTTTCGGCAAGCGGATTATGGGCATAGGCATTCCCGCTAGTCCCAACCCCTAAGGCAACATAATTCATGTCATGTGGACTAAGTATTTCTTGAAGCGTAGTAGCATTCAATACCCTCAATCCTGTTTTTGCAATTGAAGCCATTTCAGTGTTTAGTGCGGATATCACCCTTGTTGCATCATAATCCCTCGCAACAAACGAATTTCCCGCCAACCCATGTAGACCTGGCGTCACCCCTGTAACCATAGATGCAGCATTTATTCGAGTAACAGATGGAAACACGGGATGATGATTCTCAAAAAAAACTCCTCTTTCCGCGACACCATATATATTCGGAGCTAATTCGGGAGAAACTTGAGCAGGCTGAAGACCATCGAAAACGGCTATTATTAGTTTAGTCACTCCACATACTCCCCAGTTAACTTAAGATGTCCTCACAGTTTACACAGAAAATTGCACTGAGGAATACAATCAGAATATACATCGACGACTCATCATATAATTCAATCATTCTGCTAGACTTCAACTTTCTATGTAGGGGGAATATGTGCAAATGCTAGACAGTGAAAAGAGAGAAATATTTAGAAAAGTACTGCAGGGTGAAGAATGTTTATTCCCTGGTTCAGTGTATGACGCGGTTTCAGCTCGTCTGGCCACCGAGGTCGGTTTTGAAATAGGTATGTTCGCAGGCTCGATCGGTTCCTCCGTAGTTTTAGGAGCACCTGACTACATAGTACTGACACTAACCGAATTTGCAGATCAAGCTCGAAGAATCTGTAGGAATACCGACCTGCCCTTACTAGTGGACGCAGACCACGGCTACGGCAATGCTCTTAACGTCAAGAGAACCGTTGAGGAATTGGAAAACGCAGGAGTAGCAGCACTAACGATTGAGGACACTGATCTTCCTCGTCCGTATGGAACTCAAAAACCAACGCTTATTTCAATTGATGAGGGTATCGGAAAAATGAAAGCTGCTCTTGAAGGGAGGTCAGATTCTTCACTGATCATTGCTGGAAGATCAAGCGCTTTTAGCGTAACCAGTATCGAAGATGCCGTAGAAAGGGCAAAACAATACGAAAGCGCAGGGGTTGATGCCATGTTCTTTGCAGGCATATCAACCAGAGAAGAATTATCAGCAGCAAGAGATGCTATATCGATACCAATCATGCTGGGAAGCGTGTCAAAGGAACTTGAAGATAAAGATTTTCTCTCGTCGATGGGAGTAAAGGTGGCTCTTCAGGGCCATCTTCCCTATATGGCTGGAGTGAAGGCAGTTTACGAAGTGATGAAAGCTCTCAGAAGCGGCACTAAACCTTCCGAATTAGGTGGAGCCTCACAGTATTCAGACCTTATTAGTCGCGTGACAAGAGAAAATGAACACGATGGTTGGATAGACAAATATCTTTAAGTTTCCTCATGAAATCAGAGGTCTTACTTTCTCGTCAAAAAGCCGCATCGATTTGAGAATTTCTTCCTGAGGCAATCCAGCCATAGCGAAGTTAGTCCCGAAATATTCGATTCCTTCTGACTTGAGAGCCAAAATTTTCTGAGCAACATGTTCAGGTGTCCCTATAAAGGCTCGATTGTCTCTTATATATTCGTAACTAGGAGGCAATTCGGTTCTCTCACTACGCCAATCGCTGATGGATCTATCCACCTCAGTATGATCCACCAGAAACCGTCTCCACTGCATTATGTCCTGAATCCATTCAATATGTTGCCTAGTGTTTGCAATGGCATTTTCCTCAGTTTCAGATACATGGACATATCGAAAAAAAGGCACTTCATTCAGTTGTGGGAAGCTGCCGAGATCTGCACATAGCTTCTTATATCTCGATACCAATTCGAGAGCTTGGCTGGTATCTTGAACGACTGCAATACAAAGTAAAAATTCATTTTCTACAAGAAATCTCAATGTTTCAGGAGAGCGGGATGCGGCAATATAAACCGGAGGATGAGGATTTTGAACAGGTGAAGGAACCAAATCAATATTCCTCAAGGAGTAAAAGTCTCCATCAAGAGAAACTGGTCGTCTGGTCCACATTCTCTGCACTGACAAGACAGATTCTCTAAATCTTTGCTGACTGTCTTCCTCTGGAATACCAAATCCACCATACTCGTAACTGTAAACCCCCCTTCCAAATCCAACATCTAACCTGCCACCGCTCAGAACGTCCACTGTAGCGGTATCTTCAGCAATGCGGATGGGATTATGCAGAACTGGAACAATCACACCTGTTCCTAAACGGATTTTTTTAGTTGCCGCCGCCATATGTCCCAATATCGCACTCAGTGAAGAGCCCATGCTATAACGCGTGAAGTGATGTTCGGCAAACCACGCTGAATGATATCCACTGGCCTCAGCCAGCTGCACCTGTTCCACAGCACCATGAAATACTTCCTGTTGGGAAATATTTTCAGGCCAGGAAAGATGTGTGAAAAGTGCTAATTTCATTCGATACTAGGCAATTTCCGAATCTACAGATCTAACAAGTTCCATCAATTTGCCTAAAGAATCCAATTTTTCCGATAGGGTTTCTCCAGGCAAATCTACCTTTAGAGAGCTTATCCCGAGGTCTCTGTACAAACGTATTCGATCTTTAACCATTCCACTGGTGCCTATCAAGTTGGACTTCAAAGCAAGTTCTAGCGGTACTTCTTCCCTCGCTTCTTCTCTTTTTCCCTCTTTCCATAGTTTCTGAACCTTATTTACAGCTTCTCCGTAACCCTGCCTGACATAGGCATCCTTGTAAAAATTATTTTTTATTGAGCCCATTGCACCAAATGTGAACCCATATCCTCTAGCATGTCGCTTTCCAGCCTCATACACATCATCTGTAAACTCCAAGGAAAGAGGAATCATCATTTCAATTGAAGTGAAATCCTTTCCTGCTTTTTCAGCTCCAGCTTTAATCCTGTCGATAAATATATCTCCAGTTTCTGGAATAAAAGAGCCTCCCAACCAGCCGTCGGCGACAGCCCCTGTCATTTCAAGATTAGAAGGACCGAGAGAGGCTACCCATACGGGCACATCACAAGGTGGTGCACTACTTCTTATAGCTTTCCCCTCACCTCCAGGAAGAGGCAAAATATATTCTTTGCCCTTGTAGGATAGCTCATCCCCAGCAACACCTTTCTTAACAATTTCGATAATTTCCTTAGTTCTTGTCACAGGGTTACGAAATCGTACTCCGTGCCAACCTTCCATAATCTGCGGACCACTGGTTCCAAGCCCCAGAATGAATCTTCCACCAGAAAGTGACTGCATGGTGAGAGCAGTCATTATAAGATTCCCAGGGGTTCTGCTACCAACCTGAAGAATACCTGTACCTAGTCTAATCTTAGAAGTTTTGGCGGCGAGATAGGCGAGAGGGGAAATAGCATCAGTCCCCCAAGCCTCTGAGGTCCATATTGAATCTACACCGAGATTCTCAGCCTCCCTTGCGAAATCCGCTACTGGCTTCCATTCGGAAACATCCGACCTAACTCCTGAAAAGGACCGAATAGCTATTTCCACACTCTAACTCCGTTATTGATATCAGACCCCATCTGGATATTCGGGATGTTGTTTACATGCGGTAATCTGGCCGACATGGTCCAAGTCATGAACTCTTTGGAACATATACCAAGCACCTGAATTCAGTTCTCCAAAAAAACTGTGACTTGAAGTCAATGATTTACCTGAACCCTTAGGAAGCCTTGATGTCATTACAGCCCAATTTATGGCACCTTCCGTTATTTTTTCAATAAGTATATTGATACCTGCGTCAGCAGGCTCTCTCGGAGGCTCAACTCCTTCTGTATCTGGGATTTTTCCATTAGCTAGAAGTTCCACCACTTCCGTCACTCTGGCTGTGCTTGCGATAACATGATGCAACACCTCAGCTATAGTCCATTCGTCCTTATCAAAACTAAAATCAGCCTGCTCTTGCGTTAAACCTTGAATCTCATCAATCATCTGGAGGCGAGCTGAGACTGCCCTTGGCCATAGCTCGTCAAAAGAATATTTACTCCCTTGCCCCATCAAATAATTTTGAATTCTCTTTTGTTCTGGTGTCATAGAAACACTGTCTCCTACTCCATAAAGCGTTGGCGAGAGAACATAACTGGCCAAAAGCAAAGTGACAGCAACAATAGCACTATTCCAATAACTCCATTCAGAACTAGGGCGACAAAAATACCGAAATCTTCCGCCACATAACCCGATAAAAGTAATCCCAACGGCAATCCATATACAGCCAGCTGCCTGAGACCAAGAATTCTCCCCCGCATTTCGGGAGATGTATATCTGAGAATCATCATAGCCATAGTGACCATCGAAAACGATTGAGCGCAACCAACCAGTATTAGAAGGGGTATGGATGGATAAAACCACTCCATAAATGCCATCGCAATTATCCCTATGTGCCAAAACACTGAACCTATAAACATGATCTTTCCAGCAGATCCCAAGCTAGGTAGAGAGCCTATCAAGAGAGATCCTAGTAGGGAGCCAAATGAATAAGCCCCCACAAGCCAGCCAAGCTCGTATGCTCCCACTCTCATAACATCCTTCGCTGAAACCGCTAGTAGAGTCTGGTTCAAGGGAAAAGCAGTTAGGTTAACTACAAAAGCCACGACCAATAACCCCACCAAAAGCCTCTCTGACTTTACGTAGCGAAATCCCTCGAAAAGATTCTTCAAGACAGAGCTAGAAACAGTTGAATAAGAACTCACTATTGCTCCCGGCAATCCTTTAACCAAAAACACCAGTAGTAACGATAGTGAATAAAGTAAAACTACAAGAATATAGCTGAGTCCAATTCCGGCGACCTCCATAAGTATTCCGCCACAAACTGGGCCTATTATCTGAGTTACATCTCTACCTGTCCTCGATAAAGCAACTCCATTCGACAGTCTTGATTCCCCAACTACGTCCGGTAATACAGACTGACGGACTATATTATCCATTGTGCGAGAGAATCCCACAAAAGCAGCGAGCAACAGAACCGCAAAAATGTTCAACATGCTCATAAATGATAAAACCAAAATAGTTGATGAAAGCACAACGAATGATGCTCTGCTCATAAGAAAGATAAGCCTTCGACCAAATCTATCTACAACTACTCCGAAAAATGGTGCCGCTAGAGTTCCCGTAAATCTCAAAGCTGCAAATATACCTAATATCAAAGGAGATTCTGTTTGCTCAAGTACAAACCAAGACAGAATTATTATCTCCATGAATTCCGCCCAGTTTAATGCGACATCGGCTGACCACATCAATCGAAAACCGGAAACCGAAAATGAAGAAAAAGTCCTGCTCGCCACTTCTCTCATTAAAAAAATCTCATAAAGAAATAAAGCTGACTGTCACATATACAAAGCATCAGAAGATGGTACAGCATTCTCGAAAATACAATGAATAATGGTGAAATCAACCACACATATCTGTCGAGTTGTATAATTTCGACCTGGATATAACTGTTTTATCATTGAAGACACGAATTGAGGAGGGGAAATGTCAAACACAGAAACGGCGACACTTGCAGGTGGCTGCTTTTGGTGTGTCGAAGCAGTATTTGAGCTCGTTGACGGGGTAGTGAAGGTAACTTCAGGCTATACAGGAGGACATACCACTGATCCAGACTATGCCTCAGTATGTTCCGAAACAACAGGACATGCAGAAGCAGTCAATGTTGAATTTGAAACTTCAAAGCTAGACTATCAAACGGTATTGGAAATATTCTTCGCTTACCACGATCCAACCACCCTAAATAGGCAGGGAAACGACATAGGTAGCTCATATAGATCTGCGATTTATTACCATTCAGACATCCAAAAAACGACTGCAGAAAGCCTTATATCAGATCTAGAAACAAACCAGGTTTTTCCAGATCCTATCGTGACTGAGGTCTGTGAACTTGATGTCTTTTATGAAGCAGAGGACTACCACCAGTCTTTCTTTAAAAACAATCCATATCAACCATATTGCCAATTCATCATCGCACCCAAAGTAATGAAATTGAGAGAGAAGCACTCATCTATTCTGAAACAAGAAGTCCACTAACTAATATTTTTATAAACTAAGGAACCCCGTTAACAAAATATATATGAACTCAAGATTATTGTTCCCAAACATCGAAGGGACAGAAGTTCTTTTTACAGACGAATTTCAGGAATACTTATTATCGTTGCATGATTTGCTTTCTGACAGAATATTGGAAGCTCGGAAAGAACGAATTCGAACCGTCGAAATGGTGCATAAAAATGGCATCAATGTGTTGGAACTACCAACCAGCGAAATAAACACAACCGACTGGCAGGTAGACTCTGTGCCAGATGACTTAAAACAGCCAGGAATAGAAATCTCTGGGCCAGCTGGTATAGCAAGCATGTTCATAAATGCTGTTAACCCAGGACCTGAAGGAGAGAGGGCTGTAGGATACCTCGACGACGATGAAGATTCGGGCGGGCATTCCTTTGCTGATACTCTCAACTCAGCTTTAAATAGAATGTATTCAGTAACAGGGTCACTAAGATTTGAGGACGTCTCTAGAGACAGGGTCTATGAGATCGAACCCGGACCCCTACCATTTTTTATGCACAGAGAGAGAGGTCTTCATCTTGATGAGGCAGACGTCACTATAGATGGAAACCCAGTTTCAGCGACAATCCTTAGCACAGCACTAACTCTATTCCACGCAGGAAGGGAACAAATCAACTTGAATCAAGGAGTTTATTTTTACCTGCCAAAGTTGGAAAGTGTAGAAGAAACTTCGATATATCATGACATGTTCGAAGCAAGCCAAGAACTTTTAAAACTCCCTCAGAATGCCATTATAAAAGCGATTATTTTGGTGGAGTCACTACCCACAGTCTTCCGTATGGAAAATATGCTCTATGCTCTGGGACCCTATGGTGCAGGCCTTAATGCGGCAAGATGGGACCTGAAAGCAAGCATACTCGAATACATCATGGCGGACGATAAATCTGTCTGGCCTGATCGGTTTGACGTGGACGTCAAAACAACAGACTTCATATCAAACATCTTCAGGCGACTAGTAGCAGTTTGCTTAAAGCATGGCGCAGTAGCAATCGGTGGTATGGCTACAGCACTCCCTAGCCGAGACGAAGAAATAAATGAACTAGCAGCAGACGCTATTAGATCGGACAAAGAATGGGAGGCCAGACAAGGTTTTCTAAGGGGCTGGAGTGCCCACATATATCATATGAAGACCGCCTCTGACCCGTTTAAGGAATGGTGGAGCACTGGATGGGTCCCACCTGAGGAATTAAAGGATCCAGCAAATTTTCCTTTATCCATTGACACTCCGATCGGGGCAATAACAACCGAAGGTACGAGACGGAATATACGAACAATAATAGAGTATGTGGAAGGTTGGCTGAGTGGTAGAGGGGCCAAGGGTATAGACAGCATGGAAGGCCGTGAGGGAAAACGACCTGCCCTAATGGAAGATCTTGCCACAGCGCGTATTTCAGTAGGCCAAGTATCACAACGAATAATTCATTCAGCTGTCGGACAAGATACGGAACAAACACACACCTTGGGTTCAGTCCGCCATATCACAGACATAGAAATTGATGATATTTTAAGACTAAGAGCTACACAGTTTTCCGGTGAAGAATTATCCGCAATAGAGTCTCGTTACAGGGCCTCAAGAAAGATAACCTTGAGATGGATCAAAAACTATACTGACATGGACTTTAGAAGCCTAGGTTCCTACACCAGAGAAGACCTTGCCAATATTGCGCTAGAACCCGAAGCGTTTTAAGTACCCCAGGTTCCGAATTCCCGCAATATCTCTTGCTCTCTCTTCCTATTTAAGTTTGCCATCTTTAAATAAAGACGCCCTCAGGCTATCGTCGACAGCATCGTCAATATTTACACTTTTTTCAATGGCTCCAAACTTTAAGAGAACATCCCGCAATTCAGTCCATCGTGAAGCATTCATAGATCCAACTCCACCAGAAACTGTAGCGCCAGACTGAGAATCTAACAATTCAGTTTCCAACATAAATTTCATGTGGTCTCTATTCTCGTTTTCTGCGTATTTCATTACGATGTCTAATGCAGCATCCTGATTCTTCCCAATAAATTCAGTTGCTCTCATAGTTGCCTTGATGAAGTCTTTTGTAATTTGCCTTCTCGAACTAATCGTCTCTTCTGTGGCGATATAGGTAAGACCGAGAGTAGGCACCCCATAATCTGCAGCCTCAAACACTTCAACTTCGTAACCCATAGACCTTATTGTGTCTGGTTCATTGGACTTAAATACTGCCAAGACATCAACCTTATTCTCCAGCAGAATCCGCGGATCAAACCCAACCTGTATCTCCTCCACTGAATCTCTATCCAAACCCACTGAATCAGCAATTGCCAGGTAATCAGGTGGGATACTGATCTTGTATCCAAATCGTTTCCCATTCCAATCTTCTGGGCCCTTAATACCTGATTCAGATAAAGAAATAAAAGCTTGTTGCCCTCTCTGACCAAAAAGAGCAATAGCCTTCACAGGTACTTCTTGCGAAGCCCGATATTTCAGAACAGAATTTGCGTCCGCAGTGGTGAAGTCAACCTTACCGGCCAACAGCAAAGTCATATTCTCACCGCCCCCTGCAGAATGAAGAATTTCAACTTCCAAACCCTCTTCTGCAAAGTAACCTTTCTCCTGGGCAACATAAGCAGCCACGAAAGGAAGATTAGCTTGAGGTTTGAATCCGGCCATAAAAGTAACCTTATTAGGCTCTGACTCCGCACAGGCCATCACTAAGAAAACCATAAGACCCACAAAAACAAAACATAGCCTGTTCACTTTAGCTCCTTTACAATTCATCGTGATCAAAAAGTCCCAACGGAAGGGTGCCAAAAAATGAAACGCCTTTCCACAACAGCAACAACGGATGTCGCAATTACGCCTAGCATGGCTAAGAGAAATATGGAGGCGAACAGAGTCTCCGTATCGAGATTCCCATGTGACACCATAATGAGGTTCCCCAAACCTTTACTTGATCCGAACCATTCCCCTATCACCGCTCCAATTATTGATAAAGGAATGGCAACTTTTAAGGCAGCAAAAACGTACGGAAGAGAATAGGGAATCCGGATTTTTATAAGAATTTCCCATTTGGAAACTCCCAGTGATTCAAAATATTCCATTATCGGCCTACTGGTCGCCTTAAGCCCAGCGATAGTATTTACTAAAATAGGGAAAAAAGTAACGACAGCAACAATAAGAAATCGGGGGAAAAAACCGAACCCGAACCAAATTGCGAAAAGAGGCGCAATTGCTAGCACCGGCGTAACTTTTACAAATACTGCAAGCGGCATTACCGTCGTTTCGACAAGCGAGAATCGAGCTGAAAATAAACCGACAATAATAGCCACTATTACGCCAAACATTAAGCCCCCTGCAGCTTCAATAGAGGTATACCCGAGATCTTCCATTAACGCTGAAAAATCCGTGACTAACGTCATGAATACCCTCTCCGGAGATGGCATAAGGTATACCGGCACATCAGCAAGATGAATCACAAGCTGCCATATGATCAAAAATAATATAACTAAGCCAATGGGTAGTATCCGAGCCATTAAAAGTTCACCCAACACTCTCATAATAAAGAGAGTCTAAGAGGGCAGTTCTCGAAGACAAATCAGATCGAGAAATATCATTCACATTCATCTGGTGGGTAAGATTGGACGGCATACCTGCGAGTGTCAAAACCCTGTCTGACACAGCAAGAGCCTCATCTATGCTATGAGTAACGAGCAATACTGAAGTTTTCGTTTGCTTGCATAAATCAATCAATGTTTCCCTTAAAACCGTTCTTGTGATTTCGTCTAAATGACCAAAAGGTTCATCGAGAAGAATCAGATCTGGCTTGTGAATGAAAGCCCTCGCAATAGCAACTCTCTGTTTCATACCAGCTGACAGCTGATGTGGATAGAATCCCGAAAACTTAGCCAAACCTACACTTTCAACTATCTCAGCTACATCCTCTATATGTAAATTTTGCCGTGTCTGTCCCATTCTGAGAGAAACACCCACATTGCCTTCCACATTTAGCCATGGAAGTAACGAATCCTCCTGGGAGACCAATCCTATTCGTTTATCCTTTCGCGCATCATAGGGTGTAGTCCCACAAACAGTAATTAGTCCCTGATCAGGAATAATGGACCCTGCAGCAAGGCGAAGAAGAGTCGTCTTACCTACTCCACTTCTTCCAATTACAGATGTCACTTCTCCCCTAGCTACGGAAAATGAAACATCTGAC
This sequence comes from SAR202 cluster bacterium AC-647-P02_OGT_505m, assembly GCA_009391195.1. Taxonomy (GTDB): domain Bacteria; phylum Chloroflexota; class Dehalococcoidia; order Lucifugimonadales; family UBA826. The sequence goes on from VEXB01000001.1 coordinate 53,897, forward strand.
ACCACAGGCAACATTGAGTTATTCTGTGCGTACGAAACTGACACGCCAGCGTAAGAGAGAACAGATTCCAATTTTATACCGCAAAAATTAGTTGAACCGTCAAATCAATGATCGGTTGAATATTAAATAGATAGCGACTATCTTATTACAAGTCACAGTAATTGTGGAGTCACATAATGCCACGAACTTATTCACAAGAAGGCCCAATAGCCAGAGCACTTGAACTGGTAGGAGAGAGGTGGACCCTCTTAGTTCTGCAGGAACTACTGAAAGGTGTAAGTAGATTCGCAGACCTCGAGAATACAGTCGAAGGCATTTCACCAAACGTTTTGTCCTCAAGATTAAAAAATTTGGAAGAACACGAAATAGTTGAAAGGAAATTCTATAGCGAGCATCCGCCCCGAGCCGAGTATTTGCTTACCAGAAAAGGACATGAACTAGGTGTAGTAGCGGGTGCATTGGCAGTTTGGGGTTCCCGCCATACCAAAGGTGAAATAGAACTTATACACGATGAATGTGGCAAATCTGTCGAGGTCATTTATCAATGTGGATCTTGTGAAGAACCCGTTCCTAGATCACGAGTAAGATTAGAACAACCCAGAGTATCCTAGATAACATGAATATAGATAAAGAAAACCTCGCCTTTATCCCTGCCTTGGAACTGTCGAAAGCTATAGCCCGGAAGGAGATATCATCAGAAGAGGTGACATTGGCAGCTCTTGACCGGGCAGAACTTACCCAAGACAGCCTAAATGCGTTCATAACAATCTGCAGGGATCAAGCTGTAGAGGAGGCAGTAAAAGCCGACTCTGAAGTCTCTGCTTCTGCGGAACTATCCCCTTTGCACGGTGTCCCATTAACTGTGAAAGATTTAATAAACACGGTAGGGGTACGGACGACAATGGGGTCACGCATCTTCGACGAGAATTTCCCTGGTTCTGATGCAGTGGCTATAGGACGATTAAAAAATGCAGGTGCAGTCCTAATTGGAAAAACTACTACTCCTGAATTTGGACACAAACCATATACAAGCGCACCTATATTTGGCCAGACAGTCAACGCATGGAACCAGAATCGCATCGCAGGCGGTTCAAGTGGAGGGGCTGCGGTGGCAGCCGCAGCGGGTCTTGGAAGCATACATGTAGGCACTGACGGGGGAGGCTCTATAAGAATACCAGCGGCGGCCAATGGCGTCGTGGGCATGAAAGCTACACTTGGAACTGTCCCAAATGATTCAAACCCTGATTCCTTTGGAAACTACAGCTATACAGGACCAATCACACGAACGGTATCCGACTCTGCTGCCATGTTAATGATTATGGCAGGGGAGCATTCATCGGACGTCCACTCAATGGGACGTAACAATAAAAATTACTTGGACGCTGCGATCAATCCAGGTGACTTGAAAGGTAAGAAGATTGGGTGGAGACCCTTAATGGGAAATTCGATCGTCGATTCGGAAGTTCTAAGCATTACTTTGTCTTCTCTCAGTGCTTTGCAATCGGCAGGAGCGGAAATTATAGAGATGACTGATGAATTCGAATCCCCAGAGCCTTTCTGGCGCATAATAAACCAGTCTGCCTGGAAGGCTAGATTTGGTAAATACATCGGGGCATGGGAAAACGAAATGACACCGTCATTAATTCGTTCCTTAAATGAAGCACAGAGTTACACAGGAGCAGAGCTTCAGGAAGCGATATATAAGAGGACTGAACTCTTTAGAAAAGTACAAGGCTGGTTCAACCAATTCGATTTTGTTGCAACCCCCACCCTTTCAAGGACAGCCCTAGACATAGGAAATGATTTATACGATCCAGTGATTATTGAAGGTAAAGAAGCCGGAATCGTTCGCCAGACCTGGTATCCCTACACTCATCCGTTTAATCTCACTGGACATCCAGCAATTACACTGCCTTCCGGATTCCATAGTGATGGTCTGCCGACCGGGTTACAAATAATCGGACCTTATGCATCAGACTTTGAAGTTTTGAGGTGTGGAAGAATATTCGAAATAGCTCAACCATGGGCAGACAGAATACCCCCAAATTTCCCCTAGTCTTCTATAGCACTGTAAACAAGTGTTCGAAGCTCACGCCTGATGTTGTATATGCCGGAGGGAACCAACTGCGTCATGAATACCACAGCCATGTCCTCCAGCGGATCTATCCAGAAAGCTGTGTTAGCCATACCTCCCCAGGCCAACTCCCCCACCGAGCCTGGAACCAAGGTCATCGAAGGATCTTTCACCACTGAAAACCCCAATCCAAAACCCATCCCTTGATAACTCGTTTCACTCCATCTCCCTGATGCTACCTCAGCTAGATCCACTCCACCTGTGAGATGGTTAGCCGACATGAGATCGATAGTTTTTCTACTCAATATTCTGTTCCCATTGAGTTGCCCTCCCCCGAGTATCATCCTACAAAAGGATAAGTAGTCCTCCGCAGTAGAAACCAATCCTCCCCCTCCTGACAGAAACGATGGGCGCTTTATGAACCTACTTTTTAAAGGATCATCCAGCAGTTTTGGAAGACCATTTAGGTTATAAAGATAATTTGCTGAAAACCTCGGAATATCGACAGCGGGTACGTAAAATCCAGTATCCGACATGCCCAATGGTTCAAATATGTTTTCATAAAAAAATGTGTCCAAACTTTGTCCAGAAATAAGTTCCACCAAATGCCCACACACATCAGTGGACACTGAATAATTCCATCTGTCTCCTGGAGAAAACAGCAGAGGTAAGTCTGACAAAGAATCAATCAAGCTGGCTAAGTCTTTCTGAGTAGCGCTTCCTATGCCGCGAGATGAGTAAGCCGCGTCTATCTCGTTCTCTTTTAGAAAATCATATGTGAATCCTGATTGATGAGATAAAAGATCTTTAATAGTCAGTGACCGATCTGGGGCCCGAGTTTCAAATGAGCCATCCACCCCCGACACATATACCTCCAATTTTCTAAAAGAAGGAATATACCTATACACGGGATCATCCAACTGTATTAACCCTTTTTCAAATAACATCATTAAAGCAACGGATGTAACAGGCTTAGTCATCGAAAAAATACGGAAAACAGTGTCCCATTCAACAGGCTTTTTTCTCTCTCTATCCATCAACCCCATTGTTGAATCGTGGACTAATCTGCCCTTTCGGTAAATTCCGACGAGAGAACCCGTGAACTTCCCAGTATCAATATAGTTTCGTTCAATGTGGTCATCTATAAGACCGAGTCTCCTGGATGACATTCCACTCTTCATAACAATCCGACCTTAAAATTAATATCCTAGCGGGACATATCCTAAATCAAAGATCCCACTTTTGTGATTCCGTGGTGAATTCTACTAATAAGATTCACTTTGCTGACTCGCCATAGTGCAACAACTTGAGCGACCTGCTTATTGTAAGTAGTGAAGCTGACATTTAACATTGCGCGAGACATTTATAAAGAAAGTGGGGGAATATGAGTGCCTTAAAAGATATAAAAGTGCTCGACTTATCGAGAATATTAGCTGGTCCTTTTGGTACACAAATTTTAGCGGACTTAGGAGCAGAAGTATGGAAAGTAGAATCTCCCTGGGGTGATGATACTCGGAGTTGGGGACCCCCTTTTGTCGGAGATGAAAGCGCATACTACCTTTCAGCCAATAGGGGGAAAAAAAGCCTCATTGTCAATCTCAGAGAAGAGAGGGGACAAAAGATTATTAAAGATCTTGCCTCAAAGGCAGATATATTTGTTGAAAACTTCAAAGTCGGTAATCTAGCGAGGTTTGGCTTGGACTACAAATCTCTTGCTGAAGTAAATCCGGGATTAATCTACGCTTCCGTAACTGGATTTGGACAAACAGGCCCGAGAGCCCAAGAACCGGGCTATGATGCAGCCCTCCAAGGCATGACAGGAATCATGAGTGTCACTGGCGAGGCGGACGGAGGTCCTACGAAGGTTGGAGCTGCGTGGATAGACATCCTCACAGGACTTACGTCAATAATTGGAATTCTTTCAGCGCTTCACGAAAAAAGTATAAGCGGTAGAGGACAGCATATCGATGTATCGCTTTTCGATGTAGGTATAGCCTGCATGGCAAACATAGCCCAGAGCTATCTTGCTACTGGGAACTCTCCAGGAAGAATAGGAAACGCGCATCCCCAAGTGGCCCCTTATCAGGACTTCAGGGCCTCGGACGGAGATTTCATGACGGCCGCAAACAATGACGATCAATTTCGCAGGCTTTGCGAAACTGTCGGCTTGCCAGAATTAGCTGAAGACTTAAGGTTTACAACAAATGCCCTCAGAGTGGAGAACAGGAATGAACTAGAAAAACTTCTAAATGACCAAATAGGAGCAAAGCCTATCTCCCACTGGATGTCGGAGATGCAATCAGCCGGGTTAACCGTGACTCCAATAAACACAATCGAAGATGTTTTTAAGGATCCTCAAGCTGAAGCCAGAAATGCCTTATGGAATGTAGATCATCCTACCCTGGGAAACATACAGCTCCTAGGTTCTGCACTGCAACACCTAAGTAGAACTCCCGCTTCACCCCAGGGACATCCCCCTCTTCTGGGTGAACATACCTCAGAGATTATGAAAGACGTATTAGACATGTCACAGGATGAGATAGATACCCTTTTGTCTGAGGAAGTAATCAAGGATCGTTAACTTACCCAACTACTGAGCAATATTCTATTCTGGAGTCTCTTATGAAAATAAAAAGCGTTAGATCTGTCACACTCGACATCCCTAAAAAACCTCCTACATCAAAATCAAGAAGACCAAATTGGAACAACACGTCTCCTAGAGCCCTCCCCATAAACAAATATCCAGAATTTGAAACCGTGCACGGCAAAATGCCTGGGGCAAACACATCTGAAAGCACATGGGTGCAGGTTATAGCAGAAGACGGTACGTGGGGACTTGGGGAAACCAGTTTTGGTGAAATAACAGCCGCAGTTGTAGATTTTCACTTTGCACCTCTTTTGGAGGGTCGTGATTGCTTCGCATTGGAATTCCTTAACGATCTCATGTGGAGATCAACTCAAAGATTCGGGTCTGGTGGACTGGCCACAGTAGCGCAATCGGGAATAGACCTTGCACTCTGGGATCTAAAAGGAAAACTTATGGATCAGCCGGTCTACAGTCTCATAGGAGGTCCTTGTAGAGAGAAAGCCTTATGTTACGTAACATCCGATGACTTAGACTGGTCAATAGAACTAGGATTCAAGCATTTTAAAGTCTCCAACCCGGCCCATTACGACATGGGAATTGACGGACTCAACCTAGTGGAGGAGAAAATAGCCTCAGCAAGGGAAATCGTCGGTAACAACTCTGAATTAATGTACAACCCAGTTATGTCCTTCAATGTAGAGTTCGCAATTCGAATGGCTGAGCGACTAAAACCCTATGGCTTGCGTTGGTTAGAAGAACCTCTAATTCCAACAGACTTGGAAGGACACATTGAACTTAGAAAAGCAATAAACTGGGTACCTCTAGCAACCGGTGAAGATCATCATGGCAGATGGACTTTCCGACAACTGGTAGAGAACAGGGCGGTCGATGTCTTACAGCCTGACCTTAAGTGGTGCGGGGGACTAAGCGAAGCTCTGAAGATTTATGCTATAGGGGAGGCAGCTGGCATTATCACGATACCTCACGCCGCCGCCGCTTCTCCTTGGGGACAACATTTTGCCATATCTATGCCTGAATCTCCCATGGCTGAGTTCTGGATGGGCTCTGATCCAGGAATACCGTTAGAAGAACTCTGTCCGATACCAGGAATGCCGATGCCTAAAGACGGATATATAAAACCTTCCGACGCACCTGGGTTTGGCATGGAAATAAAGGAAGAATGGATTATTCCATGGGACCATTCTGCCGCATCAAGGAATACTGATAAAAGGTAATGTCGAGTTAGTAAAGGAGTCTATATGAAAATAAAGAGTGTAAAAGCATTTCCAATAAATATTGCCCCTCATCCCACAACAAAGCCCCGGGTAGAAGAAGACCCTAACGGCGGTTATTTCGCTAGCCCGATGGATAGATACGCAAGTGACCGTCCTGGAAGAACATGGTCTGACAGTTGGGATAGGGTTGCCTGCGTAGTTACAGCAGATGACGGGACATGGGGATTGGGAATATCCATAGCCGCTGGTCCCGTAACTTCCATCATAAATGATCACTTCTCGGAACTTATAGTTGGACTCAATCCAATGGCAACTGAGAAATTATGGGACATGATGAGGCGAGCTTCAGCTGCACACGGTACCGCAGGCATAGCCAGCTACGCAATCAGCGCGGTAGATAACGCGATCTGGGACCTTAAGGGCAAATTGTTGAAACGACCAGTATATGAACTGCTAGGAGGGCCTGTAAAAGACCAGATATTCTGCTATGCCTCAAACACAATGCTCAAATATAGAACTAGTGATTACATGGATTGGTTCATGGATCTTGGATTTAAGGCTGTAAAAGTATTTTTGCGCCACGGTCCTGAAGAAGGACTTGCAGGCCTAAATAAAAACGTGGAAATAATAGCGAACGTCCGAGAGCAAATCGGACCTGATGTAGAGCTTGCTGTAGACTCCTGGCTATCACTCAACATAGAGTACGCCGTAAGAGTGTGTGAAGCATTAAAACCGTATAACATTAAATGGCTTGAAGACTACATGCTTCCAGAGGACATGGACAGCTACGCCAAACTCAGGTCACGAGTCCCCGGACAAACCCTTGCCACCGGAGAACACTGGTATACGATACATCCATTTGCAGATGCAGCTGGTCGTGGTCTAGTAGACATCCTACAACCTGACATACAGTGGGTAGGAGGCATGACCGCTAGTATCAGAATTTGCCATATAGCGGAGGCTCATGGATTGACCGTTATTGGCCATGCAGGTATGAATTATCCATATGGACAGCACTTGGCCTATGCAATGCCTGTAATTCCATGGGGGGAACGATCTGAAGGTGTATCTCCTCCAGGAGTCCCACTTGAAGAAATGGTTTCCCTGCCAGGAACACCCGTCATAAAGAACGGGTATGTTAAACCGTCCGACGCGCCAGGTTTCGGGATAGAAGTCAATCTAGACTGGCTGGAGGAAAGAGCAGTTAGGTAATCTAGATCAGAGAAAAAAAGGGGAGAACAATTTAATGTTCTCCCCTTTTTTCCCGGACATGGGATTAACGTCTATTTAGAATTCAAAAACCCCACTCTTTCGTATTCCCCTTTGACCACTGGCTTAGCATCGACTTCCATCCAGTCTTCCATGATTTCAGTGTATAAACTTCTGAAGTCCAGATTGAAATGAAGGTCACCTTCTAATAGATCCTCGCTACGCAGGGATGGGTACTCGCTGTACTGTCCTCCAGCTACGGCATCTCCAATGACAAAAGCCACGCCACCAGATCCATGATCAGTTCCGTTGCCATTATCCTTAACTCTCCTACCAAATTCAGAGAATACAAACATAATCACATCTTCACTCTTATTAGCTTGTTTCATATCGGTATAAAAATCATAAATACCACCCGCAACATCGGTGAGAAGGCCCTCTTGTAACGCTATTCCATTGGTATGAGCATCAAAACTTCCATGTTGGGTATAACAAATACGGGTCCCTATATCTGCTTGTAAGACTTGAGCTGCACCCTTCATGGCTTTCGCAAATGAGTTTGTAGCATATTCCACGTCAGAAGAATATTTTTCAGTAACGGTGCCAAGAATATCAGCCCCTTTTAAAGCATCCAGACCCGTCTGACTCAAGTAGTCCATAACTGGTCCACTTCCCAATGCCTGGGTATACATGTCCCTGAAAGCCTGAAGAGCCTCATTCCTCTGTGAAGTATCCCCCATATGATTCATCAAGCCATATGTTTCTAGATCCGTCACGGATGCAACCGGAGCGCCATGTGACACCAAAGCTCTAGGCAATCCTGAACCAAAATTAACGGCTGCCACGACATTATCATGCTGAGGATGAAGCTGATTTATTGTGTTTCCAAGCCAACCCTCATTTCCTACTTTGGTCGGCTCCGCAGTATGCCAGATATCCATTGAACGAAAATGGGATCGATTGGGAGTCGGGTATCCCACTCCATGTACTACGGCAACATTACCTTGATCATATAAATCTTTGATAGGTGCCATTGCTGGATTCATTCCAAGGCCATTACCTATTGGAATAACCTCGTCTTCTGTGATTCTAACGTTAGGTCGATTATCCACATAATCTGGATTGTTATATGGGATAACGCAGTTTAAATAGTCATTACCGCCTGAAAGTTGCACTACCACTATTTTCTTATCAGCCATCAAAGAACTCCTATAAGTCAGTTAGTACCTGAGTTTACACCTTTTCGAAAATCTGAAATCTGTGTCGTCCCGTTTCCAGCACATAGACTCTACCATCATCGTCTAATTGAACCGAGCATGGATCCCATAAATAGGCCTCCATTCGTGCAGAAACCTCTGAAGGATCATCAGTATCTGCCTCATAGACCGATTGATAAGTCGCTCGAGCTGCTCGCTCGTCATCCTGCGAGGCAAGGTATTCTACAGCCCATGGATTCAAATCCGCTGCGCCGCGGTGAGCATCTAAAAAATTCCCGTCTGAGTCTAGGACCTGCAACCGTTGATTACCCCAATCCGCAACATACATATTTCCATCCTCGTCTACGGCAAGACCGGCGGGTCTGTTAAATTGTCCCTCACCACTACCAGACTCCCCGATCACTGCTACAAATTCACCGTCAGGGGTAAATTTCTGAATACGATCATTTCTCCAGTCTGCCACGTATATATATCCATTGGAGTCATCACATATCCCCCAAGGGCGATCAAATTCACCATTTCCCGAACCTTGTCTTCCCCATTGGTCAATATACTGCCCGTCAAAAGTGTATTTTTGTACCCGATTATTCCTTGAATCTACCACCAAGAGAGAGTCCCCTTGCACAAGCAGTCCACTAGGTTGATTAAACTGGCCAGGTTTCGATCCTTTCTCACCCCAATAACTAACCGGATTACCATCCCGGTCAAATTTTGTGATCCTATGAAGTTTCTCGTCCGAAAGATAAATGTTTTCGTCACCATCTAAGACGATGTCAGTTGGCCAGATCATTCCCCCAAGAGAACTGTCATTCGTGGCGATCTGTCCAAGAAAATCATGATCCTTCGTTACTATTTGAATCCCATTGGAACCCTTAGTAGTAGGCTTCCCACGGCTAGCAACGAAAATTGTTCCATCTGACCTTATAGCCATAGAGGTCGGTAGTTGAAAACCTCTCCCACCAAAATCAGCAGCAAATCCAACATTTGTTAAATATTCCAGCTTAAAAGTTGCGGTGGTCATTAATTTCTCCTCAGTAAAGCTCGACAATCTACCTAAACAGTTTGGTATTCCTGGCTCGAGACAACCAGCTGAATTACTGCTACAGCAGCCTCATCAAATATATTCGCTGTATCATCGTCAGACCAAGACATGTTCCCAAATTTGGAAGCATAATTCTTCAACCCGTTTTTTGTGGTTTCCATCACATCTAGGGGTCCTAGAACATCTAAGCAGTGGTCAACCAGACTGTCGTAGGACATCTTTCCGGATGGTTCCAAGGATTTGATCCTGTCCACTATATCTCTTATACCCACTTTATCCGGGTCATTCAAAATCCTGCCCGCGAAATTAACCCTTTCAACATATGCCCCCGTATTGATCCACTCAACCCCTCCCTGCCAACCTTCAACGCTTGGAGGCCTCATCAACCCCTGACCCATGTTCCCACACGCCGCATCTGCAGCAAATATATCGTCTGAAGGAAGTTCAACAGGACCAGCAAGTCTCATCGTGCCAATAACCATTTCCGCAGGACTTTTTATACGTGCAAATCTTGAAGATTCGTCTTTAAAAAAGTCAGCATCAAAGAGGGTTTTCAGCATAGCCTTTATACTGTGTCCGCTATTGAAATATGTCCTGACCAATTCATCTATTGCTTCGGGATTTACGGGATCTTCATGAGGCCATTGAGGAACCGGAAGTTCATCAGCAACAAAGAAATGATAGAGGTGACGAGCAAGAAATCTTGCTGTAGCCTCCTGCTCACATATAATCCTTACAGCATCCTCCCCATTCCAATTACCAGTTTGACCTAAAATAGTCTTTTCTCCATGGTCGTGGTCATCATCATCATATTCAAACTGCCATGACATATATCCATACGGCCTAGCAGTGTTATTGCGCATACGTATCGACATATAATCAGGGTTTACTATCCTCCAGCCGGTGAATGCCCTCGAGGTCTCCTGTATATCCTCCTCAGTATAGTTACCTACACCCATAGCAAACAGCTCAAGAATTTCTCTCCCATAATTTTCATTTATATTTGAGCCATGGTTATCCTGATTATCCAACCACATTATCATCGCGGGATCTTTTGACAATTGGATTAACAAATTGTCAAAACTACTCATCCCGTGTTCTCTGAACATAGAAACTTGATTAGTTACAACTCTACTTTGAATGAGTTTTGTAGACGCTGTAGCGAATATCCTGTGCCAAAACAAACACATCTTCTCCCTCAATGGAGTATCTGTCATAACGAGCCTGTAAACCCAATGGGGTCCCCCACCAGATCGTAAGTCAGACAAATCTACGTGATATCTGCGAATCAAATCATCAGGAATAACGTCGGCGTGGTCAGGGTTCAGAAGTTCATCCAAAGTCTTGTCATATCCTTTAGATAAGGCTTCATCCATCTCAGATGGCGTCGCTCCAAATCCTGCGCGGCGTAGGAGATGAGCCATTTGGACTGCTTCTTTTCTAGATTGTACAGTCGTCATATTTTCTCCCCGTGGAAAACAATTACCTCATTGGTGAACATATCATGAGGCGAAGTATACCAACACGCAATATAGGTTATAAAGGGGACGATGATTAAATTTTTTCTAACTGTTATGAATACAAAAAAGGTTATAGCCTAGTCAGCGAGTCTTCCCTCTCTGAAAGAGGCAATAAAATTCATGCAAAACTCGTCACGCCCCAGTAGCATGTCCATGGCGACTTTTACTCTGTCAGACTCCAAATCTAAACCCATCACGCGACTCCAATTACTTTCTATCGGGTTCAATATTCCAGAATCAACTCCGGCATCTATAGCTAGTCTAATAAAAGTGTCATTTATCAATCTTCTCGCAGGTAATCCAAACGATACGTTACTAAGTCCACCAGTGATCCTCACCTCCTCCCCAAACTCCATTCTCATCAACCTAACAGCTTCCAGATAATGGTTGCCAAACGTCTGATCTACGGAAATTGGAAACAGCAAAGGATCAATATGGATCCGATCAAAAGAAATATTTCTATCTTTACATTGATCCACCATTTTTACAGCATTTTCAAGTCTTCCCTCTTCATCTGAGGGCATCCTATCAAAACCAGCAGCGGTCACTATCACATGTCCTTTATGAGCAGAGACCAAGTCGAGTACCCCAACTCTTTCAAGGGAGGCCGAATTAATCATGGGATCGCCCTGAGGTCTCCCAATACGTTCATATTCTTCTAATCCAGCGTTGATTATTTCTGGGCTAGATGAATCTATACTCGGAGGTAAATTGGATATAGAACCAAAAAATCCCACCAACCACTTGATAGCTTTTTTTTGAATTTCAATCCTGTGAGATATCTCGTCTATGTTCAAATCAAGAAAAGTACTCCCAAATCTCTCCTGTCTTTCAATTTCTACTGCAATATAAGCTTCTCCTTGTTTTTGTTCATAAGGGTCCTCTGACATACCCTTGCTTACAGCGATCATGAAATGCTTAACCCGCCCCTCCTCATAGACCTTAGTTCTCTTAAATTCATCAGGGATCGTCATGAATTGTTGGACTCCATCGACCCCACGATATGTCACACACTCTCTACCATTTGGGTCCAAGGTAACTCTCTTCCCCTTGCGCATAAGAACTCTAGTGGTATGAATGTTTTCCCCTATTACGGAAAATACGGGCGATTTCAACAAATTGTTCCTCGCTTAGATACTTTTTTCACCGGCACCTAAATGTCCGACATGTCGATATTTTAATACTTGTGAAGAAGACTGAGTAAACAGCCACTACAAACAGCTATAGAATATGTCCGTATATGTATTTTTAGCAAAAATCTAATGGAGAAAATTCAATGACCAATGATTCTTCGCCTTATGGACCTCTTTCTGGCATCCGGGTTATTGACTGGACCATGTGGCAGTTTGGACCAGTCTGTTCCATGATGCTTGCCGACATGGGAGCAGAGGTTATAAAAATTGAATCTTTGGACGGAGATCACGCTCGTCAATTCCACACAGTGAGTGGTACCTCGTCATCTTTGGGCGGAGGTCTTAACGCCTACTTTGAATCACTCAACCGACAAAAGAAAAGCATGGCTTTAGACCTCAAGACTGAAAAAGGAGTTAGTGTTTTAAAAAAATTGGTCGCGGAATCTGATGTATTTGTTCAAAACTTTCGACACGGTGTCGCTGAGAGACTCGGATTAGGGTACGAGGACTTGAAGTCCATAAATTCCGCAATAGTCTACGGGGCAGCAACAGGTTATGGGCCAAACGGTCCCGACGCCGAAAAACCTGCATTTGCATATACTGGTGAAGCGCGATCAGGTTCCCTTTGGTGGGCAGGACCAAATGATGGAAATCCATATAACCTGCAAAGCATTGCGGATCAGATCTCTGGAATAATGCTATGCAATGGAATATTGGGAGCTTTGGTTAATAGAGAAATAACAGGAAAGGGTCAAAAGGTGGATGTTTCTCATCTAGGAAGCATGATGTGGCTCGCTGGAAACAGATATGGAATGGCTCTTTTAACGGGTCTTGAACCAGGAGGCCAAGATCGAAAAAGTGCACGGAATCCCCTTTGGAATAGCTATAAGTGTTCCGATGACAAATGGATAGCATTTGCTATGAATCAAAGTGATAGATACTGGCCAGCGTTTTGTGAGGCGTTAAACCGCAAAGACTTCATAACAGATCCAAGATGTAACAACATGGAAGCCCGGGCAGAAAACAAGATCGAAATTATTAGGGAGTTGGATACTGTATTCGCTCTTCACCCCAGAAATTACTGGGCTGAGCGCATGGAGACGGTTGGAGGAATAATATGGGAGCGAGTACAGGACGTCTGGGATTTACCTAAGGACCCACAGGTCATCCAAAATAATTATATTGTAGATTTTGATCATCCTTCACTCGGCCAGGTTAAATACCTGCAGACGCCTATTGGTTATTCCACCACGCCATTGGAAACCCAACGTTCGGCACCAGAATTGGGACAGCATACGGAAGAAATACTCATAGACACACTAGGTTATAGTTGGGACGACATAGCAACATTCCAAGATGAGGGAATAATACTTTAGAAAGTTTTTGACCACTAAAAGGAGAACCAGCGAAATGGATTATGAATCGGGTGTGATTGAGGTCGCCGAAAACGTATATGCATGGATAAATGAAAATTGCGCAACAAACGCTGGCTTCATCGTCGGGGAGGAAGGCGTCATCGTAATTGACACCCTCATGACACCATCACTGGCAGGTTCATTGATGACAGTGGTAAGAGACGTTACTGAGAAACCTATCAGATATGTGATTAATACACATTTCCACGGAGATCACATATATGGCAATCAATATTTCCTACCAGCGCCAATAATTGGACACGAGAATTGCAAATTCGACCTCGACACAAAGTGGGACGACAATTTCAACCGTTACTGGTCAAGAGAGGCGCTAAGACCTGAACTTTCCAGAATAGTAAAAACTACACCAGATGTAACCTTCAACGACAAAATGTCTATATGGCTGGGAAACAGAGAAATACAGCTCTCCTTCCATGGAAGAGCTCATTCAAACAGTGACATATTACTGTATCTTCCTGAAGAAAAAGTACTTTTTGTTGGTGACCTAGCCGTAAATAAAACCATCCCAGCGTTCCCTGATGGCCACATCACTGACTGGGTATCCGTACTGGATCAGGTAGATAAAATTGATACAAAGACAATAGTACCTGGACACGGTCCAGTCGGGACAAGGGCAGACTTCAATGAGGCAAAGGATCTTCTAAACCTACTCAATACACAGATAAAGTCGTCCTTTGACAATGGCGCTACGGAAGATGAAGCCGCTCAAAAAGTAGACGTTGGCCTATATTCGAGCTTTGCCAATCAAGATAGAATCCCTCAAATAGTCGAGATGGCATATAAAGCATACCGTGGAGAATTATAGTACGGCGTCCTTAAGAAGCAGATGCTGCGAGTGATTGTCCCCTATCATAATTTAGTTCGCCACGTTGCTGTAAAAATTGGCGTACTAAACCATCCAGAAAATCGTAATCATGAAGACTAAACTGGTCATCTCCGCTCATTAGAACATTTACATAGCGATTAAGAAGACCTGGCAAAGCTACTTTGACAGATATGACGTTCCTAAAATATTGATTCAGGTAATGTTCCTGAGACATATTGGAATCAAGGAAAGAACCGAGGTCCTTTTCCGTGTAGACTCCCTCTCTGGTAATTTGACTGAAAAATGCAGAAAAAACTGATTGTCCCTCGCCATATCCATCCATATAAATCTCAGTTTTTTCTATTTCTTTACCCCCTATAAAAATCGGGTAGCTTCTATGAATCGACAAATGGGACCAATTAAGCGTGCGAGCACATTCCGGCGTGATGAATCTTTCAAGTTCCCGTGGCCCCCAACTCCAATCGCTTCCCCAAAGGCTCCGGCCCGGAATAGAAGGGGCGCCTTCTATAAAAGTGTTTCCAACACTGAGACCAATAATATGTTCAACATATGTCCTTATTGCCCTAATAGCAGTCGCAGGAATCTGAGATCCATACTCTTCAATCAATAACCTGACCATTTCAGAGTCTTCTTGGTAAATATTTAACAATTCAATAGAAGCGTTCTCTTCCAGATTGACACCATAATTTTTGATCACAGCATTCCAAAGACGTTCGCTTACTTGAACATCCCCAGATTCAATTCTGGAAATCACACTCTGGTTCACACCTATAATTTTGGCGACATCTGTCTGGGTTAAACCTTTCTCCTTTCTGGCTTTTCTTAAAGTATCCCTTTCAATTTTTGTTATTTCTCTGGACATGTTCCCCCGACTTTTTGTCATATTATGAGTATATTGAAGTCATAAAGTCACAATATGTCAATATCTTGTGAAACTTCGTTTGCAAGATTCTATAAATTCACATCTTCTTGTTACAGACGGACACGCCTTCCAGAAATACCCCTGTCCTTCCAAGACTGGAACTTCAAAACATTAGCAAACATAGAGTAGTAAGCAACTAACACCACGAGAGTAATAGAGACCGGAAACAAAAGGACTAAGTATTTAGGATGTTTAAATCTTAAACATACAAAAACCCAGGAAATAATTAACATCGATAATGAAAACAGAGAGACTGAGAAAAAGCCTGCACGAAATTGATCTGACGTAACTTCATTAATAAAGTTATAGGGAGGTATATAGGCAATAACTAAAAGCAAAGTGGAAAAAGCGACCAGAAGACTCACATGATAATTTAAAGCTGGAAATACGCTCCTCGAAATTCCCCTTAGAGCATCTCCGTTGTTCTCATAAGGCAGGGAAGTTACCAAGCCATCCCCGTCCAAGAGATTCCATATAAGGCCCTCCCTTTTTGTAATTCTCCCCAGTTCCATATCATCTACTGCATTATCTCTAATGCTAGAGTGTCCGCCCAATTGCTCATACGCAAACCTTTTAAACAACATAAATTGGCCGTAGGTGGCCGACAAGTATGGGTTCTTTCTTTTGTGGGCCTGACCCAGAGGAAGCCAGCAGAATATTGCCCAGTCGATGAAAGGAAACATTAATTTTTCCGCTACGCATTTTGCAATTCTACGAGGCATAAAAGTTAGTAGATCACAATTACTTTCAGTAGCTTTTCCAAGGGCAAACAAAATGGCGTCTTCTGCCAGAACAGTATCTGCGTCTATAAAAAGTAGGTACTGCCCCTCCGAGACAAGTGAAAGTTGGTGGCAAGCCCAATGTTTCCCGATCCATCCTGATGGAAGTTCCTCACCAGTCATAAGTCTTACTCGAGAATCTTGTTCGGAGAATGCCATCACTATCTCTGAAGTAGCATCTGAAGACCTATCGTCCAACACTATAATCTCTGTGACGTTACTACATTGAGAGATTAAAGACTGTAAACACTCAGATATTCGATTTTCTTCGTCTCTTGCTGGAATCAAAACCGACACAGTTACGGTATCAATCAGGGTGTTTTTCCCAACAGTAGAGGATATGCGATTTAGGAACCGCGTATTGAAAAAGGCTATCAACACGGAAAAACACGCTATGACGGCCACAAAAGAGTGAAGGAGCATTTCTAACACAAGCTCAACCCAGCTTTCCGGTAAGTTTTCTGATCCATCCCCTGAAAACTATCCCGTTTCTATATTCGCTACGATGTTTGAATAGTACCAATCCAAGATTCAAAATACTAAATATAAACAGATCTTTACCACCAAATATTGGAACAAACAGCAGGATAAATCCTACTAAGCATAATGTAACCGTAATTGCATGGTTGCTCTGTATCAGGTGCGCTAATCCTAGTAAAATAAGACCAACTGGAAACGCAGCTCCTAAGGTTAGGGCTATCCAGACACCCCAGCTAGATGCTAGCGCCTTACCTCCGTTAAATTTGAGAAACGGCGACCAGGCATGGCCTACCACTGGTGCAATCCATACTACAGCTAGAAGTAGATAGTCTAAATGAACCCTCGTTGTGCCAATAAACATCAGGCATACTATCACTGGAATTAGGCCTTTTGAAACATCCAATACCAGGACGGTAAGTCCTATTTTCCAGCCAGAAGCGATCCAAGCATTGGCGGCACCTGGATTGCCGTCTCCTACACTTCGGGCATCATCACTTCGAAATAATTTTGCAGCCAACACTGACCAAGGGACCGATCCACAGACATAGCCAGCGGCGATACAGATAAACGCTTGTGATAGTGTCAAATCTTAGCCCCAATAATAAGTTGTAAGGAAACCGCCGAAGGTTATCATGATTATTCGATAGTAATACTCTTGGACATCATTACTGGCCCGTTTAATTAATCCTAAAAGCGAGTATTCTAGTCAATTGACCCGTAACACCTACGACTTTACCATGATCCCTAAGAACATTTACGAAAGGAAACATATGACCCAATTCGACCCATTATTCAATGTCAGCAATAAAACCATAATAGTTACCGGTGCATCATCTGGCCTAGGGGTCACATTTGCAGAATTCCTAGCCAGTCGTGGAGCTAACGTGGTGATATCAGCCCGCCGTGAAGACAAATTAGAAGAACTAAAAAATAAGATCCTTGAAAGAAACCAGTCAGTGATGTCAATCTCCTGCGACGTAACAGACTCCTCTCAAGTGGCGGCTATGTTTAATGATGCCGAGGAAAGATTTGAAAGAGTAGACGTAATAGTCAACAACGCTGGACAGATTGCCGAAGCTGGTGCAGTACCTGAGAAAATTACTGATGAAATGTTTGAACAAACGGTAAGGGTCAATCTACTGGGACTTTGGTATTGCTGTAGAGAAGCTGGTCAGCGGATGCTTAGAGATGGACTGGGCGGAAGCATTATTAATTTGTCATCCGTAGCCGGGCTTAACGGTATGAGGGGCATGCCTGCCGCGTATCAAGCGACTAAGGGAGCTGTTGCGACTCTAACCAAGAGTCTTGCCGCATCCTGGGCCGACCGGGGAATACGGGTTAACGCAATAGCTCCCGGTTGGTTTCCCAGCGAAATGACAGGCGCATGGGTCAGACAGTCAGCATTCCGGCATCACATAAGCAATAATTCCCCTATGGGTAGAATAGGTAAACCAGACGAATTGACTGGTACCTTATTACTACTTGCTTCTGAAGCTTCCAGCTTTATAAATGGTCAAGTCATATCTGTCGACGGTGGCATAAGTTCTTCGACCGGACTTCCATTCTTTACTGAAGAGATGTTCCAATACATGGAAAAGGCTGTACCGGGGGGCATGGCTAAAAGAATCAAACCAGACTAACTTGGGGCACGGATATGTTTCCAAGATCCATTTCGGACGTATCAAACCAATGGCTCAAAAAAGTCACAGGATATGAAGTAAAACACTTTACCTTTGATAACGTAAGCGAGGGGAGAGGTTTTGCGGGGGAAGTATTCAAGCTAAATTTAATTTATGCCCACTCCGACTTAATTTCTAATAAAAATCCCTCTACCTTAATCGTGAAATTCGCTTCACAAAATCCCACGACCAAAAAAATGGTAAGACCTTACGCCATAAATGAAACAAAGATATACAGCAATCTTTCGAAGTTCTACGAAGGTCTTTTACCATCAATTTATTATTCAGGGTGTGATGAGAAAACTGGTGATTGTTGTATATTAATGGAAGATCTCTCAACAAAAATATACGGCGATTCACTTAGAGGTTTATCTCTCGCACAATCTATTTCAGCTACAACTTCGATTGCCAGATTTCACTCCAGCTTCTGGGGGACATCCAAGTTAAGTCAGTTCTCCTGGTTAAAGCATTCGAAATTACTTTTAAGATTCATGAGCAAAATCGTGAAACAACACAGCCCTATATTTTTGGATTCATATGGGAATAGCTTAAGTAGGGAATTCCAGGAACTTGTAGCAATTTATCCACATAAAATGACGACTATATGGAACAGATTGATGGATTCACCGGTAACAATTTGTCATGGGGACTTCAGGCCTGACAATTTCTTTTTCGACGACGATGGCAATAATATTACTGTAATTGACTGGCAATTATGTTCGGAGATGAAAGGAATCGTCGACATAGCATACTTATTCACCTGGGGTCTTGACGAAAAGAATAGAAAATCATGGGAGTCACAGCTACTCACACATTATCATGACACCCTGATTTCAAAAGGAATAAAAGATTATTCCGAGTCAAACATACGTAAAGACTATATTCTCGGGCTTTTTGTACCCCTCCAGATACTTATAGTCGCCAGCACAGCCTTAAATAATGGGTCCCAAAGAGGAGAACAACTTATTTCCCTAGTAATCAAAAGAATGCAATCAATCATCGATGATCACAATCTACTCTCTCAGTTATCCAGAATATAATTTGGATAGACCTAAAAAAATATAAGGCAATCTGCAAATGAATCACCAAAGCACTTCGCATATTCTTTATGTTGTGGAAAGACTGTCAAAACAATATTTGTCTGACATAAGCGCTTTGTCATCCACCGATCTTGAGCAACCAAGTAAATGTCACATGTGGGCTGTAAAGGACGTACTCTCTCATTTGGTCAGCATTAACGGATTCTTCCAAAACTCAGTAGTAAGGAGTCTTGGTGGTGATGGAATGCCTCCAGAGGGAATGCCAAATCCCGGAACAGGAAGTGCCGTGACTATGGGTGAGGGAATAGCAAACAGGGCTATTCAACTCTCAGAAACAGCACTCAGTGACAGGTCACAGATGATCTCCATATCTGAAAGAATGGAAACAGAGTCACTTGAAACTTTCAAAAATGTGAACAATGACGAATGGGACCTTCCTGCCTACCACCCTATGAATACACTGTCCCCACGTCTGCTGCTCCTGTTAAAACTATTCGAATTATCAATGCACTCATGGGATGTTTTCAACGCATTAGATGACAACTACCAAATTGACCCGGAAGCGGCGAACATACTTATAGAGGTATGGAAGTCCCCAGAAATCAATCGTTGGTTTTTCACCCCTAATATTGAACAAATTGACCCAGTTATATTGGATGTAGAGTTCGAATCAAATAAAGGGTTAAGACTTGCGAGCTGGTCCGGTACGCTAGACATCTTGGACAGACCCTCCGAATCCACAAGCTCTGAAACGACAATTAAGGTCAATCCGAGACTCTTTTCATTGTTAATAACTGCCAGAGCTAATCTTGAATCCAACATCAGTGACGGAAATATATCTCTAGCGGGAGATAAATCTGCTGTGCGGTGGTTCCATACTTGGTTTAAAGGATCATAGTTCCAGGCCACAAATTATTTTGCTACGACTCCACCATCGACAACAATTTCAGATCCAGTTATGAATGATGATTCGTCGGATGCCAGAAAAACAATCGCAGGAACTATGTCGAACGCAGAGCCTATTCGTCCAACTGGAATCCTATCTATTAGCCATTTCCTTTGTTCGGACTCTTCAAAAAAATTATTTGTTAATGGTGTAACCGCATAACCTGGGTGCACTGAGTTAACTCTAATATTATCTTTAGCGTACTGAACAGCTATCGATTTCGTTAAGATACGGGAGGCTCCTTTACCTGCATGGTAGGCAGTCACTGTGGGACTGCCAACAAGCCCGTAAATAGAAGACACATTGACTATAGAACCTGCTCCCTTCATGCGCATCGAAGGTATGACTTCCCTTGACCCTAGAAATACTGCCTTGGCATGCACGTCTATCTGTTGCTTCCACGCTTCTTCTGAAGTCTCTTCTACGTTAAATCTGGCAGAATTGCCGGCGTTATTAACAAGAACATCTGGAACACCAAAAATGGAAATAGTATCTGCGACTACACGCTCCCAGTCAGAACTATTTGTGACGTCATGGTACATAAACTCGGCATCAAACCCACTAGTTTTCATCTGGGAAACCGTTGCCTGACCCGAATCTGAATCTATATCAGTTACAACTACTTTCGCACCCTCTCGGAGAAATCTCCAAGCGGCAGCACCTCCAAATCCCATAACAGAACCCTGTAGTCCAGTAGCGGCCCCGGTAATAATAGCGACCTTTCCTTTTAATCTCATTTTTAAATACCTATATGAATAAGAGCACTGGAATCCGACTCTGGGAGTTTCGACTTTGGCATCTTGCAAATAATAGTGTACGCGGGATCGAAAACGTTACCAATGTCATACTCCACATACATTCCAATAAGAATATTTGCATCAGGCTGAGATAGCCCATAATCCTGAGTCAACCATCTGAGCATCTCCGAGGTTGCGTGTTGAATAGCTTCATCCAGTGGCCTTACGTTCCCAGCCGTAAATATATATTCGAAGTTTTGTCCCCTCGGCCATTGGATTAACTTGTCCTTTACAATTTCAAGAGTAAAGGAAACATCCATTGGAATTTCAATGCCAGTGCCTAAAATTTCACCATCTGACTGCCAGGCATGACCATCTCCAATATGAAATAACGCACCTTCAACAAAAACTGGAAAGTATGCTGTGGTCCCAGGTTCAAAACCACGATAATCCATATTACCCCCATGAGGTCCCGAAGTGGCCGTAGATATAGACTGCCCTCTGTCAGGTGCTACACCAAAACAACCAATCATAGGTCTGATGGGAACAGTCAAGCTTTCAAGAGCAGGCGACGGGGACTCTATGGAAGCGGTGTTGGTATCAAAATCTAATACAAAATTGAAAATGTCTGAACTGGGAACATTATTCTCATGGCCCGGCTCCAGCACATTGGGAGCTATTTTTGGCCTACAAAACCCGTGATTACGATTCGGCCAAATTTTTTCCAACGTGACGGCAAGTACATCCCCCGGTAATGCATTATCAACATAAAATGGACCAGTCTGTGGATTTCCACGAGGTGCTACTTGATTACCTTTCCTATCTCGACCTCCCGCATCCACAGTGACCGTGTGAATCAAGTCACCACTCTTAACCTCAAGTACCGGTTCGTGAGACCCAATCGACATGTAATAAGTGTCAGGGAGAAATCTATGTTCCATATCCATCCTCAGAAGATTCTTTTACAGTTTAGTAGAACCTACATAGTAAGAAGAGTTAATAACATTCCCTATCGTCAACATAAGTATAAAATAATCATATGTTAGATGATTTAAATAAAAATCCTTTGAAAGGTCTACAAATCGCCTCTTTTGGGGAAATTCTTTTCGATATGATAAACGATGAACCTCATCTAGGTGGCGCACCACTCAACTTCGCCTGGTATGCGAGTCAAATGGGGGCTGAAGTTGCATTTCTAAGCACTGTGGGTAATGACCAACTGGGTGACAAAGCACTGAGTGCAATTTTGAACACCAAAATAGAACCCATCATCACTAGAAGCAAGTTACCCACAGGAGTAGCGAAAGTATCTAACGATGGATCCTTCACAATTGCTAGGGGAACAGCCTGGGAAAATATTTCAGTCCCCATATCTAGTGGACGTGACCTACAACTCCTCTACTTTGGATCTTTAGCCCAAGTTTCGAAAGAAAACCGGTCTAGTTTAAAAACACTTTTAGACAGAAAACCAAAATATGTGCTCGTAGACTTAAACCTGAGGGAGAATTGTTACACCAAACAAACGATAGAAGACTGTCTCTATTATGCGACCATGTTAAAAGTTAATGAACAAGAATGGAGTATAGTCAGCGAGATCACTGGTATAAATGAACCAGAGCTTCTTATGAGACAGAAGCGCTTAAACGCAATGGCGGTAACCAGAGGGGAAAACGGCGCGACGTTGTATAGCGCGGCAGGCGCTATAGAGTTCCAACCAAACACCATTGATTTAGTTGATCAGACTGGTGCAGGAGATGCTTTTAGTGCGTTATTAGCAGTTGGAATACTTATAAATGCTCATCCTGCACAAGCACTTGCCGCATCCTGCCAGGCAGGAGCAGTAGTCGCTTCAAAAAAAGGGGCTCTAGTAGATTTACCTAGGGACATATTAGAGGCCTATAAAGAAGAATTTAGTTGAATAGTTTTCAGTATAGACCTAACGCGCGGAGTATCATTTCTGTCTAAAAATCTCTCGTGGCAGGTAGGTTTTCATCTTCATCAACAACCTGTGGTGAACCGATCCTTTCTTGACAGTCTTCTATGGTGATGGGACAGAATGCACACTCTTGTTCACTAGGCACCTTTACTGCAGGAACATCAGAGGAAAGCCGTCTCATCAAACCACCTAAGTTTGAGATAAAATTTTCTGTCACCGATCCAGCTGGAATACAAACATCATGATCTGAGTAAACTACCCGTCCTTCCAACGAAAAATCGCTAAACCTAGAGTCATACTTTTCCAAAGCGTACATGTATATCAGAACTTGAGTACTGTGTGAGGGAGATGGCTGCCCAGTTTTAACATCAACAACGACGGCAGTACTCCCACTCAACCCTATTAAATCAGGAATTCCACTCAACATCGCTGTCTGTCCCTGAAGTCTAATTCTGTTTTGGTTCTGGATGAATACTTCGTATCCATCATCCTCAAATTTCTGCCTAGTTTTTAGCAGTAATGCAGTATGTTCCATGTGCCATTTCGCAGTATCAAAATTGGACGGTTCTTTTTTGTAACTATTCCCCTCATAATTCGCCTTAAACCAGGATGACCATTCGCAATAATCTTCACCCGCCAAGAGTCTGTTTACCCAAGTTATCCATACATAAGGAGATTCACGTCTCTTAGACATCCGTAACCTCAAAAATTTGACTTAATTAAATTGATGTATCACCCACACTAAACTGGAAGACACTACTTTACGAAACTTATACTCGAGACAATATCTTTACAGGATGGAAAGTTGCAAACCAATTCTAATGACGATAAGTTCAGCTACCCTATAGACACACTCGACAAAATGGGATGGAAAACAACTTTCAAAAAGGAGAATTGAATGGGACATTATTTAATAACTGCTTCATACACCAGTGAAGCCTGGGCCGCACAAATTGAAAATCCAAAAAACAGGATGGAAGTGGTAAAACCTTTATTTGATGCTGTAGGAGGACGCATAGAATCTGCATATTTGTCATTTGGCACCAATGACCTGGTATTGATATGTGAATTCCCGGATAACGTAAGTGCTGCATCGGTTGCCATAAAAGCCGCGTCGGGAGGGGGACTATCTAATTTCCAGACTACTCCCCTTATCTCGATTGAGGACGGAATGGAAGCCCTAAAGAAAGCAGGCGGTTTAAGTTACTCAGCACCAGGAAACTAACCTATCATTTAGATGAAATAAATATTTTTAAGGTTTGCAGTTAGCCCTTCATCAAAATACTTCGCATGAATATAGACGTTGGAATAAAAAATATCATCGTGATGTGTATTGGCGTTGCATCTCTCACGTTGGGAGCTTTGTCAGGTAGTGCAATTACGATGCTGCTATCGCCCGCAGATGAGTTCAACCGGTCACCTGGGTGGTGGTCAGGACATCCTAGCCTCGAAGTGATACTAATTATAGTCGGCAGCTGTCTCGGAGCTGGTGTTTATTGGATACCATACAAATTATTTTTTGAAGGATGGGTAAGCGAACATAAATAGTCTGAATAGTGGTGAGAATGTGGAAAACAGGTGTGGTGGACGTTATGTGAGTCGAGGGAATCCGACTTGTGTAACCTGGTTAAGGTGGGCACAGAATATATAGGGTAGAGACTTTCCTTAGGTAATTATCGCCTATATAACAACGACAACCCGACAAAAACCGCTATTCCAAATGAAACAGCACCAACAATACAAACGCCTTTATCCATACCAAAGACAGAACACATTACTAGGTAGTAGGCGGCAGCAATTCCTACGGCTGGAACGACAGATTTAGAGAGTGCATTTTTTGTATTTTCACTAATCATAATTCCATCATCATACACTTGAATTTGGAATGCGCATCACCACTTCTGAGTGCGTACGGACTACCCCGCATTACCGTAGTAAATATGATCGGGCACTACAATAATCGCAGAGCGCCGGTCCTCTTTCACAGCCTGGTCGAACTCTTCCCAGTCAGGATGTTCTTTGCCACTGCCTGCCCTATAAACTTCACGTAGGATTAATCTTAGCTCCTCTATAGGCGTAGAATCGGGAGACAATACCTGAGCACGGCCTTCTAGCACTGCGTAATCACGCCAGTCACTCCGAGAAACCATCAATGAGCAGTGAGGATTACGTCTTAGGTTCCCTAGCTTGGCGCTACCCGGAGAAATCGTGAAGGCAACACCATTATTAAGGACGCCCACAGTGACGATACTCATTTGGGCCGCACCGCTCCTACGAAAAGTGGTAAATACCGCCGAATTATTGAGCGCCACGATTTCCTCTATTTTGTCTAATTGCATTCAATCTCCTTAGCCTATTTTCCCCGACTCTCCATGATAACCAGGCATTTAAGACCCCTCCGTCACCTTGCACCTATCAGATATACCGTTACCCACTTTACAGTGCTAACACAGGATTTCCAGTTAATTCTTCGTAAGTTTTGTCTGCAATTTCGCCTAGTGCTGGGTCATTATTGATGAGTATATTTCTCATCTGCTGGGTATATAGTTCCTGACCACAAAGAGAATCTAAAAGTGCTGTGAATCTCCAGTGATAGTAGATAGGGCTATTTAAAAGCCTACCTAATCTTCTATCAGTAATAATTTGGGTATATCCAATTCTTAGATAAGTCGTGATAGTGTCATATTCTGACTCATTAAAACTATCTAGCCCTTCATCTCTTTTTGCCCAAACTTTTGAAGTTTGTTCTTTGGTATACCTATAAAGCTGATACTCCTGTAACAGAGATACCGAAGACATAGATAAGTCTCTATCTGCATCTTCGTGAGCTCTATTCAGCGTTTTTCTTTGTAATGTGAATTGCCCCGCTAGAAAAACGGCAACTATTAGCGTGGCTAGCCCTGTAGCTATCTGTGAAACGGCAACAACGGGTTCCCAATCCATGAAATACCTCCCAAGAATTTATGGAAGGAATAATGCCACAATTACAAAACTCAAGTGGGGGTATACGGCGGTATTCCCTCACTCAACTCCATGAAATTACTACATATTGGCGAATGGTTTCAGTGGTTGACATAAATGGGAATGGGACTTATTCTTAGAATTATCAGATGAAAGTTACTGACAACCTTGGTTAGGTTTTTACCTTGCCTTAAATAAAGGTAGGCTAATGAATTTTATGCAGGTCTTAAAAAATATAGTGAGGAATAAATAAATTGAAGCTAACAGCCTATAGTGTGAAATTGAGAAAAACAGTAGAAATTGCTGAACCTAAAATAGTTACCATGAAAAATGGTAGGAAGGCTGTTCAAGGGGTTGCGGCAGAAGACCCAACTTCAAAGGTATTTAGAATACTTGGACCCAATCAAGTTGCTGAGGTGGAAAAACTTATAGGTTAATTAGTGAGAAATTGAAATAGCTATCCATAAAAAATAGTAACTCCTGCTGGGCAGGTTATCGCTTCCATAAGCATCTCATATTAACTGATATAGCCTGCTCGGCACCCCTACGACGAGACATTTTAAAAATACGGCAAGGTGTGCCTATGATTAATTGATTATTTACTCCAATGAAAGGCTAACTATATATTCCTGAACCACATTAACCACATTCTCTCCTTAATTGGGCCTTTCCCCCTCTCACGCTATACGATTCTAGTAGAAATGTGGGAGGGGTTTTTGGGTTTCTGGGTTAATTTTTATAACCAGTTCGTCAAGGTTGAAATTGAGGATATAGCAGACTTTTTAGAGAACAACATCGTGGAGGTTGTAAATGAGTCTTAGACAGATAACAAAAATACTTGGCGTGTCCCATACATTGCTTAGCCTAATGAAGAACGTCAAGCGTGAATGGAGACCTTATTTGAAGGAGCGTTATGAAGGACTTGTAACCAGTCTTCCCGAAAGTGGTTACACGGAAGCCAAAACAGAAAGTCTGAATAGTAAAAATGATGGAAATACAGTCACGCGTTGGCAGTATGGTGGAGCTGAGGAGGCTCGAACTCCTGACCCCCTACTTGCAAAGCAGGTGCTCTCCCAGCTGAGCTACAGCCCCACGCGGAAGTAAGGAACTGCACATCCTAATAACCAGGATGTTTAACATCACCTTAACCTCTGAATAGTAGAAGGAAACCGTAAGAGTTCAATAGTTTGCCCCAATGGGGCGGAATAAAACAAAACCAGCAAACTTTCATAAGGAAGGGATTCTATATCCAGGAGAGCTCCCCGAATTAATCGGTCATGCTCAATCCCTTCACTATAATTCCCTACATTCGCTGATAGACCTGGGATCCTGTCACCGAAGTGACATTACCCTGCTCCCTTGAAAGGAGGTGATCCAGCCGCAGCTTCCGCTACAGCTACCTTGTTACGACTTAGTCCCAGTCACCAGTCCCACTCTCGGCGCCTGCCTCCCAAAGGGTTGGCCCAGCGACTTCAAGTGTTACCGACTTCCATGACTTGACGGGCGGTGTGTACAAGACCCGAGAACGTATTCACCGTAGTGTGCTGACCTACGGTTACTAGCAACTCCACGTTCATGCAGGCGAGTTGCAGCCTGCAATTCCAACTGAGACCGGCTTTGAGGATTCGCTCCAGCTCGCGCTGTGGCAGCCCATTGTTTCCGGCCATTGTAGCGTGTGTGTAGCCCCAGACGTAAGAGCCATGACGACTTGACGTCGTCCCCACCTTCCTCTCCTCAGTGAGGGCAGTCTCGCTAGACATAGTAACTAACGACAGGGGTTGCGCTCGTTGCGGGACTTAACCCAACATCTCACGACACGAGCTGACGACAGCCATGCAACATCTGTGAATCCGTCCCGAAGGAGGGCCCCGTTTCGGGGGCTTACAGAAACATGTCAAGTCTGGGTAAGGTTCTTCGCTTTGCATCGAATTAAACCACACGCTCCGCTGCTTGTGCGGGTCCCCGTCAATTCCTTTGAGTTTTAGCCTTGCGGCCGTACTCCCCAGGCGGGATACTTATCGCGTTAGCTTCGACACTGGAGGGGTCTATACCCCCAATGTCTAGTATCCATCGTTTACGGCGTGGACTACCCGGGTATCTAATCCGGTTCGCTCCCCACGCTTTCGCGCCTCAGTGTCAGGTATAGCCCAGAAAGCCGCCTTCGCCTCTGGTGTTCCTCCCGGTATCTACGCATTTCACCACTACTCCGGGAATTCCGCTTTCCTCTGCTACCCTCAAGCCTGCCAGTATCCCATGACCCCTCCCAGTTGAGCCGGGAGATTACACATGAGACTTAACAAACCACCTACGCGCTCTTTACGCCCAGTAAATCCGGACAACGCTCGGTTCCTACGTATTACCGCGGCTGCTGGCACGTAGTTAGCCGAACCTTATTCATCAGGTACCGTCCTTTCTCTTCCCTGATAAAAGGAGTTTACAATCCTAGGACCTTCATCCTCCACGCGGTGTCGCTGCGTCAGGCTTTCGCCCATTGCGCAAGATTCCCTGCTGCTGCCTCCCGTAGGAGTGGGGGCCGTGTCTCAGTCCCCCTCTGACCGATCGTGCTCTCACACCGGTTACTCGTCTTAGGCTTGGTAGGCCATTACCCCACCAACTACCTGATAAGCCGCAAGCTTCTCCCAAAGCGCCGGAGCCTTTCTTTCAATCCGGCAGGCCGGAAAGAAAGGTACGGGGTATTAGGCCAGATTTCTCTGGATTATCCCCCTCTTCGGGGCAAATTACTTACGTGTTACTCAGCCGTCTGCCACTAGCTAACCGGGCAAGCCCGGGTCGCTCGTTCGACTTGCATGCATTAGGCGCACCGCCAGCGTTCGTCCTGAGCCAGGATCAAACTCTAAGTATTTAACGGTTTCCATCTACTATTCAGCTGTTAAGGTGCTATGGGATGAATCCCAAAAAAAGTCACGCCAAAGACGCGACAGACATACATGTTACTTCAGCACTAATCAGGCGTCAACAACAATTTATTCGTAAACCAGTTTAGATAGGCCTTATTGGAGCACCATCAGTTACTTCACTCAATATTTGCCGAACATAAGCCACACTCCGTGCATCTTTAGAAATGTGGTCTCCGGTTTGGGTTCCTTCGAGAGCAAAATATCCGTCATAACCAGCGTCGACCATAGAATTTATTGCGAATCTATAGTCAATATCCCCATCTGGAATAGGAACCCGAAGAAAGTGCGTCCTATCATGCTCGGGAATATTTACCCGTTGAAGACTCTTGCAATGCCAGTATTTAGAATGAGGAGCGAGGGCACTTATAGCCTCTTCCATAGTCTCTTCTGGCTCATCATAATGCCACAAAATATTGCCTAAGTCAGGATTAGCGAATACGCTAGGACTATCAGTCATCTCAAGAAGCTTTAGAGTTGACTTGCTATTGTCTGCGATGGAATGTTGGTGAACCTCAACAGTAACTACTGCACCAATATCACTGGCCCTTTTCCCAGCTTCGTGCAGAATCTCAGCAGTGCGCTCAAAATCCTGTTGGGAAGCCAGTTGGCTAGACCCTGGCTGTATAGCCAAGCCAGGAACAGTTGGACCAAGTGTTTTGTTTCTAGCTGGTCCCGAAAGAGCACTATTAACTATATCTACTTCGAGCCACTCAGCTATCTCAATAGATTTATACAGCTTATCCCTATTTACTTCCCCTTCTATTGGGGTACACAAAACGCCACCCGCCCTCATAGCTACACATGGTGTCCCGGCATCATCAAGCCTCTTTCTGATTTCTTTTACTGAGTTTTTCGTGGCTTCATCGCCACCAAACACTTCATATCCCAATTCAATACCATCGAACCCAATCTCTTTGACCTTGGTCAAAAAATTAGTAAGGGCTGGTTCTGGCATAAGCAGCCACCGATCACCAGCTTCGTATGGATAAACAGTGCTTCTGCGAAACGCATATGCGATTTTCATAACCCGTCCTCCCTAATCACTATGGTTGCTAGGCAGCATCCAAACCAAAAGACTTTTCTGCAATATCGACAATGTAATTGCTAATAGAAAGGGACGATGTGGCTCCAGGTGAAGGTGCATTAAGAACGTGTATAGCATTCTCAGTTTCCGCGATACTGAAGTCTTGCAAAAGCTGGCCATTGCGATCTACAGCCTGAGCTCGTACCCCGGCTCCTGGATCACCAAGATCGTCCCCAGTTATCTCAGGCATAAGCGTCTGCAATGATTTAACAAAAACACTCTTTACTGCAGATCTGTACTGTTCATTAAACCCAACTTTCCAATATTTGGCTGACATCTTCCAAAAACCAGGATATGCCAAAGTGCCAAAAGTGTCTCTAAAGCTAAAACTTGTTTTGCTATACCCCTCTCTTGCCAACGCAAATACTGCATTGGGGCCGGCCTCGACACTTCCATTTACCCGCCTAGTAAAATGAACGCCAAGGAATGGTAAATCAGGGTTAGGTACAGGATATATGAGGCCTTTCACCATGTGAGCCTTAGAAGGAATAAGCGAAAAATATTCCCCCCTGAACGGAATAATACGAACCCCTATGTCGACTCCCATCATTTTCGCAACTGTGTCTGCGTGAAGCCCGGCACAGTTAAGTATATATTTTGCTGAGATAGTTCCAACAGTCGTGTCCAGGTAAACCAATCCGTCCCTTCTCTCCATTGACCTCACTTGTGCGCCAGTGAGTAGGTCTCCCCCATTTTCACCAAGCTCACTGGCATAGGCTTGAGAAACTTCCTGATAATCAATTATTCCGGTGTTAGGCGAAAGGATCGCCTTCACCCCAGCCGAGTGAGGTTCAATCTCAGCAATTTCTTCTTTACCTACCATTCTCAGGCCCTCTGCACCATTTTCAGTGCCACGTCTGTACAACTCCTCCAACCGCGGTATCTCATCGTCAGTCACAGCCACTATAAGTTTCCCGCACATGTCATACTCGATACCCCGCGCGTCACAAAAATCTCTTAGCAATTTTCCACCTGTTGAGCAGAAATTAGCTTTCTGGGAACCCGGCGCATAATAAATACCAGCGTGTATAACACCACTATTATGCCCTGTCTGATGCTCGGCCACCTTGTCTTCTTTCTCTAAAACGGCCACCTTGAGAGACGGATAGTCTGCCGTCAACTTCATTGCAGTGGCCAAGCCGATTATGCCACCACCTATAACCGCTAAATCGTAACTTCTATCAACCATAATTTCTCCCAAAATAACAAGGCTGGAAAAGCTTTCCAATGACCTCAGATGTAGCTCGGCGCATTCTAGCATGTAGATTACAATCCGTGCTCGGGCTCCACCTTTGGGGTACGCTTTGGGATAATGGTTCTTTATTCTGACCAGACAATAAGGAGAACGATGTGAAAGACCACAGCCAATGGATATCTCTTACTGATGTACTCGCTGCAAAAATAAGAATTTCCCCTTTCATCGTTAGAACCCCTCTTCACAGACACTTGGCACTTGAGAATTTTCTCGGCACAGAAACATATGTAAAACATGAAAACCACCAGAAGCTCGGAGCTTTTAAGGTCCGTGGTGGCGTAAACATGTTGTCTCAGATGAGCAGAGAGGATCTGGATAGAGGTATAGCCACTGCTTCAAGTGGAAATCATGGTCAATCAATTGCATACGCAGCGAGCATTTTCGGGGCAAAATGCTATGTTGCTGTACCTCAAGGAGCCAATCCAGGTAAAGTGCAATCAATGCGTAATATGGGAGCCACTGTTATCGAACACGGACCTCATTTTGGTGTAGCAAACGACTACATTATTGAGCTGTCTAAAGAAAAAGGGTATCGGTATATTCATGCTGTTAAAGACACTCTACTTTACCAAGGTGTTGGCACATACACTCTTGAAATACTAGAGGATCTTCCCGACGTGGATACGATTATTGTGCCAGTAGGTGGTGGAAGTGGAGCTTCCTCGACAGCGATAGTTGCGAAAAGTGTAAATCCTAAAATAGAAATTATTGGTGTCCAGGGCGATTCCGCACCAGCAGTTTATGATTCTTGGAATACAGGTTCTCCAAAATCGGCGAGAATGGACAGCATAGCGGAAGGATTGGCTACTGACACCGCTTACGAACCAGCATTGACCATGCTTAGGGATTTATTAGATGACTTCATCTTGGTAAGTGACGAGGAAATGGAAGATGCCGTTTTAATGTACCTTGAACACACACGCAACCTAGTCGAACACGCAGGGGCAGCCAGTCTGGCTGCTGGCATCAAGATAAAGGAGAAATTACAGGGTAAAAAGGTGGTCTTGATCGCCAGCGGGGGAAACTTGTCAATGGCTCATCTCAACAGAGCACTTGAAAGGTATAAGGATTGATGAATGACAGAAATATCTGACTCCAGCCTTGGAATAGAGTTATTCCCAGAATTTGAAGGCCTTTATGCTCTGATTTCGTCAGAAGTGGACGGATTAGATGACGCTCAGCTCGATTTCACATCAGAGTGCTGGGTTGGTCAAAATGGAGCATTAGGATTCAGCTAAGTCACATGGCATCTTTAATACCTCGTTGGCTGGTTGCCCGTTGGGGTCATGAAACCTTCCCACATGAAGATCATGGTCTGGGGAACTTGACTCCTATTGTTGACTCACCTTCCGATCGAAGACTAGATGATGAAATATTCTATGAGATCGCTGACATCATGAAAATGCTAGGTCAATGCATAGGAATCGCGAACAGAGTTATATCAGAGAAAACCATCAAGTTTTTGAGAGAACGATCCATTCGCAGGGACCCAACACCTCAGTGGTTGTCTATGTCACGAGCACATCCTCAAGGAGTGACAATTGAAGGAAATCCTCAGAAAGGTGAAATGGCCGCTGGCACCATGTCGCTGGAAGCCACTTTGAGACATATCTATTTTGAGGAGATTACTCACCTATACAACATCCAGAGATTAAAAAAAGCACAAGGTCTGCAAATTGCTGTTGATCTTCCCAAAGTTGGTTACTGGACCCTAGATGATTGGGATAGGAGTGAACCAACTTAATCAGAAGTACTGGTAAGTCTCATTTTTTGCTCTTCGGGCACCGTTCGATAACGAGATGGCAAAGGGGAGTTATTTCTGGTTGCAACATTCCTTGCTGAAGATTCTATGAGACGAACACCGCCTATGAAATCGTAGACTGAAATGTATTCGTCTCCCACTCCTCCATTAGGATCTCGAATAGTTGTTGTTGCGTTATGCCAATTACCAAGAGGAAAGGCTATCCCTGTAGTGCGGTAACCATTCACTGCAAATGCACTTGCTTCGCAGGATCCTGCACTCATAAGCTGACGTTGACATTTAAAATCAGAATCAGAGGATTTAATGGCTTCTCTACCCATAATGAGGATTTGTTCTGCTTCGGAATTGAATGTATAAGACGCATCTCCAGTTCTAATGACAGGCCCTTCTCCTTGGGTAACACCCGGAATAATAGAACTCGTCTCAACCGACACCACGAAGGTGTTCTGAGGTAATGTTTTTTCCAACGAAAGCAGGCGTGCCCCAATCAACCCCACTTCTTCAGCACGGGTAAATACTCCATACACCTCGCTGGCGGAAGGGTTGTTTTTTAACTCCTCTAATGACGCAATTATGGCGGCACATCCAGCCAAGTCATCCATAGCTCTCATTCTCAATATGTCCTCTGAGATGCTGAAGTCATCCAGTGCAAATACAATTGGCGCACCCACCGGAGGCAGAACGGAAGATTTAACCAATAGTTCATTTTGATCCCCAGGTATTGGTTCTAATTCACATTTGAATCTATTCCCTTTTTCGTCAAAGTAAAAAGCATTCGCTCCCTTAGTTAAAGAAGCCAACGGAACTCCCCCCAATGAAGTTGCAATGGGCAATTCCTCTTCGTACCTAACCACTTCAAACCCTGGGTGATCCATGTGGGCCACAAATGCTATAGGTAAGCTTTCAGATTCTGCTTCTAAATTGCCGTCCACTCTCGCAATGATGTTCCCGTACATGTCGACTCGATAATCAATTTTTGAAGCATCCAGGATATCCACGATACGACGTGAAACAAGCCCTTCGTGAAATGACGTGGCGGGACATCCTCCAAGAAGCTTGAGAATATCAAGCGCCCTCTTCCCAACGGGATATGCATTTATATAGTTTTTTGAATCTATTGACATGATGAAACCTTTCTTGAGGTGACTTTAACCCTGTCATATACTGCCATAACAACCGTGATAAGTTCGCACTTGTCCGTAATGAGAGAATATTTATCAGGGAGAAAATGATGGAACTGGGTTATTTCTCAATGCCTCTACACCCAACTGGATCAGATATCACCAAAACGCTGGATGAAGATCTAGAACAGAAGGTTACGGATCTCAAGTACTGATGGGCGAGATAATTCTTGTACAACTTGGCAATCAAACCTCATTTTGTGAGTTATTGTCGGAAAACTCAAATGGGAAAAGAATCCGGGTCAAGATAGGTCGTAACAAAGAGGCAAAACTACCGTTAAATCGGGTTTTACTGAAAACAGGTACGACCTGTAACTCTCACGAGGAAGTTGTCCATTTTAGTGAGCGATCACGAGCTTTAATGGATGAAATCGATTTAAAAATTGCGTGGAAATCTCTGTCGGGGAATGAAGATATCGTCTCATCCGCACATATAGCGGAAGCCTGCGGTCTAGATAGCAGTCCCTATTCTATTGCTGCTGTTTTATTAAGTATCGAAGAAGATTCCACCTACTTCTATTCAAGCGATGGAGGATTCGGTTGCCACACGGAAGAAGCAATCGAAACCCAGATGGAAAAAAGGTCGAAGGAGTGTAAAAGGCAAAAAGAAATTTCGGATCTCCTGACAACTATGGATAAAGGTGAGCTGTCCTTAAATCTAACAAAGGATCAAAAATCCGAATTGAACCATATACGCGAATATGCAATTCAAGGGGATAGATATAACCGGAGTGGCAGGGCAATCGAACTATTGTCACAAATTAGATCTGGATCTAACGAGTCAATTCAAATTTACGCTTACAACAAGCTAACTGAGTGCGGTGTGCTAGACATAAACTATCCTCGCGAGATAGATATAGCAGGAATACCAAAAACATTTGATAACAAAGTTTTACTTGAAGCCAGTTGCCTGAAAGACTATCCCACTTCAGAAGAAGATATCCTCGACTTAACTGGACTAGATACCTTTACGATAGACGACGAAAGCACCACCGATAGGGACGATGCATTTTCTGTGGTAAATGACACAATATGGATACATGTAACTGACATTCGCTCACTAATTCCCGAAAACTGCGAAATAGACTTAGAAGCATCTTCGAGATCTGCTACCTTATACACCCCAGATATAATTCTCCCAATGCTTCCATCAGAAATAAGTGAAGGACTAGGAAGTCTAGACGCTGAACAAAATAGACGATGTTTGTCTATAAAACTCGATGCGACCACTGATGAATCATGTTTCGACTGGACTATTCATCACGCAAAAATAAAAAGTGACAAGTCTTTAAGTTATCGGCAAGCAGACAAAATCCTCTCGGATAAAGATGACCCCTTACATCTTACGTTTTCTCACGTACGAGAGTCGATGCAATGTCATGAAACCGCCCGAATTCGAAAAGGCGCTTTCGCTCTCAACAGACCAGAATTAAGCATCACAGTTTCAGAAGATAAAAATATTGACGTAAAAGTACTGCAAAGAAATTCTCCATCAAGATCAATGGTGGCTGAACTAATGATCGTATACAACAGTCTGATAGGAACATATTGTGCTGATAATCGCATCCCGGTCCCATTCCGAATCCAAAGTGACCCTGAAGACTCTCTCCCATTGGAAATGCCTGAGGGCCCTTTTAAGTGGCACTCAATCGGAAAGCTTTTAAGACCGGCAAAGTTATCCACAACAGGGGGAATCCATTCTGGTCTGGGGGTAGAAAATTATGTGCAGGCCAGTTCTCCCCTGAGGAGGTATCTCGATCTAGTAGTTCAGAGACAGGTCATTAGTTACATGAGATCGAAATCAAATAGATACGACGATACAGAGATTGGCACTATAGCCAATATTGCTGACACGCAGTTCCGAACGCTCCGCAGAATTGAAAATGATCGACTTAAGTACTGGTTTTTAAAATATTTAAATGCGCAGCATTTAGAGGGTCCCAAAGAAGAAGTGCTAAAAGCAATAATATTGGAAAACTTGGACGAGCGCCCGAGTAATTTCGAGCTAGTCGACTTCCCATATCGTGGTAAATGTCATTTCCCCAACACAGTGAGGCCAGGTGAGCAGTGTTATCTGCAATTAAATGGCGTGGACCTTTGGCATAAATCAGCTCAATTTTCTTTTAAGAGCACTATCCAATAGTTCGACATAAACTGTCGGTAAAATACCCCCGAGAAAAAAGTAGAAAATACTCCAATAGTCGGAATACTGGTCGGGGTGGCCGGGATCGAACCGGCGACCTCCTGTTCCCAAAACAGGCGCGCTACCGCTGCGCTACACCCCGATTATAAAAAGCCATACCAGATTACCTCGTGGAAAGTCAGAGGTAAAGGAAATAGCCCAACAAAATTCATACGATGCATAACAAACAGCATCAATGTACAATTCGCTCCCTTAGGTTGTTAAACGGTTGCAATGTGGAGGAACAGAATGGCTATTGTAGGAACAGGCGATTATAAATACGAACGAGTCCCTTTGTGGCCAAACATGCCTAAATACTGGGCATTTGGAGCAGCATCAGACGGTGCCGTTAACTCCCAAGACGAAATTCATATTTTCAGCCGAGGAGATCACCCAGTCACAATATGGGACAAGGATGGAAACTTCATTTCCTCATGGGGAGAAGGAACATTTTCGGCAAACCCTCATGGCATATATATAGCCCCAAACGATAACGTATGGCTAGTTGACCGGGACTTCCACATCGCCACAGAATATACGCCTTCAGGCACCCCAATAAGAACGCTTGGCGAAAAATTAGCTCCATCTCCCTCATTCCAAGGAATTCCTTTCAACATGCCTTCAGGACTGGCCATAGCTCCAAATGGTGAATTATTCGTTTCCGATGGATACGGCGGGCATAGAGTACATAAGTTCAGTGCTGAAGGAGAACTATTACTGTCTTGGGGCAAACAGGGAACAGGTCCTGGCGAATTTGCTCTTCTTCATAACATTTGGGTCGACAAGCACAGCAGAATCATAATATGTGACCGTGAGAATGACAGAATCCAAATCTTCGACGACCAAGGTAATTTCATCGAAGAATGGACCGATATTTCCAAGCCTGGAGATGTCTGGGTACACGAAGATCTTGTGTATTGTGTCGAACAAGGTGACCACGGAGGAGTTAGCATATGGACTCTAGATGGCGACGTTGTTTCCCGATGGAAGATTGATGAAGACCCCGGAAAAGGGTCTATCCTCGGTGGACATGGAATAACTGTAGATTCAGAAGGATCTATATATGTTACCGAAATAGGGAATGGAGAGCGGGTCTCCAAATTTGTTCGTGTTTAATACATCATCGATATAATCCCTTAATTATTCACAGGAGTTAGTCAGATAGACGAGAAACGTATAAGAGAATTACTGGAAAATGTTAGAAATGGCTCGGTCGATATCAACAAGGGTATTGATGAGCTTAAAGGCCTCCCATTTGAAAATCTAGAGTTTGCAAGAGTAGATCACCACAGGGCTATTAGACAGGGTTTCCCCGAGGTCGTTTTTGGACAAGGCAAGACTTCTGAGCAAATTGCTGAGATTTGCTCGGCAATCGTAAAGAGATCAGGTAAAGTACTAGTTACGAGAGCGAGTGCCCATAACTACGAAGCTGTAAAGGAAAAAATACCTTCAGCTGAGTACGACAACGCTGCAAGAATCATCATGGTTAGATCCGAGACGGAAACGGACCCAAAAGTACCGGGGGTCTTGGTAGCCTGTGCTGGTACATCTGACCTTCCAGTAGCAATAGAAGCATCTTTAACCGCCGAAATGATGGGCTGTGAAGTTGAACGTATATTTGACGTTGGTGTAGCCGGAATTCATAGGCTCTTTGACAAACTAGATAATTTAAACCGGGCGCGAGCCATCGTGGCAGTAGCTGGTATGGAAGGTGCCCTAGCCTCAGTCATAGGGGGTCTGGTTGATGTTCCTATAATCGCAGTTCCCACTAGTGTCGGATACGGCGCCAGTTTCGGGGGATTGGCGGCTCTCCTGGCAATGTTGAATAGTTGTGCGCCAGGAGTAGGTGTCGTGAACATAGACAACGGATTCGGTGCTGGATATCTTGCTGCCAATATCGTATTAACAGCGGCTAGATAATAGTAAAAAAGGACCGACTTAGAAATGGACGAAAGAAGCGTCATATCATTTCCTCTAGGCGTATCCGCAAGTGAAAATACGATTGAAGGAATCTCTAGTAGTAATTACCATTCGGACGATGCACCACCAAGGTACAAAATTGCTTTCATAGGTGGATTATCAGGAACTCAAGAGTGCCATGATGTCTACATCAAAGGCATGGCAGTGTTACCTGAATTACCGATTGATATTGGATTTATTGCCTCAGATCTCACTTCTTCGCATTCGCCTGTGAAGGATCAGGTTTTTCCACCCGAAGGTGGATTTTTCTTCGATAGGGATTCCGTAGAATCCCGGTATGTTTGGAGATGGCTTACCATGGAGTCTCCTGATCTAGTCATTGAATTACGCCATGGTGAAAGCACTAGCATCATTCAATCTGAAAGCTACACTGAGAGAGAAAAAGGGTCCTTACTGGGAGAAATATCGGCGGGTTTCGGACACACCCCGGGCTCGATCCCTTCTGTCCGGATAACTGGAACCACTGAGACAGTGAAAGACCAACTGCTACAAACCATAGAAAATGTTGCTGGTAATTATCCGTCGCATTCATCTGCATGGATAGAGCTTGAACAGCGTTCCTCCAGAAGCCCACTCGAGACTGCAAAAATACTGGGGAATATATATGGCTACAAGCTCGACGAGCCGATCAACTACGTCCAGGGAGTGGCAATTAGTGGCCGATTGAGGCTACATAATATCTCCAAAAGCACACCAAATCCTTCAGACCAAATTAGCGACCTTGTCAATTTCCTTACAACAGACGAGGGATTTGAAAGAAATAATAAATCGGGACCTAACCTTGCTGCTATCTGCTGGGCACCAGAACTGGCTGAGGCGACCGGGGAAAACACTTGGAATGAATTACTCCTCAATGCTGCCAATACCTACGAAACCGTAGAGAGAGGAATTTCCCCTTCGCCATGTCATCCTGACTTTGGCTGCGAAGATATGTTTTTCATATCCGCCGTATGTGGCAGAGCATTCAAAGTTACTAATGATTCTAGGTTTATCCGTAAATACGTTGATTTTTTGTTGGAGTCTGATGTTCAGCAAGATGACGGATTGATGTGGCACTGCCGATCCGCTCCCTTTTTCTGGGGACGTGGAAATGGGTTTGCAGCCCTGGCTTATTCTGAGGCTCTCACTTACATCCCGGATAATCACCCAGATAGATCTACGCTAATAAAAACTCACACACGACACCTCGAAGGTCTACGTGGACGGCAATTGCCTAACGGAATGTGGACACAGTTATTGGATTTTCCAGGAACATACCAGGAATTATCAGCAACATGCATGATAGGTTACGCGTTAGCCAGGGGCATACGGAAAGGTTGGCTCAATGATTCATTCAGAGATCCTGTAGAAAAAGCCTGGCACGCGACAAATAGGCGAATATCTAATAATGGAGATCTTGTGGATGTCTGCACAGGCACGGGTTTTCAGGCCAATCGGTCAGATTATCTATATAGGGCTGCCGAATACGGATACGATGACAGGGGCGGTTCAATGGCTATCTGGTTCGCAATAGAGATGGAAAAATTACATCGGGCACGTCCGCTTAATTAACACAATCGTCCAGCTCGATTTGAATTCATTATTTCCCCAAAGCTACGGATAAAAAATAAGCGATTATAACCAACTCGTTACAGGAGAATAATATGGATATTGGTGTGGGATTAGACCCAACTCTAGGCCTTGACTTAGAACAGCAATTCGAACTTTCAAGAGAATCTGCAAGACTCGGATTTCAAAGTATATGGACACCGGAGGGAACAGGGGAAGATTCATACCATATGTGTCTGATGAGATGGGCGGCTACATGCGACGTGATAGAAGGCGGCATTGAAACAGGGATTGCCGTATCCCCAGTTATGTGGCGAAGCCCTATGGCATTCGCAATGACAGGGGGCACTGTGAGTAAGATGACCAATGGTAAATTCATAATGGGGATTGGGGCCGGCGGTGCTTACCGTCCAGACGTAAGGAAATCCATAAATATGCCCAACGTCTCAGCAATAGGTATGATGAGGGATTACCTTGAAATAATTACTCAACTTGTCCGGGGAGAAAAGGTTAACTACAAAGGAGATGTCGAGACTCTTATTAACTCAAGGCTCGGAATCAGACCTTCTCCTAAAACTCCTGTCTACCTGGGAGCTCTTGGTCCAAAAATGTTGGAATTAGCCGGAGAACTCGCCGATGGTGCATCTTTAAACTGGTGTGCCCCTGACCAAATCGCGTGGAGTCGGGAAAAAATAGAGATTGGTGAAACCAAATCGGGTCGACAGAAAGGATCAGTGAAGGTTGCAGAATACATCCGCATCTGCGTTGACGAAGACGAAGAAAAAGCACGAATCGCCCTTGCAAAAGCTACGATGCATTATGCTCTGGGACCTGTCGTCCCAACCGACCGAGAAAGAACTTTTGGTTACAGAGCTCACTTTGAAAGAATGGGCTTTACTTCAGAACTCGCCGAACTCGATGAAATGAGGAAAAAGGGCGCCTCAAACGACGAGGTAGCGAACGCATTCCCTGAAAATATATTACGGTCTGTTGCGTATTTTGGAAAAGCAGAAAATGCTGCCTCTGAGTTTGCCAGGCTTTCTGAGGGCCTCGATAACGCTATAGTGCGGGTTGTATCGTCAAGACCAGGAACGGTAGAGGGGACTCTCGATGTGATGAAAGCCTGCTCTCCTGTCAAAGTGAGAAAAAATTTAAAATAATGCCAGACATGTTAAGCATAGGTGAATCCATGATAGAGCTTTTCTCAGAAGAGCCCATGGACAGAGCCGAAACTTTCACTAGGTCTGTGGCAGGTGACAGCCTTAACATTATCGTTGCTGCAAGTAGGTTAGGAACTAGCACTGGGTATATAACCAAGCTGGGTAATGACCCTTTTGAAGCCTATCTAATGGATACTTTCACATCGGAAGGAATAGATACAACCCATGTTTTATCTAGCGACGGATTTAATGCGGCACATTTTGTCACTGTTATGCCAGACGGAGACAGGGAGTTTGTTTACTACAGAAGCGGAAGTGCCCCATCAACTATAAAACCGAAAGAACTAAATCCTGAATATAT
This sequence comes from SAR202 cluster bacterium AC-647-P02_OGT_505m, assembly GCA_009391195.1. Classification (GTDB taxonomy): domain Bacteria; phylum Chloroflexota; class Dehalococcoidia; order Lucifugimonadales; family UBA826. Next base: position 95,087 of record VEXB01000001.1, read on the forward strand.
ACGCGACGCAAATATTATGCATTGCAGTGGAATCGCTCAGGCTATTTCACCAAGCTCACGTGCGACAGTCCTCGCTGCCGCACAAATTGCCCATTTAAACGGAGTGCTCGTCTCCTACGATCCAAACTACAGGCATCAACTTTGGAATCCTTCTGAAGCAAGAGAAGCTATGGAAGAGCTAATGCCATACGTCGACATATTTTTGCCAAGCGCACCCGCTGATGCTGAAGTACTGTTCGAGACCGATAACCCTCAACAGGTCATTCACGAAGCAAATCTTAGGGGAGTCAAAACTGTTGTGGTGACTCTTGGGGAAGATGGTGCGCTAATAGGAACTGAAAATGAGGTACTGCGACTGGATCCTCTGCCAGCAGGGCCCGTTATCGACACAACCGGGGCAGGAGATTCCTTCAAAGGTGGATTTATTCATGGATTCCTTGAAGGAAAGTCCATGTTGGAGTCAGCTCTGATAGGCAACGTATGTGCCGGAATAACCATTACTGGAAGAGGGGCACTTGGTCCAATGCCTTACCGAGACGAAGTGTATGACAAGGTTAGAAATTTAAGCTAGCGGAGATACCTAAATATGAATGTACAGGAAAATGTACAATTCCTTATTAACAGCCTGGACCAGATACCCCCATGCGGGGGCTGCGGGATGCGGTGGAGTACAGGAGATTACGAATGCCCTCACTGTGGGGAGGACCTTGATGAAAACCTCACGGCCTGGGCGGAATCAGTTCTTAAACATCTTCCTACCCAGACCTGAACAAATAACTAGCTATTTGTAGCTATGAAGTGGCCCAATCAACACCATTCAATACAAGTTTTTGAAACCCTGCATTCTGATGACTCTTTCCATCATGACCTAAAAGAGTAACAAATACTTTTCCAGACCCATACGATCGTGTCCATGCCAGGGGGAAAGTTCCCCCTACCATTTCAATTTCTTCTGCTCCTGCCCTGTTACGGCTATATGATCCACCATCAAACTCAGCCGATAAAAAGACGTCATTCCCATCCCTGTAATCAATATTCATGTACAGTTCATCATCAGTCTCAAAATCTGACAGCCCCGCGGCGCCTGGGTGAGCATCATTCTTAACATTCACAGTGAACTGACTGTATGGCGGATGAAAACTTTGACCCATTACCCAACCACCTCCAGTAATATCCCCGTACCCGTTCCATGTATCGGGAACACACCCAGAGATATGTATGCACACAAACCCTTTTCCAGAACTAATAAAGTTTTTTAGAGATTCCTGCTGCGACTCGTCTAGGGCTATTTCCCCTTCCCTCAATGTATTAAAGACTAAAGCGTCCGACGAATCTAATGTACCATCGGTCAACGCCTCTGCATCCTCTCTGAGCGTAATATCGTGCCCAGCGGACTCCAAAAACCCTTTTAGAACAGGCGTAGACTCTTCATAGGGGTGGCTACCGCCACTCATTAGCAAAAGTTTCATTGGTTCTCTCCTTTCAAACTTGAACGTTGAATTTTTAAACCCTTTGTTTTCATAGGATCATGCCACTACAATCCTATTCGATGAGGCGGAATCACTCCGTCCGCTACCGTACATTCTATTGATAGTTTGGTAATTCTTGGCATCTAACAAACGACCTTTGAACGCCAGGTGATCTGGATTATATCTATGGGAACGAAAAACCATATTGGTTGGATCACCCGTCCTGAGATCTGGACATTGGAATGGGTTTATATATTCCCAAACAACATCCCCTTCACGAGTGACTTCAAATATCCGTCCAAACGCACCTTCACATATAAGAGTATTCCCGTTTGGTAGCCTTTCCGCACTACTTATATGGAAACTGAAAAAAGCCATAGCAGGTGTCTCAGTGTACTCCCATTCAATTTCATTACTACTTGGATTAACTTCTATAATTCTAGATCTGTCTGCTCCACGAGAATGACTACCGTTGTCAAATATCTGTATATTCCCATTATCTAGAAATGTAGGGTGGTGCTGGTGCCAAACATTTCCAGGTCCCCATTTCCACAAAAATTTGCCAGTATCCCTACTAAGTATTCCCACTGTACTCGTATTGCGAAAGCTAATAAGAAAATCCCCTTCCGGTGTGAGATTTAGACAATTTGCATGAGTCCATTCCCTACGGTGCTCTAAAGGACATATGACATCCTCATCAAACGAGAGAGTTTCAGAAATATCCCATTCATTCACCGTATCCCCACCAGGCGACACTTCCCTTATTATGTCTCCAAGTATTCTTGAGGGATCTTCATCCGAAGTATGTCCTCCCTTAACTTTCTGAGTGGTTTCTTCATCCAATTCCTTAAACAATAAGGCAAGGGTGTTTCCGTTCTCCATACGTGCGAAATCGTGATGAAGCATAGGATCATCATAACGCCAGACAACATTACCGTCCCAATCGAGCTCTATGAGAGCACTTGAAGATCCTCCCAGGTTGTGCACCACCTCAACATCTGTTGGAGGCCTTGTCCTGCACAGAAGATTACCGTTGGGTATCAGGTAGGCGTAAACAATGCCTTCATCGCTGTGCCACCTGTGTACAACATTGCCATCAACATCAAGTAGTGTCGCATGATCTCCACCGTTGGTGGTGAAGAGTGTGTATCCTCCATATGACTCAGAGGATGTGTAGATTAAACCTACCGGGTGATGAACAGACCTTCCCATGAGGCTCCTATATCCCAGACTTACTTGGTGAGAGGTGTATCATCTCTGTTTGCCCACTCTCCCATGGATCCATCGTAATTTCGAATTCTTTCATAGCCCAGTAGATGGAGTACAAATAGTCCGTGCGCCGCACGGATCCCACCCTGTCAATAGGTGACAACTTCCTTTTCGGGAGTTACTCCAGCTTCTGACAAGATATTAGTGATTTCACCGGCCGACTTGAAAGTTTGGTAACGATCACTAGTCACAAAATTTAGCCACTCTACATGTACAGAGCCTGGAACTCTGCCAGACCTAGAATTACCCCTATCATTTCTTCCACTCCACTCACCATCTGACCTGACGTCTAGAAACAGGATATTTTCATCTTCTATTCCGTCGATTGCCCGATCTAAACTGCAAACGAGATGGTCTTGTGTTTTAGGGGTGAAAGTTCCAGATCTCGGAACAGCCGCGTCGACAGAAACAGGGTGCCCCTCATCAAACCACTTCTTCCACCCACCATCAAGTACTCTAGCATTGGTATGACCGTAGTAATTCAAAACCCACCAAAACCTAGATGCCCAAAGACTACCGTTACTGTCATATGAAACTACAGTTGTGCTGTCATCAATCCCCATGCTTTCGAAGATATCCTTAGCCACACTGGGTTCAGCGACCAACGGATAACCCTTTGGGTCATTAGCGTAATCTGGGTGTTTGATGTAGTGGTGTACTTTAATCCCAACAGCTCCTTTTATATGTGCTCTTTGATAAGAATCAAACATGTCACAATCCACAATCACTAAATCTGGATCGTCCAAATGAGCAGCAAGCCAATCTGTAGTAGCTAAAACACCCTGATTAACAAATTCTGAAGAGGCCACCGCGGAACTCCTGATATCGATTCAATAGCTTAATTCGTCGAAACATTCAATTAACTAGATATAAGTAAAAACCAGTCAAGAAAGTGGCGGGAGTATAACACAGGAAACTAACGTAATTTGATCAGGCTATCACCCTAAGAATGTCTAGAAGGTTTTAAATTAGGGATGATGTCATAAGTTAGTATTTCCAAGTGCTCCATATGATCAAAAACGGGATTAAACATTAGCATTTCAGCCCCCGAATCCAAAATCTCCTGCATACCCAATATGCATTTCTCTACTGATCCCCAAACAGACACTCTCTCAGCAAGGTCAGGGTTCCCATAGTGAGATCCAAACCAGTCAGTAAGTCTCTTCAATGCACGGTCCTCATCATCATCGACGGCCACATATACCCTCTTCGATATAGTGAATTCGCTTTCATCTCTTCCAAGCCTTTTTAACTGTAGCTTTACAACTCGGCAATGATCCCTAAATTGACTCGTCGAGGTGGAGCCAGCTCCCATCCACCCATTACCCCTTCTAACAGACCTTTTCAAGGCAGCTTCGTGTCTTCCTCCAAACCATATGGGTGGTCTTGGTTTTTGGATGGGTAAAGGGAGCATTGAAACATTCTCAAAATTCCAAAATTCTCCCTGGAAAGAAGCTTTCTTTTGGGTCCATAATTTTTCTAAAACGCTAAGACATTCGTTGAAATGCCTCACCCTCTTTTCGCCTGGTGCTCCCAGCAAAGAATAAGTGTCAGGCCGACCGCCTAATGCATATCCAAGGATTAACCGGCCACCTGATAGATTGTCCAGTGTGCCAAGTTCTTTCGCAAGAATAAATGGATTTCTGGTCGTAGCAATTATTACAGCGATACCAAGACGTATGTCTTTTGTGATTGCAGACAAATAACTTAATAGATTTATTGGTTCAAGGGAATCGGCTTCACCAATAATTTTTTCTTGGACCCATAAGCTTTCATACCCTAACGCTTCAGCTTGAGTCGCAAAACTCCGAACCAAGCTCAGATCTATCTGATCTTCCGTGAAAATTTGTGGTACAGATATGCCAAACGAAATTTTCGATTTAGTGTTGGTCATAAAATCCACATTCTACGTAAAAGAGCTCTTGAGTCGATATCATCTCCAGTGTTCTGGAACTATTGGAGAAACTTCTTTTCCAAACATCTCGGAAGTTATCCAGTTTTCTGCAAACAACCCATCTTTAAAACTCGATCTTTCTGATCCATGAAGGGTTATCTCACTAGGAATCAATTCTTTTAAATCTGAGAGTGTTTCAGTAGAATATATACCATCCTCGTGGTCGGCCATTATCAACGTATTTGCAGTAATAGATTGAGCATGCCATCTCAGATTAAAATATTCCAGTATTGAACGAGCCATGTCTGAATTTGAAGGATTTGAACGAATGTAATCCCCGAATTCAGCCAAAGGATATGAATCTGTTTTCGACACAGATTCGATAGGATCAAACAAATATGCCGGCGTTGACACAATATGCGTAATTGAGTCATGCAAAGCAGCAGCTAAAATCGCATTATCATTCCCCCAAGCCGCCACTCTGTTTTTATCGACCTCGGGCCTTGTCATTATGTAGTCAGCCCCTCTTACTGTGTCAGCCACGATACTCCTATAGACATACGTTTCATGGCTTTCCAACCCATCAGTAAGCTGGCCGGGATACATGGCAGCATAAGGACTATCTGAGTTTCTCATCCCACGGCAGGCAAGCGAAAATGTTATGTACCTGCTACGTATTTCATTGGAAGTACCCTGAGGAATTATTTCCAAAACACTTGCATTTTTGGGCACATAGTAGATTACTGGAAACGGACCCTCCCCCTTGGGAATACTAAGGTAGCCGAAAAGTCTGTATGGGCCGATACTTGAGAGCCTAACTCCGTATAAGTCGGCAAAATCTGTGGAACGCATTGGTATAGATTCGACCTCAGGAGCAACGGGAATTTCGGCCAGTTCCTTCCCAACCGTATACCAAAAACTACCGAAATCAGAAGGCCTATTTTTAGACATTTTCTACTCCTGACCTAAATGCTCTTCTAAGAATTCGTCCACTATCCTAGAATGAATATATCGACCAGCTTCATGTCCATGACCATCATATTCATAAAGCTTTTTGTTTTTGCTGCCGATCTGATTAAACAAGGCATACCCTGTTTCCGGTGGACAAACATTATCTTGCAAACCGATGTTTACGATAATAGGACACTTGATCCTGTCTGCAAATGAAATACCGTCAAAATAAGAGAGCGTATCTTCTACTGTCTTACGACTTCCTGGGTTAGATCTCAAGTAGTCGTTTATTTCCTCATATGGATAGGTATGAGTCAGTTCAATAGCATCCATATAGCCACATAAATAAGGCGCCCCGGCCGCAGCCGCCTTAACTTCCTTTCTCATTGCCGCAGTCGTAATCGTGAGTCCCCCACCCTGGCTACTACCGGTCACAGCAATTCTTTCAGAGTCAACTTCATCCCTATCGAGTAAAAAATCAATTCCCCGCCAGGCATCACAGTAGAAACCCCTGTACGAGTATGTATTTCTGTCGACTATCCCATAAGTAAGTAGCCCGGGATAACCAGGATCAAACTGTGACCTACTCCTTACCTTACCCCTAGGATTTACAGAAAGGCAGGCATAACCCTTCTTGGCCCACTCCCTTGGTATGGGAGGGTCACTTTGATAGCCCGGAACCAACATGAGACCGGGAAGTTTACCTGAATACTTCGAAGGAACTGCATACCAACCGGATACCCGTATGTTGTCGAGACTATTAAAGAAAACCTCATAAACTGAAATGTCCTCAGTAGACCTAAAATCATCTAGGACGCAGCTGATATCAATATCTATATTCCCCAGAGTTTTCGTGACGTCTTCCCAAAACGAATCAAAATCCTCAGGTTTTTCGACACTGCAAATGTAGTTAGGGTCAGGCACCATAAATTGCTTCTCCCTTTAGATGTTTATCTGGATTTTACCTGCATCAATCGTCACGTCAACGCTCCTCAGAGTCTCAACGGCAATATAATTTGAAGCAACTGAGTTCGCTAAAGATGACTAACTAACGTAAAACTATATAGATATGAAACAAATTTCCCCTAATAATTTAATTTCAGCAGGCAAATTCGAAAGATCAAGCACGCTCTTTTGGTCAGCCCTTCTTATCATCTTAATCTTTGGTGCACTAATAAGATTTTATGGGATTTCATGGGATGAAGGTTTTTCATTTACACCCCATCCTGATGAGAGAGCAATCCTTATGAAAGCTGGGGAAATAAATTTCCCTGCTATCGAAGACATCGGAAGCCTGTTCGATCCGGAAGAAAGCTCATGGAATCCGAAGTGGTTCCCGTACGGATCCTTCCCAATCTATCTGTTGAAACTTGTTGAGGAAATAGCCTCCACAGTAACCGGGCAGGAAATTCACGATTTAAGAGGCATAGGAAGATTTCTGTCGATTCTAGCCGACTTAGGAACTATTCTGGGTATAGCCATGTTGGGTAGATCAGCATTCGGCAATCGAGTATCTATTCTTGCTGCTGGACTGGTTTCTATATCAGTCATACACATCCAACTCGCCCATTTTTTTGCCTTCGATACTTTTCTAGCTTTCTTTTGCGTATGGTCATTATTCTTTCTATTAAAAGTTCTTCAAACCGGAAAAACATCAGCTTCTGTCATTGCGGGAATTTTAATAGGCCTTGGATTAGCATCAAAAATCAGTCTTATGCCAATTCTTGGTGCTTATGTATTCGCCCATTTACTACATGCCTTCACCATAGGGTCTGCTGGTTTGGGAGTAAAAGAATCCGCTATAACTCGAACAATAACATCTGCCATCTGGGGACTTATTGCCTTAGTTATTACTTTCATAATAGTAGAACCCTACGCAATTTTGGATTGGGGGCGTTTTACGCAGGACATAAAAGAGCAATCGGATATGGTCAGGAGAATTAGTGATTATCCGTACACACGACAATACATAGATACAACCCCTTACCTATACCAGCTAATACAACTAGGTCGTTGGGGATTAGGTTGGCCACTAGCGGTCCTATCATTCGTTGGGGTTGGTTGGGCCTGTTGTAGAGGAATTTCCTCCAAAGCCTCCCTATTTTTCCTGCTCTTTTCCCTGATAATTCCAGCCGCCATTCTGATACTCAATAACTCTATTTTCTACGTAGTAATCGCAATGACCATCACTCTCGGGAGTCTTCTACTCACTTCTTTTTTTAGAAATGAATCGGGTCGAGTATCCATGCTTCTTCTATCATGGGTTATTCCATACGTTCTCATTACAGGTAGCTTTGACGTAAAATTCACCCGGTATACATTACCCTTCATACCGCTAACCACGCTTTTTGCCTCCGCATTCCTCGTCCACTGGGCTACCTCTGACTCAATTCGTAAAAGATTGACCGGTGTTACAACTCTAGCAATCACAATACTCATCACTGGGTTATGTGCCGCTTCAATGGTTTCAATTTATTCGGAAAAACATACGGGTGTTCAGGCATCTGTATGGCTCAACGATAATGCTCCGTCAGGTTCCCACATATTGAAGGAGCACTGGGAAGAGGGTCTTCCAAACTTGAGTGGTTTTTCAGTCAAAGAACTCGCAATTTATGAGACAGACAATAAATTCAAAATTCAAAAAATGTCTGAAAAACTGGCTACCGGCGACTACTTGGTTATCTATAGTAATCGACTCTATGGAACAGTCACCAGATTGATAGACCGCTATCCACTTATGATTGGGTACTACAATGCACTATTCACGGGACAATTGGGTTACGAACCTGTCTTTATAGGAACTTCTCACCTAAATTTAATGGGTTTTTCATTCAGAGAGGATACATTCACCAGGCCAAATCTACCTGACCCAGCAATACCTCATCACGAAGAAAGATCTAGGGGTCTGAACGCTGGGTTTGCAGATGAAAGTTTTTCGGTATACGACCATCCCAAGGTCATGATATTTGAAAATGTTTCCCGGTTGTCTGACATAGAAATAAATGAGTCGATACACTCCGAGACCAATAGATTGGTCCCTTCTGAACATCAATCACAGCATCAGCAAAGTGTAGAAGTGGAAAATCGGGCTAATGAAAAAAATCTTATGATGGATCCTTGGATGTCTCAGGAACAGCAGAAAGGGGGCACCTGGAATGAGATCTTCACTACAAATCCAGTAATTACAAAAATGCCAGCCTTAATCTGGATTCTCTACGTAGAATTTATAGCTTTGTTGGCGTTTCCTATCGGATTTATAGTTTTCCGAGGACTTAACAGTCGTGGCTTTCTTCTTATGAAGGGGCTAGGAATATTGATAGTTTCGTTCATTGCTTGGATACTGGCGAGCTTACATATAGTTGCATTCGGAACCTTAGCAGTCTGGGTGGGAATTGGAACGTTGACTGTTATTTCTTCCTTTACGACTTATCTATACAAAGACGAAATATTGCTGTTTATAAAAACCCGATGGAAAACCATTACTCTGTTGGAAATCATGTTTCTCGTCGCTTTCATCGCCTTCTTGTTAGTACGGATGGCAAATCCCGACCTCTGGCACCCTTATCGCGGAGGGGAAAAACCGATGGATATCGGCTATCTGAATGCAGTCGTGAAATCAAGCTATATGCCTCCATACGATCCTTGGTTTTCTGGTGGGTATTTAAATTATTACTACTGGGGGCAGCTGATAATAGCCTGTTTTATACACCTAACGGGGATCACAACAGAAATAGCATATAACCTCGCTATTCCAACCTTATTCGCATTGACAGTGGGTGGAGCCTTCACGATCGGGTCCAATCTTGTCAGCGTGTCCTCTATCAGGCTTCATTCATCCAAAATATCTGCACATTTCAGAAAAAGACTCGATTGGTTAATTGGTGCTGTAGCAGTAATTTTTGTGTGCATCATTGGAAACTTTGACGGTCTTATCCAAACAGTGTCTCTAGTGAAAAATCGATTCATCCATGGTATGACCGGGAGCGAGTTCGACTTCTGGCGTAGTAGCCGAATGATGGCTCCTGACCCTCCCGGCTTTGAAATAACTGAATTCCCTTTCTTTACCTTCCTTTTTGCTGACTTACATGCACACCTAATATCTATACCATTCGTCTTACTTGTACTTGGATTGGGTATGGCAATATTTCTTGCCCCACAGAAAAAAGCGCCAAAGAGATTTCGACTACAGGAAGAATTTATAAGATTATCGATACTGGGCCTAGCAATCGGGTCCCTCAGGGTCATAAATACCTGGGACCTCCCTACCTACATGGTCATATCGTTTCTCTGTATCGGTATAGGACAACTTGTACGACATGGGGGACTTGGAATATCTCCAATAGCAATAGCTTTTTGGAAATCTGGCTACACCTGCTTAGTGGCTTTTGTTGCTTTCCTTCCCTATCACATAACGAGTATGAATTTCTTTACTAATTTTCAGACCACGACAAATATGACTACTTTTAGTCAAATTATCTCAGTAAACGGCCTATTTATATTCTTAATCACATCAGGATGCGTATATCTATTAAAAACACAATTGAAGAACTCCATTTCGAATCTAAAATCACTTTTTTTATCCGTCATCAATCATAACAATCTTAGCCCCGCGAAGGTCATCGGATTAACGATATTTCTTCTATTAGTAGGATACCTAATAACGTTCATATGGATTGGAAAATTGGGCGGTGTTATCCCCGTCTCCACAGGTCTTATTTTGATTTTGGCTATCAGCCTTTTTTCCAGTCCTTCCTCTGAATATAGACACCTACCAATTCGCATTTTTGCCCATCTCCTGGGCATAGCTGGTCTGGGACTTTTAGTCTTTGTGGAAATATGGAGATTGGAGGGAGATATTGACCGGATGAACACGGTGTTCAAGTTCTATGGTCAAGCATGGATTCTGTTGGGGATTTCGTCCACTTACTTCCTTTATAGAGCCTTCCTGAAAATGCCCGGACTGACGCCTTTACTGCGATGGACTTGGGTCGGAATCACATTAGGCTTAATCATAGTAAGCCTAATTTATCCAGTAATGGGTAGCCGCGACAGGATCCGGGACCGTTTCCAGAATGAAGACGGAAAATTCACCCTAAATGGGTACTCATATATAGACGAATCTATATATAAAGATCCGAAAGGAGATATTGACCTTTCTTCCGACATGATCGGAATCGATTGGTTGCGGAAAAACATACCTGGGTCACCTATAGTGCTGGAGGGTGTTACCCCTACTTATAGGTGGGGCGGACGCGTATCTATAAATACGGGCCTGCCAACCGTAATAGGTTGGAAGTGGCATCAGGAACAACAGAGATGGGGACAGAGAGAAATGGTAGCTAAAAGAATTAGAGACGTTGAGGCAATCTATTCAGAGCCAAAATTGGCGAGTGCTTTACTAGACAAATACGAAGTAGACTATGTGTACATTGGCCAAGTGGAAAAACTCTATTATCCTGCTGAAGGGATCGCATATCTCCAGGCAGGGCTGGACGGGAAATTACTACCCGTATTTACTTCTGAAGATGTAACCATAATGAGGGTTTCCAAATAAAAAAACCCTGAACATATTTCAGGCAGGATGCGCGACGTTAAACAAATTATTCTGCCGTGAGTGCAAGTATCGAGACGAGAGGAAGGCCAAAGGTTTTCTCGCAGCAGCAAATTCGTCCCGAAGAACTGAAAAAACATCTGTCAATTCAAGAACACTGGCAGTGGGATGTTCTTCAGCCAGTCTGTAAAACCGTCTGCCTTCATTTTCATACTCCTCAAGGCTACGCCGCCTTTTCCTCATGAAGGAAGTTCTCGGGTAAGTTCCGGATTGAAAATTTGAGTTAAAATGGCTTTTCTGGGAATAAGTAGAGTCCCGAAACAATCCCGTTAAAAATAGACAAACGTCACCGATCCTCTTGTAATAAGAAAACCTTTCAGACTCATCTGCCCTTGCGGCAAAATCTATCAGACTATCAACGTCCATATCATTATATCGGACCCTACGTCGGATACCCTTCCTTACACGAACAGGCACCACAAAACTCCGAATTCGAGTGAACGAAGCAAGCATGTTCGCCAAGTATTCAAGAACATTCGGGGTGTCAAGGAATCCTGCCACTTTCCCCGTATCAAACACAGGGATGTTTCCCCTGCCTTCACGCTCAATAGTGTATGCAGAAGAAATCAGATCTTTCTGAGCTCTTCTCAGCAACACTTCAAAATAGAGTGAAGGTGATATCTTCAGAAAAGATTCGCCGTCGTTTATGACCTGGGAAAACACCCGTTCATCTGAAACGATTGCTCTCCTGTATTCAGGGTCATTCCTAATTGCCTCCCGCACTGAGAAAGTATTTAAAGCGCCAGGGGTAACAATGGAAACTAAAAAATCTAGGTCACGATCCGTAAAATCCAAATATACAGGCTTATGATTCACCATGCTGCCCTCCGCATGAATCCTTCAGCGCTACAACCGCGCCGCATTCAAACCCTTACACACAAGGGAGATACTACACTGAGAACCTAGGGTATGCCATGAAAAAAAATGACGGAATTTAAGACGTTGATTAACTCTCCCAGAATCAACAAGATGAATTATTTTTAACGACAGTTGCCTTACGGAATTGACACTCTTACTAGCCCTCGAGACAATGTCGCACATAGCAAATACGTTTACCTAAAAATTCCAACTTCAGCTGCTAGGAGCTATTCCACTCTTGCCGTACACCGCTCTGAAAAAATTCACCGTCTTGGATTTATCCAACAGACTGGCAGGTTCATTTTGTGCCAAAACGCTAGGACTCTACGGCTGTGAAGTAATCAAAATTGAGCCTCCTTCAGGAGACCTGACGCGCAAATGGAGCGACAGTCCGAACTCGTGTGAGCCCGGAGACAGTCCATTATTCCATCATCTAAACGCTGGGAAAAAAAGTGTCACACTAAATATAGATTCCCCAGAAGGGCGAGATATTTTAGGTATATTAATTCAAAAATCTGGGGTATTAATCGAAACCTTCCAACCTGGGAGAATGGAGTCTCTAGGATTTTCATATAAATCTATATCTGATACCAATCCTGGCTTGATAATGACATCCGTTACCCCATACGGACAGACCGGGCCACACAGTGAATTCGACTACACAGAATTAACGGTTTTCGCGATGTCTGGCGCTATGCACAGGGAAGGGCTTCCAAACAGATATCCTATACGATACGGAGCAGAAGTTGCTCAGTACTATTCGGGAAACTTGGCTGCAGCCGCAACGGTATCAGCACTCTTAAAATTTTTAAGAAAGGGAAAAGGTGACTGGCTGGATATATCAATCCAAGAATGCATGGCTGGACATCCTCATCAGATAGGAAGAAGAGCACCTTTTATATATTCCGGTGAGCTTGACCCTAGGGAACAACCTAGAATTTCCGCTTCGGGCACAAGGGAGCCATACGCCGTGGGTACTTTCCGTTGTAAAGATGGCTTTATGAGCTTTCTACCGCTTGGGGCACGAATGTGGCCTAATATAGCTAGAATGATTGATCGTGAGGATCTCATAAGTAACCCTTTATTTGAGGACTCGGACAAAAGGACCGCCAACAGGATAGAACTAGAATCGATATTTCAAGGTTGGTTGAACGAACGTACCCGTCAAGAAATATTTGAAGCAATCCAGGAAGCAGGAATACCCGGTTCCCCCATACTCAGAAGCGACGAAGTAATGAAAAATGAGCAATTCCTAAACAGAGAATATTTCACCCTTGTAGATCACCCCCAACAAGGTCAGATAAAACTAACTGGAGACCCCTTTCGGTTGTCTGCAGTGGACAAAATGCCCTTAAGGCCTGCTCCTCTTCTTGGAGAACATACTGAGCAGGTTTTGACAGAAACGATCGGTATAGACACGAACCACTTTATGTCGCTGAGAGAAAGGGGAATAGTGTGAATTTCAACTCCACCGACGAGCTCCCACTATCAGGCATAAGAGCGCTTGAGCTCTCTGAAATATGGGCTGGCCCATACTGCGGGTGTTTGCTGAGTGACATGGGCGCAGAAGTAATAAAAATTGAATCTATTCAACGAATTGCCAGAGGTCCGATAAACCCTTCACCAGACGGGATGTACCCAGAACAGGATCCTGGAAACCATCCATGGAACAGACAGGCAAATTTTAATTCAACTAACCGCAACAAGAAGGGACTCACATTAGATCTAAAAACTCGGCTGGGTGTAGAAGCTTTCAGTAATCTTGTAAAAGTAAGTGACATAGTTTTTTGTAATTACGCTAGAACTGTCATGGAAGGGTTTGGTTTGGGCTATGAACAGGTGAAAAGTATAAAACCTGACATTATATATTTGCTCATGCCAGGCTATGGAAACACCGGACCGTACAAGAACTACAGAAGCATGGGAATGGCAATTGACGCTATTACTGGGCATTCTTATCTGAGAGGATATCCAGATATGGACCATACAAGCAATTCCCTCGTGCATCACCCGGATGCCGCTGCTGCAGTAAATGCAACACTTGCTCTATCAACAGCATTAGTTCATAGGGAACTTACAGGTGAAGGACAATTCATAGATATGTCTCAGGCCGAGTCATTTATGACCCACATGGGTGAAATGTTCATCGAATATCAAATGTCTGGCATCCCGAGGAACAGAAGAGGAAATCGACATCCCGGGTATGCTCCGCAAGGAGCGTATAAATGTGAAGGTGAGGACAATTGGATCGCTATAAGTATTACTAACGCGGAACAATGGAATTTGTTCTGCGAAATAATCTCCTTGGATCTCGACAAAGACCCACGGTTTTCAACAGTAGAAGGCAGAATCAAAAACCATGATGATTTAGACGCTGTTATCACTACGTGGACCTCGGTAAGAGAGAGGTATGACGTGATGAATGCACTCCAAGCTAAAGGAATTCCTTCGGGAGTAGTACTAAATTGCGGACCAGACACCTATGCCGATCCACATTTAAATGAACGGGAATTTTTCCAAATAGTTGAACACCCTGAAGCTGGGATATTTCCCATGTCTGGGCCAGTTCTACGCTTCAATAGTTCATACGGTTCTGTGACCCACAATCCGTCACCAACCCTAGGCCAGCATAACAATTACATACTGGAAGACATTCTTGGCTATTCGAAAAGTAAGATTGAATTAATGGAACATATGGAAATCATTGGAACAGTTCCCCTACCTGGAGCTGATCTTGGAGGATCCCGTAGAGCGGCAAAAGAACAGGCACGTCAGAAAAATACAACCCTTAATAATGCCGAAAATGAATAATCAAAAATGGCAAAAAAAAATATAGCCTCATACGGTTCCTGGGAATCCCCTATATCTACAAAAATGATAGTGTCTGAAGCTGTAGGCCTTGGGGACATGGATATAGATGGAAGTGACATCTACTGGCTAGAAACCCGACCAGAAGAGTCTGGAAGACACGTCGTAGTACGAAAAACTTCTGAAGGCCTGATAAACGACGTGACTCCACTCGGATTCAGTGCTAGAACATCGGTACATGAATACGGAGGCGGATCTTATCTAGCATACCGAGGAACCGTATTCTTCTCTAATTACTCCGATCAGCGAGTTTATAAAGTAAAAACTGAAGAAGGTAATCCAATACCTATCACTCCAGAAGGATTGGATATTAGATTCGCAAATGGCTCTGTGGACGAATTAAGAAATAGAATTATCTATGTCAGAGAGGATCACTCTCAAACAGGTGAAGCCGTTAACACCTTGGTGGCTCTAGATATGGACGATGTGGCGGAAGGAATCATACTCACGGAAGGAGCTGACTTTTACTCATCTCCCTCCGTAAGCCCAGATGGTTCCTCAGTCGCGTGGATACAATGGGACCATCCCAATATGCCCTGGGATTCCACTGAACTCTGGGTGGCAGACATATCAGAAACGGGAATGTTCGAAAATAAAAGAAAACTTAGGGGTTCTTCAGGAGAATCCATCTGCCATCCTAGCTGGTCTCCAGATAACTTATTGTATTTTGTTTCCGACGTCTCCGGCTGGTGGAATATACACCGGTACCAAGATATTCAGTTAACCAAGTCAAAGAATTTGACTCCAATAAAAGCAGAATTCACACAGGCTCAATGGGGACTTGGCTCTCGTTATTATGGTTTCCTATCAGAGGACCGCATAATATGTGCCTACAACACGAATGGGAAATGGAATCTTGCAGAACTAGATGTAAATACTTCCAAACTTGAAGGTATTCAAACAGCTTTCACTGAATTTAATAGATCTGGGCTAGAGTCAAAGAACGGAATGACTGTGTTGGGAGCGGGATCCTCCATAAAACCATTCTCAGTTTACCTTTACCTAGATAAGAAAGTTACTGAACTAAAGAGTGCGATTCGACCTAAAGTGGATGAGACATATTTCTCACTTCCAGAATCAATAACATTCCCAACCTCAGAAGATCTGAATTCACATGGGTTTTTCTACCCTCCACACAATCCCGACTACGATCAAGAGGAACTGAATCAGCTACCACCTCTTCTTGTACTTAGCCATGGTGGACCAACAGGAGCTACAAGTACTACTTTGGACCTTTCGATTCAATTTTGGACCAGTCGGGGATTTGGGGTTCTTGATGTCAACTATAGGGGAAGCACAGGATATGGAACGACCTATAGGAAACGTCTAAATGGAAAATGGGGCATCGTAGACATTGATGATTGCGTCAACGGAGCCCTATATTTGGCAAAAAGAGGAGACATCGACAAAGAGAAAATGAGTATACGAGGTGGCAGCGCAGGCGGCTACACCACATTAGCAGCCTTGACATTCAAGAATGTTTTTAGCGCAGGTGCAAGCTACTACGGAGTTAGTGATTTAGAGGCTCTCGCAAAAGACACTCATAAATTTGAATCTCGATATATGGATTCAATGGTTGGGCCTTATCCTGAAAATAAAGCTGTCTACAGAGAGAGATCACCAATCTTTCACACCGAAAAACTCTCATGCCCGGTAATTCTGTTCCAGGGTCTTGAAGACAAAATAGTACTTCCAAATCAAGCAGAGATGATGGTCGCATCTCTCAAAGATAAAAAGATACCGGTCGCCTATCTTCCATTTGAAGGTGAGCAACACGGATTCAGAATATCCAAAAACATTCAACGCACGTTGGAGGCTGAACTATATTTTTACTCTAAGGTTTTTGGATTTAAGGCAGCCGGAAAAATCAAACCTGTACAAATAGACGGTCTCAACTGAAGTCTTTTCAAAATCCTTCCAGTCTCAGTTGCATGGCGTCTTGAGAATTTTCAAGCGAATCGAATCCCGATACCCCAACACCTATCAACCTGTAGGAGTTTTTTTGATTTAACTCCTGACTGAGTAGGTCGATGGCAATATCCGCTATTTCTGAAGAAAGTTGAACTGGCTCAGTAACCGAACGCTGTCTAGTAACTGTGACGAAATCAGAAGACCTCAACTTGAGTTTAACTGTCTTTCCTCTCACCCCTCTAGATGATAAAGATACGCCAACATCATTGCTGAGTCGGATGACAATTTCTCGCAATATCTCGGGATCCTCTGAGTCATCTACCAGGGTAGTTTCCGAACTAAATGATTTTCGCTGACGGTGTGTAATCACAGGTCTGGGGTCCTCTCCAAGACACATATTTCTCACAGACCTACCGTTGGATCCAAAATTAGATTCAAACCACGATATATCTCTTATTGCCAATTCTCCAATCGTATTAATCCCATAGGAATTCAGCCGCTCCATGGTCTTCGGTCCGATACCCCAAATAGATTGAACAGGCAATGGAGATAAAAATTGTCTTTCAGTCCCCGGTCTCACAACAGTTATGCCATCTGGTTTATTCATATCGGATGCAATTTTGGACACACATTTCGACGTGCCCACACCCACAGATATCGTCAGAGAAAGCTCATCCCAAACTCTCTTCCTGAGTGCCTGGGCTATCAATGGCGGAGTGATTTCACTAGTTTCGCACTCAGTGACGTCCAGATATGCCTCGTCTAAGGAGAGAGACTCGACTAATGGAGTTATGCTACGGAATATGTCCATAACCTTGCTAGATACAGATCGATAAATTTCGAATCTGGCTGGTCTACGAACAAGTTGGGGACAAAGCCTATAAGCCCTGCTCATAGGAATTGCAGAACGTATCCCGAATGTTCTTGCTTCGTAGGAAGCGGATGCCACTACCCCTCTATTTTCAGGCTTACCTCCTACGACAACAGGTTTACCGTTTAATTCTGGGTAATCTCTTTGTTCAACTGAAGCATAAAACGCATCGAAGTCAGCATGAATTATCGCTTTGTACTGTTCAGATAAACGTAGGTCATCAGTAGGCATGGCTACGTTTAGCCAATGGACTGAATAATTCTTTCGATGGTTGTGTTCTTGAAATTGTTTAGGTCATCCGCATCTTTGAGCAAAGTACCGATCGTTTGAGATACAACTTCTGGGTCCAAATGGTCCATATGCAGAGCAACCATAGCTGTGGTCCAATCTAACGTTTCAGAGACTCCAGGATTTCTTCCAAGTCCCTCTGTTCGTGTTGCCTGCACGAATTCACATACCTGACGGGCAAGCTGTTCAGAGACCCCCTCCACTTTTTTTCGAACTATTTGAAGCTCTTTTTGTAGCTCTGGATAATCGACCCATAGATATAGGCACCTTCTTCTTAAAGCATCCGATAAATCACGGGTCCTGTTAGAAGTGAGTATCACAAGTGGTTTATTTGATGCTTTAATCGTTCCAAGCTCTGGTATTGTTACTTGAAATTCGGAAAGAAGCTCCAACAAAAACGCCTCAAATTCTTCGTCAGCCCTATCAACTTCATCAATCAGCAATACGGGCGATTTTTCCTTGGTCAAAGCTGATAAAAGAGGTCTTTCGAGTAAAAACTGTCTCCCGAATATTTCTGTTTCCATTTCATTGGGAGACAGTTTTCCACTTTCATTCATTCGAATCCATAAAAGCTGTTTCGGATAATTCCATTCATACAGAGCCGCATTTACATCTAAGCCTTCATAACATTGAAGTCTTATTAGTTCGGTATCCAGTAACTCTGACATGGTGGTTGCAATTTGAGTTTTACCTACCCCTGCCCTACCTTCTATGAGTAGCGGTCTCTGGAGCACCTGAGCCAAGTGGAGAGAAGTAGCGATCGCTGGATCAGCCACATAATCAAGGTTATTCAAATTCTCAACCAGATTAGTAACTTCGTCGGAGTTGTTATACCCGATGGTCATAATATGATCTTTCCTCAAAAAAACATCTACCCTGCCCTAGCCATGTGGCCAAAGGCAGGGCAGACGGTGATTTATTAGATGCGTTAATAAGCAATCTTACGCGTCAGAATCTCGAATAATCCTCCAAACTTTCTCAGCCTTCGCAGGCATATCGATATGCTTTACGCCATAAGGCTCAAGCGCGTCTACCACAGCGTTTATTACGGCAGGAGAACCAGCTATAGTAGCGGTTTCACCAGCGCCCTTTACACCCATGGGATTAACAGGTGAAGGTGTAACAGTGCGGTCAAGTTCATACATAGGCATATCAGAGGCCCTAGGTACCGCGTAATCCATCATACTCCCTGTCAATAGCTGTCCTGTTCCATCATAAATCGCCTCTTCTTGAAGCGCCTGCCCAACTCCTTGTGCTGCTCCTCCATGGACCATACCGTCCACTATCAAGGGGTTTATTACGTTCCCGACATCGTCGACAGCGATATATCGAAGCAAGGTAACTTCCCCAGTGGATTTATCAATTTCTACCACTGCGATATGGGTACCACCAGGCCATGTAAAGTTCTTAGGATCGAAAAAGCTCATTGCCTCTAGTCCTGGTTCCATGTCTTCTGGAATATCCTCAGTGTAGTAATAGGAGGCCAAAGCAATTTCCTGGATAGTTTTTCCCTCAGATGGGGCACCTCTCACAAATAATTTCCCATCCTCAAATTCAATGTCCTCTTCCGAAGCTTCAAGAATATGGGCTGCCAGCTTCTTAGCTTTTTCCTTTATTTTCGTGGTACTCATATGGATGGCACCTCCACCCACAGCAGCGCTTCTGCTACCGAATGATCCCGTGCCCATTTGGATCTGAGATGTGTCACCGTGAATTACGTCTATATCCTCCACAGGTATACCCAACTCAGAGGAAACTAACTGAGCAAAGGCCGTCTCATGACCTTGTCCATGAGATGATGAACCTGTAAAGACTGACACTTTACCGGTCATGTGTATTCTCACATTAGCGCTCTCCCATAACCCCGCTCTTGCACCCAATGTACCTGCTACTGCAGAGGGAGCCGCCCCACAAATTTCCACGTAGGCAGACAAACCTATACCGAGAAGTTTTCCTTGTTCTCTCGCCTCTTGCTGTTCTTTCCTAAAGTCAGAGTATCCAACCATTTCAAGGGCTCTATCGAAAGAGGCAATGTAATTTCCGCTGTCATAGCTAACCGTAGTGGCTACTTCATATCCGTCCTCAAAAGGAGGAATGAAATTCAATTTTCTAACTTCAGCGGGATCCATGCCAATTTCTTGTGCAAAAAGATCAACCGCTCTCTCAACAGCATAAGTTGCCTCAGGCCTACCGGCTCCTCTATAGGCATCAACCGGCGTGGTATTGGTAAACGGAGCAATCACTTTGCAATAGATGTTGGGAATTTTGTAGGGTCCCGACAACATAAGTCCATATAGCCACGTCGGAATTAAAGGAGCAAAGGTTGATAGGTAGGCTCCCATATTAGCTAGCGTCCTGACATCGAGTCCCGTTATCGTGCCATCCTTATTACCAGCAATTGCGATATCAGTAATATGATCACGTCCGTGGGTCGTAGCCAGATAACCTTCAGATCGAGACTCAATCCATTTGACAGGCCTCTTAAGGTTCTTTGCAATTATCGGTGCTATCACCTCTTCGGCGTATAGATATAGTTTGCTTCCAAATGCCCCCCCAACATCAGGAGCTATCACTCTTATTAAGTGTTCAGGATGGCCGGTGACTAAGGCCAATAAAACTCTTACCAAGTGAGGTATTTGCGTGGAAGTCCACATTGTTAACTGGTCGGTTCCCGAATTGTAATCCACCACTACACCACGATTTTCCATCGCAGTCGGAATTAATCGCTGATTTACAAATCTCTGGGTTACCACAACATCAGAAGAGGACTTGGCCTCTGAAATACTTCCAGCATCAACTTCCCATTCAAAGGCAGTGTTGTTTGGTGCATCTTCATGAAGTTGTACCGCACCGTCCGCCAAGGCGTCGTTCATATCTATAACTGCATCCAATTCCTCATATTCCACGTCAATAACTGAAGCGCCATCTGAAGCCTGGGCGGCAGACTCTGCCAAAACAGCAACTACAGCGTCCCCAACATATCTAACCCGATCAACAGCTAGCGGAGGATGAGGAACTTCTTTTGTATCTGGTACCACCCATCCGCAGGGAAGGGAGCCAAGCTCCTCCTTGAGATCCTCACCTGTAAATACAGCGATCACTCCCGGAGACTTCAAAGCTTCAGCGGTGTCTATCGACTTAATCAAAGCATGTGCTAAGGGGCTACGAACCAAAACCATATGGAGCATGCCAGTCAGAGTCACATCTTCTACATACGTCCCCTGACCTGTTATCAGACGGGGGTCTTCTTTTCTCTTTAGTGCTGCACCAAATGCCGCAGTAGTCATGGAATTCACCTCTCCTGAATCACCAATTTCTCTTATACTTCCATACCGCCCGGTCGTTGACAGAGCTAAGCCAGTGTCAACTTCAAGCATTCAACGAACTGCAACTGAACCAAAAACCTAGCCGAATATTACTATGACCTTTATGTGCAGCTCGAGCGTAATGTATATCAGAAATAACTACTATTCAACTGAACAACTAATACTCAGGAATAGCGCAGACTTGTTTAAGCAGGCATGTCATTTTCCAAAGTTACAGAAGTGTTGACTATTTAGTGGTTCCACTATAGACTTTCTAGTGTGGTCGAAATGCGCCTCCCGTCCATTTATTATCGTCTTAAGACAACTGCGCCTCCGGGCGTCTTTTTTATTTTCATCTCAATTATTCGGGTAATTAAGGCCTCTGCTTCGAAAAAACCCATAATCACTTCATGAAGGGGTGTGAGTTCTGATGACATCTTCTGCTACCAAAAACAACGTTGAGATATTTCCCGTAACAAAGTCTTTTTCTAAGATCAGTAAGGTTTTGGATGTACCAGACCTGATCGATGTTCAAAAAGACTCCTTTGATTGGTTCACAAAAAGAGGTTTAACTGATCTATTTGAAGAAATATCCCCAATAGAGGACAACCAGGGTCAAAACTCACGCTTTGCGCTTAAGTTTATTGATCACGACTTTGAGGAACCCAACTTTTCTGAAGAAACATGCAGGTCACAAGAGAAAACTTTTGACGCCTCGATGTATGTCACTGTAGAACTTCAAATTAACGCTGCTGGGCCGGGACAAGGTGAAGTTAAAGAACAGAGGTTATATGTCGGAAATATACCCATGATGACTTCTGCGGGTACCTTCATCATCAACGGTGCCGAGCGAGTTGTAGTTAGCCAGTTAGTTCGTTCCCCTGGTGTTTATTTCAGTGAAGACAGAGATCCAGGTTCAGGTCGTCCACTTGCAGCGGCAAAACTGATTCCTTATCGTGGCGCGTGGATGGAATTTGAAACGAGCAATCGTGATGTCATCTACGTAAAAGTAGATAGGAAGAGAAAAACGCCGGTTACAACGTTGTTGAGGGCACTCGGATACGAGACCAATGAAGAAATACTTGAATTGTTTGAAGATGTAGATACAAATCTCGATCACCAGTTCATGAAAACCACGATTGATAAAGACGCTGCGGTCACAAACACTGAAGAGGCTTTGATCGAATTCTATAGAAGATTACGACCGGGTGAGCCGCCTAACGCTGAAAATGCTCGTGGTCTCATAAACACCTTGTTTTTTGACTCCCGCCGATATGATCTGGGCAAAGTTGGCCGCTATAAACTCGACAGTGTATTAAAAGGCCCAGAAAATGCCGACAGAGACGGCGAACCAGATGACAGGATATTGGACAAAGAAGACATTATTAACCTACTTAGGCGCCTTATCCAGATTAACAATGAAGAAAGAAGGGCCAATGATATAGATCACTTAGGCAATAGGAGAGTCCGCGCAGTCGGTGAGCTTATTCAAAATCAGGTCAGAGTTGGACTACTCAGAATGGAAAGAGTCATTAAAGAAAGAATGACCATTCAGGCCGATCCAGCTAGTACAACTCCAGCCGCCTTAATAAACGTTAGGCCTGTTGTAGCCGCTGTACGAGAATTCTTTGGCGGCTCTCAATTGTCACAATTCATGGATCAAGCTAATCCACTGGCAGAGCTCACCCACAAAAGAAGATTGTCGGCATTAGGTCCAGGAGGATTATCCAGAGAACGTGCGGGTTTTGATGTTAGGGATGTGCACCACTCTCATTACGGAAGAATCTGCCCTATCGAGACGCCAGAGGGTCCAAACATTGGGCTGTTAGTTTCTCTCGCAACATACGCCAAAACTAATGCTTTTGGTTTTATAGAAACCCCATACAGAAAAGTGTTGAATGAAATTAACAACGGAACTCCGGAATCTCTTATTGGACACACCCCTATAACTGATCTGAAAGCTGATGACGGCCGAACCATAGTCAGGTCTGGCACAGAAATCACAGTCAGAACTGCCGGAAGAATCTCCGGC
Source organism: SAR202 cluster bacterium AC-647-P02_OGT_505m (assembly GCA_009391195.1). Classification (GTDB taxonomy): domain Bacteria; phylum Chloroflexota; class Dehalococcoidia; order Lucifugimonadales; family UBA826. The sequence continues at coordinate 118,414 of VEXB01000001.1, forward strand.
CAATCGCACATCAAACGCATCGAAGTGAAGCCGTTTGTGTCCAAGTCAATTAACGATATCGTCCATCTCACGGCCGACGAAGAAGAAAACTATTTTATCGCACAAGCTAACTCAGCCATTAATGATGCCGGCCAATTTATCGAAGATAGAGTTGAAACCCGAAATGGTGAAGAGGTGAGCATGGAGTCGACTGGGGATGTGGCGTACATGGATGTTTCGCCGCTTCAGCTGGTCAGCGTGTCTACTTCTTTAATTCCTTTTCTTGAACATGACGACGCTAACAGAGCTTTGATGGGCTCTAACATGCAAAGACAGGCAGTTCCCCTCTTGAAGCCTGAGTTCCCGTTAGTGGGAACAGGCATGGAGGAAAGGGTCGCCAAAGATAGCGGCCAAGTGGTACTGGCGAAAGTTAGTGGAATGGTGACCAGTGTCACCGGAACAAACATAGAAATAACAGATGAAAAAGACAAAATCCATGATCACAAACTCATAAAGTTCCATCGAAGTAACCAAGGCACCTGTATAAATCAAAGGCCCATAGTTAATAAATTCACCTCTGTAAAGGAGGGAGACGTATTGGCTGATGGATCTTCTACAGACGCAGGAAAACTCGCGCTTGGTCAAAACGTTCTAGCCGCGTTCATGACGTGGGAAGGGTACAACTTTGAAGATGCCATTATTATAAGCAATAGGCTTATAAAGGAAGATAAGTTCACATCCATACACGTAGAGAAACACGAAATTGAGGCACGGGATACAAAATTAGGCCCAGAAGAGATAACTAGGGATATCCCAAACATTGGGGAAGAAAGTCTTCGAAACCTTGATGAGGACGGGATAATACGTATTGGAGCTGAGGTGAGTAATAGGGACATACTGGTGGGGAAAATCACTCCAAAAGGTGAAACTGAACTCAGTGCCGAGGAAAAGCTGTTAAGAGCAATATTTGGTGAGAAAGCACGCGATGTTAAGGACTCCTCACTGTATGTGCCACATGGTCAAGGTGGAAAGATTATCGAAGTTAAGATTCTTGAAAGAGAAAACGGCGATGATTTACCTCCAGGTGTCAACAAATTAGTTCGGGTATGGATCGCACAGACTCGTAAAATTACTGAAGGCGATAAGATGGCAGGGCGCCATGGTAATAAGGGAGTCGTAGCCAAGATACTTCCGGAAGAAGATATGCCCTTCCTTCCTGACGGAACTCCAATAGATATAATTCTTAACCCAATTGGGGTACCTTCACGCATGAATCTCGGACAGGTGCTTGAAACCCATCTGGGATGGGCTGCCAAACGACTTGGGTTTAGTGCTGAGACTCCGGTCTTCGATGGAGCCGAAGATACAGCAATCGAAGACGAACTCGCTAAGGCCTGGATCATAGAACAATCAGGTGCTGTACCAGCCACGAGCGCTCTAGAAAATAACATCGAAAATGTGGATCTTGATTCTATAAGTGACTATTTGGAAAAGCGTGGGTATAGCTTTGATGACATTTTTGTCAACAAAGTTCCAAATGCCCCCCGCACGGCTTGTTTAAAGATATGGCTCAGCGAAGTTGCAAACCGTGACTCATCAAATCTGAACGTCGACGAAATGATGGAACTGGCTCTTGAGCTAAGTAGAGACTTTCAACTGGCTGCGCCAATTCTGGGAAAGTCGATGCTTTTTGACGGTAGAACTGGTGAAGCATTCGATCAGCCTATAACAGTCGGATACATTTATATGCTCAAGCTAATACATTTGGTCGAAGATAAAATTCATGCTAGGGCAACAGGTCCATACTCGCTTATCACGCAACAACCCCTTGGCGGAAAAGCACAAATGGGCGGACAACGATTTGGGGAGATGGAAGTTTGGGCGTTGGAAGCCTACAGTGCGGCCCATAATCTGAGAGAAATGCTTACTATCAAGTCAGACGATGAGATTGGCAGAGTTAAAACTTATGAGGCCATCGTAAAAGGTGAGGATGTCGCACAGCCAGGTATACCCCAATCATTCCACGTGCTAATGAAGGAACTGCAAAGCTTAGGGCTTTCAGTAGAACTTCAAAATGAAGCGCGTGATGATACGGGTCTGACGGACGAAGACATCTTCTTTGGCCAAACAAATGAATTGGAAGATCCTCTAGCATTGCTAGAAGGGACAGTGACCACTGAAAATGAAGAAGAGGAAAGCGTATCAACTTCGTCCAAATCTGCTGAAACCGACACTACAAGTGAGGAATCTCTTGAGTCTTCAGACGCTGGCGTGGCAGAAGATGACCAACCTCTAACAAGTGGAGATAGCTAGAGAATACTCAATTTTCAAAATTGGGTCGTCGAATATTTATTTCAATGGAGAATGACAAATGGCACAGGTCGCTAACGATTTCGATGCAATTACAATATCCCTAGCATCCCCTGAAACCATATCCAGGTGGTCATGGGGCGAAGTCACCAAACCTGAAACAATTAACTACAGAACGCTACGCCCAGAAAAAGAGGGGTTGTTTTGTGAACGCATTTTCGGCCCAACCAAAGATTGGGAATGCTTCTGCGGAAAATACAAAAAAATAAGGTTCAGGGGAGTTACGTGTGACAGATGTGGGGTGGAGGTAGCGAGATCTAAGGTCAGACGCGAAAGGATGGGTCATATCGACCTAGCCGCCCCAGTAGCCCACATATGGTTTTCAAAGGGAACTCCCAGTCGCCTTGGGCTGCTCCTTGATTTATCCCCTCGAAATCTCGACAGAGTCTTGTATTTTGCCCAATATCTGGTTACTGACGTAGATGCCTCTATGAAAGAACAGCATCTGGAAATTTTACATTCAGATCTAGAAACACTAACGCAAGAAAATGATGCGAAGCTCCAGGAAATATCTAATTCCCTTCAACAAGAGGTAGATTCACAAATCAGCGATATTCAGTCTGAGGTTTCCGGTTTAACAGAAGAACAAGATGATTTTGAACAAAGCGAAGAGCACAAAGAAGCCGTATCAAAGATTTCCAGTCTTCAAGAAGGACTAACAGCGAGGATATCTGAAGCCCAAGAACCTGTTAACGAAGAATATCAGCCCAAGTTAGAAAACTTGGAGTCTATGATTAAGGACCTTGAAAACCTACGTGTAACCCAATTACTAACGGAATCACAGTATAGGACACATAGGGACAATTTCCCTGGGATTTTTGAAGGCGGAATGGGGGCTGAGTCGGTACTAAAAGTTCTTGAGAGTGAACATATTGACCTTGATAGTCTCAGGGATCAACTTCAAGAAGAAATGCAGTCGACATCAGGACAGAAGCGAAAAAAAGCAATAAAACGACTGCGGGTAGTGGAATCCTTTCGCAAAAGCTCTAATAAGCCAGAATGGATGATTATGACAAGGTTACCGGTGCTACCTCCGGATTTACGACCTATGGTTCAGTTGGACGGGGGAAGATTCGCCACAAGTGATCTCAATGACTTGTATAGAAGAGTTATCAACCGAAATAATCGGCTAAGAAGGCTCGTAGAGCTACAAGCACCTGAGATTATAGTTCGCAATGAGAAAAGAATGTTGCAGGAGTCTGTTGACGCACTTATAGACAATGGTAGGCGAGGGCGGGCAGTCGCCGGTAGTCACAACCACAAACTGAAATCCCTCTCAGATCTTCTCCGAGGGAAACAGGGTAGATTCCGTCAAAACCTCTTAGGCAAAAGAGTTGACTACAGTGGAAGGTCAGTAATCATAGCTGGGCCGGAGCTTAAGCTTCACCAATGTGGACTACCTAGGAAAATGGCGTTGGAACTATTCAAACCATTTGTTATGCACAAGTTGGTCCTTAAAGGATATGCCCACAACATTCGAAGCGCAAAAAGACTAGCAGAGCGAAATCGATCAGAGGTTTGGGAGATTCTGGGTGATGTCGTTAAGGATCGACCTGTTTTACTCAACAGAGCACCCACCTTGCATAGGCTCGGTATTCAAGCCTTCGAACCTGTGCTTATAGAAGGAAGCGCCATAAGAGTACATCCATTGGTCTGTACAGCTTTCAACGCGGATTTTGACGGAGACCAAATGGCAGTACATGTACCTCTTTCGAGAATATCAGTACTTGAAGCCAGAAAACTAATGCTTAGTACATTCAACATGCTAGCACCTAGTTCAGGGGAACCAATTGTAACTCCATCACTCGACATGGTACTTGGCTGCTATTACATGACGTCGATAGATCAAAATGCGAAAGGGGCTGGTCAACGCTTTAGCGACTTTGAAGATGCAACTTTAGCTCATGAGGTGGATGCTATTTCACTGCGGGCTCCGATCCATGTAAGAAACAACGAATCTGAGTGGATTGAAACCACAGTAGGAAGAATATTATTCAATGACGTTTTACCCGGTGAAATCCCCTTTGAAAACGATGAAGTTGAGCGGAATCGCTTGCGAGAACTCACAAGCCAGTGCTTTAAAATATTAGGAAATGAAGAAGCGGCTGTGGTCCTCGATAATATCAAAAATTTAGGATTCAAAAACTCGTCTAAGTCTGGAGTATCGATTGCGATTAACGACGTTCGGGTCTCATCAAAAAAATCTGAAATCGTCGCCAAAGCAGAGGACGCCGTTACCCAGCTTGACGAACAATACATGGATGGATTGATAACAGACGATGAAAAATACAATGCTACTGTCCGAATATGGACAGACGCTAATGATGAATTGACGCAAGTTATTGCAGAAGACCTACCTAATTATGGTGGAATATACATGATGGCTAATTCTGGAGCCAAAGGAAACATAGCCCAAATCAAACAGATGGCGGGCATGCGCGGTCTAATGTCAAATCCAAGAGGAAGGATCATAGACAGACCAATAAAATCCAACTTTCGCGAAGGGCTCACAGTACTTGAATATTTTATATCGACTCACGGAGCCAGAAAGGGTCTAGCAGATACAGCTTTACGAACTGCAGACAGCGGCTACCTAACAAGACGACTGATAGACGTAGCCCAAGAGGTTATCGTCATGGAGAATGACTGTGAGGCTGAACAGGGTCTTGTAATTTCAGAATATCAGGACGAAGCATTAAAAGATCTCTTCTTTGAAAGAATAAAGTTCAGGTACCTGTCTTCACCCATTCCACATCCAGACACAGGTGAGATTTTGATTGACAGGAACTCTGTTATTGGAGACGAGGAGATAGTTCTCCTGAAAAATTCTGGAGTCATGACAGCGGAGGTCAGATCTCCTCTAACATGTATGGCAGAAAAGGGTCTCTGCAGATTATGTTACGGAATATCACTGGCAAACCTCCAACCAATCATGATAGGTGATGCAGTAGGAATTATTGCTGCTCAAAGCATCGGTGAACCAGGCACTCAGCTAACAATGAGAACCTTTCACACAGGTGGCGTGGCAGGCTCAGATATTACAAGTGGTTTACCAAGGGTCGAAGAGCTATTTGAGGCTCGCTCACCAAAAGGTGCTGCAGTCCTATCTGAGATTAGTGGGCAGGCAGAGCTTATAGAGGGTCCGGAAGGTAGAACCGTTAGGATTATGAACTCGGAAGAACTTGTAGATGAGTATACCGTTACTGGATATACTCCTACGGTAGAGGACGGAAACACCGTAATCATCGGAACGTCTATTGCTTCTTCTGATGAAGACGATGTCGAAGATATTCAAGCCCGAAACTCTGGAGAAGTAAGTATTGAAAAAAACACCATATCGATAACCTGGACCGACGAAGAGCAAAGGGAATACTCCATCCCTGCCGCCTCAAACCTAGAAATTTCCAACGGTGACCTCGTTGAAGCAGGACAGGCGATAACTTCAGGACCTAAAAATCCACAACAAATATTGGAAATACAGGGACGTGAAGCTGTTCAATCGTACCTGATTGAAGAGGTACAAAAAGTCTATAGATCTCAGGGCGTACCAATCCACGACAAACACATTGAGGCCATCATTAGACAAATGCTCAGAAGGGTTCAGGTCCACGAAGCGGGTGATACCGACCTTCTACCTGGAGACCCCATGGATCGTAAGGAATTTGAACAAAAAAATTCAGAAATAATGGCAGAGGGGGGAGACCCTGCTACTGCAATACCAATATTACTTGGTATAACCAGAGCTTCACTGCATATGGACAGCTTTCTTGCAGCAGCTTCCTTCCAAGAGACAACTAGAGTGCTTACGGAGTCAGCTGTCTCAGGGAAAAAAGATTTATTAACCGGCCTAAAAGAAAATGTCATTATAGGGCGACTAATCCCCGCACGATACGACAATACTCCTGAAGGGAAAGAAAAGCTTGGATTGGCTGATCTTGAAAATCTGATGTCATTAGAATCAATTCCAGATAGTCCTCCGCCACCGGAGTTCGAAGATGAGCACGGAAATTTAATCACAGTGACTGAAATGGAGGCGGAAGACGAAAAAGTGAAAACCAGTGAAGAAAAACAACCCATGGAGGACCCAACAGCAGATTAATGATGTAAATCTTGAATCTCAAATAAAAAGGATGAGTTTGGGCACCCACGTTTGTTTGGATCCAATTCATACGGAATATTTGTACAATTTCATGAACTATAGACGATATTAAAAACTAAAAGTTTGGGAAAAGGGTGCCCAGTAGGGTTTAAAGAGGAAGTCGGTCTAAATCCGACACTGTCCCGCAACGGTAGGTTCTCTGACAGAACAAGTCCGGTCCACCACCCTTCCCATCTATCTAGGCCTTCGCGGAAAGGTGTCAGATGTGAAAGAAACCCGTTTTCCACCACTACTCTGCCCTATGATTCTAAAGGTAAGAGTTTGTTGAAAGTTGCTGTCACGAGCAAAAATCAACACTTCGGATCAAACTTCTGAATTCTCTCTGTAACCTTCCGAAAAGGTCTCTTCAACCTAGGAGGCAATCGGTTGCAGGCAACAAGGAATAAATACATTTCCATATCCGCTTTGATTTCAATCGTTATCGTTTTTTCGTTAGGATGTTCCAATGTGGTCCCAGAACTTCCTCTTCCCGCGGCACAAGCAGCTCCTGCAGCTCCTGCAGCTCCTGCTCAAAAATTAATATATTCGAAAAGCACCCCTATCCAACCTATTAAACCTGCACCCGCAGCCCCAGCAACGCCGGCAGAAATACCAACATCTACAGCTGTCGAAAAAGAACATAATAGCCAGATAAAAACAACCTCAAAACCCAAAAATAAACTTAAAACAGTAGACAGTCCAAGATCTGCATCTTTTCCTGTAACAATCATGGATCGTGAAGGCTATGAGGTTATTTTTGAAGAAGCACCCAACCGTATAGTCGCTTTTGACTCAGCAGCTGTAGAGACCATATTTGCTATAGGCGAAGGACATAGAATAATTGCCACCCACGACTTCGTTTCATACCCTCCACAAGTGAATTCGATAAAAAAAGTTGGGGATGCTTTCAATATGGACATAGAAGCAATCGTCAATTTGAACCCGGATCTCGTATACATATTTTACCCAACATTCAAGGAGCAGCTTGAAAATGCGGGACTTAGGGTGTTACTCATACAAACAATAGACGATGACTTCCAAAAAACCGCTGATTTATTCCGAATGTGGGGATCGATAACAGGCGCTGTTGCAGAAGCAGATATTCTCGCCTCAGACTTCGAGATGAGAATTGATTCGATCCAAAACATGTTATCTCCATATAAATCAGGTCCTTCAATATTTCAGGATGTAGGAGGGCTTTGGACTCCAGGAAACGATACCCTGGTCGGGAACGTCTTCAAGACCCTTAAACTCCAAAACGTGGCACATGATATCGAGGGTTACGCACAGTTCAGCCCGGAAACGTTGATTGAGAGAAACCCTCAATATATTATGGCCCCCTATGGCGACAACATAAGCTCAAATAACAAATTCAAAAATGTGACCGCTGTGCGTAATGGTGCTGTAATAATCCCATCTGATGATTATCTATCCACATCTGGACCGCGTTTCATACTTGGTGTGGAAGAATTAGCCAAAACCATATATCCAGGTCTTTGGAAGAGATAGATAAGTCTTTTTGGACAAGGCAAGCCCTACATGAGTGAACACGCACCTCGTCTCAGGTCCAACCATGAAAAATCTTGGAAATTTCCTTGGTTGAGAATATCGCTTGGCATATTTGGAACAATTGTCTGCTGTTTAGTCGCGGCATCTATCGGATCAGTGGGGATCAATCCAAACTCCACTCTTTTGATAGCACTATCTAGAGTACCTATGATAGACATATCCCAAACGTGGCCAGACTCTTGGGACACAATATTATGGAAACTTCGATTTCCCCGAATAATTTTAGCTTTCATAGTTGGAGCATCCCTCTCAGTCTCAGGTGCAACCTTTCAGGGACTGTTTCGTAATCCTCTAGCAGACCCGTATTTAATTGGAGTAGCATCTGGCGCCTCCTTAGGGGCTACTGTTGTATTTCTAACAGGAATTCCATTTATCTACGGAGGTATCAGCATATTACCAATTGCATCTTTTACAGGTGGGTTAATAGCTGTTTTTGTTGCCTACGGAATAGCTGTTCGCTCATCTAGCACCCGTCTAACAACCCTCATTCTCGCAGGCGTAGCAATCGGTTCTTTCACAACAGCCATTTCCAGCCTGTTAATGCTAAGAAGTGACCCTGACTTAAGGGTAGTTTTAAGTTGGATCATGGGAGGATTTATCAAGGCCCAGTGGAACCATAGCTTGTTTCTAATACCTTACCTGCTACCAGGATTCATCCTAACATTCGCTTACAGCAGAATCTTAAATACAATGCAATTAGATGAAGAATATGCCTCTAGCCTCGGAGTTAATATTGAGAGAACAAAGAAAATATTAATCTTGGTTGCAACGATGATGACTGCAGCCGTAGTCTCCTTTAGCGGTTTAATCGGATTCGTGGGATTAGTTGCTCCTCATATAGTAAGACTTATTTGGGATTCTGATTTCCGAACACTTATCCCCATGGCGGCGATCGTCGGTGGTTGTTTCCTCGTTATAGCTGATCTAATTGCCCGCACCATATTGAGCCCAGGAGAGATACCCGTTGGTATCGTAACGGCATTATGTGGTGCTCCATTTTTCATATATTTGTTGTTAAGAAATCGGCAAAATACGACATGAAAATTGGTATATCTCTGAATAACATACGATTTTCATACGGCAAAAACGACGTCATCAAAAACGTGGATTTGGAAATTAGTAATAGAGAGATAGTCTCTTTGGTTGGACCAAATGGTGCCGGTAAGACTACATTACTAAAACTAATGGGTGGTTTGTTAAATCCATCCCATGGAAAAGTCTACGTAATGGGGAAACAAATAGGAGAAATTAGTCCCCGCTCGAGAGCTCGAATTGTGTCAACCGTACCCCAAAATCCCCGCGTTCCTCAAAATTTGAAACTCTCTGAATTTGTAATGCTAGGTAGAAATGCCCATCTCAGCCTAACACAGTGGGAGAGCAACGAAGATATCCAGATTGTTAAGGAGGCATTGGAAGTTACTGACACCCTAAATCTAAAGGACCGACACCTTGGTAAAATCTCCGGTGGGGAATTACAAAGAGGTATGCTTGCTCTTGCTCTTGCCCAAGAATCTCCTGTCATGCTACTTGATGAGCCTACATCGAATCTAGACCTATCACATCAATCCAAAATGATGAGTCTAATCGCCAATTCACATGAATCGAGAGTAGGTCCCACTATCATAGGCATTCATGATTTAACACTAGCAGCCAGATATAGTAACCGAATGATCTTGGTATCAGAGGGAAAGGTATTCGCAGACGGTACTCCAGAGGAAGTCTTAACTCCCGCTAATATAAAAGAAGCCTATGGGGCAGAGGTTGCCATTATCCCTCATCCGGAGGGAGGATCGCCTGTGGTACTCCCTGTTTTCAATTCATATCCACAGACAAAATAACCCATTACCGCAAATTTATTCAAGATTGCCATCTAACTTGTAACGTTGAGCGTTTTCCGAATAAACTCCAACAAGCCATTTTTGCAGATCTAAGTGTTTTTGTTGAACCTCACCACGAATCCTCCCAGGAATACCCATTATGATAGATCCATCAGGAATTTCCATGTTCTCCACCACCATCGCACCCGATCCAATGATAGTATTCTTTCCCATTTTCACCCCATCGTTGATGATCGACCCATTACCAAGCAGACAACCGTCACCTATTTCCTTTCCATGACACACCACTCTGTGTGCAATAACTACACTATCGCCAATAAAAACATCTGCATCACCATGAACGATAGAATTATCCTGAATATTAGTGTGCTTACCAATAATTACTTTTCCCATATCCCCCCTAACCACGGCACCCGGCCAAACACTGGACCCCTCACCAATCTCAACATTCCCCACTACATAAGCAGCTTCACTAACAAAAGCCGTAGGGTGAATTATTGGAGTACTACTACCAAGTGACTTAATCAAACTTCCCTCCTGTGATTTAGGTCAAGAACAATTCAAATTATTTTAAAACATATAGTGGTTTTTTGATTAGTGGACTATGCTATTCTGTGGCGATTTCTATAATAAAATATCAGTCAATTTTCCAATACAACGAAAATTTTAGTCCTAGGGAGCTCCAAAATTTTGAAAATATATGACGGTCATAAACTTTTAGTTATTATGACGGTTTTCATGCTATTAGCAGTATCAGGATGCGCTCGAGAAAAAATGAGTGACAACGATAATAGCGAAAATGTTCAATCCCAGATCACCCAAGAGCTAAGTACTCCATACCCTACCTCTACTCCATACCCTACCTCTACACCATACCCAATATCCAATTCCACGCGTCCCCAAGAATCCCCAACCCCGAAAGTAGACGCCCTCTTTATATATAACAGGGCTGTCCATTCACTAAGAATTGAAGAATACACTGATGCGGTTAATAGTTTTACACAAGTGATAAAAAGGTTGCCTGACTTGGCTATAGCATATAAGGGAAGAGGCGGAGCCTACTACTACTCAGAGAGGATAGATTTTGCAATTGAAGATCTCACATTAGCCTTGTCGATAGATCCAAATCTAGGAGGAGCACATATGTATCTAGGTATGATCTACAGGGATCAAGGAGATTTGGTCAAGGCTGAGGAATATCTGAATACAGCAGTTGAGCTAATTCACCCCATTAGGGAAAGATGGGAAATGGAAGTAGCGATCAAAACTTTAAGGGATCTGAAGGATAAAACTCTTCAATAAGACCTAACGAAGAACTATCAAAGGCGCACCTTGCGAAACCTGATCACCGGGATTAGCTACAATGCTTATTACCTCACCCGCAACATCAGTAATAACGGTTTGTTGCATCTTCATAGAGTCCAGAATACAAACCTGATCACCTATTTTAAGTAAATCTCCAACATTAACTGAAATCGATATTACAGAACCTGGCATAGGTGAATTGAAAAACTTGTGATCTACGTTTTGAGATTCATGAATGTCATGTGTCTCATCCAAATTCTTTGAATGCGTTTCAGCTTGTGAGTTTTTTTCTTGTTCCGACGATATATCGTCATCAGTTAAGGACACCTCGTACATTTCCCCATCAACCAATACCTTTACCGGATCACATGTAATGTCCTCTACCTCTACTTGATACCATTTCGTTCCAACGCGAATTTGCAATTTATTGTTCATATCAATTGACCAACGAAATGAACACACCAGCTATAACAGCTGATCCAATAACCCCGGCAACATTGGGTCCCATAGCATGTGGGAGTAGAAAAGAATGGGGATTCTCCTCCTGGCCAATCTGGTGAGAAATTCGAGCTGCCATCGGCACTGCAGAAACACCTGCAGACCCAATGAGTGGATTTATCTTTTCTTTCAGGAAAAGATTCATGAACCGAGCAAATAAAATACCTCCCACAGTTCCGCAGGAGAAAGCCAAAAGCCCCAGCCCCAAGATAACGAGAGTTTGAAAATCAAACACTCTTTCCGCGGTCAGCTGAGTCCCGACCGTAAGCATCAAGAATATAGTCGCAATATTCAGCACCTCATTTGAAGCTGCTTTAGTAAGCCTTGGAACAACACCGCTTTCCCTGAAAATATTTCCGATCATAAACATAGCTATCAAGGGAGCAGACTTGGGTACTAGCAATATAATAGCGATAAGAGCGACATGCGGAAAAACGAGTCTCTCTAGTTTTGAAACCTCCCTTGGAGGAGACATGACTATTTGACGTTCTTTTTTTGTCGTAAACAGTTTCATCAATGGAGGCTGTATAAATGCAACTGACGCCATGTATGAATATGCAATCACAGCGGTAACACCTAGAATCTCGGGAGCTAATCGAGCTGATAGAAATATTGTGGTAGGGCCATCTGCTCCACCTATAATTCCTATGGAAGCCGCTTCCTCTATACCAAATCCCATCCCAAGCGAACCCGCAAAGAGTGCTCCCCAAAAAGCGACAAATATACCTACTTGGGCCGCAGCTCCTAGAAGCAAGGTTTTGGGATTGGCGATCACAGGCCCAAAGTCAGTTAGGGCTCCTATCCCAAGAAAAATTATTGGCGGTAATATATTCCAAAAAGAAAGACCATAGTAAAAAAATATTCCAAATATACCCGCTCCCTGGACATCGCTTTTATCCGAGGGAGAATCTACTAATCCTGTAAGGGGTAAATTAGCTGCTACTATTCCCAAACCTATAGGCAACAATTCGTAGGGTTCTAATTTCTTTCGAATTGCCAGTGCGATAAACCCCACACCTATTAGAATCATGATCCCTTGGCGCCAGTCTAAATTAACTATGCCCGTAGTAGATATAAAATCAGAAAACTCTTGCATTTACTTTTGTCGTCTTATCAATTTGCCGTGTTAGTACGGCGACCATTGGTCTTAGCATAAATAACAGAGGCACCCACAGCTGCAGCGATTGATTTGTTTTTGGATTCTAAAATTTTTTCCTTCTCAAGAATGACATTTTTTAAAAATATTTTTTCCACCAAAATTCTTACCACAACAATAGACCCAATAAGAACCAGGAGAAGGGAAAAGGCCGTTACCATACCGACAATGGTTAGATATAGCGCTTGAGTGAAAGTGGAAGAGTCGATTTGAATAATATTACCTGCAGTGGGATTATATATCCTAGAAAGTTTACACTATTAGCATTTTCTCAAACCAATCTTATTGTCATGACAAAAAGTACGAAAAAGTCCCCCAAACCGAATGAACCTGATAATAATCCCCAACAACCTAGGAGTCCATCATTAGTTGAATACGGCTTAAGGGCAGCAACACTAGACTCGTCCATATACCCAGCATTCCGATCTAAGGCAGAGCTGGTTCTTCATTCTCTAGGCTCTGTTGCAGTGACAGGAGTATCCCTGTCAATTTGGGTTCAATATTCAGGAAGTAATCCGGTTCCTTCAGGAGGACTCCAAAGTATATATCCAGTTCTGGTTTCATTTAGCACCGTTATGGTAGGTTGGATGATGTGGGCGTTTGTTGCAAAAGCCATTTGCAACATGATGGGCAGCGAAATAGACTTCCGGTCCAGCATGAGGTCAATTGGGATTGCATATAGCCCTGGAGTTTTTCTCGTCTTTGCCAGCATCCCTTTCATTGGATCTTATTTATTTCTTATTGTTTCAATCTGGCTTCTGGCGACAATAACAAGGGCAATTTCTGCGGCGAACAACGTTAGCTTAATGAAAGCGATTATTCCGGGGTTTTTAGGCTGGTTAATGTCTTGGATACTCTTAATGGGATGGATGGTTATATATCCATTTGCTCTGGTATAAGATCCTAACCACAAGAGATATGTTCCTCAATTATGTGCCATCGCTTTGAGAGCAACGTTTTGGTATTAGCAAATACAACTTCTTCAACTTCTTCCGAGCATTTTCCTTGTAACTGAGCAATCTTATCTATAATCGGTCTCAGATGCCTTGGTTCAGTCCAATTATCACGATTCTTTTTAAAGGGCTGAGGTGAAGAATCTGTTTCTACGACGATGTTGTTAAGAGATAATTGACTTACAACATCAGCAAGGTGTTCAAGCCGAAAAATAGGTCTGGCAATTGAAATATAAAATCCGAGATCAATAACTCGTTTTGCGTCATCTAAGGTTCCCTGAAAATAGTGCATCACGCCAGGAACCTCGTATGCCCTCTCTTCTAAGAGAACTCGAAAACAATCTTCGTGCGCCTCCCTGCTGTGAAATACAATTGGAAGATTAAGCTCTTTCGCAATAGAAATTTGCCTCCTAAAAGCGTCAAACTGCCAAGCTCGATCTGGAGATGTTTCTAAATAATCAAGTCCTATTTCACTCATCACAATCACTTTTTTATTACTTGAGGCCATGGATTGTAATTGATCATAATCTTGAGAAGTAAGTGGTTTTTTTATATCCATTGGATGTACCCCAACTCCTGAGAAAAATCGTTCATGACGAGACGACAACTCTATAGAAATTGATGACGTTTCAAGTGTAGTTCCAGCGTCAATAACAAACCCCACACCCACAGAATGTGCTCTGTGCAAGATATTATTTATTTCCTCTTCCGGATAAGAATGAAGATGAACATGAGTATCGATAATCATTTTATTCTGATTGATTGAAAATATCTTTTCTCAACGTTATAGACTCCATTCCAGATTATACTTAACTCTAACGACCGTTTTAGAAAATGCAGTATATGCCAGGTTGCGACTTTGCTTTATTTATCACACAACAAGAAATGGATACCTAATATTCTATTTGCTGTCACATTTTTGGCTTTGTCGTGTACCACAACACCAGAACACAAATCTTCGATTAGCACCGCCACCCCAATAAGTTTCTCTAGTCCGACTACACCAATAACTATCTCTAGCACGATGGCAGCAAATTTAAGTCCCACACCAGAACCAAGAATAACACCAACGCAAACATTTATAGAAATACAACCTGCGGTTGTTCCGACAAGTACTCCCATATTTGACTCCCCAACTAAAACAGCAACGGTGGACACATATATTTCAACTCCTATCCTGAAACAAATTGGAAATTATGGTGGGTCTTTAACAGTTCCTACTGAAGTGTGGTTCGAAAACCTGGATCCCCACATGGAATCATCAGATGGATATGCAGCATGGGGACCTGGGATTGCTTATAGCAGGCTTATGAAATTTAAGACTGAGAAAAATATGTCTTTACCATCTCTTGCGACAGAATGTGATTTATGCTCTGAGTGGAAGATGACTTCACCTAACGAATTTCTGTTCCAGATTCGAGAAGATATCAGTTGGAATTCCTCTGATGGACAAGAATTCCATCGGGTAACTGCAAAAGACATTGAATACAGTTTGCAAAGACAGGGTCATGAGAACTCCCCTAACTCACATATCATCCACATGATCCATGAGATTGAAGCTATCTCTGACGATGAACTCCGAATCCAATTAGTCTGGCCAGACTCAGACTTTTTTGCCGCATTAGCGAACGGCAAAACAAAAATAGTTCCTGAATATACTATTAATTTATCCCAAACAAACCTAACCTCATATGAACCTGTCACTTCTGGGGCATGGAGTCTCAGCAACTATGATCCAATGGGAGTAGTTAGGATGAGCTCAAGGTCAGGAATAGAAGAGCCTCCATACCTAGATTCTATTCAGTTTAATTTTGTCCCAGATTCAGACGCCCGTTTAGCTGGATATAGAGTTAACCTGCTTGACCTAATTAACTTGAGTACAACAAACACTAATTCGAAAAATTTACAGGCTCGCTTACAAAATCCGGTTCCAGGCTCTGGATTGGAAATAGCTTTTAATACTACTCATCCACCATTGGATTCAAAAGATACTAGACGGCGTATCATGGCTTCAATAGATCCAAGTTCAATAATAAATGAGGCCTGGAACGGAGAAGGGTTTTTTTCATTTGGTTTTCCCTGGGCAACCCCAGCATGGTCTCCTAATCCTGAATTGTGGCAACAATATTTCTTAGATCCTGCGGTATCAACCTCAAAAATTGAGGACCAAAACCTTTCACTTACCATAACGGTAGGCGATTTCAATAGCAGGTACAAAACCTCTGTAGAATTGATATCTGAACAGATAACAAAATCCGGCTTAAATCCTACAATCAATTATGTAAATCGAAGAACTTATGCCAACCTCTGGCAAACAGGCGACTTTGAGGTATTGGCCGGCCCCACTTTCCCGCAATCAACTCCCAATGGATACTTATTACCGGTTTTACATAGTAACGGACAGTGGAACACTACCAAACACAAGGACGCCGTTTTAGACTCACTCCTAGAAAAGCAAGCAACTGAATACGATATAGCGACCAGAACAGAAATTATTCAAATTATAAACAATCATCTACTAGAACATGCTTATAGATTTATGCCAATTACGAATATCGAGAGATGGACCTGGCCGGACAGAGTAATAAATTTTTACCCAAACTTTTCTTCCAGTGAATACTCCCATTGGGGACAGGTGTGGCAAGAACCTTAGGCAAGGGTAGAAATACCGCTATCAAGGGCTGACCAAACTAATAGAGCGCATTTAACCCTAACTGGAAACTCTCTAACCTTGTACAACGCTGATAATTCACCAAGGTTTATGGCTTCCTTGTCCGCAACAACAACGTCCTTCGGTAAAGAGGCTTCCATAATTCTGGAAAACTTTTTCGACAGATCAAGCACATCAGTCAGTGTAAGGCCATTAAGAGCTTCTGAAACAATTGATCCAGCGGCCTGATTTATTGCACAACCCTCCCCCTGGAACCCTACTTCCCTGACCCTATCACTATCATCGAGGTTAATTTGAAAACGAATCTCGTCACCACAAAATGGATTTATAGCCTCACAAGATACATCGGGTAAATCAAGTACAGCAGAATTCCTTGGATTACGACAATGATCTAAAATCACCTTGTCTCGATATAAATCGTTGAGACTACCTAACGCCATCCCGGAAATACCTCATCGCCTCAAGAATTCCTTCAATCAGAACATCGACTTCTTTTTTTGTGTTATACACATAAAAACTAGCCCTAGAAGTTGCTGCAACTCCAAGACTTCTGACGAGAGGCATCGCACAGTGATGACCTGTCCTCACAGCAATACCCATCTGGTCAAGTAACGTGCCTAGGTCATGAGGATGTATATCTGGAGTATCAAAAGAAATTATGCCACCTCGTTGATCTGGGTTTCTAGGCCCGAACAACTTACCTCCTTCCTCCTCAACATCAATGAATTTATTTAATGCATATCCTGTCAGGTCTCGCTCATATTCATCAATATTCGCCATACCAATATCTTCCAAATAGTCAACTGCTACACCCAAAGCTATAGCGTCCGCTATATTAGGAGTTCCAGCTTCAAATTTCATAGGCAAATCAGCCCATGAGGCTTTCTCATAAGAAACCTCTAACACCATTTCTCCGCCTGTTAGGAAAGGCTTCATGCCTTCCAAAACATCCTTTTTCGCGTAGAGACACCCAATACCTGTGGGACCCATCATCTTATGTCCGGAAAATGCCATGAAGTCACAATCAATCTCTTTAACATCTACAACCATATGAGGCACGCTTTGAGCACCATCAACTAGGAACTTGGCCCCTCTGGCATGTGCCAAGTCACATAATTTTTTAATAGGGTTTACCGTACCTAGAGCGTTAGACATATGTACCACGGAGACTAGAGCAGTCCGGTCATCAATTATAGAATCAATGTCTGATAGATCTAGCACACCTTCATTATCTAATGGTATGTACCTAATCGCAGCGTTCTTCTCCCTAGTTAATTCTTGCCAAGGAACAAGATTGCTATGATGTTCCATAGGCGTCAGAACGATATTCTCACCACTTTCCACATTTTCTCTGGCCCATGAATAAGCCACCAAATTTAAACTCTCTGATGCGTTGCGAGTCCAAATGACTGTGTCGGGATCACCAGCATTGATAAACTTGGCGACTTTCTTTCTAGCATCCTCGTACATATCAGTAGCTTCCATACTAAGAGTATGGACACCCCTATGCACGTTGGCATTAAAGTTTTCATAGTAATCGACCAGAGCTTGAATCACCTGCCGGGGTTTCTGGGTAGTTGCAGCATTGTCCATATAGACTAGCGGGTGTCCGTTGACTTCCCGACCTAAAATTGGAAAGTCATTCCTTATTTTTTGTACGTCCAACATATTTAGCTACATAGACTCCGTATTCTTTTTACAATTAGTAAAAACTATATGCTCAGAGTTATCTCACTCTTGAACAAATTCAAATCCTTCTTTGCCTTCGTCTTTTCTACGAGCTGATCGATCGTAATTGAATCAAGAATTCCAAAAACTGCGTCTTCTACGCTTCTCCATACATCTCTTTGTGCGCAGTCAGAGCAATGAACACAGAAGCTGGTGTTATCCAAACATTCGACAAGGTTTTCAGAACTATCTAGGCAATCGACTACTTTGCTAAGGCGAATTTGATCAGCAGGCATAGCCAAAGAATGTCCACCCCCAGGTCCTCTTGTGCTATTAACTAGTCCAGACTTCCGCATAGTGTGAAAAACCTGAGCTAAATAAGGTTGTGGAATAACAGCACGCCTAGAAGTATCTGCGGCCCGAACAGAATGTCCATCCTCTCCATACATCGCCAAATCAATAAGAGCTCTGACGCCATAATCTACTTTGATGGGCACATGCATGGGATACCTCCTTTCATTTAGCTGTTAATTGACATTCTTGGCAACTGTCACTCCGTACTAATATCCCTCTCCGTGCCTTGAAGCGCAGCCTGAAGAGTGTGCCACGACAACGTGGCACACTTTATTCTCGTGGGATATTGGGCTACTCCCTTGAGTATTTCCAAATCTCCCAGTATTTCAGAATCTTTAGAACCATCACTCTTGGCGGTAATCATTTCCCTGAACGCTTCAAAAACTGTGAGTGCTTCCTCAACTGATTTACCTTTTACCCCTTCAGTCATCATAGAAGCAGAAGATTTCGAAATAGCACAGCCAACTCCCTCAAACGAAATATCCTCGACAATATCCTCCGAAACCTTTAGAAATAATGTGATCTGGTCGCCACATAGTGGGTTGAATCCCTCAGACGTTGCGGTTGAGTCAGTCATAGAACCAAAATTTCTCGGCCTCCGATTATGATCCATGACAATTTCTTGGTAGAGCTCTTGAGAGTCAAACACAGCTAAAACTCAAACTTATAACTTGGTAAGGATGTCAGAAAAGCTTCTTCCAAAAAATCTCTCAATTCAGGTATTTCTACTTTATCTATGACCTCTCCAGCAAAGCCATAAATTAGGAGCCTACTAGCCGTCTCTAAATCTATTCCCCTACTTCGCATGTAGAACAGGGTGTCGGCATCCACATTCCCGGCTGTTGCACCATGAGCACACTTAACGTCATCAGCATAAATAAACAACGCGGGTTTACTATCAACCTCAGCATCGGCAGACAAAATCAAATTTTTGTCTGACTGCACCGAGTCGGTTTTTTGAGCTGGTTTCCTAACAAGAACTGTGCCACCAAACACTGCTCTTGATTTTCCATCCAAAATCCCCTTATAAAACAGATTGCTTGTTCCGTAGGGTTTGGCGTGGTCGATGTTAATAAAATTATCCATGTGTTGATCGCCACTGGTGAAATATAAGCCCTGAAGATCGCACGAAGCATATTCTCCATCGATCAAAACATTAAGATCATAGCGACCAATATTCGCTCCTTTGAAAAAAGAACGAGAGTTAAAAACACTATTATCAGACAACTTGACCCTGCCATAACCGACATCATAGGTATGTTCAGATTCTGACAGAAACCTGTAATGGTTAACCACGGCATCTTCTTCAACAAGTATCTCTGAAACAGAATTTGTGAGGCTATAATCTCCGCCTCCCCCAACATAATTTTCGATAACTGATACTGAGCTGCCTCGACCAGCTTTTACAAAAATTCGGGGATGTGCCACCGTGCTTGGACTTCCATCGGAAAAGAAAACAACGTTTATAGGGAATTCGACAGTTTTACCTTTTCCAACTTTCAATACTATCCCGTCTTGGAGGAAAGAAGTATTTAGAGCAGCGAATCCATCGTCGCTTATATCGGTTAGAGAACCAAGGTTCTCAACGGGAATTCTTTCCTCGATCAACTCAGCCAAATTGGTTAATTCAAATTCATCTGACTGATCAGATAAATCTTTCCTATAAAAACCGTTTACGAAAACAACATTCGTCCAACTATCGCTCCAAGGAGCTACAGATTTAATAACATCAATCGAGGTATTGCTGGAGCTTGAAAGTGCAAAAGGAATCCTAGCGATGGGAGCTACGTTGGTGTACTTCCATTTCTCATTTCCCTTCCTTGTTGTCGGAAGGCCTATACCTGCAAAGGTTTCCATCGCATGACTGCGAATCGGGGAAACCCAATTATTGTCGTTTAAGGCTTGTAATTGTTTAAAATCCGAGGCGTAATGATCCACTTCAGAAGCGTTAGTTACCATTACGTCTGAACCTCTGTTCCAGTAGATTCTCTAATCCATTCGTAACCTTTTTGCTCAAGTTCCAGTGCAAGCTCAGCACCTCCAGATTTGACTATTTTGCCATCTACCAAAACATGAACATAGTCTGGTGATATATAGTCTAAGATCCTCTGATAATGAGTCACAAGTAGAACAGACTTTTGGGGACCCTTAAAGTTGTTAACACCTTCTGAAACAATCCGCAAAGCGTCTATGTCAAGTCCAGAGTCGGTTTCATCCAGTAACGCCAGTTTAGGATCTAGTAAAGCTAGTTGTAGGATTTCGTTCCTCTTCTTCTCACCCCCAGAAAACCCTTCATTTACTGATCTTTTGACCAGATCGGGATCCATCTCAACAAGTTGACGTTTTTCCTCTAAAAGCTTATCGAAGTCCCTAACACCCATCTCCTCATCCCCATTTTCCTTCCGGATAGCATCTACTGCTGCCTTCAAAAACTGCCAAGTACGAACACCGGGAAGTTCCACTGGATATTGAAAGGCTAAAAATATTCCTGCCCTGGCCCTGATTTCAGGTTCCTTTGCAAGAATATTATCCCCTTCATAAATTATTTCTCCTTCCGTCACAGAGTATCCTGGTCTGCCAGCAATAACATTGGCCAGAGTGCTCTTCCCTGAACCATTTGGACCCATAATTGCGTGCACCTCACCCACTCCCACTTCCAAATTAATTCCTTTAAGAATTTCAATGTCTTCAACAGAGGCATGCAAATTTTTTATTTCAATAAGATTATGTTTGCTCATTTATCCAACTGTACCTTCCAAACTGACTCGAAGTAATTGGGATGCTTCCATTGCAAATTCAAAAGGAAGTTCCTTGAATATACCCCGACAAAATCCATTGATAACCATATAATTCGCTTCTTCCAAATCAATACCTCTCTGTTGCAAATAGAACAACTGATCATCATTAACTTTTGATGTAGTAGCTTCATGACCCATTTGAGCAGAGGGATTGCGAACTTCTATATACGGCACCGTATGTGCCCCACATTCATCTCCGATTAGAAGAGAATCGCATTGAGTAAAATTTCTTGCGTTGTCGGCGTTAGGCAGAATCGACACTTGGCCCCTGTAAGTATTCTCAGCCTTGCCGGCCGATATTCCCTTGGCAATAATCGTACTTCGGGTATTTTTGCCAATATGGATCATCTTCGTTCCCGTATCAGCCTGTTGGTGATTGTTAACAAGTGCCACAGAATAAAATTCTCCAACAGAGTTGTCTCCCTGTAAAATCACGCTTGGATACTTCCAAGTGATAGCAGAACCAGTTTCCACCTGAGTCCAGGATATTTTAGAATTCTCTCCTCTAGCCGCTCCTCGTTTAGTGACAAAATTGAACACCCCGCCATTACCATCTTTATCTCCGGGATACCAATTTTGAAGGGTTGAGTACTTAATCTCTGCGTCTTTTAGAGCTACTAACTCAACAACCGCAGCGTGAAGTTGGTGAGTCTTCCGCATAGGAGCTGTACAACCTTCAAGATAGCTTACGTAACTTCCTTCGTCGGCGATTATCAAAGTACGTTCAAATTGACCAGAATCAACTTCATTAATTCTAAAATATGTCATCAATTCAATGGGACAACGTACACCGGGGGGGCACGTAGCAAAATGAGCCATCGCTGAACACCGCCGAGTTCAAGGTCGCATAAAAATTATCGCTGTAAGGCACAACTGACCCGAGATATTTTTGTACCAACTCGGGATATTTCTGAACTGCCTCACTGATGGGGCAAAAGATAACCCCGGCTTCCTGCAACATATCTTGATACGTAGTAGCAACAGAGACACTATCCAGCACAGCGTCAACAGCGACTCCTGTGAGCTTTTTTTGCTCTTCCAACGGAATCCCCAATTTATCAAAAGCTTCTATGAGTTCTGGGTCTACCTCATCCAAACTTTCAGGAGCATCATCCTTTGACTTTGGGGCCGAGTAATAAATAATGTCTTGAAAATCTATTTCATCAAACTGAACTTTAGCCCACTTAGGTGCCGAATCTTCCCCTTGCTTTTGCCAATGAGAAAAGGCTTTAAGACGCCACTCGAGCATCCATTCAGGTTCATTTTTCTTGGCTGAAATAAACCTGACTATATCTTCATTCAGGCCTTTAGGTGCATTATCAGATTCTATGTCAAACTCAAAACCCCATTTATATTGTTTTTCCTCTACTCCTGTCTGGCGGGAAATGACCTTTTGTTCTGTCATGGTGCGTTTGCCCTCCTTTATCTATTAAGAACTCTAGTCACTACAGCATGAAACCATCCACAAACATAACTGTAAATTGGCACAACTGCGAGATTGAGAACATTCATAGAAGTCAATTGACGTTCATAGTTGTTGAGTTAAATGGTCAACAATAACTCATAAAATATACCATCCGCCTATGTGGCAGGTCAAAAAATATGGCTGGAATTTACGCCTGACCCAAAAGCTGCACAACTACTTCACGGTATCCCACTTGCTGAGCCTTTTCCCCATCAAGTTCTACCATGAATATTCGTTGCCACTCTCCAAGAGGCATTTTCCCGTCAATAACTGGTATCGATTCGCTAGACCCAAGTGTTAGATGTTGGCAATGGGAATGTCCATTAGGACATTCATTCTCATGCATATGGACGGTACGAACATCAAAATCATTATGCCCATAGTTGGCATCAGAGGACGCTATATTATCCAACAGCTTCGTAAAATCATCTAACAGAAGTGGTTCATTTTCCTGTATTACTATCGCAGCAGTAGTGTGCCTTGAGAACACAACTACAATTCCATTCAAAACTCCTGAAGACTCAATAAATTCCTCAATTTTATCTGTTATATCGATAAATTCTGGTGAAGTCTCAGAGCGTACTTTTAGTGTGATCGTAGAAGTCCTCATTACTGCATCGGAAACGTTCATAATTTTGCTCTAGTTATGTTCCTAATTGAATTCTGCCAAAACAGGTTCTGTTTCGGATCACTATTAATCTATTTTCAAATCAAACAACAACCATTCTAAACCTTTTTGATTTACGGTTCACAGGTCCCACTACTTATCAACAACCCTAAGCTTGTACCAAGTGTTGTTAGGGAACCGAAAGGGAATTTACTCTAGTTAGTATCTGATCCATCCTACGTGAAACGATCCTCCTACCAAGACGGAACTTAATATAGTCTGATATCCGATAGGGAGTATAAGCTACATTCGATTTCAAACTCCTGACCCGTCGGTCTACTTGATATCTAGATTGGGGAAAACTACTAGACTCCTGGGAAGTTATTCCCCTAATTATCCCAAACGGCATAGACATTTCAGAGCAAGCTAATGCCGTATAAGCGGCGTCCTGATCAATGGAATCGACTGCCAAATCTCTACCCAACCAAGTCCTCATATTACTGTTTGTGGCTATATGAGGCGCAGTCACAATAGAACCTTTGACCAAATTTCTCTCACTCTCATCAATATGTTTAAAAAGCATTTCAATAGGACCGTAGCTGGCAATCTCAAGTTCAGTCACCGAGCTTGAGGACCATAAAGCCATTTCTCCCTCAAGCTTCTTAAGATGATCACACAATACGACATTACCTATTCGAATTGTCTTATGTAGAGAGGCTGCGGTCCCAACAGATAGCACAAAAGTAATCCCAGGTATATTCCCCAGTAGTTGTGCTCCCCGATATGCTCTTTCTCCTGGAGCTCCTGTTAGCACAAGAAGCTCAGTCAACTCTGGAGATTCATAACTTATAAACCTATCGCTAGACCTTGATACCCTGAAGTCATGCTTCTTAAGGAAGCCTTGGAGTATCTTTGTATCTGAAGCCAATATACCTTTCATATTATTCTTCTAACGGTTACCTGACTAATACTCTCTTACTGCTAGAAAATGCGAAAGAACACCAAAATCGAACTTGTAACTGTCTGGCAGCATTGCATCTGAAAATGATTTGAGGGCTTCTTCCTCATATTGGTGAGCAAGACCTTGTGCATAATCTCTTGTGCCTGCCTGCTCCATAATATCTAAAACCGCCAGCACCTCTGGTTCCCCGAGAGACTGCAAAGAATATATCTCTCGCAGTCGTTCCCGACCTTTTGAATCAGCTTTATCCATGGCATGAACAATAGGAAGCGAATTCTTTTTTCTCAGGATATCAATCCCTACAGGCTTACCGGTTGATTCTTCCTGTCCCCATATACCAAGAATGTCATCTCTTATCTGAAAAACATACCCCAGGGATGTGCCCGTTCTTCGAAAAATCTCTAAAGTCCTTAAATTTTCAGTGCCCATCACAGCCCCCAAATGAAGAGAACAGCGAATTAATGCTCCAGTCTTTCTCGATATCATGGACATATACTGACTCAATGTTATGTCGATTCTCCCCTCAAAAGATATGTCCATATATTGACCCTCAATCATTTCAAGGCAAGCCTCTGTCAAAAGTTCTACCCCCTTCAAGATCCGTTCAGTGTCTTTGTCATCATTCTTCCTCATCATTTCCATTGACTGATCTGCCACTATTCTCAAAGCGTTTCCGGCCACAAGTGCCTTATTTATGCCCCACAAAGCCCAGAGAGTTGGTCTATGGTGTCTTGTCTCATCAAAATCT
Source organism: SAR202 cluster bacterium AC-647-P02_OGT_505m (assembly GCA_009391195.1). Classification (GTDB taxonomy): domain Bacteria; phylum Chloroflexota; class Dehalococcoidia; order Lucifugimonadales; family UBA826. The sequence continues at coordinate 143,492 of VEXB01000001.1, forward strand.
TCAATCTCATCATGAATTAGTGAAAAATTATGTATCAGCTCAAGAGAAGCAGCTGCTGGTAAGGCATTTCTCATATTGCCCCCAACCGCTTCACAGGCAAACAAACAAAGCGATGGTCGTAGTGATTTACCCATTACACCATTAACAGGTATTCCATCTTTATCTGACCATCCCATGCAATATCTAAGCATGTCATAAACAAATAAATGATCTTGGTCTATTCTCGCCTTAAGCGTATTTACAATGATGTCCCTATATCTATCAAGAATCTCTGGGGAAGTCATCAGTTTTTTCTCATGTTCCAATTTTGGAGAGGTCCCACGCCGCAGAATCATTACGGACTCACATATCCGATTCCCAAAGGATACTAGATCAAACTTGTCTAGTCACAATATATAATGTAACTAATAAGGCTTTTTTACTTGCTAGCCGATCAGCGCCTGTGCTATATTTTCGACTCAGAATAGTCTGTGCCTTGGGCATTGGACGAGAGACGTTTCAACCTCCATATATATGCGATAATCTGCAGGAAATATGCTCGACGAATACTTCAGACAGTACGGTGTGATCGCTATCTTTGCAGCACTAGCAGTTGCTGTCCCATCAGGAATGCTAATAATATCGTGGCTCTTATCAATATTAAAGATAAGACCTAATAACCCATCCACGGTAAAAAATAGTATTTATGAATGTGGGTTTGAAACCATCACAGAGCGATGGAGTAATTTCAATTTCCGATATTACAGTATCGCTCTTCTCTTTGTTATTTTTGATGTGGAGGTCGTCTTTTTGTTCCCTTGGGCAGCCAGCTTTGGGACAATGTCCGTGGAATTCGGAATATACGTATTCATCGAAATGGCGATTTTCATAGGAATACTAGTCTTAGGCTGGCTTTATGCATGGAAAAAGGGGTCACTCGAATGGAGCTAAATGTCTCTCAAACAGGAGAAGAATCCCCGGTGATCATACCCCTGCAGGACACAACGTGGGCTTTAGATCAGGAAGAGGGAGAATATATTAATCACCTTAAATCCACACATCTAGAAGCACTGGCCGAACCTATTGTTGAGGTGCCGGATGACCTCCAGAGAAACATTGCGGTCACATCGGTGGATGCCCTCATAGGATGGGGAAGAAAGTCAGCAGTTTGGCCTCTATCATTTGGTTTAGCTTGCTGCGCTTTTGAGATGATGGCTAGTGCAATGTCACGATTTGATCTCTCCCGCTTTGGTATGGAAGTGTTTAGACCATCCCCTAGGCAAGCCGACTTAATGATAATTGCGGGAACAGTCACCTGGAAAATGGCTCCTGCTATTGAAAGAGTTTACGAACAGATGGCTGAACCAAGATGGGTAATTTCGATGGGGGTATGTGCGACAAGTGGTGGACCTTATTATGGATCCTATAGCGTGGTCCCAGGTGTCAACCATATAATTCCCGTCGATGTTTATGTGCCTGGGTGCCCTCCAAGACCGGATGCACTGCTTTACGGAATTATGCAGCTCCACGAAAAAATAAAAAGATATTCCATCAAGAAGCGGAATCAATCTTGACCAAGATCATAAGCGGAAGTGATTTAGCTTCCTCCCTTGAAGAGAAACTACCCGGTTGTATTACTGAAAGTAATGAGGTTGACGTGTGGGTATCGCCCGAGTCACTACTCCCGGTATGTGAAATTTTAAAAGACCCAGACGGACTAGACTTCTCCTACCTCACCTCCATATCCGCTGTCGACTATATAGATAGCTTTGAACTTGTTTATCACATTCTGTCTATGAGGAACAATTACAGCGGTGTCATAAAATGCCGATGCTCTAGTAAAGGAAATATCCGAGGTGAACCTACAGTTGCGTCAGTCACTGGAATCTGGAAAGGTGCTGATCTTCAAGAACGAGAAATATGGGATCTCATGGGAATAAAATTCGACGGGCATCCTAACCTGAAACGCATTCTCCTCTGGGAAGGTTTCGATGGACACCCCCTTAGAAAGGATTACCTAGGATAATCAATTGACCGGCATTAGAACTGAACCAATCACTATCAATCTTGGACCTCAGCACCCTAGTACACACGGTGTATTTAGGCTACGAGTAACTTTTGATGGGGAAGAGATCATTGACGCTGAACCAGTTTTTGGGTATCTACACAGAGGGACGGAGAAACTGGCCGAGACAAGGAATTATGTCCAAATTGTAACTCTGACCGACAGAATGGATTACCTCGCCAGCATGTCGAACAATTTGGCATACGTGAGGACTGTGGAGAAACTGGCAGATATTGAAGTTCCAGAAAGAGCACAATACATAAGGGTAATCAGTGCCGAACTTCAAAGGATTGCAAGCCATTTAATGGCAACTGGATTCCTATTAAACGATCTAGGAGCACTTGCGACTCCACTAGTTTATTGCTTCAGAGAACGTGAAAGAATTCTTGACCTCTTCGAGATGTTGTGTGGTGCAAGGATAACTCTTAGTTATATGAGGCCAGGTGGTGTATTTCAGGATGCACCGGAAGATTTTTGGCCTTCACTCGATTCTTTAATAGGAGATCTACCACATTACTTCGACGAATTAGAATCCTTAATAACATCCAATGAAATTGTGTTGGCTAGAACAAAAAACGTCGGATTACTAACTGATGAGCAAGCAATAGACAATTCAATGTCAGGCCCAAATCTTAGAGCCTCTGGTGTGAAATGGGATTTACGGAAAGCAGACCCCTACGAAATTTACGATAGAGTGAAATTCGAAGTACCTATAGGTGCTATTGGTGACACATTCGACAGGTATCTGGTTCGTATTCTGGAGATGCGAGAAAGCGTTAAAATTATTGAGCAATGCCTAGAGCAGATAGAGTCCGGCCCTATTAGGGCAAATACCCCTTTCTTCATTAGGCCACCAGCGGGAGAAGCCTATGCTGCTGTGGAAGGACCGAAAGGAGAGTTAGGGTTCTATATGGTGAGCGATGGAGGAGTAGCGCCCTACAGATGTAAGGTAAGAGCTCCATCCTTCATCAACCTCACTCCCCTTCGAGACATGTTAAAGGGCTGGAAAATGGGTGACCTGATTATCATATTTGGTTCCATCGACATCGTACTGGGAGAGGTGGATCGCTAATGAACCATTTCCCTGGATTCGTGGATTTTTATACCTTCTATGAGTTGTCCTTAAAGATTTTTCAATATTTCGGTTTCGGTGACAACGCTCAATGGATGTCATATTTGACTGCAGGGGTGATCATTTCATTCATAGTGATCAATGTCATGATTCTTTCTACAGCCTTTTACACATGGTTCGAAAGGCGCGTCCTTGGGCGATTCCAAGTGAGACGAGGGCCAAATCGGAACGGACCTTTCGGAATCTTTCAACCTTTCGCTGATGTGCTGAAACTTATAATGAAGGAGGACACCATACCGTCCGAGGCGGATAGACCCGTCTTTACGTTGGCGCCTATAGCCTTGGTAGCTCCCACTTTATTAATAATGACGGTGATTCCAATGGGAGAGAATTCCTTTTTAGGAAGCCTAAACATTGGGATACTTTTCATCGTGGGCGTTACATCAGTTAACTCCATCGCCATCTTTATGGCTGGCTGGGGTTCAAGAAATAAATATGCGATTTTGGGATCGATGCGCGGGGCGGCTATGTTGATTAGTTATGAGATTCCAATGGCCCTTGGCATAACGAGTGTATTACTAATGTCAGGCTCATTAGCAATGACCCAAATAGCGAATAGCCAAGATATTTGGTTCATAGTAGTAATGCCATTAGGATTTTTCGTGTTCATGGCAGCTGCAACCGCTGAAATCAGCAGGACACCCTTTGACCAGATAGAGGCAGAGTCAGAGCTTGGATCTGGATACAATACTGAATTCAGTGGAATAAAGTTTGCGATACTTTTCCTCGCGGAATTCATGGCTCCAATCGTAACCGCTGCTGTAGTTGCTACTCTATTTCTTGGGGGGACAAAGGGATTCGATCCAATCCCAGGTCAAATATGGTTTGCGCTGAAGATGTTCGTGGTCATTTTCGTACTATTGTGGTTTAGAGCGACATGGCCGAGACTACGAGTGGATCAAATAATGGGCTTCGCATGGAAAGGTTTGTTTGGACTAGGCATCTTCAACATATTTATCGTTGCGATTGAGATTATGATTTTCAAAACCGAAGACGGCACAATAGGCACTTCCAACATGCTGATAATGTCCGGAATAAACTGGATAATAGCAATAGTGACACTATTGGGCTTAATGCGCATTTATGGTCACAAAAAATTGGAGAGGCCAACCCCTGTTCCATCGCCTCTGGCAAACATGGGATTGGAGGTAGATTAGATATGTATGGCACTGGAATAATTAAAGGTTTGGGTATCACCATGAAAAACTTGGTTTTACCAACACGTCAATTCAATATACACCAATATCCCAATAGAAAGGCCAGTCCAGCCGATCTGGCAAAATTAGAAGAAAAAAACACTATTTCTTTCCTATTTTCAAATCCAATAAGATCCGCTAGGGCTTTAGTTGGACTGGAGACTATAGAAGAACGCTTGCCCCAACATGCTCGATTTAGAGGCGAGGAGTTCGCTTGGTACGACCAACGATGTACGGGTTGTGCAAGCTGCGCTAAATACTGCCCTTTGGGAATAATCAAGATTGTGACAGACACTAGCGGTGTTAATCTCCAGGAAGGTCAAAGTTACGACATAGAGACTTTTGACATCGATATAGGGAGGTGTATGTTCTGCGGTCTATGTGTTGAGGCATGTCCTTATGACGCTCTTCATATGGGAAGTGGATTTGAAGAAGGTACATATCGCAGAAGCGAACTCGTGATTGATGTCGAACGTCTGAGGAAAGCGGATAAGAAACCCAGCACGTGGTTTAGGCCTCAACTTACAGACAAGAGTTACGACCCCATCAAAGGGTCCGAGGCAAACTGGGATGAGGTGGGAAGGCACGAGAAACCCACGGGAGATCAGCAACGTGATAGGTGGGCTAAAAGATGATTTTAGGTGAGGGAACAGAGGGAGCGTTAATAACTGAACTAGTGTTCTGGGTAATTGCGCTATCAACTGTCGTATCAGCTATAGCGGTTGTCCAAATACGCGATCTTTTCAGGGCATCTTTATTCTTAATCGTTACTCTACTAGGGGTTGCAGGTCTCTTTATCCTTCTGAGAGCCGAATTTCTCGCAGGTGTTCAACTAATGGTTTATGTCGGAGCAATATCAGTATTAATTATATTTGCCATCCTGATGACTAGAGACCTGGAAGAAGGAAGTACCTCCCACAGTTTCAGAATTCCCGTAGCACTAGTGTCTTTGATTTTGATGGGTGTCTCTATATATGCAATTTCCAATACCGAGTGGAATATCATCGGAAGTGAAACCTTAAATCCAGATCAAATGAACCAAGCGGCTCATGTTTTTACTAATGGTATTCCTACGTTGGCAAAATTATTACTAAGAGATTTTGTTCTGGCATTCGAGGTAGTGTCTGTACTGTTACTTGCAGCTGTGCTGGGTTCGCTAGCTCTTGTGAGAGGTCGATAATTATGACCCTGGAACGTTTCCTGATAATCGGGGCAATACTTTTTGCAATCGGGCTATATGGGGCTCTATCAAAAAAACATGCGATAGCGGTTCTTATGTCCCTAGAACTCATGTTTAATGGAGTCAATGTGACAGCTGTGGCCTTGTCCCGATATACCGTGCCCAAGGCTCTGTCTGAAAACATCGAAAACGCTGCGAGTTTTCTGCTGACAGGACAGGTATTTGCAGTGTTTATCATCACAGTAGCAGCCGCAGAGGTAGCTCTAGGACTTGCGATAATAATTGCAATATATAGGTCTCGTAGCACCGTGCTCGTCACTGAAGCAGCAGACATGAAAAAGTGATGGTTAACTAGGCGATATGTGGATTGAATATATGACAGCCCCCAATCTCGCTACTGCAGAAATGTGGAAAGACGCGTTTGAAGGTGAAGGACTAGCTGCAAAAATAATGCCGGAAGGTGAAATTACCGATTGGGCAGAACAAGTTTCTTACAAAATCTACGTCCCAAAAGGCCGCGAGCACGTAGCTGACGAAATCCTAAGGAAACTTTAGAGATGGTCAACGAACAACTAATTTGGGCCATATTCTTTCTTCCACTGATCTCGTTCGGTTTAATTGCACTTATAATTAGGCCTTTTTTCAATCAAGCATCGGTAATAGCAGGACCTATAGCAGTTCTGTTTATAGGTGCATCTTTCGTAATATCGATTCTTACTTTTATTGAACGCAACATAAATGGCACCCTCACTTTAGTTGGGGATCCAATAAATTGGTTGACCATAGGAGCCTTCAAATTAGAGGTTGGCATATTACTAGATCCTCTCACCACGACGATGCTTGTTGTCGTAACTGGTGTCAGCCTCATGGTGCAAATATATTCCACTTTTTATATGAAAGATCCAGGTTCTCATCATGGGACCGAAAATCAGGGTAGCGATTCAGAACCTGCAGAACTTGGTCAACCAGTGTACGCAAGATACTTTGCCTACATGTCCCTATTCACAGCTTCGATGCTCGGGCTAGTTATGGCCTCTAACGTCGTTCAGTTATTCGTATTTTGGGAACTGGTTGGTCTTTGCTCATACCTTCTCATTGGATTCTGGTTCCATCGCCCTGCTGCTGCTGCGGCCGCCAAAAAGGCGTTCATTGTGACCAGGGTGGGAGACTTTGGATTCTTGCTTGCTCTGATGTATTTATTTTCCAAAACCTACCAAGAAAATATCAACTATTTAAACATTCAGACAATAAACGAAAATTTGCCAACATTAGTTAGTTCTGGAACCCTAGGCGCAGGGGCATTGACACTTATAGCGATAGGTTTTTTTGTTGGGGCAATAGGCAAGTCAGGACAATTCCCACTTCACACATGGCTTCCAGATGCTATGGAAGGACCAACACCTGTAAGCGCTCTTATACACGCTGCCACCATGGTCACAGCAGGGGTATTCCTAGTTGGAAGATTCTTCCCACTATTCCAAGCCTCGCAAGAAGCCATGATGGTCGTCGCACTCGTTGGTGGAATTACTGCATTATTTGCAGCAACTATGGGATTGGTTAGTAACGATATTAAACGAGTCCTCGCTTATTCAACCGTGAGTCAGCTTGGGTACATGATGCTTGCGTTAGGAATAGGAGCTTACGGAGTAGCTATATTTCATCTATTTACGCATGCCTTTTTCAAAGCGTTACTCTTCCTGGGGTCAGGCAGCGTTAACCACGCAACCGGTACTTTTGACATGCGTTTTATGGGCGGACTAAGGAAAAAAATGCCCATAACCTATATCACCTTCCTAATTGGAAGCCTAAGTCTGGCTGGTATTTTCCCGTTAGCTGGATTTTGGAGCAAAGACGAAATTTTGCTTAACGCGTTCAGATCAGGTTCGGAGGGTGGGGAAATCGTCAGCATGACAGTGTTCGTTCTAGCAATAATCGCGGTATTCATGACTGCCTTCTACATGTTCAGGGCTCTATTCATGACCTTTGAAGGGGAATTTAGAGGGGGATCTGAAAAAGATCCTGAAGCTAATCCCCATGGACCGGTACATCTGGGAGAATCACCGTTCTTGATGGTCCTTCCAATGTTAATACTGGCAATTCCAGCTGTCATTATTGGATTCATAGCAAATCCGCCTGGGGAATTGCTAGGCATAAAAGCGCATTGGATGGTGCATACACTGGACCATAGCCTGCCTGACAGCATGCATCACCTTCTGAAAGGAGAATCATTCAGCGTACCACTTGCTGCTGTCTCATCCCTTGTAGCTTTATCAGGAATTGCTTTGGCGATAGCTATGTACAAGCCAAAACCTCTCATATCACCAGAGTCAATAGGAAAAACGTTAAGACCTGTTCACACACTTCTATACAGAAAATACTACTTTGATGAACTCTACGAAGGTATTTTTGTACGTCAAATCTATTACAGGGGATTGGCACTGGCGTCAGACTGGACAGATAAAAACATTGTTGATAGAGCCGTTAACATCGTTGGATGGACAGGTGCCAATTTTGGAGGATTGATAAGGCAATTCCAAAATGGGCAAATGCAGATGTATGCCACGGTAACCTCAATAGGCATTATAGTGATTGCCGCCATATTCATTTTTGGTGATTAGGAAGTAGATTGTTAACAGAATTCTCAGGACTACTAACACTAGCAATATTTCTCCCAATAGCGGGAGCAATTGTAATTGCCCTATTCTTAAACGGAACAGTAGCTAGGGGATTCGCTCTCGCAACCACTTTAGTTGAACTATTAATAACCTCGTATATTTTCCTGCTTTACGACAAAGAGAAAGGAGGATATCAACTGGTGGAAAAATTCGAAGGGTGGATACCCTTTGATACGTTCCGGGTGGACTATTTCCTAGGCATCGACGGTCTCAGCGCACCTCTAGTACTGCTGACAGGCATTCTAGGAATTGTGGCCGTGTTCGCATCTTGGAACGTCTCCCAGAGAATGAAAGAACATTTCATGTGGCTTCTAGTTCTCCAAGGGGCCGTGATCGGTGTCTTTTGTGCTCTGGACTTTTTCCTGTTTTTCCTGTTTTGGGAACTAGAACTTATACCCATGTTCTTCCTAATTTCCATTTGGGGAACTGGTCGAAAAGAATATTCAGCAATGAAATTTGTCATTTTCACTATATTGGGTAGTGCATTTATGCTCGTTGGAATACTTGCGCTTTATTTCTCTACCAATACTTTTGATATGACACTACTACCTGAAAAAATAGCAGCTGCAAATCTCATTATGCCTGCATCTGTTCTATTTTTCCTAACCATCATCGGATTCGCTATCAAGCTTCCTGTATTTCCATTCCACACCTGGTTGCCAGATGCCCACACTGACGCGCCCACAGCGGCAAGCGTAATGTTAGCTGGAATACTGTTGAAAATGGGCGGATACGGGATGTTTCGCATCTCAGCAGCGATGTTCCCAGAACAATTAGTCGATTACTCTTGGCTTCTGGCAACTCTTGGAGTCATCAATATTTTATATGGGGCCGCAATCACTATAAGGCAGACTGATCTTAAGAGGTTGATCGCATACAGCAGTGTGAGCCACATGGGATTTGTACTGCTAGGAATTGCCGCAGCGAAGGGAGGCACAGCAGAGCTGGGCCTAAATGGTGCTGCATTACAAATGTTCACTCACGGTACAATCACGGGGCTTTTATTCTTAACCGTGGGATTTATTTATGACAGAGCTCACACACGACATATACCTGATCTTGGAGGTTTAGCGGGTAGAATGCCCTTTCTTGCCGCCTCGTTATTGGTAGCAGGACTTGCTTCCCTTGGTCTACCTGGTACAAGTGGGTTTGTGGCAGAGATAACTATATTCCTAGGTAGCTTTCCAGCTTGGCATTGGTTTGCAGCACTTGCTGCAATAGGGGTTGTACTGACGGCTGGATATATCTTATGGATGATTCAGAGAGTAATGTTTGGTCCCAGACCAGCACACCATAATAACCTTACTGATGCTTCTATACCCGAAATGATTCCTATAGCGATACTAGTTGCTTCTATTTTCGTTGTGGGAATTTATCCTGCCGCAATATCAGATGTATTTAATTCAGGCCTGAACCCTATAGTTGATGGGTTAAGTGGTTACGTCACGGGGGCTAAATAGCATGAACCTCCAAGACATATATCTCATATCCCCAGAGATTGGCATAGCTATAGTCGCCGCGTTTGTAATCATAATTGACCTGTTTGTTTCCAACAAAAAAGTACTTCCCGTTGTGGCATTGGTAACTCTACTAATCCCACTATTTCTCACAATCCAACTCCACTTAGATACAGATATCGGATCCAAAACGGGTTTTTCAGGTACATTCCAAGTCGACGATTTTGCTATATTTTTCAAGTACCTGATCCTCGGATCAACTGCTATCGTAATTTTATCTTCGACTCAATATGCAAGAAGATTTGGCGGACATCAGGGTGAGTATTACGCCCTGATTCTTTTTTCGGCTGCAGGAATGATGCTCCTGGCTTCCTCGATGGAACTAATCACCCTATACATTGCGCTTGAACTCACTGCTCTGCCTTCAGCAGCGCTTGCAGCATTTATTCGCCAGCGAAAATCGGCAGAAGCCGGAATCAAATTTCTTGTGCTCAGTGCCGTCAGTTCGGCGGTATTACTCTATGGAATGGTCCTGGTTTACGGGCTCACTGGGTCCAGCCACCTTAATGAAATAGCCTCCTCCATTACTAACAACGGATTGGGCTCTAGCCCTGCTCTATTATTTGGAATCGTGCTTATTACAGCTGGTTTCGGATTCAAAATATCAGCTGTACCTTTCCAAATGTGGGCACCAGATGTTTACGAAGGAGCCCCAACACCAGTTACAGGATTTCTCTCAGTGGCGAGTAAGGCGGCAGGATTTGCGATCATATTACGAGTGTTTTATACATCTTTTGGCTTAGACAATGCCAACATTGACTGGGCCAACATGATGGCTGTTTTAAGCGCAATATCTATGTCGGTAGGAAACCTGATTGCAATTAGACAAAATAACATCAAGAGGATGTTAGCCTACAGTACCGTTGCACAAGCGGGATACCTAATGGTAGGACTAGCAGCAATAACAGCTCTACCTGGTGGAGACGATAACGCGGGACCAATAGGTGTTCTATTTTACCTCGCGGGATACGCTATGACGAATCTAGCAGCATTCAGCGTTGTGATAGCCGTTTCTAACAAAACAAACAACGACTCAATAAACTCTTTTTCTGGACTTGCGAGGAAATCTCCATTACTTGCGGGAGCTATGGCCCTAGCTATGATTTCCCTTATAGGTATACCGCCAACTGTGGGTTTTATGGCAAAAATATATTTATTTAGTGCCGCGATGGACACAGGATTGGAATGGTTAGCAATCGTCGGTGTAATTAACAGCGTAATCTCTGCCTACTATTACCTTCGGGTTGTCAAAGTGATGTTTCTTTCCAGCCCTAAAGAGAATGAAAAAGATTCAGAAACTTCTTACGGCGTTGGAGCTGTTTCTGCTGCCGTAATAGCAATGGCAGGTACATTCTTATTTGGAATATATCCTGAACCCATTTTGAGAATAGCCCACACCGCTATTGACTCTCTTATAGGCTAACAACTTAGACCCCATCCCATCTAACTTGATTGTTTGTCTATAATATTTATAGGCCTAAACACATGTTTGCTCATTCCAGCTTCAAATGTCCCTGCCCCGGTGAAGAAATATGTCTAATAGAAATAGAATAGCTTTCATTCATAATTCGCGAATGCCCGAAACTAAAGAAAAGGCACAAGAGTTCATTGATGGACTTGGCCTGAAGGATAGGGCATGGATCTCCTCAGCCGGAAATCTGCAAAATAATACATACGAGCTTGAAGATACATCCCTAGTGATAGTGGTTGGTGGTGATGGAACCATTCTCAGAGCTGTGAGAGCTACAAGCCCTTTCAATGTACCCGTCGTAGGGGTCAAGATGGGGAAGGTAGGATTCATGGCTGAACTAAGTCCTGAAGAGGCCATCTCCCAATTGCCAGAATTTATATCCTATGTATCTAAAGATGAACAATCTGAATCCGTCATCAGGGTAGAGGAACGAATGATGATCGAAGCCAAAGTTATGCCTGCTTCAGGTACCCAACCTCGTATTGCAATACACGCATTAAACGATATTACCGTTGGTACTAGCAAGGCGGCTAGACTTGTGGAGCTTGAAGCATCAGTAAACCAAGTTCACCTTACAAATTACAGAGCAGACGCTGTAATAATATCTACCGCTACAGGAAGTACAGGTTATGCCCTATCTGCTGGTGGACCTATAGTTTTCCCAGAAGCCAAAATGATGATACTACAGCCAGTGGCAGCCCATACTGGACTCAGGGACGGACTTATTCTAGCCCCAGATTCATTAATTGAACTTGAGGCTTCAGATGGATACCAAGCATCTATCAGCGCAGATGGATTTGTGGATTCAGTACTTGAGTCGGGTGAAAAAGTTATAGTCCGCAGAAGCCCTCACACTGCAAAATTTCTCAGAGCACACCAACCAGACTTCTTTTACACTGCCTTGAACATGAGGCTAGGTTTGGCCTATAGGTCACAGAGACCACCTGAAGATCCCACAACCTGACAAATCACTAATGTGAGCACGAATGCAACCAATAGAACAAGACCGAACAATTAAGTCCGAAACCAAATACGAAGGCAAAATTATTAACGTCAGGGAAGACACTATTTTGTTAGATAGTGGTGGTCAGGCCCAACGAGAAGTAGCTGAGCATCGACCTGCCGTAGCAATTCTGCCCATTGATCAAGAAAATAATGCTCTGCTGGTGAGGCAGTACAGACACCCTACGAAGCAGATGATTCTTGAGGTTCCGGCGGGATTGGTAGAGTTGGGAGAGGAACCAGATGATAGTGCCATGCGAGAGCTTCGCGAGGAGACTGGATATTCCTCTCGGAACCTGAGGCTACTTGGTGGCCTTTGGTCAAGCCCAGGATTCACCGACGAGTACCTTTATTGTTACATAGCCAAAGACCTTGTTGAAAACAGGTTGCAACCGGATGAGGATGAGGAAATAACGGTGGAAAGAATTCCATTATCTAGAGTAAATCAGTTAATAAGACTTGGAGAAATTCAAGATGCAAAGACAGTGGCACTTATTTTGATGGCCACAAACATCTTCTAATTTCAAAAAATTTGGGAAGGATCATATTATGGCCTCTTTAGAAGAAATGTTGAACCAGCTAGATGCGCTTGAGGAAGAACTCGTAATACTGGAACAAGAACTTGTTCGTATCCCCTCTGTAAATACAGGCTCTATGCCTACTGGAAATGAAACCCCTGTCTGTGATTTCATTAAAAAATGGTTTTTAAATGATGGCATCGAATCAGACATCTTGTTCAGAGATCCCAACAGAGGCAACATAATCTCTAAGCTCGAGGGAACCAGTGGAAAAACTGGCTTGATTTTTATGTCTCATACCGATGTCGTTCCCGTCGAGGATGAAAGCAAATGGACCTACCCACCCTTTAGCGCTGAAATACACGATGGCCGTATTTATGGACGCGGTGCCTCAGATTGCAAGGGATTACTTACAGCTCAGATGATGGCAATGAGGGTTTTAAAGAATAACAACGTAAGTCTCAAAGATAGTTTGGTATTAATCTCAGGAGCTGACGAGGAGCATGGCGGACGATACGGATTTGGCTGGCTCGCTGAAAACCATCCTGAAGTGTTGGATGCTCCGTTTGCGGTAAACGAAGGAGGTGGAACGCCGATCGAGGCAGCTGGGTCCTTAACATACGTACTCGGCGTTGGAGAAAAAGGTAGATTACAGGTCGAAATAGATATCAAGGGAACCAGCTCCCATGCTTCAGTTCCTTGGCAAGGCAACAACGCCTTGTATCGACTTCAAAAACTTTTGCAGAGACTGGAAGAGTACGAGCCAGAAAGAGATACAAGTACTAGTTTATTTGAGCATCTCTCTACATTTGCGATAGAGCACAAACCTTCAGCTGAAAATGTCGACGAAATTATCCTTGAACAAGAAAAACGGAACCCACGTTTTGCATCAATGCTTAAAGCACTATCTAGAATGACAATAACACCTACTATGATTAACGGTGGTATCAAATCCAACAGTGTGCCTGAGGACATTCATCTCACATGTGATGTACGAACATTACCAAATCAAAGCGAGGATTATCTGAGGCAAGAGCTGGATAAGCTAATTGAGGGTATACCTGGGATCGAATATGAAATCGACTATATGGCTGTACCAAACTCATCGGAATTTGAAACTGAACTTATGGAAAGTCTAAAGATGGCCACTCAAAAGGCATTAGACAGAGATGATATTCAATTCGTACCGGCTATTAGTACAGGGTTTACAGACTCAAGATTCACACGGCCTCTTGGGGTTATAACATATGGATTTTCTGGATCACATCCTGAAGATGATCCAATGCTGAGCAGAGCTCATGGAACCGATGAGTCAATAGGTATTAAAAGCCTGGTTAGCGGAGCAAAAGTTATGCTGCATCTGGCTTACGATCTTTTGGCAGTTAAATAGAGGATTATACGGAAAAACATTCTCCCCTTTTAGCCATCATATTACTGTTCAGTACTGCTCCTAGACCAGGACCTTTGGGCAAATAGATGTTTCCATCCCTGATAACCTCAGCAGGTTCTATAAGCTCAGACCTCCAGTCTGATTCAGACACAGCATGCTCTAAAGCCATAGAACATTCAACTGCGGCAGTTGAGTGAGCCGATGCCAGTAAAGAAACAGGTCCTGACGGACTGTGCAATGAAACTCCCGCTCCCTTACAGCGTGCTAAGCGACCGATCCTAACGCTTTCCGAAACTCCGCCACAGTATTTTATATCTGGCATTACTATCTCCAAAGATCCACTAGACAAAAGTGCATCAAAAAAAGGTTCCCCATATCCTGATTCTCCACCTGCAACAGGCATTGATACTTTTTTTACCACATCAGAAAGTGAACGGGAATGGTCATTAGGTGAAAGAGGTTCCTCAAACCAACCAATTGAGACAGATTCAAGTTTTTCAGCAACTTGACTAGCAGTCTCAGGAGTAAACCTACTATGACAATCTATCAATACGGTTATAGACTCCCCAACAGCTCTACGAATAGACTTCACTCTTTCAATACCCATTTCCGCTGATTTCAATATCCACTCTGAGGAATCACTTGGACTCACTTCATCAAACGGGGCACATTTAATAATAGAAAACCCCCTCTTAACAGCATTTTCCGCTGCTGCCGCAAAGTCGTTTGGTGCTCTATCTGTGGAAAATAATCCTCGATTGATATTTGCATAGACTGGAACTTTCTCAATTTTTCCCCCATTAAACGTCTCGTTCAAAGATATGTCTTTCTCCATAGCTGAAAGCTGAGTAATAGCAGTTCGAACAGCGCTTATAGCAGCTGACTCCACTGACCTCCCATCCATAATATGATCAATATTGAGAATGGATTCCACATCTGATTCATCTTCAACTAATTGTTCTGACAGATAGCCAGTCATCTGATGTATTAATTTTGCTACTTCTCCCGACGAAGACCCCTTTGTAAACTCAACAACAGTTTCTAGTCCGTTCGAATTCATTACTTTGGCAAAATACCACGCTGTCTTAGGGGTAACCCTTACTTTTATAAACCTGACTTGGTCAATCTGAATATTCATATATATTTAAGAATTCAATTTTTTATAGTAGTCAGACACAAATCTCATACTGCGGGAAATTGATGCGTGTTTACCTGGGTCAGAAACTACTGAGACTAGAATTTCACTAGCCCCAGTTGCAAACAAAAAATCCAACTGCTGCGAAGCTTGGCACTCCATACCACAAACTAAAATTGACTCGATCATCTCATCCGTCCACCCTAATTGAGCAGAATTCAAGAAGCCCGCCCTCGCAAACATATTTGAATAAAACGGTATGGTTGGAAAGTACCCTAGTCTAGATCGAACTCCTCTCTTTCCTTCACTCATATCGTCCGTTACACATAGCGCAACATGCAAAATCAGAGGAGGAGTCGGTCTCTCCGCAGCATTGGAACTCTCTTGAAGAATCGTTAATGCTTCGCCTGTCGCATAAGAATGTGGAGTTACCCAACTGATGGCACCATCTGCAAATTTTCCTGCCATTTCATAGGATTTCGGGCCCAGTGCCGAAGACATCACAGGTACGTCATCAGAAATACCAGTAAGCTCTGAATGAGCAGTGTAATAACGACCCTGAAAGGAAACACTGCCATTGTGAAGGAGAGATCTCACAATATGCATATATTCCCTGATATGAGTCATGGGACTGTGAAACCTTACTCCAAAAGTACGTTCAACCGTACTATTTATTCCGCTTCCCAATCCTAAACGGAACCTTCCCGGGGCGATAGAAGAAATCGTAGAAACTTGTTCAGCCGTTGTCACGGGATGGCGTGACCATATCCTCATTATTGAGGTCCCGAGTAAAATCTCGCTTGTTCTAGCTGCAGCGGCCGCCAACACAGACAAAGAATCTCCTGATCCTCCTCCAGAAGTCAGCCAAACAGCCGGAATACCCTCTTGTTCTGCTTCTACTATCGTATCCACTACATACTTGGAGCTAGGTCCAGATATCGCAACTCCCACTATGGTTTTTGGAAGCTTTTCATGACTCATTTAAAAACCTACCATGTAAATATGGCAAAATATAGAAACAGAGAATCTTCTGTCAGGAAAGCTCATATAAAAATTATTCTCCTCCCACCCTATTTTATACAACTATTGATGTTTAAAATCATAGTTAAAACTCATTTGTATAAATTAAATGAGTGCAAGTAAAAACCACAATATAGGTAGATTGTGATAGCCATTATTGGCATATGTAGGGCAAAATGATACACTCAATTGAAATTAGGACTGTATGGAGCTATGAATGAACGGCTTGATCGTCCACGACATCCCAGAAGTTAAGCATTCGACTATGATATTGGCCTTTGCAGGGTGGCCTGACGCGGCAGAAGCTGCCACACGGGCTATCAGGTATATGGCAAGAAAATTGCCCACCAAAAAAATTATGGAAATCGATCCAGAATATTATTATGACTTCACAGTAAATAGACCCCAAACCAGGATGAACCGCCGGAAAGAAAGAATAATAAAATGGCCAACTAATGAATTCCATAGTTATATACCACAAGACGATCCTGCAAATGCCGTCTTACTGTACGTAGGTACAGAGCCAAATCTGAAATGGAAAACATTTTCTAACACCGTCTTGGAAGCAGCCAGTAAAGTCGGAGTCGAGTTGGTTGTATCCTTAGGATCCCTTTTAGATGCAGTTCCTCACACCCGTGAAGTCAGAATAACAGGTCGCGCAAGCAATAAAGAACTCAGTAAAAAAGCTCAGTGGCTCGGTATAAAAAACTCTGGCTACCAGGGACCTACAGGTATACATTCCGCTTTTGCAGATGAATGTAACAGCAGAGAAATACCTCACGCTAACATATGGTGTCATTGTCCCCACTACGTACAAACAACCCCTAATCCAGTGGCAAGCTATGCTCTTCTTGAAAGACTCAAGAATTTAATAGATGTTGACGTCGATATGAGCGAACTCGGGTTAGCCGGGCAGGCTTTCCAAGAAGAGGTCACAAAAGCCATATCTAATCAACCAGATGTTAAATCCTATGTCACTAAGTTAGAAAATCAATATGATGAGTCTGTAGGCGAGGCAGAGGATATGCCAACTGGTACTGACATGGTGCACGAAATTGAAGAATTTTTGCGCAGCCAAAGCAGTGGTCCAGAAGGTTCGTAGAATTACGAACCAATAAAATACAGATACAGCCAAAGGCAAAACTTTAAATTTAAAGGTTCAAAACGGTTGTGAAAGTTGTCAGTCTTAGAAATTAACCCTTCATACTATAGAGACCTGTTTGCCCAATGGACCTCAACCCATAAGTCTCTCCCTGAATTCCCAAAAGATCAAAAGGAGCAACTCGTAGCACTCCATTTTGTGATGATGGCCTTCCAAGAAGGAGTCGACTACAGCGAGGAAGATTTAAATCAAGGTATCAAAGATAGAAACCTCTTTGCAACTGACCACATTCAGATCAGATCAAATTTGATAACCAACGGATTTATAAAGCGAATAAAGGACAAACAGACCGCCTCATATAGACCTTCCCGTCTATTCTTAGATAAAGCCAATTGGGATCCTGCGATCCCTGGGATTTCTTAAGTCGTTGCTAAACAATAAATATCCGCTGGAAAACAAAGTCAACATAGGAAACCTAGAACTAAGTTACCGAAACTGGGCCCCGGAAGGAAGGCAAATTCTAATGCTTCATGGCCTAGCTTCCAACGCAAGGATCTGGGATCTTTTGGCTCCAATCTTAGCCAAAAACTTCTCAGTTATTGCTGTGGACCAAAGAGGACATGGAAAATCTGACAGGCCTGACACCGGCTATGATTTTGATACGGTGACAAATGACGTCGTGGGATTTATAAATGCTTTAAAGCTTAAGAACCCTATTGTTGTGGGACATTCTTGGGGAGGAAGCGTTGCACTTTGCCTAGCGACACAACGACCAGACCTCATCTCCGGCCTCTGCTTCGTAGACGGAGGCCTAATAGAAATTTCAAGAACTCCTGGTAACAGTTTAGAAAAAGCATTGGTCAGCATGGCACCACCTCTATGGGAGGGAGTCTCCGCTTCGGATGTTAGAGAACGTCTAAAGAGGCGAGACTGGGGAGAGCAAGACGATACCTCAACATCAGCAAATCTTGAGGAAATTGTCATGGCGAATTTGGAGACTCATCCTGACGGAAGTATAAATGCAAGACTTTCTAGGAAGAACCACCTAGAAGTCGTAAAGGCCTTCTGGAATCACAAACCATCAAAATTATTTGAGCACATCAGATGTCCAACGTTAATCTTGTCAGCGCGAATGGGATCCGAAAATACAGATAGACAAGTTCTAAAAAATGAACTCTTAAATGAAGCTGCCCAAAAAATAGCCATTAATAAATCTATGTGGCTGGAAAACAGCATCCACGACGTACCAATCCAAAGACCGGAATTACTCGCGTCAATCCTAACGAATAATATTGAGAGCGGATTCTTCGGAGAATGAAACTAGACAGCACCTATAACTACTGGCTTCCCTAAAAAATAGTACGGGACATTCCAAATCCCTAAAATACCTAAATCCACAACTGCCTTATTAGCATACAATTTCTTTACTATCCCTGAGGACCCGGTGCTAGGTCCACCCTTAACATTTCCCGTATATAAAACTTTTTGGCCGGGCCCAACACCCCTTGAGTTGATCACGGCTTCACATGGAAAACTTTGATCCATTTCCACAGGCAATTTAAGTTGTATCGAATTTGTCTTTTTCATTGGTATATGTCCACACTACTACTCTAGTTAAGCCTCTGAATTCGTACACTTTCCATCTATCCCCAAAAGAATTTTTATATGGGTTTAGGTGATTTATTTTAATTTTTATGGACATTTATATATTCCTACTTATGGCCACACTTTTAGAACATTTTAGAACAGAACAAGTGTTCTGTCAATCCGTGTGTGCCGGCCAAAGCGTTCATACCTATTTTTTCTTCGAATGCTACAATTCCGAGAGACGTAATCTAATGAGATCAAAAGTTTAGGAAATTTAAACCAATACGATGAGTAGTCGACTGAAAAATAAAGTGGCGATAATAACTGGTGCCGCAAAAGGACAGGGGGAGTTTGAAGCCCGACTTTTCGCTAGTGAGGGAGCCACTGTCGTTCTTTGCGATATAGATGTAGAGGCTTGTGGTAAAACTGCTGAAGAAATCTCTTCTTCTGGAGGAAGTGCAGTCTCTATGACCCTGGATGTTACAAGTGAGCCTAACTGGATAGGGGTCGTAGAACAAACAGTAGAATTTTTTGGAAAACTCGATATTCTCGTTAATAACGCAGGTATCTATAGTCGTGTCCCGATCGAAAACGCCTCGGTTGAGGAATTTGATCACATTTTAGAGGTGAACTTGCGCGGAGTTTTCCTTGGAACAAAGCATGCAATACCAGCTATGAGAACCTCGGGGGGAGGATCTATCATCAACATATCTTCTACCGCTGGGATCGTGGGTAATGTGGGTAGTGGAGCATATGGAGCTTCTAAGGGTGGTGTTAGGTCTTTTACAAAATATACGGCAATTCAGCATGCCTCCGAAGGAATAAGAGCAAACTCTGTACACCCTGGGCCAATCGATACTGACATGATATCTGACAATCTTTCTACCGCTGAAGGAAGAAAGTCCACTGAATCACGAATACCGATGGGCCGAGTGGGAAGCATTGAAGACGTCGCAATGGGGGTTTTATTTTTGGCTACCGATGAATCCTCATACATGACTGGGTCAGAGCTAGTCATAGACGGAGGGATGACCGCTCAATAGATCACATGTAAATTGTATTGACTAATACCGCACTTAATTTTTTAGATCATATCGATGCCTTTAAATCTTTAATAGGCTTTGCAAAACCAGCCCTATTGATTGACTTTGATGGCACCCTTTCGGAACTGACTCCGGACCCATCAGATGCCGTCATAGATCCGATGTGTCTAACTCTTCTCCAAAAACTATCTACTTTTTTACCCGTCATCGCCATTGTTTCAGGAAGATCTGTTAAAGACTTACAAACCAAAATTCAACTTAACCAAGTAGAGTTTTATGGGAATCACGGTGCAGAAAAATTCATTTCAGGAAAACTCATAGCCCAATCGAGGGCGGATATGAATTTAGATCCCATTCGTGAACTCCTGAATTTCCTGAAATCTGAAGTATCTCTGCCAGGCTTAATTTTTGAAGATAAAAGTTTTAGTGCCTCTGTCCACTACAGGCTCTCCGATAATCATGATTTAGCCAAAGCTACATTAGCTGAAGCTTTAAGGCATGCCCCACATATTCATAGACTGGAAATATTTTGGGGGAAAGAAATTCTGGAAATCCGTCTCCTCTCCGGAGTTAACAAAGGTTATGCTGTTCGAGATATATTCAAACGGTACCAACCCGAATCTATTTTATTTGTAGGAGATGACACCACTGACATAGACGGAATAGACCAATTTATTAAATTAAGGGATGCTGGGGTAGTTAAAGGACTTACTGTAGCTGTGAAATCTAAACCTACGAACAAACACCTGCTAAAAAAAGCAGACGCATATGTTGAAAACGTTGAAGGGGTAGGAAAGCTACTGGATTGGGTGCTCAAAAACTGTTCTAAAAAAGTTTAATGCTGGGATAATGACTATTACCTACTTGACATACATTTTTATGATTTGCTAGCCTGATCTAAATTGGACGATCCTCCTAGTAGCACGACAATAATGGTATTTCTTCAGAGCGATTCATACCGCTCAAGATATGCTGTTGAGTTGACTAATGACTAGGCCATTTCTCGCTAAGGATCTAACTGCCATTATCTTAGCCGCTGGTGGCGGCAGCCGTATGAAATCCCAAACACCCAAACCGCTTCACAAGGTTTGCGGAAAAGAAATTCTTAATATGATCCTGGATGCGGTAGAACTCTCTGGAATAGAATACTCAGTCACAATTGTGCCTTCGGATTATAAATTGTTCGAAATATCGGTTGGAAACAGAACACGATTTGAGGTTCAAGGACAAGCAAAAGGTACTGGTCATGCCCTGCTACAAGCGAAAAAAGCGGCCAAAAATTCCCAGTTTATATTGGTTCTAAACGGAGACATTCCCCTAATAAGCCCTGAAACTATATCGCAACTTATATCTCTCCACCAAGAAAAGGAATCAACTGCCACATTCCTTACAAACAGAAAAGATAATCCCTTAGGCTCCGGTAGGGTAATAAGAACCCATAAAGGGGCAGTGGAAGCTATAGTTGAGGAACGTGACGCAGACAGTGAAATTAAGGATGTCACTGAAGTAAATTGTGGGGTTTACTGCTTCGAAGCACCCTGGGTATGGTCAGCATTGGAATCACTTAAACCCTCCTCAACCAATGAGTTCTATATCACCGATTTGATAGCTCTAGCACTGGAACAGAATCTTCGGGTTGAAACTTTAGAAACTGACCGGCAAGAAGAGACCATCAATGTCAATGATCGGATACAACTGGCAGAGGCGGAGGCTCTCCTCCAACAAAACATTAGGGCTAAATGGATGAAGTCCGGAGTCACTTTGGTTGATCCTACGTCCATCTATATAGAGCAGGGCGTTGATATAGGTGAAGATACGTCCATACTACCAAATACCCACATACAACAGGGATCCACTATTGGAAGAAATTGCCAGATCGGTCCAGACACTACTGTCAAAGCATCGGCAATTGGAGATAAATCAAAAGTAACGCATTCAGTTATCGAAAACGCTAGTTTGGGAACGAAAGTATCAGTGGGACCTTTTAGCCGTATTAGAGCCGGAACCGTTCTCGAAAACAATGTATATGTTGGTAATCACGCAGAGATTAAAAACAGCACCTTAGGCTCTGAAAGTAAATGTGGCCATTTCAGCTACATAGGTGATGCAATAATTGGAACAAATGTTAATCTAGGGGCCGGAACAATAACCTGCAATTATGACGGTGTCACTAAACTTAAGACAGTCATTGGAAACAATGCATTTATTGGTTCCAACACGATGCTTGTAGCCCCTGTAAATGTCGGTGAGAACGCGGTCACTGGAACAGGATCCATAGTAAATAAAAATGTCCCTGACGGAGCCAGAGCTATAGGAGCACCAGTAAGAATAATTCAAGGGGGGAGGTCATAAACGATATTGGATTTGAACATAAATAACGAAAGCCTACCAATCGTAGTGTTCATAATTTCTATTCTTTTATACTCAACGATTGGGTTTATTCAATCCGCCCTATCCTCGGTTACAAGAGAGGCAGTATACATATGGAAAAATGAAGGAAGAAATCGGGCGGAAAAATTAGAATCCCTGTTAAGAAGATTTGATCAATGCAGTTCAGCATTCTCAATATTAAAAGCTGTAACTTTAGCGTTATCAGTTGTTGCAACAAATATCTTAGTTAGTAAAGAAAGTGGCCAAGCCAATTGGGACATAACACATACGCTCCTGACCACGGCGGTAACCCTGCTTGGTCTCGCTATAGTAGAAACAATTATTAGAACGTGCGTTGGGCCGAGAGGGCCATCGATCGCAGCCAGGCTATCAGGATTCACAACATTTGTCGGAATACTCTTGAGTCCTTTAACCAGATCTCAAGAACGCATAATAGAGATCGGTTCTGCTACTACTGAAGAAGATTTAACCGTCACAAACAATTCAGACGGTATATCAATGCGTCTAGACGAAGAAGGGGAACCGCTGGAAGAGCATGAAGTACGAATGATCAGAGGAGTATTTCAACTAGATAAAACCGTGGCTCGGGAAATAATGATCCCAAGAGTTGATATGACGTGCGCGGAAGTCTCCACCTCACTTGACCAAGTTGCAAACATAATGTTGTCGAGTGGTCACAGTAAGATCCCTGTATATAGAGACGAGTTGGACCAAATAGAGGGTATTGCACACTCTTTGGACATCTTGAGATATATGTCTGACCCTTCAAACCTGGGGCCCTCAAATCTTACTCGCTTCCTAAGACCTGTATTGTACGTCCCCGAATCCAAAACACTTGAGGATCTTCTGACCGAATTCCAGGAGAAAAGAATGCAGATGGCCATTGTGGTTGATGAATATGGGGGAGTGTCTGGATTAGCAACGGTCGAGGATTTAGTGGAAGAAATTGTGGGTGAACTACACGATGAGTTTGATCGGGGTGGTCCAAAAATTCGAAAAATTAGTGAGTCAGAATACTTTATGGACGCAGGTACGGATATAGACGATGTATCCCAAATCGTTAATGTCTCGTTTGAAGGGGATGGGTTCGACACGATTGGGGGTTTCGTTCTTCACCAACTGGGTAAAATTCCAAGCACAGGTGATAAGGTCAAGTATCAAGACATCGAAATTGAAATCCTCTCGACGACAGGCCGACGGGTTAGATCGTTACGAATAAGAAAAATCGTCGGAGACACCCAATCAAAATAACAATAACATTCTCAGAATTCCGTATATCGCCCCCACTATAACCCTTCCGACCAGATCTTCTAAACTCACTTCAGCGTTCCTGAGCTGTTCTTCAGCTCAGGAATAATTTACTACCAGCCCCAGCTTCTAACTCAAAGCGTCTTGCAAAATAATGTTGAAAAATATCATTGACCAATCACGATATTTACCAATTGTTTAGTTAAATCCTCCACATTAACGATGCGCCAGTAATTCTACGTTGCAAATGGTACTAAAAGAGCCCCCAGTCAAATTAATTTGACTGGGGGCTCTTTCTGGGACCCAAATAAATTAAATCTAATTCATGCTTACTTAGACGCAACCAAGAATGGGGCAGTAGCCTCAGAACCATCTGAGCCCATTGCAGTTAAGGTATATATACCATTCCCAAGACCAACTTTAACCTCTATCTGGAAAGCGCCATATTTATTAGCCTCAGTTCCAGCCAAAATGTTTCCACCAGCCCAAAGACTTATCGCCTCCGCCTTTTTAAACCCAGAGCCGTAGGCTATTGTCGTCCCACCAGGGGACCCAGGAGCTATAGCCAAACTCGATGAAGGCGAAGTCACACTAGCAACGCTATCGCTTATAACGATCGGCGTGCTGGCAACGCTACCTGACCCTCCTTGGGCCTCCAGTGTGGCAGCTCCGCTCGCCCTAGCAATAACATCACTGTCTTCACTGATGGACGAAAAAGTAACCTCAAAGGCCCCAGCTCCATTAGCCGCAACTTGGGCACCTCGGCCGCCACCAACAATTACAGACAAGCTCTCGTCTATGACCAGCTGAATAACAACAGCCTCACCTGCCTCAAAACCACCGCCTGTGACGGTGAGTTCTCCATCCATACTGGTGGATGAACTGCTAGCGGAAAGACTTGCCTTAGGTACTACAGGTGCATCAGCACCATCAGCACCTGCAGGCCCTTGCGGTCCTGGTGCACCGGGTGCACCGGGATTACCGGGAAGTCCTGGAAGACCGGGCTCACCGGGCTCACCGGGTTCCCCTTGAGGTCCAGCAGCGCCAGGATTTCCTGGGTTACCGGGAAGACCGGGGGCACCAGGTGCACCATCGGAACAACCAACTAACGCAATTATAAATACTGAGAAAACCAGGGCTGTAACCAGTCCTCGTATGCTAAATAGCCTTCTCATTTGACCCCCTCTTCTACATGGAGAATCCAGATTTTTCTAACCAAAAAGATCGCGCCACCGTCCCGACGCTTAAATTCAGGTTGCTAATACTAACAACTCACGAATGAACCCATCATATTAACCACCACAAGGGGATGTCAAGGCATTTACCACCTTAACTTTAGGAAGTGACAGTTCCTACACATAAACCCAACATTCACACCATCTCACTCGCTAGCAACCAACACGCCTAAAATTCTAGTTGAAAGGTACTGAATCTGCAACAATATTTACAGCGAATGCTGTTATAATCTGCAACCGTATCTGCCAAAATCAATCCTCGATATCACAAGACCTCATGTTATTGATAATTTAGGAGAGTTATTTATCAAAATGGATGAAACCTTAAAAAAGAGTTACAAATCTTCGTGGATCACAATGGGTGCTTTTGCCGCCTTAGGGATACCTTCATTCATAATCGTATTCGCAAATCTTCATTTTGACCCAGTTCTTTTAGCTTTTATATTTGGTCTTGGGATTGTGGGTGGAGCGTTTTTGATATCTTGGGGTGCAGAGGCAGCTCAGGTTGATATATCAGCTTCATTCGCTATAGCAATACTCGCCTTGATAGCAATACTCCCGGAATATGCTGTTGAGGCAGTTTTGGCATGGGATGCGGGGCAATCTTACCTGGAAGCATCCGCTGCTGGACAGGTATTCGGTGCAGGTAGTGCAGTTACAGACGAAATGGAACGCGTAGCGGCGAACGTAACCGGTGCAAATAGGTTACTTATTGGTCTTGGTTGGTCTGCTGTAATACTAATCTTTTGGCTTAAGAGACGCTCTAGTCTAGACATTAAAGGCACAATGGGACTAGAGATAATAATGCTGGTAATAGCAACTCTCGTCACATTTTTGATATTTTTTATGCAGCAGGTACATGTGGTAGTCGCAGTTGCACTAATTGCCCTCTACCTCGTATATCTGTGGATAAGCTCCACGAAGGAGGCAGAAGAACCTGAACTTATGGGCCCTTCGCTCGCCATTGGTGAACAAAGCAAACTAGTGAGACGTCTGATGGTACTTTCACTTTTTATTTATTCCGCGATCGTAATTATTGTTGCAGCACATCCATTCGTTGAGGCACTGGTAGAAAGTGGTTTAGAGTTGGGAATAGACGAATTTATCCTTATTCAATGGATAGCACCATTAGCATCTGAATCACCTGAAATAATCATAGCCGTATTATTCAGCCTGAGAGCAAACGCGGTTGCTGGTCTTACAACACTGATATCCGCAGAAGTTAATCAACTAACCTTGCTTGTTGGTAGTATGGTGGGCGTTTTCAGCCTTTCAGCAGGAGAAATATTAAATTTCCCACTAAACCATATGCAGTCTGTTGAATTTCTGTTAACTGCGGCTGTATCAGCCTTAGGAGTTATGTTCCTTATCCACCGAGTTATTAACTGGAAGGCAGGTCTGATACTCCTTGTGCTATTTATAGCGCATTTACCTTTCACTGACTCGTCAGAGAGGCTTTATTTCACTTACATATATCTCGCTATAGGCGCAGTATATGGACTTTTCTTTTTATACCAGTGGAAATCTGGGAACCTGTCAACGGAGAACGACCCTGACTAAAATGGTTCCTGTGACTTAGTTAGCCTCAGTATGTATCCTATCTCTGTGCCCCTGTAGCTCAGCGGATAGAGCACTGGCCTCCGGAGCCAGGTGCGCGGGTTCGAGTCCCGCCGGGGGCACCAGTAATTAGCAACAATAAAAGTTCCACTCCCATTATCTACCTAGGAACTAAATATAAAATCTAATCGTGGCCCGAAATCCACTTGGATGGTTGACGAGAGAGATTCTCCATTCCAATCTCTGTGCAAAGTTGTGGAAACATCACAGGATGCGCCCCCTTCCATTCCAAATCTGAAACAGTCTCTAATATTGGCACATCAAGCCTTAAAGTAGCCAAATTCTTATATAACGCCGCGTCCTCGCGATGCCCTTCAAGGCTGAGACTAAGTGAGGCTGCAGACCTAACTGTCACATCCCAAAGGCGATAGTCTGAAGGTATTTGATCAATGGAGTTATACCTTGCCAGCAACGTTGAACTGGATTTAGCTCCCCATTTCGGTATTCCCGGAATACCGTCAGATGTGTCTCCCATTAGACCCAAGTAGTCTGGGATCGACCTCGGAAAAACCCCAAATTTATTTTTCACCCCGTCTTCATCTAGTATTTGGTTTCTTCTACGATCCAGACAAACTACTTTCTTACCACTGACAACCTGCGTCAAATCTTTATCTGGAGAGCAGATTACAACTTTTTCTACTGAAGAATCTTGGGAATACTTTGTTGCGGCCGATCCTAGAGCATCGTCGGCCTCAAATTCTCTCATTGGCCAACATACTATGCCCAAAGCACTTACAGCTCTCTCAGCCAGAAGAAACTGCATTTTAAGTTCTTCAGGAGTTGAAGAACCGTCTTTATACTGAGGAAATATTTCATTCCTGAACGACTCCACCTCACTGTCAAAAGCGACAGCGATATGGGTGGTTTGATTCATTTTCAACATCGAAAGTAAAGTTTGTATTAGTCCCCGAACTGCAGACACAGGCATTCCATCAGGGGCGATTCTTGGTGGTTGACCATAATGCGACCGAAATAATTCGTATGTACCATCAACTAAATGTACTTTTGTCATGGAACTCTTTAGATAACTAAAACCAATTGGACTTATCCACAATATTGATAAGTTCCTCACCATTAGCAAATCTCTTGCAATTATTTAAAAACAATTCAGTTCGTCTTTCTGGAAGATAGGGACCTTCTCCTGCAACATGTGGCGTAATTAGAATGCCTGGAGCTGTCCAAAGTGGATGATCGTGAGGAAGCGGTTCTATTTGAAAAACATCCAGCGCTGCTCCGCTCAGATCACCTTTCCTAAGCGCTTCGTTAAGATCGTCTAAAACAACGGTGGCCCCCCTCCCAATATTCACAAAGTATGATTCCCTTTTCATCTGCGAGAAAAACTCAGCATTGAAGTAATTCTGCGTTTGAGGTGTTTCCGGGACTGTGCTCA
This sequence comes from SAR202 cluster bacterium AC-647-P02_OGT_505m, assembly GCA_009391195.1. Classification (GTDB taxonomy): domain Bacteria; phylum Chloroflexota; class Dehalococcoidia; order Lucifugimonadales; family UBA826. The sequence goes on from VEXB01000001.1 coordinate 171,385, forward strand.
CAACAAAATCTGCCCTTGGAATCATGACTTCCACTTCATCAGGATGGACAAGTTCATCAACATGATCCAAAGAATCTTCAACTCTAGGATCACTTCCCAACACAGTTAAACCAAAACTTTTACAGAGCCGCGCTGTCTCAGCTCCTATACCGCCAACGCCGATTATCAGTACCGTAGAGTCGGGAAGATGCCTAATCGGATAATTAGGCCTATGCCACTCTCCTTTCAGCTGGTGTGGAAAGTACCGGTTTAGACCTCTTGCAAATGCCAAAATAAAGGACAAGATATGGGTACTTATATGATCGTTGTAAATATCCCTCGTGTTGGTCACGATAACGTCACTGTCAATCAAATCGGAGTGATACCACCCAGCAGAAGGACCAGCTTGAGGACATGCAAGCCATTTTAGATTATTAGCATGCCTGAATATCTCAGAACCAATATTCCCAAAAGCTGCATCAGCATCCTTTATGGACTCTATCGCTTCTCCCTCTGACTCTGCTACGGTGACATCAATACCTGGAATCAGATCCCTCAAAGTTTCCGGCCATGTTTCCAAGTTTTGTTCCGGATGCCCATCAGGAGCGTAAAGAAGAAGCTTAAAACTCATTAGTTCACACCTCAATAATTTAAGGAAATTAATCGTAGGTCATAATAGTTAACCTATCCTAGCACCACCAGACAAATATCCCCAATGAAAAGTTTTTCACTATCATCCTTAGCGAGTATGAGGATTCAGCACGTCGCTCAAGGCATCTCCAAGCAGATTCCAACAGAGCACCAATGACCAGGCAACGAAACCAGGGGCAATGAGCATCCAGGGTACGACTCTAAGTGCGCTTATACTACCCGCTTCCAGAAGCATGGTCCCGAGACTTGGCCGCGGAGGTTGAATTCCGAGACCAAGCCAGCTGAGAATAATTTCTGTGCCCACCAACGCCCCCATACCCATGGACACCGTGACTATTATCGGACCAATGGCGTTTGGCAACAGATGAACAAAAAGAACTCGGGTGGTAGAAGCCCCAGCAGCAACTGCAGCATCAACATATTGAGTCTGTTTCAGAGATAGCACTTGACCCCTAACGAGACGAGCCATACCTATCCAAGAAAACGAAACCAGAGCCAGTGCCACCACCAGATAGTCGGCAATACCTATCCTCACTAAGCCATCTAAAAAAGTATTATCTTCCAACCAGTAAACAACTTCTAGAACACGTAACCGTAATGTCGCTGCTAGTATGATCACAAGTAAAATATCTGGGAATGAGGCAAATACCTCACCTACCCTCATAATGAGGGAATCTGTCTTCCCACCGAAATACCCAGAGATAAGTCCGAGGGAAACCCCCAAAATGAGCCCACCCGTAGCCATGGTAACAACGGTAATTACGACTGTATTTTGTATCCCCCACAATGCACGGCTTAAAACATCCCTGCCTTTCATGTCAGTACCTGCCCAGTGTTGAAGACTAGGAGATTCTCTTATATGAAGGTAATCTTGATCGTTATATCCGTAGGGAGCAATCCAAGGAGCAAGGATACCAGCCAAGTAGATAACACCGATTATTAACAGGCATGCCACCGCGAGTTTTTTTCGTAACAGTCTTTCGAATGCCCTTCTTAAGTGACCCCGATTTTCATCTAGTCCGGATAAAGGTTTGGATCTGGATGAAACCTCAGCTTTCAAATCGTCCATATCAGGAAAGCCTTATACGAGGGTCGATAAATGTATAAGCAATATCTGCTATTAGATTCGCTATGACAAAGGCTGACGAGGTGATAATAGTAATCGCCATAATTACCGGATAATCTCTGTTGAAAATAGCCTGTATAGCGAAGTCCCCTACTCCAGGAATCCCTAAAATACGCTCCGTTATAAAGCCTGTAGTCAACATACCTGCTAGTGAGAACGACAATACAGTCACAATCGGAATTAAGGCATTTCGAAGTATATGTCTATAGTCAATGAGTAAAGGGTGCAGCCCCTTGGAATGAGCTGTTCTTACAAAATCTCTTCCCATAACATCGAGAGTACTTGCCCTCATAAGTCGGGCAAGGCCGGCCACGCCAGGAATACCCATGGTAATAGCAGGTACGATTATTCGCGGGTCAAATAGCCCTCCCCATCCTGAACACGGAACCCAGCTTAACTTTAAACACAATCCCCATAAAACTAAAGGAATACTCACCATTATAGGGACCGACATGAGAACCAAACTTAAAGTAACAGCTGCTGGATCCAACCAGGTACCTTGTTTATGAGCAATCCAAAACCCCAGCGGCAATCCTATTGAAAGGCTCACAACCATA
>VEXB01000002.1 GCA_009391195.1 SAR202 cluster bacterium AC-647-P02_OGT_505m
GTCCCAATAACCCGTTTTACAAAATGCCTAGAAGGGTCATTAGGATATTTGAAAACAACTATGTCGCCGCGTTCCGGAGGACCCAATAGGAATACTTTGTCATTTTGGTACTTATTGGATTCACCACCATAGTTAAAGTACTGGTTAGGACTGAAATGTGAATAGGTGATTTTGTTTGTAAGTACGCATTCTCCAGGTGTAAGCGTTGGAACCATGCTAGCCCCTTCAACCTGATAATTCTGAATTGTGGCTTGAATTAATACGAATATCAAACCGCCCAGAATCACAGTTTCTATCAATTCTCTAACGAGCGAGCGCTTTTTCTTTTTGAATGTGTAATACATACTTATCTCATTATATCGGCAAAGAGTGAATACATTCTAAATAAAGTCTTGTTCCACACTATTTCTTCACAAACGAGAAAGGTTTTCATAAGGGAGAATTGATAATGACGCGAGTGAGAGGTTTAGTGCTTGGGTTGGGGGTCATTTTCTCAGTAATATTACTGTTGGGATGTGAATCCACTGAAAATGAGGTCGATCGTAGTTTAGGTAGCCAGGTGAGCAGCTCTGTTGCTTCTGCTGCTATTTCCCGAATTCCGTCTGAAGGTGGTATGAGTGAACCACAACATCAAATGTTCTCAGATGGATCACAGGGAGGAATCAGTGTGAGTGGATCTGGCTCAATTTCAGTGGAACCAGACTTAGCTATTCTAAATATAGGAGTTGAGGCCACTGGAAAGACTGTTAGTTTTGCAAGATCAGAGGCGGCTTCTGCTATGGATTCAGTAGTCTCGTCCCTAAAGAAGGAAGGGATTTTAACAAAAGATATTCAAACTCAACAGCTAACTATATATCCCAGATATGACTATCAAACCAATAAACAAGTTCTTATAGGTTATTCTGTAACCAACACTGCCAGAGTAAAAGTTCGGGATCTGAGTAAAGTTGGAAAAATAGTAGATAATGCCGCCGCATCTGGAGGTGATTACGTTCGGATAAACGGTATTTCATTCAATGTCGAAGATACCGACCAATACATGGAGAGTCTAAGAAAACAAGCTGTTCAGGAGGCTCAAATAAAAGCTGAAGAGTATGCTGATTCTGCTGGAGTGAAACTAGGATCTCTCAGGTCGCTGACAGAGGTTGGTGCACAATCGCCCCATATGCCCTCCGCAATGGATAACCAAATGAGAGCTATGTCCGTGCCAATGGAATCTCCTATAAGTGGAGGAGAATTACAAATAACAGTGACCGTTTTCACAGTTTTTAATATTTATTGATTTAGTGATGTCCGTGTTTCAATCTTTTGCGGTATCAACCCACGCCTTGATAGAATTCTAGTCTGGTTGAGTATCCAAACTGAGAAAGTACGGAGGATCTGATGGTATTGAGTGATCGCTCCATAAGAGAAGAAATAGATGCGGGTCGCATTTTAATAGATCCTCTAGGAGAAAACGCGATTCAGCCTGCCAGTGTAGATGTGCATCTTGACAGAGGTTTTTTGGTGTTTAGAAACTCGAGGGTGCCATATATTGATGTTAGAAAAGGGGCGGAAGATCTCACTGAACGAGTTGAAATAACAGATGATGTTCCTTTTATACTCCATCCCGGAGAATTTGTTCTTGGAAGCACTTTGGAAAATATAGGATTACCCAATGACCTAGTGGCACGGGTTGAAGGAAAGAGTTCGCTGGGTCGTCTAGGTCTACTGATTCATTCAACTGCTGGCTACGTCGACCCTGGCTTCAGGGGGCATCTTACTCTGGAACTTAGTAACGTGGCCAATTTACCTATAACCCTTTATTTTGGTATGAAAATTGGTCAACTTTCCTATTTAAAATTAACTTCTGAGGCGGAATTCCCGTACGGATCCCCAGAGCTGGGGAGTAAGTATCAGGGTCAGACTGATGCCACTGCGAGCAGGATACATCGGGATTTCTCGAGGTCTTGACTTGTCATACATGCAAAGAGCCCTTGAAGTATCCGCGCAGGCTATTGGATTAAGTAATCCAAACCCTCCTGTTGGCGCGGTTTTGGTTAGGGATGATGAGATAATTTCTGAAGGGTTTACTGGACCACCCGGTAGTCCACACGCGGAAGCTTCAGCAATCTCGAAAGCTGGAGATCTGGCAAATGGATCTTCCCTCTACGTAACTTTGGAACCTTGTAGCCACTTTGGAAGGACTGGCCCATGTGTTCAGACAATAATCTCAGCCGGCATAAAGAAAGTTCATGCTTCTCTTATTGATCCAGACCCTCGCGTGAATGGGTTAGGAATAGATATTTTGCGAGAGGCGGGGGTGGAGGTTGTGGTTGGTGAGATGGGTGATAAGGCTCAAAAGGTTATGGAACCCCACGTGAAGTTGATGGAAACCGGGTTGCCATTAGTAACCGTAAAATTTGCGGCATCATTAGACGGAAAGATAGCTACGGTTTCAGGTGAATCTCAATGGATTACGGGTGAGGAGGCTCGTGGCGTTGCACATTCCATGCGATCAGTCACGGATTCTATTATGGTTGGTATAGGAACAGTTCTAGCTGATAATCCCAGGCTTACTGCCAGATACAATCAGTCTTCTGACGTTAGGCAACCGATTAGAATAATTGTTGATTCAAACTCAAGAACCCCAACAGATAGTGCGATGTTTTCAGAAGAAGGACAAACATTCATAGCGACACTGAAAACTGCAAAGGAAGCTGACTGGCCTAGTAATGTGACTAATCTGAGAATAGGTGATGATGCTGGGAAGGTAGACTTGTTGGCTTTGCTGGAGGATCTCGCAGAAATTCCAGTGTCCTCTGTTTTAGTTGAGGGTGGCTCGCAACTAATAGGTTCACTTTTTGACCTGCATCTGGTCGATAAGGTGGCAGCATTTATTGCTCCTGTCATAATTGGAGGGGATGAATCTCTCTCCGCTGTTGGTGGGGAAGGAGCATTCATGATGAAGCAAATATCCAGGTTATCGAATGTGACAATTGAAAATGTTGGAGACGATTTTCTGATTACCGGTGACGTTAATTACTAGGAGTTTTGAAAAAAAGTGTTTACGGGGATAGTTGAGGAATTAGGTACGGTTGGGAGCATCAAGAGCGGTGTTCTAATAGTTGATGCTTCTCTCGTCCTAGAGGATCTGGATGTTAAGGACAGTATTTGTGTGAATGGAGCATGCTTAACTGTTACTGGATTAACAGGCAAAGGATTTCAGGTTGATGTTGTTCCAGAAACTTTGAGAAGAACAAATCTTGGTGAACTTACGTCTGGTAGCAAGGTTAATTTGGAGAGATCACTACAAATGGGGGGTAGATTAGGAGGGCATATTGTCCAAGGACATGTAGATGGCACCGGCGAAATATCTTCTATTGAAGAAGACGGAGACGCCTATCTGTATTCCTTTACTGTTTCTCCAGAACTTAGTAGGTATATCGTTCAAAAGGGTTTTATATGCGTGGACGGAATTAGTCTCACAGTTGTAGACTGTGCCGACGATGAATTTATGGTCACTTTGATTCCCTATACTCGGGAACATACTGTGCTGGGAACGAAGAGTGAAGGTAATAAGGTTAACTTAGAAGCAGATATCATGGCTAAATATATCGAGAAGCTTTCGAACGGTGGGGGATATATAAACCTTGATTGATTGGCAAAGGTCCTATGCCCTTATCTAGAATAGAGGATGCCCTAGAGGATATAAAAGCTGGTCGAATGATCATCATAGTTGATGATGAAGATCGCGAAAATGAGGGTGATCTTACGATGGCGGCCGAACTTGTCACCCCTGAGGCCATAAACTTTATGGCCACGTTTGGTAAAGGCCTCATTTGCGTGCCAATGCTCGGCCAAAGGCTTAAAGAGCTGAATCTTCCCCTAATGGTGCAGGACAATACTGCTCCTCTCAGTACGGCATTTACGGTGTCTGTTGATTCTTTGATAGGGACGACCACTGGGATATCTGCTCAGGATAGGGCGATCACCATAAAAGCCTTGGCTGACTCAGCAACAATTCCATCTGATTTAGGAAGACCAGGTCATATATTTCCCCTTCAGTACGTTGAGGGAGGGGTGCTGAAGAGAACAGGCCAGACGGAAGCTTCGATCGATATGTGTCGAATAGCTGGGCTTAGTGAGGCTGCAGTAATCTGCGAAATTATGGCTGATGATGGGAATATGGCAAGAATGCCAGACCTAGAAAGGTTTTCCGAGGAACATGATATTAAAGTTGTGTCTGTTGCAGACCTTATAACGTACCGACGACAGCACGAGAGATTAATTGAAAGAGCTGCTGAAGCTCGTGTTCCCACTGAATATGGCGAATTTAGGGCTGTCTCCTACAGTAGTTTGGTTGATGTTTATGAGCATGTTGCTTTTGTTAAAGGTGATATTTCCTCTGATGAAGCTGTCTTGGTAAGAGTTCATAGTGAATGCCTTACAGGCGATGTTTTTGGAAGTACTCGCTGTGATTGTGGTGATCAGATTCCTTTGGCTTTGGCAGCCATTGAAAAAGAAGGTAGTGGAATACTCCTTTATATGCGGCAGGAAGGTAGAGGGATTGGTATTCATAATAAATTGAAAGCATATGCTTTACAGGATGAAGGATTCGATACGGTTGATGCGAATATAATGCTCGGATTTGCTCCAGATCCTAGACAGTATGGTGTGGGAGCTCAAATTTTAGAGGATCTTGGAGTGAAAAAAATGCGCCTTCTCACGAATAATCCTACGAAGAGAGTAGGATTAGAGAGTTTCGGTCTGGAAGTCGTGGATAGAGTTCCAATCGTTGCTGAATACAGAGAAGATAATGTCGATTATATGGAGACCAAGAGAACTCGAATGGGCCATGTGCTGGATCCTCTGGAATCCAAGAATGATGTAGCTGATGGAGAGTCAGATTGAGTAATCATATTGAAGGCTCACTGGATGGATCTGGTCTAAAGATCGGAATAGTAGCAGCCAAGTTCAATGAGTTTATAACCACCAAGTTGGTTGAGGGAGCTGAGGAAGGACTCTCTGAAAATGGCGTGGATGGTACAGATGTGACTATTGCGTATGTTCCGGGCTCCTTTGAAATACCAGTGGTGGCGTCTAAGATGGCTCATTCCGGTAATTATGACGCGGTCATATGTCTCGGTGCTGTGATAAAAGGTGATACGGATCATTATGAGTTTGTGGCTGGCGAGGCAACCCGAGGGATAGCTGAGGCATCCATATCATCTGGGATTCCAGTTATATTTGGCGTTTTGACCACACATAATATGCAACATGCTCTCGAACGATCTGGTGGCAGAAAAGGGAATGCAGGACATAGTTGCGCACTGACTGCTATCGAAACTGTCAACGTCCTACGAACCGTATAGGAATTTCTAGTATTTTTATTGACCCTCTCTGGTTCTGACCCTAAACTGCTACATATGAATCAGAAACCTCAGTCCGATGACGGTTTAGATCATCTGGATATAGAAAATTTTGCGTTGAGTATTGCGAAAGAAGCTGGAAAGATACTTTTTCACTATTTCCCTACTCCATGGTCCAATAATCAGAATCTAAATATAGAATTCAAGGATTCTAGTAACTCTGACCCAGTGACCCTTGCGGATACTGAAACACAGGATTACCTCGTTAAGCAAATCGAAAAACAGTTTCCATCCCATGGAATTCTTGGAGAAGAAGGAGATAAAAACGAAGGAGAATGTCCAGATGTCCTCTGGGTACTGGACCCACTGGACGGAACAAAGAATTTTTTGAATGGATTGCCTTCTTTTGCCTGTTCAGTTGGGATAATTCATAAAGGAATTCCAGTAGCGGGTGCTTTATTTATTCCATGGCCAGGACGTGGGAATGAATCTGGTGGAATCGTTATTCATGCTTCCAGAGGAAATGGTGTCAAGATAGATGGTGTAAAGACTAAATATAAGTCACTTTCAAACTTGAAACCTTCCGGCCTTTTAACCCTTCCTGGATCTTTTTCTGGACGATTCGAAAATTCCAAGGATTTTCCAACAAGAATGGGTGAATTACGAATGTCTGGCAGCATTGCATACGAATTGGCTATGGTTGCTCTGGGCATAACTCAATACGCTGTAATTTCAGGAGCCCATTTATGGGATGTTGCAGCCGCCCTTGTCATATTGGAAGAATCGGGATGTTCGGTAAGAACTCCCAAAAGCCTTTCTATAGGGGAGAGACTATTGCCTGGAGATGATGTATGGGAGGAGTTGAATGACTCAATTAACGTGGCTCCTCTAGAAAGAGCCACCTATAGCAAACTTAGAAGACCTCTAGCTTCCTTGTTAGTTGCTTCCGATTCTATAATGCCTGATGTGTCGGGCAGTGTTCGTCCTAAGAATATTGGATTCAGAGGGGTCGCCCGCTCCATATTTGGATAGTAATTTGGAAGATAATCTTAGACAGACAACTAGTATCAAACCGGGTCGTGAGCCTGTTTACTCAACACGGGGAGTAGTTTGTTCGATTTCACCCCAGGCAGCCAGTGTAGGTACAGGTGTTTTGTCCAGTGGGGGAAACGCTTTTGATGCAATAGTTGCTATGGCGGCTGTTGAGGGTGTTACAACATCAGTTGGATGTGGGTTGGGTGGAGAGATATTTGGCTTGTTCTATGAGGCTACATCTGGAAAGACCTGGGGAATGACAGCATCCGGAAAGGCTCCATCCAAAGCGAATCGTAACTGGTTCGCAGACCGTGGTTATGAATCAATACCACTTACCGGACCACTGTCTGCAGCCATACCAGGTGAGATAGACGCCTTGCAGGAAATTACCAATAAATTCGGAACATTGTCTTTTAAAAAACTTATGGAACCTGCAATTGTTTATGCAGAAGAAGGATTTCCGATCTCTCGCTTTTACTCAGGCGCTTTTAAAGCGATGAATGACAAGCTGGGTATATATGAGTCAACATCATCCATTTTTACGAATGAAGGCCTGCCTCTTAGGGAAGGTCAGATAATAAGACAACCTGAACTTTCTAAGACATTAAAGCTTGTTTCCGAAAACGGAGCAAGGACGTTTTACGAAGGGGATCTTGCAGAACGAATAGTGAGGTCTATGTCGGATAATGGTGGGTTATACAGTCTCGAGGACTTTCGGTCACATCGAACAGTGTGGTACGACTCTCCTATTTCTACTTCCTACAGGGGGCGTGATGTTGTGGAAACTTCTCTCCCATCTCAGGGGTTCATGGTTCTTGAAATGTTAAATATTATTGAAAACTATGACTTGAGTGATATGGGATTGTATAGTCCAGAATTGTGTCATCTCATGGTCGAAGCGAAGAAGTTAGCATTCTCCGACAGAAACACATATATGGGAGATCCTGAATTCGTTGCAGCTCCAATTGAAGAGTTGATTTCCAAAGAATATGCAGCCCGGAGAAGAAGTAGGATAGATAGCACCCAGGCCATGAACTCCCCTCCGTCTGGAATATTGGGATTACCCTTAACCGGCGATGACACCAGTTACTTATGTGCTGTAGATGGAATGGGTAACGCAGTTTCTTTAATTCACAGTTTATCTATGGGCTTCGGGTCTGGGTTTGTGGCTGGAGATACTGGTGTGTTGTTGAACAACAGAATTGGGCGTGGGTTTAACCTGATTGATAAACATCCAAATGTTATAGAACCCCTTAAAAAAACTATGCACACTTTAAATGCATATATGGTATTGGAAAAAGGTAAGCCAGTGTTGATTGGTGGGACACCAGGTGGAGATGGACAGATTCCATGGAATGTTCAAACGATAACGAATGCAATAGATTTTGATATGAATCCTCAGCAAGCAGTTGATGCACCGAGGTGGACACATACACCTGGAACTGATCCTGCAACGATTAATCAGGACCCATTTCTTGATCTGGATGTCGGCATGCCCGCAGATATCAAGGAAGCACTTTCTGGTTTGGGCCATAATGTTGCGGTGAATGACTCTGGTTCTTTCGGTGGGTCTGCCAAGATGATTAAAATTAATAGAGAAAGTGGAGTAATTTCTGGTGGATCAGATCGTAGATCCGACGGACTTGCTTCGGCATTATAGGTGAGAATTGAATATATATTTTGACTGCGACTATACGATTCTTGCGATGGATGGAAGCTTACGTCCCCGCACTCGCGAGATATTCTCCCAGCTGATAGAAGATGGGCATAAAGTCTTTATTTGGTCTGGTGTTGGTATGAGAACCAAAGATATGGAAAGACTTGACTTAATGGACCTGATTTCGGGGATATTTGTTAAACCTATCACTGAGTTTGAGAATGGATTGGATCGATTTAACGTTCATCCCAGGCCTGATTTCGTTATAGATGATCACAGAGAGATTGTGGAAGCATTCGGAGGAGTTCATATAGAGCCATACTATTTCAGGGCCGCTGAAGATGGTCAGATGGATGATCTTTATCAGTCCATTAGTGATTTTTCTGAAACAGGGAAGTCAGTTCATAGAGGATTCAAGTCTCCTCCAGATATGGAATAAGAAACATGGCAATTCGTGTACTGGAAGCAGAAGTCGCGGGTATGATTGCTGCCGGAGAGGTAGTGGAACGTCCCTCTTCGGTCGTTAAAGAACTCTTGGAGAATTCTCTTGACGCCGGGGCAACAAGAATCGATGTCACGACCACAGGGGGAGGAGTAGAAAGCATTGTTGTTTCAGACAATGGTGTTGGTATCCCAGAGGTTGATGTTCCACTAGTATTTCAGCAGTTCGCAACGAGTAAGATTAGTCGATCTGAAGACTTGAATTCTATTAATACTCTTGGGTTTAGAGGCGAAGCTATGTATAGCATTTCCGCCGTTTCCAAGGTGGAATTAATCACAAGAACAGTGGACGAAAAAGTAGGGGTCAACATAAATATCTTGGAGGGTAATGTTGGTGTAATTTCTCCAGCTGCCGCAAATGTTGGTACCAAGGTGACTGTTCTCAATCTGTTTACAAATTTCCCTGCACGCAAGAAATTTTTGCGTTCTCAAAAAGCAGAAGCCGGACGTATAGCTACCTTAGTAAAAAGATATTCAATGATTTGGCCAAAAATATCATTTAGTTTGTCTCAAGAGGGTACCAGGTTCTTTTCTACCACAGGTTCTGGCAGTTTTAGAGATGTGATAGCTACTATTTACGGTGCCGAAACCTCTAAAGGGATGATATTGATTGATCGTCAGGGAATAGATCCTGAATATTCCGGGCCAATTTTGGGTGGAATTATAGGATCTCCTTCACAAACCAGAGCCAATAGAAGCCACATCAACATATTTGTTAATGGAAGGTATGTACAAAATAGAACACTTTCATACGCTTTTGAGCAAGCCTACCACGGCCTTGTGGGACATAGGAGATTTCCAATTGGAGTGTTGGATTTGAGACTTCCAGGGGAAGACGTAGATGTAAATGTACATCCTGCAAAAACCGAAGTTAGATTTTTAAATGAAAGCGAAGTGTTTGGGGTTGTACAAAGTACAGTGAGAGATTCACTACTTTCATCCAGCCCTGTTCAAGGTGTTTCATCGGTATCTGCCGGTAATAGTGCCACTTTGGATCAAGCTACTGGGAGATATGACTTTAGTCCCTGGCAAGTTAGATTGGGAGCCGGTAGTGCGAATAAACCTAATGTACAGTCTGTTGTTAATGCCACTAATTCAATGATGGTGACAGAATCAAATTTATCAAGAATAAATGATGTCTCCGATGAGCCGTCGGCTGGAGGTAATGTCAGGTCGACATTGCCTATGCTCAGGATTCTTGGCCAGGCGCAAAGCACATATATTGCTGCAGAGGGACCAGATGGTATTTATTTGATCGATCAGCACGCTGCACATGAAAGGGTGGTATTTGAGGAGGTGATTGAAAAAGCAAAAAATTCCTCTCCGGCGTTTCAAACACTTCTTGAGCCATTCGTGATTAATCTGGATCCCAGTCAAATTTCGATGATTGAAGAGAATGATCCGTTATTTGCTGCTCTTGGTATGAAACTCGAACAATTCGGTCCGGAAACTTATCTCATTCGCACAGTTCCTGCGGTTCTATCGCAATCAAACCCGGCTAAAGCACTTATAGACGTTTTAGACTCATTAGAAAATGGAGCGGTTTTTGAAACTTGGGAGGAGAAAGCAGCTTACTCCGTGTCATGTCACGGAGCGATTCGTGCTGGTCAGTCGCTTTCCGTTGTAGAAATGGAGACGTTAGTTAGGCAATTAGAATCTTGCCAAAATCCCAATACATGCCCGCATGGACGGCCTACTTTAATACATTTGAGTTCAAAACACCTTGAAATAGAATTTGGTAGACGATGATCATATAATTCTTGAAATCGGTATTTTGGGATTATTCTTAATAAACTCATAAGATTTATGAGACAAAACTCTCTAATCTGATCAAGTAACCCGTTTACCAGTAGATTTTAGTGCAGGAGTTGAATATGACATATCTGAGGCAGTCCTTGATAAGGAAGACAGTGGTTTTCGGGATCATATTAATTCTTGCAACTGCTATAGCTGTGCTTGGGGTTTCTGGAGCATTTGCTGATGAATCATCAAACAAGGCTTCTGATAACAAAATGGAAAGAGATATTGGTCCAAAAGGCGGTAAACACCGATTAAGTATTGAGAAGATAAGTGCCAAGATTCAGGAGGCGGTGGAGCGTGGTGACTTAAGCCAAGCCGAAGCTGACGAGAAGATTTCTGCTATACAGAACAGGATGCGAAACGGGTTTGGTCCAAAAGGCGGTAAACACCAATCGAGGTTGTATAGAGCGAATTACTTTCAAGATTAATTATTCTAGGATCCTCAATGAGGATGGGATGTCGGCCTTAGTAAGTTTGCGGATAGCAAAAATTGGCGCAATTCCAACTGCGAAGACACCAAGAATAATTGTAGTTGCATATGTAGCAGTTGATACGGCTAAATACATACCTATCTCAGGTAGAGCGGAAGCAAAAACAGTATTGATGAAATAGTCAAGGAGTAAAAATCCTATCCCTAAGCCTGCAATACTGGCTAAAAGTCCGAGCGTAGCGCTTTCGATTATTGACATCAACATAATTTTGCTTACCGGTAGTCCAAAAGCCATGATGGTAGCGTGCTCTCTGGCACGGTCATCCATGTTGATGCTAGCGGTATTAAAAGCTATTAGAAGCGCCAAAAATAGCACGATGAATTGAACAATTTTGAGAATGTCCATCTGGCCCTTTAATTCCTCTTTCATAGCTCTGTCGTTAATACCAGATTCCCGGACAGATGAAACACCTGCAATCGAGTAAAGGTCAGTTTGTATATTGTCCAAGTCAGCCGACTGGTCTGTTTGGATCCATACACCGCCCGCCAAACCATACATGCCTGATTTTTTTGTCTGGGAGGGCACCATATACGAATATGCTCTGAAAGGATGTGGATGTATTCCTGAAATAGTGAATTGAGTTTCTAAAAAACCGGGACTTCCCTGTACAGTAATTATTGGATGATTTACCAACACTTGGTCTCCTGAAGTGACTTCGAGTGATTTTGCTGCTGCAGAAGAGATTAAAATTTCGTTTGGTTCTTCAGGATACTTACCCGACACCAGAGTAGGCCTCCACATCGTATTTTGAAAATCTATGATTGTTGTTAATAGGTTGATTTCAATATCAGAATTGTTAGCTTTTTTGTTTTTAGCTGTGCCAGCAAATTGGATGACCGGCTGAATTTTTGAAACACCTTGTTTATCTTTTAAATATGTAAAAATAGCGGCGTCCACGGGCTGGAAACTGTTAAAGACGACCTCGATACGTGGAGATTCTTTTATTGAGGATTCAGATGTAGCTTTATCAAGTGTCAGTGTGAATGAATCTACCATTCCCAACACGCTGGTCATTACACCTATTACTCCTGCGATTCCTAGCATTGTTAGGAAGGTTCTTCTTGGAGTTCTAAGTAAGTTCCTGAATGGCATTTGCCAAAATGTATTACCTGGCAATGGTAGGCGTGATAGAAGTGGAGAAAGACCTTTTCTTATTGGTGCTAAATGTCCGGTCCTTATGGCCTCTACAGGTTGGATATTCAGTCCAAAAATCACTGGGACCAAGGTAGCGATTATCGGCGCCAGGAATCCCCCAATTCCAACCCACAAAAAATATTTTGGTTCGAAAGGGGTCAGCCAAATTGGAAGAGGTAATTCTTGCATAAGTACATTTCTCATGGCGCCATTTATAAGTTTTCCAACAAATATTCCGAAGATAGTGCCAAGTATGGATATGTTGATACCCAGAATGATTGGTCTTGCCGCGAGACCCAGAAGCGAGGCCCCCATTGCCATACCGATGCCTATTTCCCTTCTCTGAGATTGCACGACCCTTACGGTTAAATTGAATGCTGCAAAAACTGCGCCTAGCAGGATTGCAATTCCTATCACGTGATAAAACTTTTGGTCTGCGTCTGCTCCTTCATACAAGAGTTTGTAGACACGGTCTTCCTTTTTCCCTTCAATGCCTATTCCATAGTTTGGAAAAGATTGCTGGAGAAGTAATTTAAGCTCTGTTTTTAGATTTTCAGGGTTTTCAGGATCTGAAATTGTTATTAGAGATTCGCTGGTTTTTCCTTCTTGATTTCTTATATGTTGGACTTTTTCCAACGGCATATAGACTATTGCAAATACGCCCCCAAATCCTAGCCCAGAATCATTGATAGGTATGAAATGTTGAGGGGTTAAACCAGTGCCGGAGACCTTAATTTTTTTGTTGCCAGGTAGTTCAATGATCGACGAATTGGGAATCCCGTTAGTTTCTGCGAATGTATGATCCAATACGGCATAATCTATTTTAGATCCAGTGTCGTAACTTCCCCAATCTCCTTCTGTTAAATGGAGTTTGTCAATTTGAGAGGCACCTTTCGATTTGTCTATGCCCACTAGAAGACCTGGGGCTATAATCGCTCCGTTGATTCCCTCGGCTTTAATTTGAGTTGGTAAAGATAATCTTTCCTCTATTCCTGTGATTAGTCCATTTTTCACAAGCGGTGCTAAAACTTCTCTAATTTTTCCTTCTTGGAATAGATTTCCAGTTTGCGAATACACTTTAAAATCATGCATGTTGGTCTTTGAGAAACTCGCATCATTTGACTTGAGTCGCCAGGATGTCGTGCTCGATAGACCTGAATAAGTGCCTGTACCTATTGCTATTACGAAAGAAATTAAAATTACTTGAATCCATCGGGATCTTAAGTCTCGAAGGATCCATTTTACCCATAGGGCCCTATAGCTCAAGGCTATTATTTCCAGTTACCATCTGAGTGAATCGACGTCTTTTTTGCCGTCAATAGGTGGTCCGTCAGATATAATTTGCCCGCTACTTAGTTGTATAACCCGATCGGCTATTTGGGCTATCTCGCGATTATGGCTTACAACAAGAACAGCACGATTCATGTTGGCTTGGCTAACTAATAGTTTGAGTATTTGCTTGCCAGTTTCAAAATCCAACTCACCTGTCGGTTCATCGGCGAGTAATATTGGATTGGAAGTGGCGAGAGCACGGGCGATAGCCACCCTTTGCTGTTCCCCTCCTGAAAGCTCGTGTGGAAAATGTGTTGACCTGTTTTCTAATCCAACATCTGCAAGAACGTTGGCTGCTGTGTATTCACTCTTATTTCCTGAAACGTCGAGACCAAACTGAACATTCTCTTCTGCGGTGAGTCCGGGAAATAAGTTAAAGCTTTGAAATACGAAACTAACTGTATTTCGGCGGATTCGTGACAAACTTGAACGGTTTCCGGTAGAGAGGTCAAAACCTCCAATGGTCACTGTTCCCCGTGATGGTGTATCCAGGGCCCCAATTAAGTTCAACATGGTCGTCTTACCACAACCAGATGGTCCTAGTACTACCACGAACTCGCCCTCTTCAATCGATAATGTAACTTTATCGAGAGCTTTTACAGTAACACTGCCTGTGTCGTAGATTTTGGAAATATTGGATAGCTCGATTAGTGCCACCCTGTCACGCTTCCAATTCGTCAGGACTTTCTCCAGAGGGTTCTGATTCTTCACTTTCTATAGGATCTGTTTCACCTAGGGGAGGCCACTGGATACGTTGGTCCAGTCTTGATACTGGAATTGCTGGCACAGTTTGTACTTCTACTCCAGCTTTAACACCAAGCTCCAAGGAGAATCGGGCAGCAGATTCGTTATCTGGTGCTTCGAGCACAGTAATAAAGTCGTAATCCCCCAATACTGCATATAGCCCCATGCATTGCACATCGGGCAAGTCGCTGGAATGAGCTGCATGAAGTATCACCTCTGGATCTTCATGCATTAAATTCCTGCCGTCTTGGTTAAGGCTAAGTAATAGGAAATATGTTGCCATTAGGAAACCCCTTCAATCTCTAGAACGTGACCGAACAATCGGGTCGAATAACCAGTCGAATTTACCAATCCAGTAGGGAAGGTTTTTGCTGACGCCAGCCCTCATCAGAGGGAAAAACGGTATTCATCATTACACGACTGATGTCTCCGTCGAACCAGTCTTCTACTGTGGATCTCCACTTTTTGTAGTGTGGGGCATTTCTGTGGGCGTCCAGGGCCGCTTCATCCTCATACACTTCATATAGATGGAATAGATTAGGTTCTTCAGAATTCTTTAGGATGTCAAATCTGAAACATCCAGGTTCATCTCTGACAGAACCTTGAGAATCTCCGAAACTCGCTTCTGTGAACTGATCAGAAAATCCTTCTTTGATTCGGATGGTAACGAATATAGAAATCATTTGTGGCTACTCCCAACGTGTTTTCCTTATAGCAAAAGCGATTATAGAACCATGTGGGTTCAAAATTCCTTAGTCCTAGGGTTCTGTTTTTGGCAATAATTCGGCAGGATGCTGCCTGTGCCAATCGGACTCTTCTTGAAAGTCCGCAGCGATAGATAGTATTTTGTTTTCCTGGAATGCGCTGCCCATAAATTGAATTCCGGTCGGAAGATTTTCTGGAGTGAATCCATTGGGTACAGACACTGATGGAATCCCAAGGGCGTTTCCGGCCGCGCCCATGATGTCACGTGAGGATCCTGTAATAGAACCTCTAAATTCATCGTCTATTGGCGATGCCGGCGTGTTACGGGTGGGAGCAATTAACGCATCAAATTCAGACATGATGTCGTTTAGCTGATGGGCCATAATGCCTCGAATTCTGAGCGCCTTTATATAGTCCTTTGCCAAAACTGTAGTTCGGGCGTAGGGGCCGTATCTATCTTCTGGAGCGGTAAGGTGTCTCGCTAGTCCCTTTTCAGTGAATTCTTCGAATGCGCTTGATGACTCAGCCAACATTATCGTTCTGGTCACTTCTTCGTAGGGCAGATCTGGAACGTCTATTTCGGTGATTTCAAATTTGTTCTCAAGATATTTCACAGATGTAACAAAGTTAGATTGGACCTGTTCATCCATACTGTCCAAAACACCTTTGATAATGCCTAACTTATTCTTTCGGCAAACTTTCTTGTTATAGGTGTATTTTCTGTTTGATGAAGATGGATCTCTATGATCCTTTCCTGCAATAGCTTCAAGTATTAATCCACAATCGTCTGCTGACAAAGCTAGAGGGCCAAGCTTGTCCAGTGTCCAAGATAGAGCCATTGCCCCATATCTGCTTACCCTTCCATAGGTTGGTCTTAATCCGGATATTCCACAATTATTGGCAGGCGAAAGAATAGAGCCCCATGTCTCAGATCCAATAGCGAAAGGAACTAACCCACATCCAACCGCAGACCCGGATCCACTAGAAGACCCTCCTGCCCATGTGTTTTTGTCCCACGGGCTTTTACAAGGACCAGTAATAGAAGCATTGGGCTGCCTGTAACCCATACCTCCTGCCAGCTCTACCATTGCTAATTTTGCTATAAGAACAGCACCAGACTTTCTCAATTTTGAAACTACAGCAGCGTCATAACTGAAGGTTTGATTTTCGAATAGCTTTGCGCCCCAGGTTGTTGGTATCCCTCCGGATGTCGCTAGCAGGTCCTTGGCTCCGTATGGGATTCCGTGTAGTGGCCCCTTGTATTTGCCTTTGACTATTTCATTCTCTGCAAATTTTGCCTGTTTTAATGCAAGGTCAGCCGTTATTGTCACTACGGAGTTATATTCTGGTCCATATTTTTCCAGTCTGTCTAGGAAATGCTTGGTAATCTCTACTGGCGAAATATCCTTGGATTTGATACTCAATCCGAGTTCTCTAACTGACTTAAATATTGGAGTTTCACTCATTATGGATTTCCCCTGAATCATATTCAGTAGTTTTCGCAAAAGGCAAAAAGACTGAAAATGGCTCAATATCGTTATCTAGCTTAACGTTTCTTAAGGCATGTGCATTTTTAATTATGTCTTCTACAGACTCCTTAACGTGAGCTATCTCATGATCTTTTAGAAAATGTCCGTATTTAGTAATAACCATGTTGGCCAAAAGCTTTTCCTCAGATTTCATATAGGTGCTCCTTTTTAACTTCCTCCCACAAGGAATCTTTCTCCTCAAGTGTCAGCATATTGAATTCTGTTCCGCGTGAGGAGCTAATTTTTTCCATCGCACGAAAACGTTTTTCGAATTTACGATTTGAATATCTAAGGGACTGTTCCGGATCAATCCCCATTCTGCGCCCGGCGTTTACTAGGGTAAACAAAATATCTCCAAATTCTTCAATTCTTTCTTCTTCTGTGCTGCTGTTTGCGAGTTCATCAAACTCTTCTATGACCTTCGCGCGTACATCTTCTTCGAATTCCCAATCGAATCCGGTTTTTGCAGCTCTTCGTTGTAGAGAATAAGAGTGGGTGAGTGATGGCATACTTTTGGGAATACCATCTAGTGCTGAGTTTCTGTCTTCCTTTTCATTTTTCTTTATTTCTTCCCATGTTTCCGTTAACTCTTTCATGCTAGTTATTTGTTTTTCTCCAAATACATGAGGATGCCTTCGTATATATTTCTGAGTGAGCGAGGCAAATATGTCTTTATCTCTAAAAAATCCGTTCTTAACACCTATGTTCATTTGAAAGGCCATATGAAATAGGACATCCCCAATTTCCTCAGTGATTTCTTCAACATCGTTGGATTCGATGGCATCCACCAATTCATAGCATTCTTCAACTAGCATTGGGATCAGTGTATCCATTGTCTGTTTTTTATCCCAAGGACAACCTTCAGGCCCTGTGAGGCGCTCTATTAACTTCTGAACACCCCTAAAATTGTCAGGGAACGTTGGATTATCCACAGGGTTGTTGTTTTTCATTTGTTTCTCCGAGTCTGCCATGGCGTGTTGACACCTCTTTATTTCTGAAAATAAGCTACTCACATGATCTTAAAACTTCTTTTTATTCTACGCTCCACTCTTATCGTATTAATTGTTCCATTGTTGTTGGTGACAACTAACGTGCGATTAGTGGTGGATTCTCCATATATCTATAGCTACGGGTTTCAAAAATATGGTATTGAGTCGGTAACCGGGATAGAGATGAGACAGTTGGAGCTTGCTGGTAAAAAGATAAGGGATTACTTTTCTAACGATCAGGATTTTATAGTTATCAATATTGAACGCCGCGGGCAGCAGATTAAAAACCTTTATAACCAGAGGGAAATTCTGCATATGAAAGACGTGAAAAATCTCATTCAGTTGACTTACTCTATACAGATATGGGGGTTTCTACTTCTATCGAGTTTGATCTTTATTGGGTTTTTATCAAGAACGCCAAAAAATTTGTCGAATGCTGTTGACATGATCAGTTGGGGTGGGGGACTAACTCTTACTATTTCAGCGGTTATAGGAGCTTTATCACTTTTTGGTTTTCAAAGACTGTTTCTTTTTTTTCACTTGGTCAGTTTTGATAACGATCTTTGGATTCTGGACCCTAGACGTGATTATTTGATTATGATGTTTCCCCAGGGATTTTTCTTTGATGCAACCGTGATCATTGTGGTGCTGACTCTTGGTCAGGCGCTTTTGCTGTTGATAGTTCCAAGAATAATCAGAAAACTTCGTAAGTTATAAAGGAGGATTTTTCTAAATAATGCACTATCAAGAAGAACGTAATTATGGGTGTAGAGTTTCGGATTCCTGGATGTATAGAGGATTGAAGACAGTGATTATGGAAAATGAACTCATAAGAATAGTTATTCTGGCAGACAAAGGGGCGGATATTTATCAATTTGTTTATAAAAAAACAGATACTGACTTCTTATGGCGTTCCCCCTGGGGCGTACGTGACCCATCCGCATTTATTCCCACGACAGGAGATGGAGTAGGTATGTGGATGGACACTTATGAGGGAGGATGGCAGACAGTGTTACCGGGAGGAGGATTTCCTTCTGTATATGGGGAAGCTGATATGGGTCTTCATGCAGAAGTTAACACACTTCCATGGGACTGCACTATTGTAGAGGATTCAGTGGAAAGGATTTCAGTCAGATTTTCTGTAAGGACATATAGAACCCCTTTTTTCTTTGAAAAAGTACTTACTATCGAAAAATCTAGACCGGCTTTATTTATAGAACAAACTTTGATTAATGAAGGAGCTGAAGCAGTTCATTGTATATGGGGAGAACATATTGCTCTTGGCTCACCATTTCTCAGCGATAGGTGCCTTATAGATCTTCCTGGGGGAAAAGTTATTAACCATCCCAAAGAGTTCCACGAGAATAACAGGTTGGAGCCTGGTGCGGTAACGGATTGGCCTATGACCCGCCTGAGGGATGGCACCGACCATAATCTCAGTATAGTACCCGGTCAAGACTTTTTTTCTTACGACCAATCGTATGTTACTGATATGCCCGCTGGCTGGTATGGAATTACCAATAGAGATATTGGAGTAGGATTTGGCGTGGCCTTTTCAGAAATATACAAATATCTTTGGTATTGGCAGTCTCTCGGTGGAGGTACGGGATACCCATGGTATGGACGAACCTATAACATCGGATTAGAACCCTTTACCAGTTATACAAATGAAGGGCTTGGTACCGCTGTTGATAACGGTACAGCTTTATTGGTACAGGCAGGACAAGAGGTGAAGTCGTCCGTTACTGCAGTAGCCTACGAATCATTGACGGGAATCGAAGGGGTTTCTCAATGTGGGGATATTAACCTCAAAAGGTAGAGATATTAAAGCGTCCCATAAAGTTTTTCCGCCACTATCTTCACACCTACTCTCTTGTCTTTGATCATTGCCTCATCATATTCATTCCAGTTAGGGTGATCTTGACCACTAGCAGATACGTATATTTTTCGTAATGTATGAAGCCAGGATTCTCGGTCATGATTGTTTTGAGATATTATTTGGGCGGACCCTTCTAATACTAAATACGGTCTCCAAGAAGATCCGGAAACTAGGATTGAGCAGCGATGATTTCTTACTAAATTATGTAGCTTAGCCCTACCCTCGGTCGTAGTGAAGGCCACTCCATCCTCCAACGCTCCTACAGTGACTATACTCATTTGAGCAGCGCCGTCACGACGGAATGTTGTTAGTACAGCGTCGTGATTGTTTTGTAAAAATTTTGATGCATCACTAATATTCATGTTGCGTCCTCCGAAAATTCTGTTTCGTAAAGTAGATATTTCGTGTCATACATCCCAAGGTTTTTATAAACAGTTTGTGCAATTTTATTTTCCTTCTCCACATAGAGCCGGATACCGCAAACGTTTCCTTCGTTGAGGGACAGTTTCTTAACTTCATCGTATAGATGACTATATACTCCTTTCCGGCGCCACTCTTTTTTTACATATACACTTTGTATCCACCAAAACCATCCATTACGCCAATCGCTCCATTCATAAGTTATCAAAAGGCTACCGATAATTTTGCCTTCATGCTCCGCGACTAGGTAAGTACCTTTCTGCTCGTCTCCTATTACCTCAGTTACTCCTGATCTGATGGAAGATTCTAGAAGTATTCTTTCTTCTGTTTCTAAAGCCATGTTTTTTTGAAACTGGACTATTATTTCTATATCGGAAATTGCCCCTTTTCTAGTGCTTAATTTATCCATAGGATTAAACTCCATTGGGTAGTAGAATTCGGAAAACTTTATAACATCGGGATAGCGATTACTTCATATATATCATGAATGGCCTTGTCAATTAAGGTGGATTCAATCTGAGTTGCCCTGACGTATAATGTGCGCCGTACCTGAATAAGGAGTTACGAAGTAATTGAACAAAGTCTATTCATCTTTTAATGAGGCCGTAGCTGACATACCAGACAGTGCCACGCTGATGATTGACGGATTCGCCGGACCTGGGGGCACCTCTCAAAATCTTATAAGAGCCCTCAGGGATCAAGGCGCAAGTGATTTAACAATTATAAGTAATACGGCGGGGTTAGCCAGTGTTAGTGGCTTCGGTACTCTTCCTGGTCAAAAACCGATAGACATAGGTATTTTAGTTGATAACGGTCAGGTAGGTAAGGTGATAGCATCTTTTCCCGTTTCTCCATCTCCTTCACGGCCCACTTCATTTGAGAAGGCATACCACAGAGGCGAAGTTGAACTTGAGCTTGTACCGCAAGGAACACTTGCAGAACGGATTCGTGCTGGTGGGGCAGGGATTCCCGCTTTCTTTACCCCCACTGGGATAGGAACATTTGTAACAGAGGGGAAAGAAACCAGGTCCTACGATGGGAAGGAATATGTATTGGAGACGGCTCTCAAGGCCGATTATGCTCTAATAAGAGGCTACATGGCGGACACCATGGGAAATCTCTCTTTTAGGGGTACTTCTATGAATTTCAATGGGGTTATGGTTACTGCAGCGGCGATTTCTATTGTTGAGGTGGACAAAATCGTCGATGTGGGCGAAATTGATTCGTACAGAATAGATACCCCGGCACTCTACGTTAATAGAATAGTTGAGGTCTAGTTTTGGTTGCTGAGAGACTACCTAGAGAAGTGATTGCGATGCGAGTGGCGCAGGAACTGCAAGATGGCGATGTAGTTAACTTAGGCATTGGAATTCCCTCATTATGTTCACAATTTGTACCTGAAGGGAGAACTATTTTCTACCACAGTGAAAGTGGCGTTCTAAATTACGGCCCCATGGCGGAGGAAGGCAAAGAAGATCAAGATCTGATCAACGCCAGTGGTCAATTTCTGGCACCGGTGAAAGGAATGTCATTTTTTGATTCAGGTGCAGCATTTGCGATGATTAGAGGTGGGCATATCGATGTCACTGTACTCGGTGCGTTACAGGTTTCCAGTAAAGGGGACTTAGCGAATTGGATGATTCCCTCTCGAGGCATTGGAA
This sequence comes from SAR202 cluster bacterium AC-647-P02_OGT_505m, assembly GCA_009391195.1. Classification (GTDB taxonomy): domain Bacteria; phylum Chloroflexota; class Dehalococcoidia; order Lucifugimonadales; family UBA826. Next base: position 21,229 of record VEXB01000002.1, read on the forward strand.
ATGTAGGTGGTGCGATGGATTTGGCAGTTGGAGCAAAAAAAGTTATTGTCTCCATGGAGCACATTGATCGTGAAGGTAACCCTAAAATTGTTGATGATTGTACCTTCCCTCTTACCTGTCCTGCCTGTGTTGACATGATAGTGACAGATATTGCTGTCATATCAGTTCAAAATGAGGGACTGGTTCTACATGAGACCGCTCCCGGATGGTCCGCGGCCGACGTGCAAGCAGAGACGGACGCGAAATTAATCATCGCATCTGATTTGAAGAATGTCTCACTTTAAGTAAATACTCCCTCAATTCGGAAAGTGGCTCCCTCATCGGTTTTAAAAACCTCAATTTGCTCCTCAAAGCTCTCTTTCATCTGCTCAACGTGTGTGATCACTATGATTTTTTCAAACTCTGTTTGCACTGACTGAATTGCTTCTGTTAAACGTTCCTGTCCTTTTGAATCTTGGGAACCAAAACCTTCATCTATAAATAGTATGGGCAATGGGGCACCCGACCTTGAAGCAAGAAGTTTGGATAATGCAATTCTAAGTGTGAAATCTATGCGGAATGCTTCACCTCCACTGAAAGTTTCATAACTTCTCGTGCCGACTTCGTCCGAGACGCGAATATCTAACTCTTCAGACGGCACACCAGTCAATCTATCCAATCTTCCGTCCCGGAGTTCCAATTTTATTGCCATTCTGTTGTCTGTAAGCTTTGATAACAGTTCATTTGCTATCTCTTGAATCTGAGGGACAGCTCTTTCAATCATGAAAGCTTGTATGCCATTTCGACCGAAAGCTGCGGTCAATTCATCGTAAGAGTCCTTTTCCTGTCTGCAAGAAGTAATCCGATTTCTTAACTTCACAACCTCTGCTTCAGTCTTTTCAATGGTGAGTAAGCGATCTTTCAAAATATCTCTTTTCGAAAGTGATGTTTGTAATTCGCTACGTTTATATTGGAGATTCTGTGACACTTCTTCCGATATTTGCAAATTCTCTTCGCTCTGCTCTAGGCGAGTATCAATCTGTTCAAGTTCTTTGCGCCAGATGTTGACCTGCTCTTTTCGATTCTGGATCAAAATTCGATTTGAATGACGGAATTGATCTATTTCACTTTTTCTGTTTTCGGCATTTTCAAGCTGATTGTAAAGTTGGAGATACTTTTGATGACTCGTTTCATTGTCCAGCAATAATTTATGTGTTTCCTCGTCGTATCCAATTTCTTTTATTTGTGACTGAACGAATCTTAATTCCTTTCTGTTTTCTATTGAAAAATCATTGTTTATTTTTTTTGATTCTATTGATTTGATCGTATTACGAATAGTTGTGAGTTCCTGCTCTATTTTGCCGAGTTGTATGAGCTTGGTTTTTGACGATATGATCTCAGTGTTATGACGATTTTCTTCATCCTGGATGAGTTTTCTCTTGCTTGTAATAATTTCAGATTGAGCACTGAGCGAAGCTTGTAATTCGGATATTTTCTGAGAATTAACCTCGTAAGACTTTTTACTTTTCTCTCCTACGAGTTTCAGTTCATTTTGAAGGTGCGACTTTCCTTCCAATGCCAAGTTCTGATTACAAACAGGACATGATGCGTCAGATTCTTCTAAAATATCAAACCTTTTTCTGGTTTCTGTCATTTGATTCATTAGAGAAATATTTTCTAATTCGAGCTGGTTTTTTTCTTCTCCTAACAGAGATATTTTTGCCTCAATAGATTCAAGTTCAGGTTCTTTACTTTTTAGGGCGGTTAATGCATGCTCACGGCTTTCTATTTCCTGTTTTATGTTGGGAATCTCCGATACAGCTGGCAGCATCTCTGAATTCATTCGGGTCTTTAGGATCCCCAATTCGACGGTTATGCTTTCCTCTTCTACAGCAATAGCCTGACTGATATCAGCAGATTTTTTTTCAAGTGCTCTTACGTTTCGCAGGTTTTGCTCTAGCTTTGACAGCTCCTTTGAATTTAGGTCGAGGTTTGTCTTACCTTCAGTTATCTCATCACTTCTGGAAATTAAATTTTTTAGTTCCAATAATTCGAGAGATAAGGTTTTTTCCTGTTCTTCAGCCTGTTTGATTTCTTTTGTGGCGAGACTTACAGAAGATTTAAAGGTTTTACTTTGCTCACGATCTCTATTGGCATTTTCGATAGTAGCTGATAGTTTGGTCAAATGCTCTTCGAGTGTTTTGACTTGAGGAGCGAGTAATTCAATGGCGGCATTCGTTGTTCTTATAACGTCTACGACAGATTTCTTGTCAGACAATTCCGACGAGTGTATTTCGAGTGCGGTGTCATTTTTGTCTATTTGGGCCTGAAGTTCCTTAGCCTTTTCCTTGGCGGCCGTTTCCAGTTCTTGGTAATAGTCCAATGAAAGTACGTCGGCCAAAATCTGCTTGCGGTCCGCTGGATTACTTTTGGTGAAACGGTCGGCATCTCCTTGACGCAGATAAGATGTGCTGACGAAGGTGTCATAGTCCATGTGTAGGAGGTTTATAATCTGCTGCTCGGTGTCTCTAATGGTATTGCCCATTATTGAAGTGGGTTGATTCTCATTCAGCACAGCTAAGTTTAGTTCAGTTTTTCCGGAGCCTGAGCCCCTACTACGACTATGAACTCTGGTTACACGGTATTCCTGATCATTAGCTAAAAAATCTAATTCAACACTCATTGAAGTTTGTCCCTGATGGATCAATTCCTCTTGAGTCCTGGCCCGTGCTTTTCCCCACAGCACCCAAGTGATTGAGTCAAGTAGAGCTGTCTTCCCATTTCCGTTGTCACCAGATAAGCAGGCCACATGTACATTCTCTAGATTTAGAGTGGGCAATCCCTGTCGGTAACACATGAAATTCTCAAGCGTGAGCCGGAGCGGTATCAAGTCTTATTCCTCCCAACCAAAATCAAGTTACGGATATTTCATTGCCATTTAATAAACAAGTACTTACGAGAGGAATGGCATTTTTGACCAAGCTCTCTGCGAAGCATCCTTTCTTGGCTAGCATAATGACCTCTATAACCTTCGCCTCAGTTTCCTCTGAATCCACCTTGAAATAGCTTCTGACTTCAGTTACAGAATTATCTACGGTACCTTTGATAACCGAACCTTGCAGAAAATAATCAAGCTCAACATTGACATTGGCTGATTTGATTTCTATTCTCCTCATTGAAGCGTACCGCTTCAAATTCGTAAGCAGTCAAAATCCTATTCCCCCTGCTATGTATGTCAGAGGAGAGGGAAAATTGTCATCGCCTCCAAGTCTTGGAGGCTCATCAGAGTAAAACGTGAATTTATCTCGTGTTCCCTTATGCAACATTTTTTCAATATGTTCACATTGCACTGAAACAGTCGATTGGAATTTTCCTTTGGGCAATTCCTTACCTACAATTGACTGGGGAATATCGCTGGGCATTTAAGACTCTCTTTCCGGATGAAGATATTCTTGGATCGTAAGTACGTTGTAGTTTGCTCCTCCTTTACAAAGACTTTCCACTGCCGCCCTGGCTGTATCAAGTGATGTGAAGCATGGGATTCTATTATCTACTGCTGCTCTTCTTATATGGAATCCGTCTTGCATCACTTCTCTAGCCCCGGTTACTGTATTAACAACCGCATCCACGGTTCCATTGCTTATAATGTCCACAACGTTTGGTCCATCATCGTCTAGTCTTTTAGGCACCATAACTACTGGTATTTCAAGCCCGTTTATAACGGCCGCTGTTCCTTCAGTAGCAAAGAATTTGTACCCAGCTTCATGAAGACCTTTTATGAGAGCTACACTATCTGATTTATCTTCGTCAGATATGCTAAGAAGTATGGCTCCATTTTCGGGAAGCATTAGGTCCGATGCCATTAAAGCTTTAGTGGCCGCTGCCTCAAAATTTTTATCGAGCCCCATTACCTCACCAGTGGACTTCATTTCAGGACCGAGGAAAGTGTCTACACCAGCGAGTTTAGCCATAGAGAAAACGGGAGCTTTTACTCCTACCAAGTCTTGCTTTTTCCACAGACCTCCTTCATATCCCAAATCATTAAGCTTTTTTCCTAACATTGCTTTTACGGCTAGTTTAACCATGGGAACGCCAGTTATTTTTGATATGAACGGGATTGTGCGACTGGATCTGGGATTGACCTCAATAACGTAAACTTGAGTATCTTCAGTTACTGCTTTGTTATTTCTAGGACTCCTGTATGAAGATCCTCCAATAATTACGTACTGGATATTCATAAGGCCTCGGACGTCTAAGGCTTTTCCAATTCTTGTGGTGTAGTCAACTACAGTTTTTATTTCGTCTTCAGACAATGTTAATCCTGGGTATATTGCCATTGAGTCTCCACTGTGTACCCCAGCTCTTTCAACATGTTCCATAATCCCAGGTATTAATACTGTTTCACCATCACAAACAGCATCTACTTCTACTTCTCTACCTTCAAAATATTTATCAATTAGTACGTTTCTTCCTCCTCCAGCTTCAAAAGCATTGGTCATATAACGTGCTAACTCGGTTGCATTTTGCACTATCTCCATTGCTCTACCACCTAACACATAACTTGGCCTCACTAAAACTGGGTATCCAATCTCTTGAGCTACTTTTAAAGCCCCCTCTAGATCTATCACGGCGGATCCCGGTGGATTAGGAATGCCTACCCGGGCCAGAAACTCTTCGAAAAGGTGCCTGTCGGAAGCTGTGTCTATAGAAGACGCAGTCGAACCCAGTATGGGTAGTCCTGCTGCATCTAGTGTTTGGGATAGATTAATGGCGGTTTGACCTCCAAACTGAACTATGGTGGGAGGAATGTCAGCCTGACCGTCGTTTTTTTCTAGTTCTTCGTTTTCTAATATGTCTCGAATGCTTTCATCGTCAAGAGGCTCAAAGTAGAGTCTGTCACTGGTGTCAAAGTCTGTAGAAACGGTCTCTGGGTTTGAGTTCACCATTATGCTCCCAAGACCCTCTTCTTGAAGAGCCCATGCAGCGTGAACTGAGCAATAGTCAAATTCAATACCCTGTCCGATTCTGATGGGTCCGCTTCCCACTACTAGAGATTTTGGTCCCGGTAGTGGTTCTGCTTCATTTTCCTCTTCATATGTACTATAGAAATAAGGGGTTAGAGCTTCAAATTCGGCTGCACAAGTATCGACCATTTTAAAAACAGGTTTCAACCCGTAACTTTTCCTTAATCGTCTTGTTTCCTCAGTGGTTCTATCAGTTAATATGGCTATTCGGTCATCCGGAAACCCTAGTCTTTTTGCCTCATACATTAAATTTTGATCAAGATGCTCATGAATGAGCCGATTTTCCATATTGGTGATTCTTTCGAAGGCTCTCAGAAACCAAGGATCTATGCCAGTTCTTCTTGAAAGTTCTTCCGGGCTGACATTTCTTCTCAAAGCCGATAAAACTGCCCAGAGTCTTTCGTCATTGGGGCCTATTGGTAGTGTGCTGAGCATAGGTTGGTCGTCAGTTATCCAGTTGGGGTCCTCCCATAAAATTGATCTGTTAGTTATTTCTAATGATCTAACGGCTTTCTGAAAAGCAGCTTCAAAAGTTCTATCTATGGCCATTACTTCACCGGTAGCTTTCATCTGAGTACCGAGTGTCCTGTCACCGGTGGGGAATTTGTCAAATGGCCACCTAGGTATTTTTACAACACAGTAATCCAGCGCTGGCTCAAACGCTGCTACAGTTTTTTCTGTGACTGCGTTAGGGATTTCGTCTAAAGTACGGCCAACAGCTATTTTTGCGGCTACACGAGCTATAGGGTATCCAGTAGCCTTACTTGCTAAGGCGGAGCTACGGCTTACCCGCGGATTGACTTCAATAACGTAGTAACCTTCGCCTTCAGTCCCTTTATCTGTAAGGGTTTCACCTACAATTTCCCCTGGCGCCAATGCAAACTGCACGTTGCAGCCCCCCTCGATCCCTAGTTCTCTGATAATTTTCAGGCTCGCACTGCGCAATTTTTGATAGTCATTGTCAGATAGCGTCTGACTTGGGGCGACTACTATGCTGTCCCCGGTGTGTACACCCATCGGATCAATGTTTTCCATGTTGCATATTGTGATGCAGTTGTCTGCACTATCTCGCATCACCTCATATTCGAGTTCTTTCCAGCCAACTATGGACTTCTCAATAAGTACCTGATTTATAGGACTTGCTGCTAGTCCTCCTTTAACGATCTCCTCAAACTCATCTTCGTTAGTTGCTATTCCTCCTCCGGTGCCACCGAGCGTATATGCTGGTCGAATAACGAGTGGAAGGCCGATTTCTGATTTTGCTGAAGCGGCTTCTTCCATGTTGTTTACTGTTGAACTTGGAGGTACGGGTTCCCCAATTTCAGCGAGCATTTTTCGGAACAAGTCTCTATCCTCAGCATTTTTTATCGTATCAATTCGACTGCCAAGTAATAGCACATCATGTTTTTCCAGCACCCCTGCTTCGTGGAGTTCCATCGCAAGGTTGAGACCAGTTTGCCCTCCTAAAGTTGGGAGCAAACCGTCCGGTTTTTCACGTTCCATGATTCTATCCAACACAGGGACTGTTAATGGTTCTACGTAAACCCGATCAGCGACATCAGTGTCTGTCATGATGGTAGCTGGATTGGAATTTACAAGAATGGTCTCAATTCCTTCTTCACGAAGTGATTTACAAGCCTGTGTTCCTGCATAGTCAAATTCCGCTGCTTGGCCAATCACAATTGGACCAGATCCAATAACTAGTATTTTCTGTAATTTTTTAGTCAATTAAGTAACCATTCTCCGATAAATAATCTCTTAGTTTGTCTGGGAAATTGATGGTCATTCCGTCGACACCACATTCAACGGCCTTTATCATCAGGTCTTCATCAAATACTCCATGGCATCTAACTTCTAGCCCTCCATTTTTAATTTTATTTACAAGAGTTGGAGTGATTAATTCCGCCCTGGGGCATAGTTGGTTGAATTCGGCCTCAATAGCTTCATCTACAAACCGGTCATTCCATTGGCTTCCTGGCCCCAATGGGACTAACCACCCAGTTTTGATTTCAGGCGAATATGACTTAGTCTCTTCTACCCATTCTTTCCAAAATGAAGTGATAACAACATCATTTTCAATTCCATATTTTTTAACCATATCGCAGGTTTCACTAGCCAAGCCTGGTACATTTCGAGCTTTGATCTCTATGTGAAAATTTAGTTGACCACAGTATTTATCTAATATTTCTGTGAGAGTACTGATTCGTTGATCTGCAAAATCTTTCCCAAACCAAGAGCCTGCATCAAGTTTTTTAAGTTGATCTAAAGTCATTTCTGATACATAGCCGATCCCATTAGTGGTTCGGTTGACAGTGTCGTCATGGATTACCACGATGTGATGATCTTTGGTGAAATGAACATCTAATTCGATATCATTTACTCCGATATCTAGAGCTAGATCAAAGGCAGAAAAAGTGTTCTCTGGAGCGTATGAAGAGGCTCCTCGATGGGCTATATTTGTGATGCGCTTGCTGCTCAAAGCTTAGCCTCTCTAACCATATCCAAGAAGCGATTAAATATGTATTCGTTATCTTTTGGCCCTGGGGAAGCTTCGGAGTGATATTGGATACTCATTGCAGGTAAAGATCTATGTCGTATGCCTTCGACTGTTTGGTCATTCATACTGATATGACTGATCTCCACCTCTGAGGGCAATGAGTCTGGGTCAATGGAGTAGCCATGATTTTGTGCGGTTATATATACCCGCCCTGTAGAAACATCTTGTACAGGATGATTTGCTCCGCGATGCCCAAATTTGAGTTTATACGTTTTTCCACCTAGAGCTTGTGCTAGTACCTGATTACCTAGGCATATCCCCATTATTGGGACTCGTCCTAGTAAATCCTTAACAGTTTTCACCGTATATCCAAGTAGTTCAGGGTCACCGGGACCTGGTGACAGCATTATGCCATCAGGGTTTTGTTCCAGAAGTTCTTCAGCCGTTGTGTCAGAGGGGAATACCTCCACAGTGCACCCATTGGACCTCAGTATTCTGAGTATGTTGTATTTAAGCCCAAAATCCGACACGAGAATTTTAATGTCCGGAGTTTTTGAGGGTATATTTTTTAGGGATTGAGTCCAGTTGTACGACTTGCTGGCACTTACCTGATCAACGTAATTCACATTTCCATATTCTGGCACATTTTCGAGCTGAGAAAGGGCTTCTTCAGGACTTATATCAATTGCTAATGCACCCATCATTACCCCATGTGTTCTTATTCTTCGCGTGACGGCTCGAGTGTCAATTTCGCTGATTCCTGGGATATCGTGTGTAAGTAAAAAGTCGGCCAGGGTGGATGAACTCTCTCGATGGCTGGGTTCCTGGCATTGCTGTCTAACTACAAATCCTGAGACTTGAATTTCTTTGGACTCGTTGTCTTCTTTGGTTATTCCATAGTTACCTATCATAGGGTAGGTGGGTACAACAATTTGTCCTGAGTAAGATGGGTCAGTAAGCATTTCTTGGTACCCAGTCATGGATGTGTTGAAAACTACTTCACCGTAAGCCGCGCTATCGGAACCAAATGGGATACCTCTGAATGTGGATCCATCTTCTAACACTAGATAAGCTGTTTTTGACAATTTTAGTTATCCTCTTATTAATTGACTTGACGATGAATTAGTCGTTTCGGTACACATATTCTCCACCGTAAAATGTTGCCTTGACTCTTCCGGTTAATGACGTGCCGTCCAGAGGAGTGTTTTTTCCTTTGGAAAAAAATAAACTTGAATTAACTCTCCAGGTTTCGTCGAGATCGAAAACTGTTACATCTGCTGTTCTACCTATTTTCAAAGTGCCGAGGTTGCTTCCAAGGAATGATGCAGGATCGGAGGTAAGCTTTTTTATGAGGGTTCCTAACTCTACCTTTTTGTTGTGGTAAAGGGATAGTACAGACCCAAGAGCTGTTTCGAGGACGCTGATTCCAAAAGCTGCTTCCTGGAATGTGCATATCTTGTCAACACTGCTGTGTGGGGCATGATCAGTAGCAATAAAATCTATGGTGTTGTCATTGATTCCGTTAGCCATAATGGACATATCAGAGATATTTCGTAGTGGTGGGTTAACCTTTGCAGTGGTGTCGTATGCATTTGGAGTCAAAGGGTCAAATGATGTGCTTTCATCACCAATTGATAGTACAGCCTCGTCAGTGAGGGTGAGATGGTGCGGGGTTACTTCACAGGTTACATTGATTCCTCGTCGTTTGGCTTCTCTCACCATATCTAGCGTTCCCGCCGTACTTATGTGGGCTAAATGAACTTTTCCTCCTGTGAGTTCAGAAAGAGATATGTCTCTGGCTGCCATAACCTCTTCAGCAGAATTAGGCATGCCTTTTAATCCCAGTCTTGTAGCAATCCAACCTTCATTCATTGACGCTCCGTCTGCTAACTCGGGTACCTCACAATGGTTGATTATTGGCAACCCTAGACCGGCACTATAGGTTAGGGCCTGTCTCATTAAATTTGCATCGGATACAGGCTTACCATCATCACTAAATCCTATTACCCCGGCATCAGCGAGTTCAGACATTTCTGACAACTCCTTACCGTGACTATTTTTTGTCACACAGCCTATCGGTAAAACTCTTATAACCCCTTCTGTTAAGGCTTTGTTCTTCACGAAATCTACGACTGACTTTGTGTCCATTGGTGGATTTGTATTTGGCATGGCACAAACTGTAGTGAAACCACCTGCTGCTGCAGATTTAGTTCCTGTCGCAATAGTCTCTTTGTATTCTTCCCCTGGTTCCCTTAGATGGCAGTGGATATCAATAAACCCAGGCGTTACTACAAATCCTTTAGCATCATAAACTTCTACGTTTTGATCTTTTGAGTTGATTTGGCCGATTTCTGAAATTTTCCCATCGACAATTAGTAAATCGGCAACTTCATCCCTGTCAGAAGCAGGATCTATAATCCTTCCACTCTTAATAAGAATTGATTTCAACAATTTGATTCTCCGTTTGAAAAAGTACTAAATTTCTAAGTTTTGCCCAGCTGCCATCGAATAGAGTAATGACATCCGGACTGCTACTCCACTTTTAACTTGCTCTTCTATAACCGACTGGGCACCATGGGCTATATCTGTTTCTATTTCAACGCCCTCGTTCATGGGGCCGGGGTGCATTACTAATGCTCCATCTTTGGCAATTGCAAGTCGACGAGCGTTTAGTCCGTAGGTTTGAGAATATTCCCTAAGCGAAGGAAGATGTCCCGCTTTCTGTCTTTCTAGTTGCAGCCTGAGGGCCATAATTACATCGGCATCCTTTAGGGCAGTGTCCAGGTCAGTTTGTATTTCTACCGCAGCGAAGGGATGCCCCTCTTCTGTTCGATGGCCATTCAAGAAATCATTTGGGATCAAAGTTTGAGGTCCACAGAGAACTACGCGTGCCCCCATTTTAGTAAGTCCCCATAAATTTGAGCGAGCCACCCTGGAATACATAATATCCCCTATGATGACAATTTTTTTTCCCTCAATGGTTCCTATATTCTTTCTGATTGTGTATAGATCTAGCAGACTTTGTGTGGGATGGGCATGAGTTCCATCCCCAGCATTTATAACTTTGGATCTTAATTGGCGTGCGAGAAAATGAGGAGCACCTGAGTGAGGATGTCTGATAACGATAATGTCAGCCTGCATTGCTTGTATCGTCAATGCTGTGTTGTAAAGAGACTCCCCTTTTTTGGTACTGCTTCCGCTACTTGAAACATTTATAACGTCAGCACTCAGAATCTTCGCAGCTTGCTCAAAGGATACCCTCGTTCGAGTACTGGACTCATAGAATAATGTGACAACTGTTTTGCCTCGAAGTGCGGGCACTTTTCTGATTTCCCGCTCCAAAACTTGTTCCATCGCCAATGTATTGTCTAAAACATGAGTAATATCTTGACTTGTGAAGCTATCTAGGTCGAGAACATGTTTTTGGCCAAAAGATTGTTGGGAAGCAGTTTCTAAGGTCAAGTCTTGTCTCCCATGTCGTTATTATTAGTAGTGATTACTATTTCATCTGCGCCGTCTATTTCCATAAGCCTTACCTGTACGTCTTCGTCCTTGGCAGTTGGCACGTTTTTTCCAACATAGTCGGCTCTTATTGGCAGTTCTCTGTGGCCTCTGTCGACCAGGACTCCAAGTTGCATCTGACTTGGTCGCCCGAAATCACTTATAGCATCCATCGCGGCCCTGATAGATCTACCTGTGTAAAGAACATCGTCAATGATCACTACAGTTTTGCCATTGATGTCGGAAGGTATATCCGTTGGTTTCATCAATGGACTACCCTTTTCAGATATGTCGTCTCTATACATACCAATATCTAATTTACCCACAGGAACTTTTATTCCCTCAAAGCGTTCTATAGCTGTAGATATTCGTTGAGCAAGTGGGACTCCTCTTGAATGCATCCCAACTAGAACAACATTGTCACCGCCGCCGTTTCTCTCAAGAATCTCGTGAGAAATACGTGTCAATGCCCTTTCAATTTGCACTGGATTCTGTATACGTTTCTCGATCAACGGCATAAACGCGCCATGAAGAAGAGAGGGGTAATCTCGATTCTAAAAGAGTACATGATCAGTACAAACCTCCTGTTTTTCTGGACAAGAGGTCGTTGCAGCTGAGGCGTGATATAAAACGCCGCGACATCTGCACTTTCCTTGCCAGACTCTCTTGGACCGACTTAAAGGACTGTGTAAAAAAACTCACTTCGATAGTACACGTATGTAGCGAGATACTTCAAGTATTTCCTAAATATACTGCAAATTTACATTTGGAACACAGTTCTTAATACTAGTAATATGGTGAACGTAATCTTGAATAAATTCTGACTAGGAAGAACGATGATTCCAGAGACAATGTTTAGTGGCCTTGTTTCCGCAGGAGGCGTTGTACATAAAGTTTGCGAGAACGGACTTCAGGTTGTGGTTTGCTCACGGGAAGAACCCCTATCGCATAACCTACCCAAAGGAACTCCTGAATATGGAGAGACCTTAGAACAAACAGCTTGTAGGGAAGTGGAAGAGGAAACTGGACTTAAAGTAGAAATATTAGATTACATTGGGTTCATAGAGTACGATGTGCTCAATGGCAGAGTTGGCGGGAAAGCGTTGAAAAGGGTGTATTACTTTCTTATGCACCCGATAGGGGGCGATTTTTCGCTACATGATAAAGAGTTTGATGTCGTACAGTGGATTAGTGGGTCAAATATTCCATCGATGCTAACTTATGATAACGAGGTAGAAATTGTTCAAAAAGGCCTTTCCCTGGTCAAGAGAAGACCAAAAGGAACTTCCTGAGGTAGATATTACTGGAACTCTCGTTCGAATCAGAGAGAAGCGAACAGAAGATATTCCTGATGAGTACTCTTGGAGAGTAGATGAGGAGCTATCTCGTCTGGATGCGACGAGACCTCTTACTATGTCGTACGAGGATTTTTTCCGATATACAAGTGAAGAGATGCAATTTCAAAGTTATCGTTCAAAGCGCTTGGCGGTCGATACTTTGGATGGTCTACATATTGGGAATGTCATGTACTATGACTTCAACCAAAGGAACGCCGAGGCTGAACTAGGCATAATGATTGGAGATAAAGATTATTGGGGGAATGGGTACGGAACTGACATAGTTGTCACACTGTTAAATTATCTTTTTACAACTTTGGAATTGAAAAGGGTGTACCTTCATACTTTGGCCTGGAACTATCGTGCTCAGGCCTCATTCACAAAATCAGGATTCGTAGAGGTGCGTCCGGTCAGAAGAGGTGGGCAAGATTTTGTACTTATGGAGGCACTTCGTGCTAACTGGGGGCCAGATAAACTAGTAGATCCGCCCCCAGAGTAATTGTGGGTTTGCAAGTACCTTACCGGATTAGAGATCTATAGTCATGAGCTCATCTGAAAACAGGATTTCCCCATCGTAGATATTTCTTAGATCTTGAATGGTTCTGTCTTTTACTTCTTGCTGGGATAGATGTGGTCCTATATGGACCAGAACTAGTCGTTTAACTCCAGCTTCTTGAGCCATGGCAGCTGCTCCCTCCGTCCCGCACTGACCACTCGACTCTCCAGTTTCATCCATGACTGATTGTTCATCCCAGCACATACAAAGCATCATGTCAGCATTGTTTGCTAGGTTTGTGACTGAGTCGCAAGGCTGGGTGTCTCCGGTAAAAACTATGCTTCCCTCCGGGGTTTCAAATCTATAAGCGAGGGAGTCCAAATAGGGTTGGACGTGCTCTCCCGGAGCAGCATAAACTTCCCAATCTTTGGCTGTATAAACTTTTCCAGGACCAACGTCTTTCGCGATTACGTTTGGGGGTTTTCTAGGAAGTGTGCCCCCCCTGTTCACATGTATCTTTTGACTTAAGGGGTGATTTACTCTCGCTATCCAGTCATGAGCAAATAGCCCGTCTTTTTCATCCAGAATGCCATGCGTGATTTTTTCTGTAAGTGTGGGGCCAAAGACTTTTAAAACATCCTCTTTCCCAACGCTTTGATCCCATCTACATAGCAGAAAACAGGGATAGTCTATGTCGTGATCAAAATGATGATGAGTAAAAAATAAGTGATTTATATCTGTTGGCCATAACCCAGCTTTTACTAGCTTGTGCGTAGTTGCCGGTCCGCAGTCAAGCATTATCTGATCGTCACTAATTTTTATCGCGAATGAGGATCCAAATCGGGTGGGAGTTGGAGTTGGTGTTCCGGCGCCGAGTACGTGTATAGATGTCATGAGTTACTTACCTTATATGTTTTTTATGATTGAAAAATTGTCTAGTGATGTGAATAAATTCGCACACCACCTGGTTCAGGAAGGACTACTACAAATTCTCCATTGCTGGTTTGTACCCTTTCAGCGATTTCTTCTGTTGAATCCTCTTCTAGCACCAAATTCTCGGAACCCGGATCAGCCCATTCAACGTAGGAGACTTTGTATCCTAGATTTTCTTCTAGAGCCGCTATGAAGAATTCACTGTTAGACGGCGTGAACACGGTTACGTTTTTCACTTGGTTATATCTATCCTCTTCCGGCAATGTAGCTAAGTTTTCCCTCTCCTTTCTTAAATTTAGCCAATGATATGGAACTATGACAGATGTGGCGGCAATGACTGACAGAGGAACACGAGAAGATCTTATGGCAGACATGATTGAGTCTTCTGACAAAAGAAATTTAATGAGGAAGAATATTATCGATGCGATAGAAGGGACGGACACGAGTATTCCCAGACCAACCACACCGGTAAAAAAAATAATTTTGGTTTCCCCTTTTACGGAGGTCAGGTTGGGTATTCGGTATCGCCATGTATACCACCATAAGGAAGCACCCAAGAATAAATTTGCTATACCAATTGCCGCTGAGACTCTCCAGGAGTCTTCTTCAGTAGCTAACTCATTATTACTACCAGTGAGTGAGGTAAGTACAAGATTAGTCAGTATTGCTATTCCTATCGACGATGTAATGAGGCCAATGAATGAAAATGAATAATCTAAAACTTGGGAACCATTCTGTTCTTGTATTTCAGGTCTATTTGGAGACTTAATAATATAGCTATGGTAGGCAAATATAGTTATTCCAACTATAAGTAAGGTTAGTCCATTTGGGACTGGGCCAATGTCTCCCGGATCATTTTGAACGCTAAGTATAACTGCCAAAAACGTGAACAGTATTAGTAATATGCCAACAATACTTGTTACCCCTCCGCCAATAATAGCGCAGCAGTATATATATGCCGATTTCAACCTGCTAGTGTGTTTTTGGTTCTCTAGTACTAGCCAATGTAGGCCCCATAAAACTACGCCAGTAATGGCAATAGAAAGATTATCGCGAACGTTTTCAGAGAAGATGCCATTTTGGGGTTCTATTATAGTTTTGACACCAGCTATAGATTGATAAGAATAGTCAAAGAGATGATGAAGAATGGAGCCGAGTCCGTTTGCGGCCATTATTAATCCAATCAGACTTGCGAAATATACATAAATATCACGAATGATTGGCTTCAGATATGAACTTTCTTTTTGGTCACTAATACGCCAGTGAAAGATCCAAATGATAGTGAAAGGAATCAAGGTTGCCAATTGGTACCATGAAGAGTCTTTTGTGTCTAAAAGAAACTGAATTATTCCTGTGACGGAATGGGCTAGAATGCTGATCGATACAGCTAGGGTCAAAAATTTATATATTTTTCTTATTTGGGATGATATCGCCCAGGTATTTCTTTGTAACTGATTGTCAATTATTCTCCAGTGGAGAATCCAAAGAGGAGCTCCCACAACAACTAGTGCAGTTCCAAGAGCCACTTTATCAGGTCCCGAAGACATAATATTTTCTGAAAGTAATTCTTGGAGAACGAATTGAATTAGAAGAGTGGAACCACTTCCGATCATCATCAGTGAAACGAAAGAGACTAGATAGAAATATAACCTTTGTAGGATTTTTCCAGTTTGTTCACTTGGCCCTTTATCTTTGTTAGCAAATATGAGGTATATCGATGTAATGGCTACACTGACTAGCACCAGAAATGGTAATAATTCGAAAAAACCTATCAATTAAGCCACCTCATCTTCTACAGATTGAGCCCGTTGACTACCGTATTTTTGAATCCTTTGCACAATGTATGGGGAAAGACGTCTCTAAAATCTTCCATTCCAAATCTTCTTTTACCAGGATGTATGTCTGCCTACTTTTTCGTTCAGTCGATTCCAAAGGTATCGATGTTTCTATCGTCGATTTTTCGACAGTTACTATCGCTTCGTCGTTTATGATTTCTGATTTTACTAGGGTGATGGTTTCCACCTCATATGGGTCATAAGATAGTGAGGATGTGTTGATGAATTCACTATAACGGCAATTATCTCGCAACTCTTTTGCTATTAATTCATATGCCTCGATAGACCTGTCGTTCAAGATGTTATCTATATAAATTTGGACGGTTCTTTCTGGGCTGCCTTCAGTCAGAGGTTCATTTTGTCTTGTTGTCGATATATAGATACTTCCGATTACCAGTGCTGACAGGAAGGCTATTACTATGTACCCAAGAATTTTTATCATCTAATGACCCTATTATGAGACATTGATTCACGACAATTGTTTGTTGTTTTCACGATTAAAATAATCTATTCCGTTGGGGAATAAGCTGGTGTATGAACAAATCTTGGTTACATGCCGGGTATTATTTTGTTTTGGACTGCAAACAGTTTTGTAATCCCTATCTCAGCTAGATCTAGTACTTTTTCAAGTGTATTTCTATTAAACCTACTTTCTTCAGCTCCCCCCTGGATCTCTATAAATTCCCCGTCTTCAGCCATAACAATATTGAAGTCGGCCCCTGCTGTAGAATCTTCTTCGTAACACAGGTCAAGCAATACTTTGTCCCCGTATGTACCAACACTTGTTGCTGCCACGTTCTTCAGCATAGAAGTATCGGGAAGTATTCCTTTTCGCACCAGTTCTTGTATCGCAAGGTGAAGGGCTACGTAACCCCCAGTTATTGAAGCTGTGCGAGTACCTCCATCCGCTTGGAGAACATCACAGTCAATGGTCACCGTCCGTTCCCCAAGTTTGGGTAAATCGGCTCCTGCACGAAGCGATCTTCCAATTAGTCTTTGGATCTCTTGGGATCTTCCCCTTCTCCTGTTTTCTCTCGAACTACGCGGAACTGTTGACCCAGGCAACATCGAATATTCTGCGGTTATCCAGCCTTGCCCAGTTCCAGACAAAAAACCGGGGACTCTTTCATCTACACTGGCGGAGCACAGTACTTTCGTATTTCCGGTAGATATAATTACGCAGCCATCAGCATAATCCATGGGTCCTTGCTGTATGTCGACGGCGCGAAGTTCATTATCATTCCTACCATCTATCCTCATTTGTATATCCTCAATAGAATTATGTGCGTGTCCAGTCAATGACACTATTATGAATTGTTTGTTGTAGACTGGTTAGTAGTTTCCCACTGCGATTTTCTACGTATTATGTGTTAATTTGGATGCCAAATAATCATGAATAACAATGTATATATCACAGGGTTTTCGGGTTCAGGTAAATCTACCTCAGGTAGAGAATTAGCAATTCTTTTAGAAAGAGAATTCGTCGATATGGATTCAGAGATTGAGAAGTTGCATGAACAGACAATTCGGGACATATTTGAAGAGCACGGAGAAGTGGGGTTTAGGGGTTTTGAAACCGGTTTGTTAACCCAAATTTCAGGAAAGTATGGTCAGATTGTGTCTACTGGTGGTGGGGTTCCTACCATTCCTCAAAATGTGAAAATAATGAAGCGTACTGGCAAAATTGTTTGTCTCTTAGCAAGTGTTGAAACCCTGTCTAAACGTATCTCTGATCATTCAAACATAGCGGGAGGCAAAGCAGATAGACCGATGCTCTATTCCGATGATAAAACTGAAAGAATTCGGGACTTACTGGACATAAGAAGGGACTCTTATAATCAGGCTGATTTACTGGTTGATACAGAAGACAAGTCTCCTAAAATGGTAGCGATTGAAATTGCTAAGGTCCTTGAATTATGAGAACAAAAGAATATAGTGATTTGGCGGCTAGAGTGATGGCTTCAAGTGGAGATCACCCAATTTGGGTTGGTTGGGGGATAATCGAAGAAATCGGGGAGAGGATAAAGTCTCTTTTTACTCCACCGGTGGTATATGTCATTTCAGATGATCGTGTTTCAGAACACGCTAGGATGGTTCAAATTGCTCTGGAAGCTGAGGCCATTCCTGCGCACATATTTATGATTCCTTCAGGTGAATCAAATAAGAATCTTGAAACCGTTCAGCATGTTTACAAATGGCTTGCCGACAGAAAGGCTGAGAGAGGACACATGATTGTGGCCGTTGGTGGAGGAGTAGTAGGAGATTTGGCTGGCTTTGTTGCGGCAACATATCTGCGTGGAATGCCATTTGCCCAAGTACCTACCACTTTGCTAGCAATGATGGATGCGGCAATAGGAGGTAAAGTGGCGGTAGATTTACCGCAAGGTAAGAACCTCGTAGGGGCATTTTATCAACCGCAGTTCGTGTTATCTGATGTTAGAACTCTCAGTACTTTACCTGATCGCGAATTATCATCCGGTTGGGCGGAAGCTATAAAACACGGACTAATTTTAGATAAAGAATTGCTAGCCATTTTTGAGAAAAACACAGGAAAAATAAAATCTCTCGACCCAGAGATAGCAACCCAGATAATAAGAGATAGTGTTGCTATCAAGGCTAACATCGTATCTCAGGATGAAAGGGAGACACTTGGCATTCGAATCCTGCTGAATTATGGGCATACGATTGGCCATGCAATCGAATCAACTACTCAATATACTCAGTATCTTCATGGGGAAGCTGTGAGCGTAGGGATGATGGCTGCTGCATCCATAAGTCGCTCGATGGGTCTGTTAGACGAGTCTGAAGTTAAAAGACAAAGATTGATCCTAGCCAGCTACGGGTTACCTATAAAAGCCCAAGGTCTTAATTCTTCTGACATATTAGAGGCTATGAGGTCTGATAAGAAAACTTCTAGGGGGCAAATCAATTGGGTGTTGCTCGATGGCATAGGTAATGCCGTTACCAATAATCGCGTTCCTGACAATTATGTTGCCGAAGCGTTGGATTCGATACTAACAGATGATGGTAAGGCGGAAGAGTTAGGGCAAGGCTGTTAATTGGACGGTCTATATGAGGCCATACCATATTTAGTCCTCGGTGTTGGCACAGGGGTTTATGGAATCTTAGTTGGAGCTGGAGGCGGAGTGATTTTAGCGCCTGCTCTGATGATATTTTTTGGAGTAGAACCTACAGTTGCTGCTGGGACATCCCTCGCTTTGGTGTCAATAAACAGTGTGTCAGGTACTGTCGCCTATAAAAGAAGAGGCCTTGTGGATATAAGGAGTGGATGGGTATTCGCTTTGTCAGCTGTCCCAGGGTCAATAATTGCTCCTATGGTTTTGGATTCAGCCTCTACAACACTTTTTAAAATATTATTTGGGTTTCTGTTGCTATTATTGGCTCTCATCATTCTTCTAAGGCCACAATATAGAGAAGATGAATCTGTGTCCGATTCATCTGAGTCTGATCAGGAGTTCGATACGATAAATAGAGTTCCATATTGGTTGGATTTCACTCTCACTGATAGAAATATTGTTACAAGAAGAGGGAATACATATAAATATCGTTTCAATGAGTCGCTTTCCGCTTTTTTTAATCTGTTGCTGGGATTTATTTCCAGCTTTTTTGGGACAGGAGGAGGATTCCTTAGAACACCTATTTTAGTATCCGTTTTTGGATTTCCTGTTCATGTAGCGGTCGCGACATCTATATTCTCTCTCTCTATTTATGCCACAGTAGGTGCTTTGGTTCATGTCTATCTCGGTCATGTAGATTGGTATCCTGCACTCGTATGGTCCGGCTTGGGCTTGATCATAGGAGGCCAAATTGGTGCGCGGTTGGTAGAGGTCATTAAGGGAGTTATTATTCTCAGAATACTATTAGTGGTAGTGATGATAATGGGGATACAGTTGATATTGCAGGGAGCTTGGCCTTCGACGTTTACTTTTACAGGGACGTATTAACTTGGTAAAAAATGGGTTTTTTAGAATTAATTCTCATTCCGGATCTGCTAGATCTGGAATTATAAAAACTGACCATGGCACAGTAGAAACTCCTGTGTTCATGCCTGTGGCCACCCAAGGTTCCGTTAAAGCTCTGGACCCACATGATCTGAAGGAATTGGGTGCCAGAGTGGTATTGGGAAACGCATATCATCTCTACCTGAGACCAGGAGATGAGTTGATACATGGCTTGGGTGGCCTTCACAAGTTTATGGGTTGGGACGGACCAATCCTGACAGATAGTGGCGGATTCCAGGGCTTTAGTTTGAAACATTTGAGAAATTTACATAAAAACGGAATTACTTTCAGGTCTCACATAGACGGAAGTACTCACACATTGAGTCCGGAATCGATCATGCAAATTCAAGCCAATCTTGGTTCAGATATAGCTATGCCACTGGATGTGTGTCTTCCATCTGATGCGACTCATGATTCTGTATCTGACGGAATACTAACCACATTCGACTGGGTACAGAGATGTAAGGACGCTTGCAGATCTAGGAACCAATTTCTTTTTGGTATTGTCCAAGGGGGTATCTTTAAGGATCTGCGTAAGGAATCAATTGATCAGATGATATCTTTGGACATGCCAGGGTACTCTATTGGAGGATTGAGCGTCGGAGAATCAAAAAGCCAGCTATACGAAACAGCTGGATTCACCGCTGATCGATTGCCAAAAAACAAACCAAGATATCTTATGGGTGTGGGCTCCCCAGAAGATTTGGTTGAATGTGTGGCTAGAGGAGTGGATATGTTTGATTGTGTCCTTCCTAGCCGAGTTGCTCGTAATGGTGCTCTTTATACGAAGAAGGGTAGATTCAATATCACCTCAGCAAGATTCAAAAATATTAACGACCCATTTGACGTTGATTGTGACTGTTACGCATGTAGTAAGTTTTCCGCTGCCTACATCCATCACTTATTTCGGGCCAAGGAGTATCTTGCATATCGTTTGGCCACAATCCACAATTTAAGGTTTGTAATCAGGTTAATGGAAGAGATGAGAACTGCTATAGAAGCAGATTGTTTCCCAGTTTACAGAAAGAAATTTTGGGAAAATTATCGTGTCTCAAATGAAACTGTACGTGTCAACGAAAGAGAAAAATGGTTGAAGTCATCTGGGATAACCGGATAACTATGAAGTTAATTTTATAGTCAGAATCCCCCTGCCACAGCTGGTACGATGCTAACTTCATCTCCAGATGATACCGAGCTGTTCATTCCGTTCAAGAAACGGACATCTTCTCCGTTAATATAGACGTTGACAAAACTCCTTAGTTCGCCATCATCGTCACATATACGAGCTTTAAGCCCAGGGAACTGTACCTCTAGTGACTTTACAACTTCTGCCATAGTTCCAGCGTCTACAGAGGCTTTATCCTCTCCATTGGTAACCTTACGAAGCGGTGTTGGAATCCTGACGATAGCACTCATTTTATTATCCTCTTTACTAAGATCTACTTATTATTGAGATCTAGAACTAACCTTCTATTATGTCTCCGCCAACTGGGTCCACGCGTACACCGGTTGAAGCTACCCAGTCCAACCCGTCCTTAATGATTTCGTCGTCACCCTCTAATTCTAAGACTACCCAACCCATTGAGTCCCGTACATCCGCTCTTCTTATGTTGGTGACGATTTCAAAATCAATACCTAGTTTGTAAATAACGGGTTCTTTTATCAACTCGGAAGGAAATGTAAATCGCACTCTTTTGGTAGACATTCGGATATATCCTAGGATTTTTGGGCTGCTGCCAAGGCGGTTTGAAACGTCTCGTAGTCAGGAGTGGTTTGAATAGGTTCTACAAAGTCTCCCATCGCTTCCATAGTTTTCAGACCATTTCCCGTCACATATGCAACGGTAACTTCATCTCTCTTAATTTTTCCCTGCTCTACTAGTTTTTTTAGACTGGATATAACTACTCCTCCAGCTGTTTCGGTGAATATACCTTCGGTTTCAGCGAGTAGTTTTATTCCATCTATTATAGTATTTTCTTCTGCGTAAACACCTGTTCCATCTGTTTCTTTCAAGACTTCTAGGGAGTATGGTCCCGCTGCAGGATTGCCGATTGCCAGTGATTTTGCCAGTGTCTCTGGCCTGACTGGCGTAACATGGTCGCTTCCTGTTTCAAAAGCACCAACAATAGGGGAACAACCTTCTGGTTGAGCAAGGTGCATCTTTGTTTTGAGGTTTTCTATCAAACCTATGTCGTTAAATTCTTGAAGGCCTTTCCATATTTTTGTGTGAAGCTCTCCAGATGCCCCGGGGACCACGCAATGATCCGGAGCCTTCCAACCGAGTTGCTCTGCTACTTCATATCCTAGTGTCTTGCTACCTTCAGCATAAAACGGTCTCATATTGATATTTACGAAAGCCCAGCGGTGATTATCCGCTAGTTCACTACAAAATCTATTGGCATGATCATAATTGCCTGTGACAGCTACCATAGTCGGACCATAGACTGCCGCCCCTTGGATTTTTCCCTGTTCCAGGTCAGCAGGATAAAAAACCATGGTTTTCATGCCAGCCTTTGCGCCATGAGCGGCAACGGACCCCATCAAATTACCTGTAGATACGCATGCAAGTACTTCAAACTCAAATTCCAGAGCCTTAGTAGTTGTTACGGATACAGGACGATCTTTAAACGAGTAGGTCGGGTTTACACTGTCATTTTTTATATAAAGTTTGTCTAGTCCTAACTGGCTTCCTAGGTTTTTAGCATGAATCAGAGGAGTAAACCCAGTCGATATATCAATGGCTAACTCTCTGTCCACAGGTAGGAAGTCATGGTATCTCCACATTGTATTTGGACCAGCAGCAATAGATTCTCTACTCACGGCTTTGGAAATAGATTCATAATCGTACTCTACCTCAAGTGGGCCGAAGCAGAATTCGCAAGCGTTAAGCGGCTCTATAGGGTACTCGCTTCCACATTCACGGCACCTTAGACACTTTACGTGTGGCAACTCATCGCTCCTATAACTGAAAAGGGACTCTATTTGAATATCGGGTTGGGAGGCCCTTTAGGTCAGGAAAAAATATTAGCAATCCGTTAGTAAGAGTGTCAAGGAATACATTGTTTCACTTAAACCTCCGAGGGTCATGATGAGATTCCGCAGGGCCTACAACGGCAATGTTCATATTTTCTTCAAGGAGATACTCAGAGCTAACATTCATTATTTCATCTAAACTTACATCGGTAAGTTTCTTCACATAGTCTTTGGTAGACTGGAACGGGTCTTCATTGAGAGTTTGATTGCAATTCCAGTTTGCTACTGACCGCGTATCTTCCCTGTTTAACTTCAGGCGCCCTGTAAATAGTGACTTTACTTTGTCAAGTTCTTCGATATTAGTATTGGTTTTTATTTCTTGTAACTCTTTAGATATCAGGTGAATAGCCGTTTCATATTTATTTTTGTCTACCGCTGCGTATATATTTATCGCTCCAGTGTCTGTATGGTGACTGACGCCAGCACCTATATCGTAGGCTAGTCCTCGTTTTTCCCGAATTTCTTGAAACAATCGACTGCTCATACCTTCTCCAAGTATCGCTATAAGAAGGTCTA
Source organism: SAR202 cluster bacterium AC-647-P02_OGT_505m (assembly GCA_009391195.1). Classification (GTDB taxonomy): domain Bacteria; phylum Chloroflexota; class Dehalococcoidia; order Lucifugimonadales; family UBA826. The sequence continues at coordinate 44,402 of VEXB01000002.1, forward strand.
GAGCATAGCGAGATTTACTGTGCCGGCTTGCTCCTGGGAACCCTATCGATATATGTGACTGCTCCAATGCTCTTTCTTCACTTATGAATCGAGGTTTATTCGCCACATAATTCACGTCATCAAAAGTATTGGACACGCTACGATTCAGTGATTCCGTCAGAGGTTGCACGAACTCAATTATTTCATTGTGATTCAATTTGCCTGCTACGCTGACTACCAGGTTATTAGAGCTGTATTTATTTTGCATGAATTCGACGAGAGATTCATGAGTTAGTTGCGATACTGACTCAATAGTTCCGGCGATATCTCTTCCCAGAGAGGTTCCAGGCCACATTAGCTCGTCAAGCATTACTTCCGCTCGTGAATTTGGGTAATCGCCAACGCTGTTAATTTCTTCAATAATGACTTGGCGTTCCAATTCTAGGTCGACAGGTTTGAGGAGAGGTTCTGTGATCAATTGCAAAAGCAGTTGAATACTTTCTTGGGTTTTTTCTGCTAGTGAGCGACACCAATATATAGTGGTTTCATAATCGGTTGCGGCGTTAAGAGACCCTCCACTCATTTCTATTATTTCACTTATTTTAGAAGGGTCCGGGACGCTTTCCGTTCCCTTGAACAACATGTGCTCAATCAGGTGGGCCATTCCTTCTAGTCCAGGAGGTTCATGTCTTGAACCACACCTGACCCCAACATTTATAGCAATTGATTCTACGTAAGGAATTTCCTCAGTTATGATGGTCAATCCGTTGGCAAGAGTGTGCGTCTGGACATTTCTTTGAGGCCTGGCTAACCTGGAGTTAGTCAACTTGTCTAATTTCTACGCCAGCGCGTTCTTCTTGTAACTTGGCAATCGCTACTGTTGATTGGCCTCCCCAACCCTTGTTTTGCGCCTCAACATATTTCTGTTGAATTAGATTTGACACATCCATCGGAACTCTTAAGCTTCTACCCAAATTTGTGGCTAGGCCGACATCTTTTGAACCCAGATCTAGTTTGAACCCAGGTTCGAAATTGCCTTCGAATAGCCCAGTTGGGAATGTGTGCATTTGCCTTGTTTCTCCTGAGCTCATTGAGACAGCATTGTAAAGGGTCATTGGGTCTACTCCGGCCTTTACTCCAAGACTGAAAGCCTCTGATAATACAACTCCTAGAGTCATTCCGATTAAGTTATTAACAATCTTACAGACAGCGCCCGCACCCAAATTGCCACAGTACACGACCTGATTTCCTATGAGGTCTAGTACAGATTTGTAATCATCGTATTTATTTTTGTCTCCTCCCACCATTACACATAATGTTCCTTGCTCGGCGCCAATAGTTCCACCACTCACAGGCGCATCAAGAACGCTCATACCCTTTTGGGCAGCCGCATTGGAAATACGAGATATTGTCTCAGGATCAGTAGTGCTTAAATCAAAAAATGTTGTTCCTTCTAATGCACCAGCCAATATGCCCCCCTCCCCCATCACAACTTGTTCAACATCTTGTGGCGTCGGCAGGGAAGTGAATATAACTTCGCTAACAGCAGCAACTTTGCTAGGGCTGGGTGCCCATTTAGCCCCCGCTGTAATTAATTCTTTAGCGGCAGTTTCGGAAATATCGTAGATGGTCAGGTCGTGCCCTCCATCTACGATGTGTTTAGCCATATGTTGTCCCATGAAACCTACACCAATAAAACCAACTTTCATATTTTCTTTTCTCCAGCCCATTGATTTATTATTTAAGCAGTTAATGTGACTCTAGAACTTTACTTCACTTGAGATATTATTGCTCACGTGAAGTTAAATTATAGCGAGACAATAAAATTGACTTATTAGTTTCCAGTCTTAGAGATCTAAAAAGGAAAGATTTAAAAGTGTGGTTTAAATTGTAATTGAGGCTGTATATTTCAGATATGTCATTCTTAGATTTCGTTATGTTCCCATTTATCAAATTTATTCAAGCGATGATTTCATTTGTTGATTCGTGTCCGCCATATATACACATAGAGGGACTTCTGGAGGGAAAGGAAGTATTGGAAGACAATGATAAAACCGTCATTTATATATCATCAAAGCGAGTAGAAGTGGATCCATACACCTTTGGGATTTTAATGATAGGAGAAAATCTGAGAATAAGATCTACGAGGAGTTACAGGGCTGTTAGCATAGACAGAATTATTCCAGAGCAGGGACCTGTGTAAATATCTTTAGGAGTTAAATATACTCTGATAGTAGCTCAACAAGGTGTTTGGTTTCCCTCTTTGTTCCCTGTTGAATCTGTTGCCTGCAGGAGACACCTTCACTCACAATTATAACGTCTTCATTTTCTTTTCTGATTGCTGGGAAAAGAGTGTCTTCCCCTATTTGCATGGAGATGTCAAAGTGATCTTTATAAAAGCCGAATGACCCTGCCATTCCACAGCAACCTGATTTTATTTCCATGGATTCCACACCTGGTATTGTTTTCAATACCTCCATCGCAGAGGTTGTTCCCACGAGAGCTTTCTGATGGCAGTGACCATGAAATGCGACTTTCTGTCCTTGAGGAGGATTGGAGAATTGGAATTGCTCTTCTTTCTTGATCGCGTATAGAAAGAAATCTTCTATCAGCATAGTGTTTTTGGATATCTCTTTCGCTTTTTCCGGCTCTGAGGCGAGATCAGTGAAGTCACTGATAAAGCCAAGAACACAGCTGGGTTCTATTCCTACTAGTTTGGCTCCCATCTCTATGTAGGGGTAAATAGAGGAAATGTTGAAATCTACATTTGATTTTGCATGAGACATCATTCCATTGGATAACATGGGCCTTCCACAGCAACGGGAGTCTGGCAATATCACTTTGTATCCTAACTTTTCGATAATATTGACGGTGGCAATTCCCAGTTCTGGGTGATTGTAATTAGTTGTAGTATCTGGGAATAGAACGACCAAACCTTTGGGAATTTTTGGAATTGCTTTACCGTCCCGTGACCGGAACCATTGCTGAAAAGTTTGTGGGGCAAAGTTTGGTAGGCTTCTCCTTTTATCTATTCCAATCGTTTTTTCCAACACTTGTTTGGAAAGTGAACTGTTCATAATCCAGTTTGAAATTGGCGCAAAAAAAGAGCCGATCTTGCTTAGTAGATCCACATTCCCAAAAAACCTGTTATTTAGTTTGTAACCATTTTCCGAATGATAGATGTTCAAAAACTCGTACTTCAATTTCGCCATATCCACATTTGAAGGACATTCCGCTTTGCAAGCCTTGCATTCAAGGCATAAGTCCATAACTTGGTAGAGCCTGTCACTAGTTAACATGTCAGTAGGAATGGCCCCGGACATAGCGGCTCTTAAAGCGTTTGCACGTCCTCTTGTAGAGTGTTCTTCATCGCGAGTTGCCATATAAGAAGGGCACATAGTACCGCCATGTACTTTTCTACAGGCTCCTTGGCCATTGCACATTTCCACTGCTGTTGCGAAGTTTCCTTCCTCTGCGAATTCGAAACCTGTTTTAGGAGACAATGTTCTATATGTTGTCCCATAGCGAAGGTTTTCGGTCATTGGTGGTGAGTCCACTATCTTCCCGGGGTTCATTATTCTCTTGGGATCGAAAGTGGTTTTAACATCTCTGAATGCTTGATAGATTTGACTTCCGAACATTTTCTCGTTGTAGCCACTTCGGACTAAACCATCACCATGTTCTCCACTCATTGATCCACCGAATTCTAGGACTAGGTCACTTATTTCATCAGAAATTGCGACCATACGATCTATACCTTCTTGGTTTTTTAGATTGATGAGTGGTCGAATATGGAGGCATCCCACGCTAGCGTGGCCGTAGTATCCTGCTTCCGTGCCATGCTTTCTTACGATTGAGTCGAATCTTCGGACAAACTCAGGGAGTACATCAGGGGATACGGCAGTATCTTCAACGAACGGAAGAGGCTTGGCATCGCCTGGAACATTCATCATCAAACCAAGGCCTGCTTTTCTTACATCCCATACCTTTTCCTGGTCTGAGGAGTCGGTCATCCAGACCAGCGAATATCCCCATCCACCTCCAGTCATCTTTGCCTTAAGCAAATTAAATTTGTGCTCTAATTCGTTCTCTGAGTCAGCAACTAATTCAATGGCTAATAAGGCCTCAGGTTGACCTTCTATAAAGTCAGTAATTCTCGAATAAGCTAGGTTGGATTGGGCCTGGCGGATAATCATGCTTCCTATCAGTTCAATTGCAGATGGATCTAAGTCCAAGGCCGCTACAGTGGCTTCCATCGATTCTATCAATTCCAAACAGTGTAGTACTGCCAAACCTTTATATTTTGGGGTTGGAACGACTCTTAATTTAGCCTCCGTGATTGTAACCAATGTACCTTCGGAACCGACCACAAACCTGGCCATGTTGAAATTGTTTCCACCTACAAATTCATCCAAGTTATAGCCAGAGACACGCCTTTGTATTTTAGGATATCGTGAGAGAACCTCGTCCCTGTTAGCCTCTCCAATTTCAAAGAGTGACCTATATATGTCGCCTTCGAAAGCGCTTCCGCGCATCTTTGCTTCAAGAGTATCTCCAGTTAATTGGCCAAATGTCACCGGGTCCCCGTTTGAGAGAATAACATCAAGCTCATGAACATTATCAACTGTTTTTCCCCACATAATTGAATGGGCTCCACACGAGTTATTGCCCAGCGCGCCACCTACATTTCCTCTGCTACTTGTACTTGGATCAGGCGCGAAGAGAACGTTATGTGGAGCAAGTATTCGGTTCAGCTCATCGAGAATGATGCCCGGTTGAGTACGGACCCAGCCTTCATCTGCGTTGATTTCGACAACATCTCTCATATATCTTGAAAAATCTAAAATTATAGATTCTCCCACTGTTTGGCCGGCTAGACTGGTACCACCTCCTCGGGGTAGTACCGAAACTCCGTATTTATGAGCAGTTTCTAGTACTGCGATAACGTCATCATTTGATTTTGGTAGGACTACGCCAACTGGTTCAATCTGGTAAATACTCGCGTCTGTACTCCAAAGAGCCCTAGACATTTTGTCAAATCTCACTTCTCCCTGAACCTGTGAAGTGAGTTCTTCTACTAATTGTTGGGTATCTGAGGCGTTAGCTTGAACGGTCATAGTTAGGGTCTACTTCTCCAATAAAATGACGAATGTATGAGTCTAAGTGGGCTAAAGAGTAGCACAGTCATATGAGTGCGATTGGGTCAGAACTATGAAAATATCTTTTGAGATTGGAACGTGTCCGTGTTGTCCTATGAGCCGGGATCGAAGAAAAACTACACAAGTATAATTACGATATATCTATTATTTTGAAAGTTGTGCTTCCTTTTGGGGTATCAGCAACTGCCAACTGTCCTGCTCTCTTGCCGATAAACGCTTTGCCCAAAGGGGATGCGTCGGAGATTTTTCCCTCTAAGGGATTGGCTTCTGATGGACTAACCAAAGTGTATTTGGATTTTTTCTTTTTGGAAACTTCCTCTACCCGTATGGTTGCTCCTACCCTAGCACTTTTCGTGCCCTTTCCACTTCCGTCTGCAATTATTGCCGTACGAAGCATTGAGTCGATTTCTTTGATTCTCGCTTCTTCACGTCCCTGCTGTTCTCTCGCGGCCTCCAGAGGAGCATTTTCCCTAACATCACCATCCGAGGCAGCTCTATGAATTGCCTCGCTGATGGGGACTCGATTAGATTCTAAACCAGACTTTTCGGTGACGAGTTGGTTGTAGCCTTCTTGAGTCATCTGCTGACCACGGTTGAGTACCTCATCTCCCTTGGAGTCTAACGAAGTTCTTGGTCTTCTAATTCGAAAATGAGTTGAAAGATTTACTTGGGTCTGGCTGTTATCAAATGCAAACTTCAGAAACTTTCGGACTGATTGAAGCCCTTCTAAAGCTTCTGGTGCACTGCTATTTTTGCAGGCCTCTTCTGCGTATGTGCCAATTTGGGAAGGAGTTATTGTTGCTAGATCGGTATCTCCCTGAAAATGTTTGACGAATCTGTTTAGCTCCCTCACAGCGGCTGGTGTTTTATCTTTGTCTTTCAAACCCTCTGTGTAGGTTCCGACAGCTGGAAGAAGTCTTTTAGTTTCATCGTTAACCAAGGCAGAACCTCCAAAATTTCACGTTAATCCGATAACCATGTTAGCAAAACAGGTTGGTTGCCTGTCAACGACCCAGCCTTCGCAATAGCATATAACAAAAAGAGCGGGGAGATTCTTTTCGGATGTTTAAGTAATCTTGTTCGATAGGTTATCATCGGTTTTCATGATAGATTTCCAGTGATGTTGGGGAAAAGTTCTATTTGATAACCATGATAGGTATAAACATGGCGATACTTCTCGACAGATGTTAAATTACTCGTTGGATTTTATAAGGGGAGTTTTACTCAGGAATGAATACATCTGAGTTTCTAAATATCACGTCTTTGATTGTTCCAGATCGAACCGCGGTAATTTTTGATGGCAGGAGAATTACTTATTCCGACCTTGCATTGAGGGTGGCTAAACTTGCAAATGCACTACGTCAATTGGGTGTTGAGAAAGGTGACCGAATTGCGACGATGGAGGTCAATTGCAACGAACATATTGAAACTTACTTTGCCGCTGCCAAATTGGACGCAATATATGTCCCGATCAATTTTAGGGCTTCCCAATCAGAACTTGAATATATGCTTAATGATTCATCTCCCACGGTGTTGCTTGCGGGTTCCAGATATACGGACATGATTGAGCTTATATCGTCCAAAGTAGAAAGCCTAAAGGCATTGATTGTGATAGATGGTGTTGCGGAAGGTTGGCATACATACGAGAGAATAGTGGATTCTGCGCCTGATGACGAAATATATCCAGAATCAGATGAAGATGACTTGACGATGCTGATGTTCACGGCGGGAACTACTGGTTTTCCCAAAGGTGTGATGTTGAGTCACGATAGTTTTTCTTCCTATATTCTCAGCAATGTTTCTCCTCCAGATATGGAAGTAGAGGAAAAAAATATTTTAACGGTTCCTCTCTACCACATAGCGGGGGTACAGGCAGTAATGGCGGCTGTCTATGGTGGAAGAACTCTGATTATTCAAAGACAATTTGAACCTGTTGAGTGGATGACTTTGGTTGAACAGGAAAAAGCCAATAGGGCAATGATGGTACCCACTATGTTGAAGATGATTTTGGACCATCAGGAATTTCAAAACCATGACTTATCAAGTCTTGAAGTTATTACCTATGGTGCAGCCCCAATGCCATTAGAAGTTATACGTCGTGCGATAGCGATGTTACCTGGGACATTTTTTATAAATGCTTTCGGGCAAACTGAGACGGCTGCCACTATAACTATGTTGCCTCCCGAGGATCATATCTTGGAGGGCTCTGATGAAGAAATAGAAGTGAAATTAAAGAGGTTAACTTCTATTGGGAAACCATTAGAGGATGTGGAAGTTAGAATTGTGAGCGATGAGGGGAAGCAGGTTGAGTTAGGGGAAACAGGGGAAATAGTTGCGAGAGGATCACGATTGATGAAGGGGTATTGGAAGCAAGAACAGGCCACCGCTGAAGCTTTGAGGGGAGGATGGCTCTATACGGGAGACCTTGGCTATTTTGATGAGGATGGTTATATATTTTTATCTGGTAGAGCTAAGGACTTTATAAAAAGGGGAGGGGAAATGGTTTCTCCGGAAGAGGTAGAGCAGGTTCTGCATTCTCATCCAGCGATTGACGAGGCTGCCATCATTGGTGTGCCTGATCTAGATTGGGGGGAGCGAGTCCGGGCTATCGTGGTCGCCAAGTCAGGAGAGACGATAGATAGTTCTGAGGTGATTGAGTATTGCAGATCTCGGCTATCCAGTTTTAAGAAACCCGAGTCAGTTGTAGTTGTGGATGAACTACCAAGAAATCCACTTGGCAAGGTTTTGAAGAGAATTTTGAGGGAGAACTACAATTATCCAATAGTTGGGTGACCATTCATCTCTAGATAATAAATTTTGAAGGATGTCATAAATGAAAATCACTAATATAGAAAACTTTATCGTTGATGCTGGTTGGAGACCTTGGGGATTCGTCAAAGTGGAGACGGACGAGGGTATAACTGGGTGGGGTGAGTGTAGTGACGGGCGGTCGCCAAATGGAGTTGCAGGCACAATCGAGGATTTGAAACCTGTCTTGATAGGAACTGATCCTAGGGAATTTGAGATGAGATTTTGGGATATGTTTAGGGCCACCCGTCAAAGCCCGGGAGGGATTGCGGCAAAGGCTCTTGCGGGGTTGGACTGCGCCTTCATAGATATCAAAGCCAAAAGCCTTGGAATTTCAGTTCCAGAGCTTTTTGGGGGTCCAACTCGTGAAAGAGTACGTGTGTACTGGTCTCACTGCGGGACTTCTCGAGTTGGGAATAATGAACTTATTGGAGTACCTGCTCTTAGGACGTGGGATGATATTACTAATTTAGGTAAAGAAGTAGTTGAACGAGGATTTACAGCTCTAAAGACGAATATTATTGGTCCTGGCGATACCCCCGTACATTTTGGTGGCGGATTTGGAGGTGGTAAAGGGAGTACTGATCAGGTGGTCACGAAAGGTGTGCTTCGCCATGTGGAGAAGTTGATCGGTACATTTAGAGATGCAGTTGGTCCAGATGTTGATATAAACCTTGATATTAACTTCAATTTTAAAACCGAGGCGTGTCTCAGGATAGCTCAAGTATTGGAACAGTTCGATATGCTTTGGTTAGAGATAGATATGTATCAACCTGAGAGTATAAGGCAAATAAAAGACTCAACTACTACTAGGATATGTACAGGTGAAAATCTTTTTTACATGAGGGATTATTTACCTTATTTTCAACAACATGCTGCGGATATGTTCATGATTGACGTGCCCTGGAATGGGTTCAGCCAATCCAAGAAAGTGGGAGATTTGGCCGAGGTTTTTCAGCATAACGTGGCTCCTCACAATTACTATAGCCATCTATCTACTTTTGTGAGTGCTTCTCTTTGTGCCTCTTTACCAAATATTCGAATCATGGAAATTGATATAGACGATGTACCATGGAAAGACGAGTTGACAACTTCTAAGCCCGAAATTATTGATGGTTATATGACGGTTCCAGCTGGACCGGGTTGGGGGGCAGACATAAATGAGGAAGTTGCAAGAGCTCATCCATGGAAAGGTACCAGGGTCGGATATAGTTCTAGGGGAAACACCCCGTCAGAATTGTCATATGGGTTACCTTCCATCTAAATTTCTTCTGGAATAGCTTGTCCGGATTGAAGGGTTTTTATAAGTGTAGCGGTTGCCTGTGGACGCTCCATATACATGTTGTGGCCAGTGTTCATGACAGTGCAGAAGTGAATATTGTTTTTGATCCGTGAGAGTTCCTTTACAGGTTGAAATACGCTTTGTCTTTCCTCACTGGCCATAAAAAGTGTTGGAACCTTTAATTTTTGGAGTGTTGGGAGCAAGTCAAAGTAGTCACCATCTCGATCTTTCCAACTCAGAGTCTGCGTTGCCCATTTCATGTCAAGCCGGCCATCTTCATTTATAAATGTCTCGTGTTCAACAACGTCCTTGATAACCTCTGACGTCCATTTTTTTGTTACCTCGTGTTTTGATAAAACCTGGGTGAGCTCTTCCTTATTTGACCACGTGGTTCTGGGTCGAGTTTCCCGAGCTGAAACCATTCGCTGAAATTTTTCATCTACGGTTATCATCGGTTCCAATAAAACAATGAAATTAAATGCACTTGGTTTTCGAGCAGCATAAAGTGCTAGGGCAATTCCTCCTGTGGAATGAGCCACCACTGTGTCAGCATGCCCGTCAAAAACATTATTCACAAAATTTTCGATGTTATGTGAGCGTTCGACAAATCTATAGCCAGAAAACGGCCAATCACTGTTGCCATGTCCAAAAAGATCCATTGCTGTGACGGTATGTGTCAAAGCTAATTTCCGGGACAAAGCATCAAAGCTTCTGGATGTTCTCATATCTCCATGAATGAGAAGTATGGTGCTATTTCCGGTGCCCATTTGCACATAATGTGACTTGAGTCCTTCTAGCTCTACAAAATGATTCGTGGGTTTCATCAGTTATATATCAGATATTTCAGTTGTCTTACATTGCTGGGACTAAAAAAGCCAGTTCCGAAATATTTCGGAACTGGCTTTTTTCACTTAATTGATCGCTTCATACACCGCCGGATATGGCCGGAAGAAAGTGAACTTCACTGTCTGTCGAGACTTTTTCTATCATACCTAAAGGGGTTATTTCCCCATCAATTGCTACAGCTATATTAGGCTTAACCCTTCCGTCTTCCACAAGCCGTTCTTTAAAACCAGGGAATATCTCGTCTAGGTTGTCAATCACCTGTCTTACATTGTTACCCTCCACTGATACTCTTTGCTCTCCATTGGAGAGTTTCTGCATCAGTGAAGGTATGAAAACAAGTGCCATTACAGATGTATATTTATTCTGCGTCAGCAGATTGTATAGCTCCCGGACTCATCGGTAGAGAAGTCATGCGCTTTCCTGTCGCGTCATATATAGCATTCGCTAAAGCGGGTGTGGGGGGCACTATGTTCGCCTCTCCAACCCCTCTGACTCCGAATGGATGTCCTGGGTTTGCTACTTCTACTATAACTGTATCTATCATTGGAAGATCTAGGGATGTTGGCATTCTGTAGTCTAGTAGACTAGAGTTTGTCATCGTTCCCTCGTCGTTCATGAAGTATTCTTCATTCAAGGCCCAACCAATGCCTTGGACGCTACCACCCTGCATTTGGCCTTCGACGTAACTCGGATGAATTGCTTTGCCTACGTCTTGGACGCATGTGAATCTTTCTACGGTGGTTTTTCCGGTGTCGGGATCTACTGACACATCAGCGATGTTTCCCGCAAATGATCCGCCCACACCCGATGGGTTCACCGAGGCTGAACCAGAGATTCCACCTCCTGTGTCACTTAGTTGCTCTGCCAATTCTTTGAAGGTCATCTTGAGTTCAGAGTCACTCTGGGAACTTATGACGCCGTCTTCCATCTGAAGATTGTTGGCATCGACATCCCATATTATTGCAGCTCTATCAATACATTGTTTCTTCACATCTTGAGCCGCTTCATATGCTGCCCAACCAGTGGCAAAAGTTGTTCTGCTGCCCCCAGTTACTGCAGTGAATCCAATGGTATCTGTGTCTACAACAGAAGGTCTAACGTCTTCAACGGGAATTCCCAGAACCTCGGCTGCGTGCATCGCGATGGAGGTTCTAGATCCTCCAATATCTGTGGAGCCCTCTGTCAGGTTGACTGAGCCATCTTTGTTAACAGCTATGTTGCATGCTGAGTCGAATCCGATGTTGAACCAAAATCCTATGGATATTCCTCTGCCGGTTCCTTCTGCTTTTGCAGACTGGTAATGAGGATGATCGCGCATGGCTTCGAGCACTTCCTTTGCTCCAATTCTGCCAAACACCGGTCCGTCAGGTCTTCTGGTTCCTTCTGTAGCGACGTTTTTAAGGCGTAGTTCTATTGGATCCATTCCAAGTTTTTCAGCCAGTTCATTGATAGCTTGTTCTGCTCCAAAAGCCGCGTTGGGTGCTCCAGGGGCTCGGTAGGCCGCTGTTTTGGGCTTATTGACGACCACATCAAAACCGTCAATTGTGGAGTTTTCAACATCATAGGTGGAGAACACGCATTGAACTGCTGCTCCCACTGGAGATCCAGGGTATGCTCCGGCTTCCATAGCCATCCATGCATATGCAGCAGTGATCGTACCATCGTGTTTAGCCCCGATCTTGATCTTTATTTGTGATCCTGGAGTCGGACCTGAGGCCTCAAAAGTTTCTTTTCGGCTCATCACTATTTTCACAGGAGCCCCAGTTTTACGGGAAAGTAGAGCAGCCACTGGTTCCAAATAAATTGGAATCTTTCCACCGAATCCGCCCCCAATCTCCGTTGGAGTTACTCTTACCATCGAGACGGGCATGTCAAGTAACTCAGCTAGGCTATCCCTAACAACAAATGATCCCTGAGTACTACACCAAACGTGTAGTCTTCCGTCAGGGCTCCAGAGAGCAGTAGCGTTATGGGGTTCTATGTACCCTTGGTGAACTGTTTTTGTGTTGTATTCCCTTTCAACAACTACGTCAGCTTCCGCGAATCCTTTTGATATGTCGCCTTTTACATGTTGCGTATGAGAGGCTACGTTACTAACAACCCCTGTATCTTTTCCGAGTTCTTCAGTAGTTAAAGAGTCGTGTAGTATCGAGGCGTTTGTTGCCATCGCTTCCTGGGTTGTTAACACCGGCGTAAGTACTTCGTATTCTACGTCAATAAGGCCAAGAGCCGATTCTGCGACGTGAGGATTTGAGGCCGCAACTCCGACGATTGCTTGACCAACGTACAGAGCCTTATCGCTCGCTAGGATATTGTCTTTTAGCCATTGGTTACCGACTTCTGGAAAGTCTTTTGAAGTAACAACAGCCTTAACCCCGTCCAGTTTTTCCGCCTTGCTAGTGTCAATTGAAACTATTTTAGCGTGGGCGTGTGGACTTCTCAAAATTTTTCCGTGAAGTAACCCTGCGGCATCAAAGTCAGCCCCATAAATCGCTCTGCCGGTTACTTTGTCTGCGCCGTCGTGGCGGACTGGTCTTGTTCCTATTACCTTATAGTCAGTGTCGGTAGCAAGGACCATATTTCTTTCATAGTCGGCCGTTGTCATACTCTTTACGCCTCCTGTAGTCGCTTCGCAGCGTCTTGGACTGCTCTAACAATTTTGTCATAGCCTGTGCATCGGCATAGGTTATTGGCAAGCCAAAACCTTATCTCATGCTCAGTCGGGTTCGGATTCTGTTCTAGCAGTGCTTTAGATGAAATTATGAAGCCCGGTGTACAGATTCCACACTGCAAGGCCGCATTTTCTAGGAACGCTAGTTGCAGTGGATGGAGATTGCTCCCGTCCGCGACACCCTCGATTGTCTCAATGTTGGCACCTTCTGCTTCTACACCGAGTACAAGGCAAGAAGTGACTATCCGTCCGTCTATGTTGACGGTGCAAGCTCCACAGTTCCCATCGTTGCAGCCCTCTTTGGTGCCTGTGAGACCTATCTCGTCCCTAAGGCATTCAAGTAAGCTCTGTCTGGGTTCACACAGGAAATCAACATGTTCCCCGTTTATCGTTGTTTGTACGTATGTTTTTCCTGGCATTTAGCTCGCTCCCTGTGCTCTCTCTACTGCTGTGGTGAGGGCACGTCGTGTAAGAACATCGCAAAGATGTTTTCGGTAGTCTGCAGTGCCTCTCATATCGGATATTGGTTTCGCTGCGGCCTTGGCGAGATCTGCAGCCTTCTGAATTGCGCCTTCGCTGACTGGCTGTCCAACAAGGGCCTCTCCTGCTTCCTCTACCAAGAGTGGGGTGGGTGCGACTGAGGCCAAGCTTACTCTCGCAGATGTAAATTTGCCGTCCTCAATAGTTACGGAGGCACCTACTCCCGCCACCGCAATGTCCATCTCATTTCTCGGAATGAATCTAATGTAATTAGCCCCAAACCCGGCGCCATTGCTGGGGAAGTTAATAGATATCAGTAGTTCGTCACTCTCAATGGATGTTTGTCCGGGCCCCGTGCATATATCTTCTACAGGGACTTCTCTCGTACCAGAAGGACCTGTGATCGTCGCTACTGCTCTATGTGCAATCATATTTGGGATTGAGTCCCCGCTAGGAGCTGCATTACAAAGGTTCCCACCGAATGAGGCACGCCCCTGAATCTGGGTACCACCTATGAGCGTGGCAGAGTCGTTCAAAGCAGAGAAATGGCTGTTGACATTGTCGTCGCCATAAATCTTGTAGCATTCCACTGCTGCCCCTACAGTCAACCCTTTGTTGGCATCGTAACTGAGTTCGTTAAGTTCCGGAATGCTCTTTATGTCTACCACCACGTCAGGATTGACCCGAGGGTGTCCTACTCTTAGCATGACTATCAGGTCTGTACCACCTGCCATAGCTCTAGCGTTTCCACCTGAATCTGAAAGAAGTTTAACGGCATCTTCTACCGTATTGGGTTTCTCAAAATCTATCCACTTCAAAAGCCTGCCTCCTTATGCTGCGTCTGAATCATGCATTACACACGCTAAGTTATCCATTTTTACGTCTATGACTATGATGGACTTCCCTGTCTGGAAGAACCGAACCAAAGCCAATGTTATAGCCCGATTTGCCGGATCAGTCTAACATATGGATTAAAGGGGAACAATAAACCAGATTAGTCACTATATATATATAGGAAAAGACGGCTAAACTATCTGCCCGTGGATGGTTAAAATACTCAGGTTAGTCGGCCACAGCACCCATTGGAATTTTGGCTAGCAAAGAGTTTAGATAGGAACCTGTGTGAGATCCTTCAACTTTGGCCACGTCTTCGGGTGTCCCAACGCAAACTATTTCGCCTCCCCTGTCACCAGCACCTGGTCCCATGTCGATTAGCCAATCCGCGTTTTTGATTAGATCAAGATGATGTTCTATTAATACTACAGAGTTACCAGAATCAACTAGACGATGCATAACTTTTAACAGATGTGCACAGTCTTCAAACGATAATCCAGTCGTTGGTTCATCCAATATGTAAAGGGTTTGTCCCGTAGCTCTTTTTGAGAGTTCAGTGGCAAGCTTGACTCTCTGTGCCTCTCCACCACTTAGTTGGGTTGCTGGTTGTCCTAGCCTTATATAACCCAGCCCAACATCTTTTAGCGTCTGCAACTTGTTGCTGACTCTTGGGATATTTGAGAACAGATCGACGGCTTCGGTTACAGTCATTGAAAGTACGTCAGCTATGCTATGCCCCCTGTAAAGAATTTCGAGGGCTTCTCTGTTATATCTGCTCCCCACACAATCTTCACACGGCACACTGACGTCAGGAAGGAATTGCATTTCGATATTTATCTGCCCATCGCCTGAACACGCCTCACATCTACCCCCTTTAACATTAAAGGAGAATCTGCCAGGTTTATACCCTCTACTTCTCGCTTCGGGTACTTGAGCAAAAAGTTCTCTTATAGGAGTGAATGTGCCGGTATAGGTTGCGGGATTACTTCGTGGAGTTCTACCAATCGGAGACTGGTCAATGTTCACAACTTTATCTAGGTTGTCTATTCCGCGAATTTCTTTGAAAGATCCAGGACGGTCTCTTGAACTATAGAAATGTTGTGAAAGTTTTTTGTAAAGAATTTCATTTATCAGTGTGCTTTTACCGGAGCCTGACACACCAGTGACGCAGACAAATATACCTAAAGGAATGTCCACATCTATGTCTTTGAGATTGTTTTGGGCCGCTCCTTCTATAGTGAGATACGACCCGTTGTAGGTGCGCCTGCTGGCGGGAATGTCGATCTTCTTTTTTCCTGACAGGTATTGCCCTGTAAGGGACCTAGGATTAGACATTACCTTTTTGGGTGTTCCTGATGCGACTATGTGCCCCCCGTGTTCTCCAGCTCCCGGGCCCAAATCTACAATATGATCTGCGGCCCTCATAATCGCTTCATCGTGCTCAACGATAAGTACAGTATTCCCAACATCCCGAAGACCTTTTAGGGTATTAATTAGTCGGTCATCATCCGCAGGGTGAAGACCTATGGAAGGTTCATCACAGACATATAGTACCCCCATCAGGCCTGAACCTATTTGGGTGGCTAGTCTGATCCTTTGTGCCTCTCCGCCACTTAAAGTTGAAGCTGTTCTGCTAAGAGTCAGATAGTCCAGCCCAATGTTTAAAAGGAATTCAAGTCGAGCCCCTATTTCCTTCAGTATCTGGGAGGCAATTGATATTTGCCTTTCAGTCAGTACCCCTTTTTCATTCAGATTAGTAGTCCATTCATAACACGCCCTTATTGACAGGTCGGTCACGTCCATGATGGTATCTTCGTTAACAGTCACAGCAAGTGCTTCAGGTCTTAAGCGTCTTCCTTTGCAACTTTGGCAGGGTAGTGACGTCATGTATCGTTCGATATCTTTTCTAACGCTTTCGGATTCTGTCTCAGTATGCCGTCTCTCCAGATTATTAATCACTCCTTCGAATTTCGTTTTCCAACGGTACGTTCTTCCCCTTCTTGTTTTGTGATTAATCTGGATTCTCTTGCCACCGGTGCCTTGGAGAATGATGTTAAGGTGATCATCAGTTAATTTATCTATCGGTGCATTAGGATCAAATCCTATTGAGTCTGCTAGTGACAGTAATTGACTTGAATACCACGGAGACATGGATCCTGAACGTGCCCACCCCACGATTCCTCCGTCTGTGATTGATTGTGATTTGTTTGGGATGACTAAATCTGGATCAACTACTAGTTTGTACCCGAGGCCGGCACAGATAGTGCAGGCGCCGTGTGGATTGTTAAAGCTAAAGGTGCGTGGTTCTAATTCCCCTAGATTTACATTGCAGTGCACACATGCAAAGTCTTCGGAAAAAATCATCTCGTCTCCACCTTGAACATCCACCATCACGAGACCTTCAGATTGAGATAGAGCGGCCTCCGCACTCTCCGTTACCCTGCCCTGGTCAACAGAGCTATTGATAATGAGCCTATCAACAACAACATCGATGTTGTGCCATTTTTGTTTGTCTAAGTCGAATTTGTCCGACAGATCATGTGTCTCTCCGTCAACTCGAACTCTAACGAATCCAGCGCGCCTTGCTGATTCAAAAACGTCACGATGCTCACCCTTTCTTCTCCTCACCACTGGCGCCAGTATTTGAATCCTGCTTTCGTCGGGTAGCGATAGGATTGAATCGGCTATTTGCTGCACCGTTTGTTTTTGGATCACACGTCCACACTTGAAGCAATGTGGTGTACCTATTCGAGCAAACAAAAGTCTTAGGTAGTCATAAATTTCAGTGACTGTACCGACCGTGGATCTGGGATTGTGTGATGTCCCTTTCTGGTCGATTGAAATGGCTGGTGAGAGGCCCTCTATGTAATCGACTTCTGGCTTGTCCATTCGCCCCAGAAATTGTCTGGCATACGATGAAAGTGATTCTACATATCTTCGTTGACCTTCAGCGTAAATTGTGTCAAAAGCCAGAGAGCTTTTGCCTGAACCAGAAACGCCGGTAATAACGACCAGCTTGTTTCTAGGTATAGTCACATCAACGTTTTTGAGGTTGTGCTCCCTCGCGCCTTTGACAATTATGTTTTTAGCTAACCCATTTGATGCCAAAATTGCTGCCCTTGAAAGCTTATCTAATGAATGCAGTGCTCGATGTGATTCTATCATCCAAATTGAGGTTCTTAAGCTTGATGTATCTTGTGATATGGATATAGAATCCTTCGGATATCCACGATATTTATTTTTCAAGGAGATATTCATGGCACTCGACTTCCGCTCCCTTCTCGCTGACCACATCCCTGATGGAGGAAGAGGGGCACGTCCACGCAGAGGAAAGTATGACTTTGCAGTCGCATATCCAGATCCGGTTTCTTTGCCTCATGACAAGATAATGGAATGCCTGAGCGAGGCTTTATCAGAAACAGGGGATGATTTAGCTGTTTATCCCCATCCTCAGGGCAATACTCCTTTGAGAGAATATGTGGCTGAAAAAATTAAACGCGAAAGAGATATAAACGCGACTGCGGATGACATCATACTTGGTAATGGCTCTGGCCAACCTATAGACATGATATCCGCCATATTAGTTAACCCGGGAGATGTGGTCATAACTGATGAGTGGGTATATGGCGGGACTCTCAATACTTTAAGAAGGCACTCGGCTGATATTCGGGGTGTATCTTCTGATGAAGAAGGAATGGATCCAGAAGCTCTGGATTTTGAGATCGCAAAGGCTGTACAAGAGGGGAAGAGACCAAAATATGTTTACCTTATTGCTACTTTCCAAAACCCACAGGGATTCACGATTACCAAAAGACGTAGAGAGCAGTTATTGGAAGTGACACACAGGCATGGAGTCCCCATTTTAGAGGACGATTGTTACGCCGATAATCGATATGGTGGGGAGCAGGTTACCTCGATGTATAACCTGGACGATCAAAACAGCGTGATGTATGTGGGCTCATTCTCAAAAATTATTGCGCCTGGAATGAGCTTGGGATATATGACAGGTCCAGACGACGTTTTGGATCGTGCAATGACTGTTAAAAGCGGTCGTATAAGTGAATTTACCGCTATGGCCGTTGAAAAATTTGCGCGCAGGTATCTAGACGCCCACGTGGAGGAGATCAACAGTATCCAGCGTGTTAAACGCGACGCGATGCTGGCTTCGCTTGGCGAAAATTTCGGAACTGGAGCTGAGTGGAGTGATCCAGACGGTGGACTGTATATCTGGATGAAATTGAATGATGATGCGGATATGGTTTCACTAAGTGCAAAGGCCTTAGAAGAAATAGATGTAGGTTTTCACCCAGGTACCAACTATTCTCCAGATGGTGCCAGCGGAAGGAGTTACATAAGATTATGCTATGGCTATAACCAGCCGGAGGAAATAGAGGAAGGGATAGGTAAGCTTGGTGACTTTCTTGCCAAAGAGGGAGCCTTGCAGTCCTGATAGGTTTTTTTAATGCCTACTGAACCTAAGTTTCACTTCTAATTCTGACTGAATTAACAGGTTGGCGTTTGCCTTTTCCAGATGGTCTTTGCACGCGGCTAGGCGCTCACGGCACGAATTATTACCTAAGATGTCTTGCTTTTTAGCCATGTCTATTTGAAGTAATTGTGCTAGGAAGTAGGATAATTCAACTGGGTGTGGTGGGGTGCGGGTATGATCCACCCACCCTCCGCTTATGCTTAAAAGATGTTTAACGTGTGTAGACGCCGCTTCTTTAGTTGATTCCAGCTCAATTTCAGGAATGTATGGGTCATCATCTAATTCCCCGACCTCAACCTTGGCATTCAGGTATGGAGTATCTTGCAAAATCTCTCTTATTTTGAAACGTTCTGTACCTAACGCACTAAGGTATATTCGACCACCTGAAATCTCTCTCATATTTGTTATCTTCGCGACGGTGCCAACTTCGTGAGGAATCGATGGCCCTCCTACCTCTTCACCTTCCTTGATCAAGACCACGCCAAACATATCGTCGGTAGCCCGACAGTCATTAATCATTGTTTTATATCTATCTTCAAATATATTTAGAGGTATGGTTGATCCTGGAAAGAGGACTGTGTGAAGAGGGAACAGAGGTAGGTCTCTTATTTCTATTGTCATTGTCGACTAGGTCCTCTGTTGCTGAACGTAATTCATAGGTTACATTTGGGTCGCTAATGTCCAAAATATGAATTTTAAGTTTGACAGTAATTTATCACTTGATACCCTAGATATGAAGAATGTGCATCTAAAGCAGATATAAACAGAGTAGCATGCTGCCTAGGTCAGTTGGGAGTTAACCTTATGAAAGAGGTATTTGAAGACGCTGTAGAAAAGCTTGGAAAAGGTGAGCCTGTAGTTGTTGCTACTGTTATTAGAACGAAAGGATCGACGCCTCAGAAACCCGGAGCCAAGCTTTTAGTAAGACAGGATGGCTCTGGAACCGGAACGTTGGGCGGAGGCTGTGTGGAAGGAGATATATGGTTTGCAGCCAAGCAACTTATGCAGAGGGGTGGAGCAGCGGAATATAAGGAATACGAACTCAATGAAGAACTTGCTGCAGAGGATGGCCTCGTCTGCGGTGGAACTATGTATTTTCTAATTGATCCCGTTTACAGCCCAGGCGATTATCTCCCCTATGCTGAAGAAATCTCAGGAGCTTATCAGGGAGAAGGATCTGTTGCTTTAGCCACTGTTATTAAATCGGGTGATGATGGGACTTCAGTGATAGGTGATAAATTATTCATTCGCGAAAATGGTGAAACTGAGGGATCTCTGGGAAGTGAAGATTTAGACGTAGCAGCTATTGACAAGGCTTTTGAACTAATGGTGCATGGGCGTAATGAATATGTAACCACGGCTACAGGAGCCGAGTACTTTATTGAGGCTTATACAACCCCACCGCAACTTGTAATTTGTGGAGGCGGACATGTGTCAAGAGCCTTAGCTTCCTTGGCCAAACCTTTGGAATTTCGATTGTTTATAACGGATGATAGAGAAGAATTTGCCAACCAAACTAGATTTCCCGAAGCTGACATTGTTGTTAATGAAAAACCTGAAGAGGCTTTGCCCACCCTTCCGATTAACCCGAACACATTCATCGTTGTCGCAACCAGGGGCCACAGATATGACAATACAGCTCTTCTTGCCGCAGCCAAAACCCCTGCCAAGTATGTTGGGTTGATGGGGAGTAAGAGAAAAACAATTTTAATATATGAAGATTTGATGAGAGGTGAACTGACTCTAGAAAGAATTAGGGAAATTCGTTCACCGATTGGTCTTGATATCAGAGCGAGAACACCTGAAGAGATAGCCATCAGCATAATGTCGGAAATATTGATGTTCCGACTTGGTGGTAGCGGCTCACCAATGAAATTAGATGACTCTCAACTCGAAAGAATTGAGAAAAAGGTGGCAGGAACACCTAATCAGCCTTCTGGGCAGCCAATAAACCTTTAGTCAAAAGTGTTTCATGCTACAGCTATATTAACCGCTGCTGGATACTCAAGTAGAATGGGTCGCTCGAAGTCCCTTTTACCTTGGAACGGAACTACCCTAATCAAACATCAAGTATGTTCACTCCGTCGGGGTGGATGCTGTGAGGTTGTTGTTGTTCTTGGTCATCAGTCGGATGAGCTTAGTAGTGAACTTGACGGGCTGGATGTCATTCTGGCAGAAAATATTGACTACAAGACGGGGCGGATTTCCTCCATTAAGTGTGGGGTACAGACCGCGTCATCAGAGACTGATTGTTATGTTTTGCTGGGTGTGGATCAGCCCAGACATTTTTCTATAGTAGCCACTTTAATAAAAAGTCACGTGAGAACAAAATCACTTGTAACGTCTCCAAGATTTGAGGAAAAAGGCGGGCACCCAGTCATTTTTTCTTCCAAATTGAGGGAGGAGATTCTCGCTCTTGAAGAGGGGGATGGAGGTTTGCGCAAGGTGTTTAATGAATACAGAGATGTGGTGAATGAAGTTAAATTCTCGGATCAAGAAATACATCTTGACCTTAATACATTGGAAGAATATGAAACAGCTTTATCTAAATATTCCAGATAACCTACTTCGCTTAATTTACCCACTGATCTAAGGCATTCCGTAATTCCTCGTTAAGTGCGCTGTGCTCAATTCCGAGATCTCTAATTCGTTCTAGGTCAGCGTCTCCGGTGGATACAGACAGCTCTATCTCAATTTCTTGAACCCGTTTTTCAAGCCTGTCTATTATCTCTTCTCGGTTTGGTTTCGTATTGTGCTTCTTTGATTTGATCCTATTTTTGGGTCGTTGTTTCTTTTGTTTTTTACCTTTACCAGGGATTTGTATTTTCTGGTCTGGCAATTTGGATTTGGAGGGTAGGGGAGTGGAGATTTTCTGACTGTTTTGCCCCTGCCATTCTTCATATGTTCCGTCGAACGTATCAACTTTTCCACCGTGGATGATCCATAAATTGTTAGCGAGCAGAGAAATTAGATGTCTATCGTGGGTTACAAATAAAATAGTACCTTTAAAGCCAGTAAGCATTTCCTCTAGAGCTTCTCTACTCGGAATATCCAAGTGTGTAGTAGGTTCGTCTAAAATCAGGACATTTGGTTCTAGGATCAGTAACCGTGCAAGAGCGAGTCTGCCTCTCTCCCCTCCACTGAGAGAGGAAACTTTCTCGAATATTTCTTCACCTCTAAAAAGGAAACGTGCCAAAAACCCGCGGGCCTCTCCTATTGGGAGGTTTTTTATTTGGAGCAAAGCTTCCATAACTGTTAAATTTGGAGGGATTTCGTCAGAGCCTTGGCGAAAGTAGCCTGTTTTCACATTGTGGCCCAGAGATGACTTTCCTTCGAGAGCAGGTATATCGCTGAGTAATGTTTTTAGAAGAGTTGTCTTTCCTATGCCGTTATTACCTATAATTGCGGTTGTTGTTCCCCTATGGATTTCCGTGTCAGGCACTTCGAATAAGGTTACTTTTCCGCCCTCACTGTCGATAAAACCTACTTCGAGGTCTGTTGTTCTGAGGACAATTTCACCCGTTCTGGTCGCTTCGGATGATCGGATGGCTACAGTTTCTTCTACAGCCGGAGCATCAATCATATTAATCTTATCTAGCCTTTTCGCTCTACCTCTGGCCTCTTTTGATCTCTGGCCTGCGTGATAGCGCGCTATGAAGTATTCCTCCCTGCGGATATGCTCCTGTTGTTTTCGATATTCTTTTGAAAGTCGTTCATTTTCCTCAGCTTTCAAAATTTTATATTTTGAGTAATTACCTGGAAAAGTCTTCATTCTAGCCCTGTCGATTTCCCATATTTCAGTTACTACCCGATCTAAAAAATACCTGTCATGGGAGACCACAATGAAAGCATTACGGAATGTTGAAAGAAACCCTTCGAGCCACTCTAAACCATTGAAGTCCAGATAGTTTGTTGGCTCGTCTAGAACCAATATATCTGGATCTCCAAGTAAGGCTGTTGCTAAAGCTGCTCGAGTTCGCTCTCCGCCACTTGCATCTATGGTGAGGGTGTCCAGTATTTCTTCAGATAAGCCAACGCCAGCTACCACACGTTCTATTGCGTTGTGATAATCGTATCCGCCCTCTGACTCATATCTGTCAACTAGGGAAGAGTATCTTCGTTCTGCTCTTTTACGACCGGATCCTTGGGTCTGTTGAATTTCCAGAGCACTTTCAGCCATTTGCTCTTCTAGGTCTATTAAATGACGAAAAGTTTCTATTATTTGTTCTCGTAACGTACCTGACCCTGATTGCATGGCGGTCTGAGGTACGTAACCTATTCGAAGTTGTTCAGGACGAAATATTGTCCCGCTATCATAGTCTTGTTCGCCTAGGAGAACTCTCAGTAAAGATGTCTTGCCACTACCATTGGGTCCAACTATCCCTATCCGTGCCTTCTCATTTACTTGAAGAGTTATATCGCCGAAAATTTCCATTTCAGCGTAGTGAAGTCCAAGTTGTGAAGCGCCTATTACAGCCATTTTGTTAGTACTATATTATTCCAGTTGGATTCAATAAATTTTACCAAAGCTTTTATGCCAGTACTTTGTTATTAAAATGATCCAGCATTTAATAACGCCGATACTGTTACTTTTTGGAGGTTTTTAATTTGCTCGGGTTTCTACTTAATTTTCCTCTGCATCATTCTGAAGCGGCTGACCCTGATCTAATGGTTTGGATAATTGACAAACTGACCCATCTATTTGGGGGAGATTTGGCAACAATCGCAATAGCTTTATTAATACTAATTGTTTTAATTCCCATAGTAATAGTTATTTCGAGGAGGCTATTCAATACCTTTGATTAAAATGGTGCGTCCCACAAGGCAAACCAGTTTTCTGGCGTTTCTACCGGTAACCCACTGGATCTAAATAATTGTCCCAGCGCCATTTCTTTTTCATGATTCCTTCCTCGAGATGCTGGAGCCATATTGTGATCTTCGTTTGATTCAGTCTTTTTTTCGGGAATAAAAGGATAAAACCTGGCTGTTCTGTAGTTGCAAATCCAGTACGATTCCTCTTTTTCGAAGGTCCCTTTAAATATTGCCGCGATCATGCGGTCTCCTGTTTCCTGTACCCAAATTGCTGCACTAATATCATCTATTGCCGTGACCAAATCATGAAACGGAGCCTTTTCTAAAATAATCCATTTTGTGCCATGATCATCTGATCCTAACTTGAATTGCGGAGGATTCTTAGTTTGATCCATTAAATGGATCACAGTGTTATGCAAATCCCTGAAAAATTCTCGGTCGTCAGGACTTAGTAGTATGGCTGCTTTTGTGTGTGGGGTTACTGCTTCAAGTTCGGCAAATAAAGAGATTTTCTTAAGTATTTCAGAAGCTGTAAGCTTGGGGGTTTTGGAGAACAAGGATCGCAAAAAAAACATAAATTTTTACTTAATATACCTTCAGACTATCTTGAAAGTATGTGCCAGTTATTTCGCTGGATTTCCATAAGACGTTCTACTCGGCTTTCGGTTGAAGGATGGCTGGACATCATTGAAGCTATCGACATACCTTGCAATGCTGGCACTATAAAAAACGCGTTAGCATGTTCAACTTGTCGCAGGTCTTTTTCGGGAATTATGGCTATTTGGCCACTGATTTTTTGGAGTGCTGAGGCAAGTGCTTGCGGTGTTCCAGTGATTATTGCTCCGTCTCTGTCAGCAGCGTACTCGCGGTATCGTGACAATGCCATCGTTAGCATTTGACTCACAAAATATACGATTATTATCCCTATATATGCCATCATTATCATAGCCCAAATTTGGCCCCCACCTTCTCTTCTATGTCCTCCCCCAAATCCTCCAAACAGACTCATCCAGAACATCATTTGCATAAGGTATCCAGATACAACGACAATCAGGCTGGCCCATGTCATTACTGCAACATCCCTATTTTTGACGTGTGCTAGTTCATGTCCAAGAACTGCCTCCAATTCTTCTTCATTTAGTCTATTTAACAGGCCTCTGGTTACGGCTACCGTAGCTTGTTTTGGACTTCGGCCTGTTGCAAATGCATTTGGTACCTCAACCTCCATGATAGCTATATTCTTTGGTTTTGGTATTTTTGCCTCCACGGACAAGCGCTCTATTATTTCGTGAAGTTTAGGTTCTTCGGTATTGGTTACAACCTTTGCTCCAGTAGTCTTGAGAACCAATTTGTCTGAGAAGAAGTACTGAAAAAACACCATTCCGATACCCATAATAATCACAAGTTCAAAGGGTAATCCTGTGAAAAGTAAGATACCAAATAATGCGACGTATGTGAGTGCGAGCAGGAAACCAGTGAATATCATTCTAATAGTAAGGCCATGGTCCTTACCTATAGCTTTACCACGTTCATTCATAAAACTTACTCACATTGAGAATCAAACAGTATCTTATGGTTTTTTAATTCAATCTGGTTATTATTTATTATAACTTGCTATAACGGGAAGTTTTGTATGGTAATTTCACCGCCTCTGTTAACATTTATTTAATTTCTCTACCCACACTCATACCAATGGGAAATAATGAAGAATAGGAACTGGACCACCATAGGCCATGATCAGATCCTCGAGATACTGGGCAAAGCTGTAGAACTGGATCGAATGTCCCACTCCTTTGTGATAACTGGAATTGAAAGTGTTGGGAAGATGACCGTCGCGCTTGATATTGCTAAAGCAGCAAATTGCGAAATCTCAAATACAGAACAGCGACCTTGTGGCGAGTGTTCTCAATGTCAACGAATTCAGTCCGGATATCACACTGATGTCTTTATATATGATTTAGAAATTAAAGATGGTACAAGTGGGCAATTATCCACCACAATTACAATGGAGCAACTTAGAGAAGATTTTCTGAAACAGATACACAGAAAACCATTTGAAGGGAAAACAAGAGTATTTATTATCGCCTCCGCTGACCTGATGAGGTTAGAACAGTCGAATATATTGCTCAAAACCTTGGAAGAACCTCCAGACGACACGATAATAATTCTCCTTGCAACCGGGACGGAAAACTTACTTGAGACAATCGTTTCCAGATGCCAGCTTTTGCAATTAAAACCGGCTAGTACTGAGAAAATAATGGAAGTGATATCCGATAGTGATTTTCATACTGAAATTGAAAGAAATAAAATTGCGAGACTTGCCAGAGGTAGGATTGGTTGGGCTATTCGAGCTTCAGGCGACTCCACCGTTGTGATGGATTTAGAAAAATATCTTGATTCAGTTGAATCTGCTGTTACAGGTTCCTTGGAAGATAGGTTTGAATTTTCTCGTGTCCTAGCAATGAGATTTCGTGAGGACACTAGAATCGGAATGTACGATATGGATTTAATGCTGACTTGGTGGAGAGATCTATTGATGTTGAGTATTGATAGTGACATGGAAATAGTTAATATTTCTAGGAGAACTACCATGGAGGACATATTGAGGTCCTTGACCACGGCGGAGATCGTAAAAGCAATATCTCAAGTAAGAATAGCGCTTGATAATATTCAAAAAAATCTGAATCCGCGACTTGTTTGTGACAACATGATGCTCAAGTTTCCGGTGACTACTATCTCATCAAGTTAGTGATTGCTCATGGCTATCGCGAAATTTTGTTATTCATGAATAATGATTCGACTTAATTTTCCCAAGGTATGAATTGGCGCCATTCATCCTCTAGTTTCCTATGGTAAAAAATGTAATAGGGATTGGGCCTGGGGGCTCTAGGGTTTGTTCGAAGCCTCATACTGGCTTCTCTGGGAGTTAAACCAGCTTTTTTATGGTTGCATCTGCTGCATGCACTGACCACATTCTCCCATATGTGTTTTCCACCTTTGCACCTAGGCTGAATGTGATCAATCGTTAATTTTTTTGTTCCCTTTCCACAATATTGGCACGTAAAGTTATCTCTGTAAAAAAGTGCTTGCCTAGATAACTTTCTTTTGACCAATGGTTTTTTAACCATGTAAAACAGGCGAACAACGGAGGGAAGTGGAAATATGTCAGCTACGCTACGTACTTCTCCGGCCCCATCTATTATTGATTCTGCTTTTCCCCGCCCCATTAGAATTAATGCGCGACGAGCGCTGCAAATATTCAGCGGCTGGTAGTTTTGATTTAATACCAACACTGGTGAATCAATTGTACCCATAGCTGAAGTCGCCATATTCACTTCTACCGTCTTGAATCCATTATTTCCAGAGCTGCCATAAAGTCGCCAGGCAAAAAACCTAGTGCATTGCCTGGAAGATTTTTGAATACTTTGACGTATGCCGATGCAATAGTGGAGCCAGTTAAACCTTCATCTGTCAATTGTTTGCTGTTTTCTACACTTGCCACCACGGAACCGGTGTTAACAATGAATGACGTGGGGCCGGGGGCTACACCTTGAATCGATTCATGTAAATCAAATTCATAGGTGAACCTCGCCATAACTATGACTAGGACAGCACTTATAATTAATCCTGTTAACAGCCCAATAATTAGACCTGCCAATCTATTAATTCCTAAGGTTGCGATATCGACAACCGTAGTGACAGGTTTGATTAATTTAACTGCTGAACGCGTAAGCACGATTGAAATGCTTATGACCAGTAAGTAGGTCAACACGGTTATGCTTGAATCCATACTTCTAGAAAGTTGTAGAGAATCTCCGACCATCTCGGAAACTCTTCCCGCAATAAACCACCCAATCAGAATCCCGAGGAAAAATAATGAAGTCCCCAATAAACCGTTGCGCATACCCCAAAAAACGGATATTGCGATACATATAATTATAATTACATCAAGCCAATTCATAGTAGCCAGAGTCTAGCATAGGTTTATTTCTGTATAGCTATATTTCTTGTCTATATTTCACCTTGTAAACAAGTTAAAGATGACTAACTTCTTGGTTGTTCTGCCGGGACGGGATTGATCAGTCCGTCTGCGAGAGAAAATGGGATCAGGTCATCCAATTCATCCAGAGTCCATCTTCCGTTCTTATGGATGCTTTTTATCACGTGCCTCGGTGAGTAAAGTGAAAGTGCCCAACCACTCGTCCCAAATACCTGTCCCGAGATACCCTCCGCAGCCTCTGAAGATAAGTAGACGACCTTTGGTGCGTTGTTTGCAGGGTCTCTACTTTCTTCTGGGAGTTCAGTGGGGCTAGGTTGGGGAGCAAGCCCAGATGCTGCCCTCTGTACTTGTCTCAATTCTGTTGTACTTTGAGGGACCGTATCAGTCATTCTGGTAGATCCACCTGGATATACCGCATTTACCATAATGCCATACGGATGTAGTTCTTTGGCTACCGCTCTTGTGAAACCTACCATTCCTTCTTTAGCAGCAGCATAGTTGGCTTGCCCTGAAGCGCCCAATCCAGAGCCGGATGAAAAGAGAACGATTCGCCCATAATTTTGGTTTATCATGTATGGGGACACACTCCTAACCATATTGAAGGCCCCATAGAGGTGCACTTGGAGTACGGCGTCCCATTCTGCCTCAGTCATGTTGAATATCATCCGATCCCTTAAAATTCCAGCAGGATGACAAAGAATATCTATTTTCCCAAAGTTATCAATAGCTGTTTTGACGATGCTTTGGGCTCCCTCATAATCTGCAACGGAGTCATAGCATGCAACAGCCTCTCCTCCCAGCGCCTTTATTTCTTCCACCACCTGATCTGCGGGAGTTGCTGAATCACCACTTCCGTCGACTGCCGCTCCTAGATCATTGACGACTATTTTTGCTCCGTCTCTAGCCAGCCATAAAGCTACCTCTCGCCCAATGCCTCTTCCAGAACCCGTTACTATAGCGACTCTCTCTTTTACTCTGTCTCCCATGGTATTTCTCTCCGTAGTTCGTTTTTTATATAGGAACTGTTCATGAACATTTAATTGTGTTTGAATCAGAAACCAGTCCCCATCATCTTAGGGAATAATGTGTCCATTTCCTCCATGCTGAAGTTGCCCCATTTATTGACAACCTTTTCGATTTGGGGATTGGAATAGACGTAAAGACTTCCGCCTCTTACCCCCAGCACGTAGCCATTTATATTAGGAGATCTGTCCGTACATAGGTAAACGGCTAGTGGAGCCACATTGTCTGGATGGTCTGGATAACCTTCTCCATCCCACGTTACAATTTCAGGAGAGGGCCCTATGCCCGCTCTTTGGTCCCTCGTTGGTCCCAAAACCTCGCTTATTCGTTTCTCTTCGACTGATCCCGTATAGAGACGAGTTTCGGCGAGGGGAGATATAGCGTTAGCAGTGACTCCATATTTCCCGAGGTCTTTAGCAGTAGTCCTTGTCAGACCGATAATTGCTTCGGAAGCGGCTGCATAGTTTGAACGTCCAACATCTCCTAGTCCCGAGTCGGCAGTCATGTTTACAATTCTGCCCCCTCTTTGTTGCCTGAACAAAATGGCTGCAAATTTCGTCGTTGTGAATGCACTCTTGGCATTATTTCTTAAAACTGAGTCAAAATCGGTTGCTGTCATTTGGTAAATCATCCGGTCTCTTAGCGAACCAGCAGAGTTAACAAGAATATCGACGCTTCCGAAAGCGTCGACGGCATTTTGCACCACTGATTCCCCTCCCTCCATTAACGAAACGTCGTCGTAATTAGCAACTGCTGTGCCCCCATTCGATCTTATTTCCTCCACTACCATGTCAGCAGGTTCCATGGACGATCCTGTCCCGTCAACCTCTGTGCCTTTATCGTTAACTACGACGGCAGCTCCCTCTTCAGAGAGAAGCTTGGCTATACCTTTTCCTATGCCCCTGCCACCTCCCGTCACGATGGCTACCTTGCCTTCCAGCCTGTTACCCATTTTTAAACTTCTCCTTGTTTATACCAAACATTTACAAAGCCTGTGTTAGTGCGCGAAGAACGCCTAATTTTCTGATTCGTTATTATATGGGGACGATACATTTTTTTTGCAAGTCATAATTTCAGGAGTATAAGCTATATGATTCACCAAGATTTCCATTGTGACTTCTTTTTTATTCGGCACGGCGAGTCCGAGTCTAACGCTACACCAGGTCTGGCAGCTGGCGCTAATTATGACGCTCCTCTCACTCATCTTGGTCAGGAACAAGCTCTTCTTCTAGGAAAAAGGATCAAACTAGAAGAATGGGATTTTGATCGTATTTATAGTTCTAGCCTTACCAGAACCGTACAGACTACAGAGTTAATGCTAGAGGGAATGGGACAAAAAGGCCGATCTTTTAACAAGGTTGACGCTATTATCGAACAGCAGGTGGCGGGTTGGAGAGGAAGACCAATATCCGAGGTGATGACGAATGAGACTAAATTATATATGGCCACAAAAGGAAGAGATTTTGTGGGCCCCGACGGAGAATCCATTCGGGAAGTACAGCGCAGGGCCACCAATTGGTTGGAGGACGAGTTAGTCTACAATCGGGAATTGAGTTCACAACCTCTTTCTTTGAAAATTGCCATAGTAGGACACGGGAATACCAGTAGGTCAATATTTCAATATATTATGGGATTCGATGACAGGTTGATTTATAGATTGGGGATAGACAATACTTCGATTTCAAGATTCATGTTCGACAAAAATGGATGGTCTATATTATTTCTTAATGATAGATCTCATTTACAGGGTTGGACGAACGGTAATTTCGAAGTCAGAAATTGAGATTTATGTAGTGTCTTATAAAGGGTATTAGGTACGGCTTTCGCAGTAGGGTCAAACAGGATTTCCATAAAAGTCGCAAATTGTTATTGGTGACTGAATTTCAGACAGCCCATCTTCTATAGTTGCTTTATCTCCAACTACTACGATTACTAGGTTTTCAGGATTCACATGTGTTTTGGCAGCATCCAATGTATCGTTTCTCTGGAGCGATTCAATGGATTCAAGACTGTGTTGAAAATAGTCGTCCTGAAGGTCATGGGCTGCTATGCTTACAAGTGAAGACATCATTTGAGAATTAGTTTCAAAGTTTGAGGGCATGCCTTTCAGTATTCCCTCCTTTGCTCGATCAAATTCATCTTCTCCGATAGGCCTGCCTGAATGCAGTTTGGCAAACTCACCTATGATTTCTTTCACGGCTTCTTGAGTTACGTCAGTTTGCACACTACCTCTTGCGAGCCATATTGAGTTTTCTTGGAGCCATTCAATTCTGGAATAAAATCCGTAGCTGTAACCTTTTTCTTGTCTCAAGTTCAGGTTGAGACGACTGGTATAGTCACCTCCCAATACATAATTTACGAAAGAAAGAGCAAAAAAGTCTTTGTGAGTTCTTGGAACTGTTAAATGCCCTGCGCGTATGACTGATTGAGGTGCTCCTGGCCTGTCAATAATGTATATTCCCGGCTTACCGTATATGGCAGTAGTATCTGGGATATCAGTTGGGGTTTGTTTTTCTTCATCATTAAAATACGTCTCGATTTTAGTCACGATGTCTTCTAGTTTTTCGCTGCCAACAGCCACAAAAAATTTGGGATTTTTTAAAATACTTTTTTGGTAATGGTCTTTGAGTCTCTGTCTGGTTATAAGTAATAGAGATTCTTCAGATCCAGACATCGAATGTCCATAGGCTGAAGTCTGACCAAATAATATTCCTGCACTTGCTATATCAGCTATTAAATCAGCATTATCTTTGAAGGTACTAAGATCAGCCATCTTTTCATTGCGCACTCTTGCAATCTCATTGTCGGGGAACTCAGAGTTAGTAACTGTATCGGCCAGTATTTCAATTCCTGTTTCCATATGGTTTGATAAGCCACTAACAGAGGCAATTGAATATTCTCGAGTAGTGCGATGAGAAATGCTGGAACCTAGAAATTCAATTTCTTCTGCTATTTCGGAACTGTTTCTGCTCCTAGTTCCTTCCCCGAGCATTGTCGTGGCAAACCTAGTGAGACCTGGTATGTTTTTTGGATCACCGATTCCGCCATTACCGAGAAGTACCGCAATATTTGTAATGGGTAGTTGTGGATTGTTCAAATAAAGGATTTTGTTGCCATTTGAGAGTTCTACTCGTTCCGGTTTAGGTGGCGTGAAAGATACTGAACCGGATTCTTTCGGCATCTTACTTCTGTCCAGGCTGGGAATCGAGACCGTTTTTTCTATTCTTGGAACGACTACCATTCTCACCATATCTTTTCCAAGTGAGAGTGCGACTTTGGATACGTCTTCAGCCGTCACCGACCGATAGCGTTCTATATCTTTGTTTATAAGTTCTGGATCGCCTCCAAGAACGTTATAAAAATTTATCTGGTCCGCTCTACCTCCGAATCCTCCGATTTTTTCAAGTTGTCGAGTATGGTAGCTCTCAATTCTATTTCGCGCCCGGTCCATTTCATTTTGACTTGGAGGTGTTATCGATATATTTCTTACCTGATCAAACAGATCGACTTCAATAGATTCAAGTTCGATGCCGGGTGCTGCAGTCACCGTAAGATGAAACTCTCCTGCTATTTCCTGGCCATGATTGAATGAACTAACGTCATAGGCTTTTTGAGTTTCATACACTAACTTTTTTTCAAGTCTGGAACTTCTTCCATCCGCCAAGATAACCGATAAGACGTCAAATGCGGCTTGTTCCTTAGTAAAGTCAGGTGGGGTAGGCCACGCCAAATATAATCGTGGAAGTTGAACTGAATCATGTAGAGTCACAGAAGTGGTCCCAGTAATAGGGGAAGCCATTTGGTGAAGTGTTGGTACACTTTCACCTGGCTTTATATCACCGAAGTATTTTTCGGCACTTCGGAATGCCTCATCTGGGTCCACATTTCCAGCGATCGCGAGGCTCGCATTTGATGGATGATAATATCGACGAAAGAAATCTTTGACATCATTCAGACTTGCGGCGTCTAGGTCTTTCTGAGAACCAATAACTGGCCAGTTATATGGATGAGGGGCTGGAAAAAGTAATTCTTGAAGCTTGAGCGATGCTAGTCCGTATGGTCTATTTTCATAACTTTGCCTTCGTTCGTTTTTTACAACATCTCGTTGTAAGTCGAATCTCTCCTGGTCTAGAGCTTCTAGTAAGAAACCCATTCGGTCAGATTCCAACCAGAGTGCGAGATCCATATAGTTGGAGGGAAGTGTTTCCCAGTAATTGGTTCGGTCACTGGTCGTAGAACCATTTATGTTGGCACCTATTTTTTGAAGAGGTTCGAAGTAGTCCTTATTGTGATTCTTTGAACCCTCGAACATAACATGTTCAAAAAGATGGGCAAATCCGGTTTTTCCTGGTTCTTCGTTTTTTGCCCCGACGTGGTACCACACATTTACTGCGACCATAGGAATTGAATGGTCTCTGTGGACTATTACGTCAAGTCCGTTTGAAAGGGAGCGTTTTTCGAATTTTATAGAGGTCATGTGGGAATCGTAACTGAGTTTATGGCTTGCTGGGAAGAGCAAACTCAGCATGGCCTATAACAAGTCGGACACCTTCTTGGTTTTCCATAACGATATCGCATTCAAGATCAGTACTGTTTCCAGAATCGTCTTTATCCGTAACTATCCCGCTGAAAGTTAGAGGTTTCTCATGGGGAACCATTCCTCTAAAGACAACGTCAATTTTTTTGAGGCAAACAGTTGGGGACCAGTCAGTAAGAATCTGTGACATCAAAGCTATATTCATTGCCCCAGGCACTATTGCATTTGGAAGCCCTTCTTCTTTAGCAGCCGCTTCAGAAGTGAATCGTGATGGCTTTGGATCAGGTTCTCTGAGTGATACAAACTCAAGTACTTGATCACTTTCCACTGTTCTTGTGATGGGTCCTATGTCGTCACCGAGTTCAACGTCTTCGAAATAAACTATGTTTGTGTTCACTTACTACGATTCCTCCTGACAAATGACTCATTGACAAGTGCTACTGTGTCATCTTTCTGGTTTGTAAAGGTTGTGCGCCAGACAGAAAACACCATTTTCCCAGATCTTCCTGTTTTTGCGTAAACTTCTTCCAGTCTCGTCGTGGCTGAAAGAGTGTCACCTGGCTTTATCTCAGATTTGCATTCTATGGATTGGCCTGCGAAAAAGCTTAAATCTCCGAATTCCAGACTTATGTCAGGCCTGGATACTCCGTTTACGAATATGTTACATATTGTCGAAGGCGCAACAACATCGCCAGTGCCGTCAGGTGATCCGATATATTTTTCATCGGTCTCTCCAGTTGATCTTGCAAATCCCACTATCATTTCTCTAGTAACACTGAATGTCCCTATGGGGTGCTCTACTCCTAAAAGACTTCTGTCGTACTTGATACCTTCATCAGTTGTCATATCTCATTCCTTTTTATATGGATATTGTTGCTGATTATTCAATGGTTTCTTCTAGGCGTACAGGTTTAAATGTACCCTTGCGAAGCTTTTCCACGAGATCAACTTCATCTCTGATATCTTCGTTGAAACTAGTCATGCAAGTGCCTATTGCACTAACGATATGAGCGTCACTACCACCGGTCGCCTTATACCCCTTCTCTTTGATTAAGTCCTGTGCTCTTTCTCCTTCTCCCGGACGATTGGACCCATTCAGTCCCTCAACTATTTTGACTGAATCAAATCCCGTGCGCCCATCAGCAAGATATTCCGCAAATCCTATTCCACTTCTCCCGGGATGGGCTGGTATTGCTATTGCCCCCATATGGTCACAAATGTCGACAAGCTTTTCTGCATCCATGTTCACATCTGAAAAATCTATTCTTGAAGTGATTTCTTCAGTAACTCCGTAAACTAAAAAGTGACCGCAATCTGTATCTAATTCGGCCCCCTTAAGGATTAGAATCTGATTCTCAGCAGATAACGCTGAGTAATCAATATCGTGGTTAAACTGCCTGTGTTCAGTGAGGACGAAACCGTCTATGGTGTTTCCCTTCTTGCGAAGGACCCCAGCCCAACGAACGTACTGCTCGACAGTGGCTCTGGAGTCGTCTGAAGCGATGGAATGAGTGTGGAGGTCCAAGAACATATGGCTATGAATACTAGGTTAGTACCTTTGTTCAGTCAAGAAAAAGTTATGTAAAAAGCCCTGGAGAATTCCAGAAAATTAGATTGTAGCGGATTTTGTTTGGAGAAATAGAAAGGTGATTCTTGGATATAAAGGTACTATCAGATAGACTCGGGTTGATGGATATTATTTCCAAAATTAAGGAGCGAATCAAATGGATCTAGGTATAACCGGCAAAGTTGCACTGATTACTGGGGGGAGCAGAGGGCTTGGGAGACAGAGTGCTTTGGCACTGGCTAGTGAAGGGGTGAAAGTGGCGATTTGTGGAAGAACAAATTCCTCACTTGACTCCACTGTAAAAGAAATTGAAGAATTTGGGGTAGATGTTGTTGGAATTCTCGCGGACGTTACTGAGTTAGATGACATACGATCTTTGCATAGCGAAGTGTGTAATTCGCTTGGAGCTGTGGATATACTCGTCAATAATGCCGGAGGATCCCTATCACGAGAGGATATTCAAGGTACAAGTCTAGACGATTTCAAAAAGACCTTCGACCTTAATGTGTTTGGAGGGTTTGAGTTGATGAAACTCGCTATACCCCACATGAAAGAAAACAAGTGGGGGAGAATTATAAACATAGCTTCCATATATGGAAGAGAATATGGCGGTAATATCTCCTATATGTCAGCGAAGGCTGCATTGATAGCGGCCACGAAGCATTCAGCAATTTCGTTGGCAAAGGACGGAATACTGGTCAATTCTATTGCGCCTGGTTCAATAGAAGTTCCAGGCGGCAGCTGGGAGAGATTTCAAAATGACAATACTCCTGATGTCGTAGAAACGTTTATTAGCAACAATTTGCCGATGGGTAGGTTCGGATGGCCAGAGCCGTTGGGAGATCTTGTCGCATTCTTGTCTTCAAATAGATCTGGGTTAATAACTGGTTCATGTATCGTGATCGATGGAGGACAGAGTATTTCAATGATCTAGGCAATAGGCAATTTACGATTGAGTCTTTGAAATTATGGACTCTATGTTCTTGTAAAAATGTAGTAAGGATCTATGACTGAAGTTTTCTCCGTGGAGATGGATGGTTTAACACATCTCCATTGTAAAGATTATCTGGCATTAGTCCTTGATAAACATTTACTACTTCAGTAGCAGCACGCTGTTCCAATTCTAAAGTTGATTCTTGAGAAAAAAATGCTGTGTGTGGGGTAATTATTGTGTTGTCTAGTTGCAAAAGCGGATGACTTTTGGCAGGAACATTATCCTCCATTACGTCAAGGCCGGCTCCAGCGATATTCCCGTTCTTCAGGGCTTTGTATAACGCATTTTCATCGATCAATGGACCTCTAGCGGCATTAATTAAGAAGGCTTCTTTTTTCATTAAATTCAACTCCGATTCCCCGATCATGTGGTGAGTTGAGGGAATCAAAGGTGCGTGAAGAGTCACAAAGTCAGATAGTGTTAGAAGTTCTTGTAAATCTACCAATTGTGCTCCGTGTTCTTTAGCTGTTGTCTCAGATATAACTGGATCATGAGCTAGAACGGTCATTCCAAAGGCTGCGGCTTTTTTTGCTACCGCTTGACCGATTCTTCCAAACCCTACTATTCCTATTGTTTTTCCCCTTAGTCTCATTATTCGCATCGTCAAGCCTAGGTGTCCCCACCCGTCTCTTTTCACAGATTGATCAAATATACTTATTTTTCTGTTCCAAGTATTCAACATGGCCATAACGTGATCTGAAACCTCATCAATGCAGTAATCAGGTACATAGGTAACAGCTATCCCTAGCTCTGTAGCGGTGTCAACAGCGATATTGTCTGTTCCAACGCCGAATCTTCCTATAACTACACATTTTTTTGCCGCTCTGACAACATTTTCGGTGACTTGGGCGAAACAGGTCATAATTGCATCAACATCTTTTGATAGTTCTATCAGTGTGCTTTCCTCACCATCTGGTGCTATCAAGACTTCTGCGCCTGCAGCCTCCAACACTTTCCTTTCTGGATCTGTATTCGGCCACACATGATCTGTTATTAATACCTTCCAACTCATACGATAACCCCTTTTTAGCTGGCAGCTTTAAAATATTTCTCGTGGCATTGGCTTGAACATACAACCTTCAACGAATATATCGAAAAAATCTGGTGTTGTTTCCAATTCTATATGTTCAACTTTTCTGACCAGTTGCTCTATCGATATTCTTGAAGAGACAGATTTGAGCATAATGGTTGCTCCCTCGAGAGAAGCATTTCCTACCTTGGATATTTTTTCCGTGGGGAAGTCCGCTATGAATCCTATCGACTTAGCATTATCGGCATTTATATAGTTTGCAAACCCGCCGGCAAGATATAGAGTTTCCAAATCTTCTATCGATTTCCCAAAATGTCTCATGGCGATGAACTGACCAGAATAGTTCGCCGATTTAGCCTGGGCTAAAGCACTTATGTCAGATCTATATAGGTACATTTCATGGTCAGGGGCAAAGGCGAATTGATTAGAATCATTAGAATATTTTCCAAGTTCATCCATGGCCTCTGTTCTGCGAAGTTCGGAGAGGAGATCGACGAGACCAGAACCACAAATACCTTCAACGTCTGCATCACCTATGGTAGAAAGATTGACTTTTCCTTCCCGTATTGAAACTGCTTCAACGGCTCCGTCATATCCAGGCATTCCGTAGGTGACCTCTCCACCTTCAAAAGCCGGCCCGGCAGGACAGGAAGCGGTTACCATTCCGGAACTGTCACCAATCACAACCTCAGTGTTGGTACCTATGTCCACAAGCATTCTTGGGGATTTTGCTGTATCCATCCCAATGGCCAACATGTCCGCTGCCACATCAGTTCCTACATGCGATCCTACTAGTGGTCCGCTGTATACTTTTGCATCTGGGTGCACTCTCAATCCCATGTTGGAGGCAGAGCATTCCACTGCCGTAGATTCACGTGTTTTATTTTCAAATTCCGTTTGAATCAGAGATTTGTAGGGTTTTTGGCCGACAGATTGAACATCTATTCCAAATAATAGATCTCTCATTGTCGTGTTTCCTACTAGCACTACGTCATATATACAACGTCGACGGAGCGATTTCCTGTCAGGATTTCGAGTCATTGCTCCAATTTCAAAATTGATGGAGGAGAGCATCACCTGTTTTAACTCTCCCTGAAAGACTCCCCCGTCATAAGAAATACGGTTCATGACGTCTCCCCCACCGAATCTTTGGGGATTCTCAAATGAGGAGGTTTGAATTATTTCTCCAGATTCCAGATCTACCAGGTTTAAAACGACAGTCGTGGTACCTATGTCTCCAGCTATTCCGAAGATACCGCCTCTATATTTATCGATGACCTGGCCATCCGCAATAACGTTGTCACTATCCCTGGTTACCCTTGGTTCTAACTTTATTTTTCTCTGTATGCTTTTAGACAGAATACGGGGCTGCCGTCTTAGAGTCGCAAATTCAACTGTTGCCCGTGAATCCTCTAGGGTCGTTCTACAAGCAAGCCTGTAATTGCCTCTGAGAAATTTTTCCTGATCAGTAATGAGATTTAAAGAGTTCATCCCGTTTCGAATCTCAACAATGCATTCGTGGCATTCTCCTGTTCTACCACATGAAGTGGGGACACGTACGTCAAGAGAGTCCGCATAATCAAATAAAGTATTTTTTTCTCTATATTGGACTTCTCGTCCATCGGCTATTACAGGAGACATAACTCAATCCTAACAAATGTAAAGAATATTAAATGGAGAATGGGCATATAGAAAGAGTAAATAACCAGTGGCGTCTTTCATAGAGTTATGAGTACGTCGGGATGGATTTCTGGATTGAATGAAATGTACGTAAGCTAACTTATTGGAGTCTCAGATTCCCAGGCGTCACGGTAATCTAAATCATCACTACCAATGCAAATATATAGCTCTCCCGGGGACACCTTTACATCTTGATTTCTACAGCCAAACTTTGCTGTGCATCTGTCCTGAGCATTTTTGTAGGGACAACGAGATTTTGAGATTTCATTTACGGATTTAGATATGTCTCTAAATATGCCGTCAAGTCTTTTGAGGCTGGTAGCATATTTGTCTTTGTCGAATTTTGGCTGGTTATCGCCTACGTTGGCTGGCACTTTTCAAGTCCTCTTTGATTAGAAGGCTACACCAGTTTCTTTTCCAAGTCCCAGAAAAGACTTGGCTAGGTCTACGCATTCTATAGCGTCCTTTCCATACCCGTCCGCTCCCATATCATCTGCAAACTCCTGTGAAAGTGGAGCACCACCAACCATTACTTTGACCAGGTCTCTCATTTCAACTTCTTCTATCGCCTCTATGGTTCTCCCCATATTTGGCATTGTGGTAGTGAGAAGAGCTGACATCCCAAGAACGCTAGCCTCGGTTTCTTCTAATGCTTCGATAAATTCATCAGACGATGTATCAACCCCAAGGTCCACGACCGTAAATCCCGCTCCTCTAAGCATCATTATGCATAGGTTTTTACCGATATCGTGCAGGTCACCTTTGACAGTTCCCATTATCACAGTCCCCATCGGTTCTACCCCTGAAGCAGAAAGAATAGGTTCAACGTGTTCCATTCCAGCTTTCATGGCCCTGGCCGCCACAAGTACTTCGGGCACAAAGATTATGTTGTCTCTAAACTTGACT
Source organism: SAR202 cluster bacterium AC-647-P02_OGT_505m (assembly GCA_009391195.1). Classification (GTDB taxonomy): domain Bacteria; phylum Chloroflexota; class Dehalococcoidia; order Lucifugimonadales; family UBA826. The sequence continues at coordinate 83,499 of VEXB01000002.1, forward strand.
CCCACTATCGCCATACCGGCGATCAAACCATCATCCAGAATAGTGTTCGCACTGAATCCTTCGTCTAAGGCCTTCTTCGTCAAGTCGTATACGTCATTGTTATTTCCGTGAATAAGGTTTACGGAAATTTCTTGCATCAGTGGGTCAGCGTCATTCCAGAGTGATCTAATATGAGATTCCTCTGATGGGTTGGTCACGTATGTTAATTCTTTTTCAAGATCCTCATTAACAACTGGCATTTGCATTCCTTATGAGATTGGTTTCTTAAACAATCCCTTTATTTAATCTGTTGTTATGCTTTGTAAAACAAGATCCAACGTCTAATTATACGGCTGGTTGGACAGCGCTGGGTTATTGGCTGATTCGCTCTCCAGTCCAATCTTTAACGGCAAGGGGAATTTCCATGAGATTTTGTATCTTTGTTGCGAGCGGTATAGCGCACTCTGGGGCAATCATTTGAACACCGGCTTCTAGGCATTTGTATACTTCCTGCCTAACTTCTTCAGGACCCCGGGCGTACAGTGTCTCTGGATTGTTTATATTACCCACCAATCCAATACCTCCGTTGACAGCATCCATGGCCTCTTGCGGGTCGTTTTTTGAATCGAAATGAAATGAAGCCATACCAGTCTGTGCAATATAAGGCATTCTGTCCACAGTTCTACCGCATATGTGTAGGATTAAAGGCACTGGTAGTGCTTCCACCATGTCTGTATGAATATCCTGTAAAAATCTCTTGTAGTACTCGCCGCTTACTAGGTCGCCTGTAGCGTGGTCAGGAAATGTGAGTACATCCGCACCAGCGTCGATTTGAGCTTCTCCAAAAAGTACGGATATTTCAGTGAGTTTTTCAAGCGCTCTCATTGTCTCGTCCGGATTGTCTACGGTACCAAGTAGGAATCTCTCTACACCGAAAACATGATAGGCAAGTGTCCAAGGCCCCATTGTTTTTCCTATGATGGCTACTTCATCGCCATATTCCTGTTTTAGAATTTTTATGGATTCCGTTATGGCTTTTACGTCCCTGTGTTCTAGGAAATTGTTCGGTACGTGCACGTCATCAGCATCTTTCCACACAGGGTTATACATTCGAACTGTGGGCCAGTTGTCTTTTTCTTCCCACTGCATTTCACATCCCAAGGCAGAAGATTCTTGAATTATGCTGAAATAGGGGGAAATACTATCGAACCCCAATTCAGTATAGCCAGTTGCGGCCAATCGGGCAGCAAGCTCGGGGTTTTGGCATGCTTCCGGAAATGGCGCGTCGACTAAATCCATTAGTTCTACGGTAGCTACATTAGTTGGATTTGCCACTGGCGTTCTGTCTACTGGTTTTCCTGCCAGCGCATTCATGACTCGTTGCTTGGGAGTCATAATTTCCTCTTTGCTTGTTTTCATAGTGTTTAAGTCCCCCTATGTTTGACTGAATCCTAGAGTACTAGTGGTCATTTGTCCCCTCATATCTTCAGCAGCCATCATTGTCTCTACGCTACTGATGTTTCTGGAGTATGGCATCAAAAGTCTCATCAGTCCGTCATGTTTGTTCCTACATTCAAAGGCAACTTCATCATCCCCCACTTTGTCCATTTCACCGTATCTGGAGAATCCAGCCATTATCATTCGTAGTCGCATTGAAGGATTTTTCGCATTTCCTGATGTAGTGATTCTGTAAAACCAACTTCCTTCCCGTTGAAATGGGGCAGCATTTATCATTAAGTCTGACTTACTGTCTTTTATCTCAATATCGCCACTTGGCGGTGCAAAATCAGGGGCTTTTCCAACGGATTGATTAAGTAAAAATTTGACTGGCCTTTCGTGTAGAGAGCCACATTCAAATCTAGCCTGGTTGTCAGTGCCGGGAATTTCAGACATTCCCCCGATGGAAACGAGTTGGTTTCGTATGCCCTTTATGCGTTCTGAAACATTGGGTTTATTACTAAAAGTCCAGACTGTAAATATAGATTCTTTTAAATAGAGCCCTACCGATATATCATCAAAGTGTTTGTCCAATGGGATTAACTCAAGGCATTTTCCATACCGAGAAATCACTTCTGAGGGTCCTGGACCTTCAAACTGAATTAATGCCATATACTCTTACCTCTTTCCCAAAGCTTTCGCGAGGGCCTCTATGTGTGCAGGCCCTGTTCCACAGCAGCCTCCAATTATGTTTACCCCTACTTCCTTAAGTTGTAAGAATCGCTCCGCCATGAACTCTGGAGATTCTGGGTAGATAATTTCTCCTTTCTCCATTCCGGGTATGCCGGCGTTTGAATGTACGAGCAGCGGTAGGGCAGTTGCTGATCTCATTCTCTCCGCGATTTCTATCATGTTGTCGATTCCATTTCCACAATTGGTTCCGACTATATCCGCTCCGGATTCAGCTAACCCGGACGCAGCCTGTTCTGGTGTTATCCCCATCATTGTAAAGTAACCTCTCGGCCCTTTATCGAAAGTCATTGTAGCTGCAACCGTTAGGTGGGTATTTTCCTTTGCTGCTTGTATTGCCAGCGATGCTTCTTCCATAGCGGTCATAGTCTCTATCACTACTCCGTCTGCTCCCCCAGCTTCTAATGCCGTCACTTGAATTTTAAAAGCATCGTACATTTCCTCATCTGAGACATTTCCGAGTGGTTGTAGAAATTCCCCCGTTGGTCCCACAGAACCAAATACGAATTTATCTTTGGTGGCTTGGCTCTTTGCATGTTCAGCGGCAAGTTTATTAAATTCGGCAACTCTGTCTCCAAATCCGTAGTGACTTTGTCGATATACGGTGCCTCCGAAAGAGTTTGTTAAAACCAAGTCAGAACCTGAAAGAAAATATTCGCTTGCCATTCGTTTGACCACATCAGGCCTGGTGGCGTTAAACTCTTCTGGGTCTCCACCTGGTTCGAGCCCGTTTTGTTGTAGGAAAGTTCCGGTTGCGCCATCTGAAATCAGTGTCTCCCCTGATTTTATCCGACACAAAACGTCATTTTTTCTTGAAGGGTTTTCATTATGCATTAGATAGTAGCCACTAGTCCTTTATCCAAGTGTCAATTGCTCCTGGTTTGGGGTTTCTCTTTCCATCGTTCTCAAGGTCTCGTATTCGTGCGACAAAATCCTGTGGCATGCCGGAATTTATTCTATCGGCAGTTTTACTGGATATATCAGCTGCACTTCCGTTCATACAGACATAGTCTCCCCACTCCCACGCCATCAGATATTGGTCTGTACCAGCACTACCATCCATCATTGCTAAAGCATCAGCTGCTTCCTGGAATCGATCGTCTAGTAGGACAGACTCTGTACCTTTGTCGTCACTGGCCTGTATTTGAACAGGGACCTCTTTCCAGTACATAACCCTAACTTTCGCCAAACTTTTTCTCCTAGTACGTTAGTTTTTGATGTTTGAGCCTGTCCACAATTATATAGCCAGTTCTGTAATCTCCCTTTTTCAAGTTGCAAAGGGATAAATATGAATCCTATGTTACCTGTGTGATATAACGTTGGGACTCATTTAAACTCATTACTGGGAGGGGGCAAATGCCATTAGCTGATGTAAACGGAATCAAGTTGTTTTATGAAAGGAGTGGCTCTGGTTACCCTGTGGTATTTTGCCATGAATTTGCAGGAGATTACCGGTCCTGGGATTTGCAGGTGGGTTATTTCAGTCGTAAATATGAGACGATTACATACTCCGCAAGGGGTTATCATCCTTCAGATGTTCCCGAAGCTGCTGAAGAATATAGCCAACAACAGTCCGTAGATGACCTAAAGGAATTGATGAAAGTTTTAGGTATTCCCAAGGCTCATATCGTAGGTCTATCTATGGGAGGTAATGTAGCCCTCAATTTTGGTATCGCTAATCCGCACATGGCCTCTTCACTGGTGATAGCTGGAACAGGAACAGGTTCTGACGAAGCTGTCGTTTTCAAAGAGAGAGTTTTAGCTATGGCAGATGGAATGAGAGAAAATGGCATGGATTTTATGGCCAGCTATGTGTCCGGTCCAGCCAGAGTACAGCTGCAAAACAAGTCTCCCAAGGCCTATGAATTGTTCACAAGTCAATTTATGGAGCACTCACCTGTTGGGTCCGCAAATACTTTTGAAGGTGTTTTATCAAAGCGGCCACCTATATTTGAACTTGAAAGCGAACTCGGTTCAATCACGATTCCAACTTTGATTATGACTGGTGATGAGGATGATCCCTGTATTAACCCATCCCTATTTATGAAAAAGCATATTTCTACTTCCGGACTGGTTGTGTTTCCCAGGTCGGGGCATGCGATAAATTTGGAAGACCCTGACCTTTTCAACGGCGCGATTTCGGAGTTTTTAGGACTTGTAGAGCGAGGGAGGTGGCAAACACGTGATTTCGGAGAGGGAACCGGTTCTCTGACCTAAATGTCTGATGAAAGTAACATATCGGGTTATGACTTTGAAACACACCTGACCAGATTTGCCCGAAATTTAAGGACCTATGGTCTCATGATAGGGCCGACCGAAATTTCGGATGCCATGAATATATTTGCTAATCAGGGTTTCATGGATCGTGCATCAGCATATTGGTGTTTGAGAAGTTTGTTTGTGAACAGGTTTCCAGAAATTAATATGTTTGATCAAGCATTTCGAAGATTCTGGACGTTTGAATATTTTGATAGCCGGGAAGTGCAGGAATACAAATCTGACATATTTACCGGAGGTAAGAAATTCAGTAGGCGAAGGACTGAAACGGTACTTCCGGAGCATGATCCTTCTTCTGGTAATGTGCTTTTTCAGCCCAATCCCGTCGGTGCTAGTTCAAGAAAATCTGAAGAGCATAGGGATGTTACCCACCTGGCAGAAATTAACTCCGAGGAAGTTTCTACAATAGCTTCAAATTTTGTGCGTTCACTTGCTGATAAACCAGGTCGGAGATATCAAAGCACTCGTCATGGAACGAAAATAGATTTGAGGAGACTTCTCAGGGAAAGTTTTAGGGCGGGAGGAGAGCCATGGAGCATACCTCTGAAATCACGTAAGCCTAGATTGCCTAATGTTGTTTTTATGTTGGATGTTAGTGGGTCAATGGATAAGCACTCTCGCAATTTGCTTCATTTAGCTTATGAGACGTGTAGAAAGACTAGTCAGGTTAAAGTGTTTGTGTTCAGTACCGATGTTAGCGAAGTGACTAGGGAAATGAAATCTAACACCATGGCAGAGGCTCTTACCAAAATAAGTGGGAAGGTAGCTCATTGGTCGGGTGGGACGCGAATAGGAGATTGTCTGACGCAACTTTCTACAGAGTTCGGATTCGTACTCAACAGGTACACTACATTTGTTTTGATGAGCGATGGTTGGGATACAGGTGATCCTGAAGATGTAAGTCGTAAGCTGTCAGTTATCAAGAGGACAGTAAAAAAGTTGGTTTGGCTAAACCCACTTATAGGATCCGGTGATTATGAACAAGCTACCCGTACGCTGGAGGCGTCAGTTCCATTTGTGGACGTTTTTGCTTCTTCCAGAAATATAAACGAGCTTAAAAAACTACCAACCTTAATTGTTTAGACCGAATACTTGGAAACTGCGTAATGGTCTAGCTCCAGCCCAAGTCCAGGTTTGTCATGAAATGGCGTCCACGATCCATTTTTCTGCTTTGGAAACTCTGTGTACCATATCGAATCTCCCTCCAAGGCTACGTTCATGTATTCAACAACCTTGAGGTTAGGTGTCGCACAGGCTACATGAAGGTGAGCAAGTTGTAGTGCATGTGGAGCCACAGGCAAATTAAATGCATGGGCAAGGTGTGCCACTTTTAGCCATTCAGTGACTCCACCCACTCTTCCTATATCTGGTTGGACAATGTCGGCGGCGCCTCTTTCTATTAATTCACGAAAACCATATTTCGTGTATTCGTGTTCGCCGGTGGCGATTGGTATTGAAGTCGCTTTAGCTATTTCGGCCATGCCTTCGATATCATCGGGTATTAAAGGCTCTTCAAGCCAGCCAACTTGGTATTGTTCGAACTCCTTAGCCATGTATATTGATTGTTTGCGGTAGTAGCCATTATTTGCGTCAATGTATATTGCAACATCGTCTCCTACTGCTTTTCTAACCGCCTCCACCCTCTGTATGTCTTCTCTTTCAGATTGTCCAAAATCTTTTCCAACTTTCATTTTTACTTTGGGAATACCTGATTCAACGTAGTCTGTCATTTCTTTGACCAACTCTTGTTCGGAAAAATTGGTCCATCCTCCACTTCCATAAACTGGTACAGAATCTGTATAGGCTCCGAGAAATTTATAAAGCGGCAAATTTACCGATTTTGCTTTGAGGTCCCAGAGACCAATATCAACTGCCGAAATTGCACAGAATGCTATTCCTTTTCTACCGTATCCCCTGACTGCCCAGTACATTTCGGTCCACAATTTTTCGATGTCTAGGGGATCTTTTCCTATCAGAAGATTTTTCAGGGCGTTCTCTATCACATCCTTAGTGCCCGGAGAAAGGTAGGTCATTCCAAGGCCTTCAATACCCTCGTCTGTGTAGATATGTACGAAAAGTTGACCTCTTCCAGATTCTTCCTGAGTGAGGGGTGGAATCGTTGCGTCTTGGATTGGTTTTCCGTGTGGGTAGTATAGTGACGTAGTCTCTATATTTACTATTTTCATATCTTATTCCGCCTGCTCTGTTGCTAAAATCAATTTATTACCATGAAAGTATTTGTTCAGAGTCAATTTTGCCATCATCGATTTTAATTCCCATTCCAGGATTATTGAGCCGGGATACCTCTATTTCACCATTGATCGGAATCAATGGGTCTTCAAGGAAGAATTGATGGACTTGATTCCACTTGATTAAGTGTTCTTGTATGGGGCACACGGAGGGCGTCTGTGACGCAATTAGATGTGCGGTAGCCTGCGCAGAATGTCCATGTGGAATAACCGGCATATCGAAAGTGGATGCTAAAGCACAAATTTTGACTAGTTCACTAATGCCACCAGCCCAGTAAATATCCGGTTGAAGGTAATCCATAGCCTTTTTTTCTACGATTTGCCGGAACCCCCATCTCGTGTATTCGTGCTCTCCACCTGATATCGAAATTGGACAGTTACGCTGCAATTCGACATAACTATCAATCTTGTCAGCTAATACAGGCTCTTCTATCCATTTGAGATCATATTTTTCTATTTGGTTTGCGACTTTTAGCGTGTAAGGTATGTCCCAACTGCTCCAAGCGTCCATCATTATGTCCACGTCCTCTCCTGCTCCATCCCGTAGTGCTTCCACCAAATCCACATTGGATTGCACCCCATCTTTACCGCTACCTGGGCCATGTCGGAAAAACCATTTTGTGGCTTTATACCCCTGTCCGACAATGTCCTTAACCCGTTCATGTGCTCTTTGAGGTTCTACAGAAAATTGAAGGCAGCTGGCGTATGCTTGTATGGTTTTTCGCGTTGGTCCACCGAGAAGTGAATATACGGGTCTATTAAAGGCTTTACCTTTCAAATCCCACAGGGCGCAATCCACTACACTTATCGCCATCATAGTTTCGCCTTTACGACCATGTATGCTATGCCTGTACATCTGGTCCCAAAGCTTTTCGATAGCAAGGGGATCTTGTCCAACCAAGATGGGGCTCAGTTGTGTCTGGATTATAAACGCTTCAAGCAGCGAAAAAGGTCCAGACAAGCCTGTAATCCCGTCGTCAGTAGCTATTTCTAAAAAAATAGAGGTCATCGAATAACGGCCATCGCTGATTCGATCCATATCATTATTTCGGTCTCTATGCTCCGGGTAGATGTCTATTGGCCTGACAAGCCTCTCTTCCCAGAAGGGGTCCTCATGTTCCATCACTCCGTGTAATTTGCGGATTCTTGTTTCTGTGATCTTCATTAAGTTTTTCCTCTGTAAAGTGGTCGAGGCTTACATTTCGTCAGGAGCGTTCATACTCATTAGATCTAGACATCTTCCGAGGACCAATCGAGCAGAGTCCACGAGGAGTAACCTTGCTTTTGTTGTGGGGAGGTCAGATTTTTTCGAGGATACAACCCTGCAATTTTGATAAAACGTGTGAAATGCTGTTGCCAATTCCATAGAGTAGTGAGGAAGGTGGTGCGCTTCCAAATTCTCTACAGATGTTTCAATAACATCTGGTAGTTCGAGCATTTTATTTATTAGTGAAAGCTCTGTCGGATCACCCAAAATGGATACATCGCCGTCACTGAATTCTATGTTTCTTTCTTTGGCTAACCTTAGTATGCTACAGATTCTGGCATGGCCATATTGAACGTAGTAAACGGGATTTTCTGACGATTGTTTTTTGGCTAAATCTAGGTCAAATTCCAACTGACTCTCATTCGATCTTGAAAGGAATAAAAAACGACATGCATCCGCGCCTATCTCGTTTACGAGGTCGATTAGCGGGATTACGTTACCTTTTCTTTTTGAAAGTTTTTCAGATGTTTCTCCTTTTTTAAATCGGACCATTTGTACCACTATTATTTTCAGTTTTTTCGAATCGATTCCCAAGGCATCGAGAGCCGATCGTAGCCGACCGATCTGTCCTTGATGGTCTGCTCCCCAAACATCGATTACTTCAGTGAAATTTCGTTGATCGAACTTGTTGTAATGGTAGGCAATGTCTGAGGCGAAATATGTTGGGGTTCCAGAAGTTCTTATTAGAACGTTGTCTTTATCTTCACCTAGTTTCGTTGATTCTAACCACGTAGCTCCATCTCTGTCTGTAGTGAACCCCTTGTCGTTTAATAACTGCATGCAGGTTTCAAATTCTCCCTGAGTGTAGAGACTTGTTTCACTAAACCACTCGTCAAATTTGATCCGTAAGGATTCTAGGTCCTCCTTTATTCCGTCTATCATTTTCGGGATACCTTTTGTACCTATTGATTCTTCGGCTTCATCTTCATCGAGTCGAAGATATCTGTCACCCTCGTCATCCCACACAGATTTGGCTACATCTATTATGTCTTCGCCTGGGTATGCGTCTTCCGGAAGATCTATTTCCAGTCCAGCTATTTGTTTGTATCTAGTCAGCAATGATTTATTGAATTTGTCGATCTGATTACCGGCGTCGTTTAAATAGTATTCTTCCTCTACCGTATGTCCTGCAGCTTTTAATAGCTTAGCTAGGGCACTTCCTATAACCGCTCCACGCGCATGGGCAATGTGCAGGCGTCCAGTTGGATTTGCGCTCACATATTCAATCTGGATCTTTCTTTTTTCCTCTACATCTAAATTCCCAAACGAGTTTTTTAAATCCCGAATTTGATGGATTTGTGATAGCAACCATTGAGAGTCGAGCTTCAAGTTCACAAAACCTGGTGGGGCAATCTGAGATTCCCCAATGATTCCTTGCTCAGGTATATAGTTTGATAATATTTTGCCTATGGCCATAGGGCTCATCTTCATCTCTCTCGCTAATTTCAGTGGGAGACTTGAAGCAAAATCACCATGGTGGGTGTTTTGGGGACGTTCTATTGCCGCATCCGAAACTTGGGTAGGAGGTAATTCGCCGTTTTCTATTGCCGAATCAAGGGCCTGCAACAGGTCGCCGTTCAATATTTCTGACGCTTTTATCAATAGGAAACTCCGTAAATAACCGACTCGATGGGAGTGGAAACCATGTTAGTACTCAATCGATTCCCAGTGTTACGTGGTTAAACTCTCACATTGATCATACTTTTTCCATTCGGTTTTACAATTTTGCCAACTACTGAAGTAGCGCCAACCTTCTTGTCAGAAAGCTTCTTTAATAGAGGTTCTAATTTGGGCTCTGGAACAGATATCAAGAGCCCTCCCGAAGTCTGAGCGTCACATAGTAGAAGTTTGTCATCATCAGAGATCCCCTCTCCCCATGACACTGCGTTCTCTACCGACTCCAAATTTCTTAATGTACCGCCCGGGACAATACTATTCGAAAGTAGATCTTTGGTTCCATCAATAACAGGGATTGATGATAACTGTATTTCTGCCGATGTGCCGGAGCCTTCAACCATCTCATTTAAATGGCCAATCAGTCCAAATCCAGTTATATCAGAGCAGGCATTAACTCCAACCTCCACCATCACCTCAGAAGCATCTTTATTAAGAGATGCCATAATGGATATTGCTTCATCCATAACGCTTTGAGGAGCTACACCTTGCTTCCCCGCAGTTGTAATTATCCCAGTTCCAATAGGCTTTGTTAGGACGAGCCAGTCGCCAGGCCGAGATGTTGCATTACTAACTTGTGCACCGGGGCGGACTAGACCAGTCACAGACAAACCATATTTTGGTTCCTCATCTGCTACCGTATGTCCTCCAGCAATGACTATTCCAGCCTCCAGAGCCTTGTTAGCCCCACCTTTAAGGATTTGAGTCAAAATTGAGATGTCCAAGTCCGCAGGGAAACCAACAATATTCAATGCTGCTATAGGTTCGGCACCCATTGCGTATACATCAGATAATGAGTTGGCTGCTGCAATCTCTCCAAAGACATATGCGTCATCCACAATAGGTGGGAAGAAGTCTACGGTCATAACTACTGCTATATCTTTTGAAAGCCTGTAGACAGCAGCATCATCATGTGTAGACGTACCAACCAATAGGTCTGGATGGGACATATCAGGCAGCTGTCGCAACACGTGCGACAGGTCTTTAGGACTTAGTTTGGATGCTCAACCGGCACATGAAGCTAAGCTAGTAAGCTTTATATCTGTGTGGGAGTGTTTTGTAGACATTTGTTACCTCGGGAATCAAACTATTTTGTGACCATTTGGAGCTGAGGCAGTGAGATTGACATCACCAGCCAGATAAACAGCTGATCCTTGTTTTGTGTGAATCTTTCCGTCTTCTATAACCACGTTACCACGCTGCATAGAAAAAACTGGTTTACCCAAGATTTCCTTTCCCTCAAACATAGTAAAATCGGCCTCGCAGTGTTGTAGGTCCGCTGAGAGAGTGTGCTGTATCGTGGGGTCAAATAATACTATGTCTGCGTCTGACCCAACAGATATAGTTCCTTTCCTAGGATAGATACCAAATATTTTGGCTGGATTTTCGCACATAACCTCAACTAACTTATTCACGGTGATTCTTCCCTTATTTACCCCCTCCTCATATACAACCGGAAGCATTTGTTCAGTCCAATTACCTCCGAAACTAGCATCGAAAATACTGGAGTGATCGTCGATGTCATCTAGTTCTCTAATCGTACCTGTACTACGGCCGCCCGAATATTTCTGCGATTTGTTGAATCCACAGAAATCACTTGCCACCGTATCAACGACGCCAGATTTTATCCCGCCCCACATTGCTTCATTGTCTTCTGAAGATCTCAACGGAGGGCCAATTTTAGCCAATGCACCATGATCCAATACCATTTGGTTTGTCAAATCTAGATACTGTGGACAAGTCTCACCAAAAATAGAAAGTCCTTCCGCCTTGTAGCGGTCAATCACAGCTAGAACTTCCCTAGCGCTTAAATGGACAACATATAGTGGACAGTCCGTTACAGTAGCGTATGTAGCAGCTCTATTGGCTGCCTCCACTTCTAAAATGCGAGGCTGAGATTTGGCGTAATACTCCCGACCAGTCTTCCCCGCTTCAATGAAAGCCTCTGTCAGGTAATCGATGCAATAGCCATTTTCAGCGTGAACCATGGCGAGCCCACCCATACTTGACGCGATTGACATAGCTTCCAACATTCTTTCGTCCGGCATCATCATTCCACGTTTGGGATAAGTCATGTACATTTTGAATGAAATAACGCCCATATCAATTAACTTTGGAACCTCCGTGGTCACGTCGTCGTCACCAAATAAGATGGCGTGTACACCGAAGTCTAGGTAAGAAATGTCTGAAGATTCCTCTATGAAGTTTTCTATGGTTTCCGAAGTAGTTCCTTCTATTCCGCGGCTTCTCATGTTCTGCATGAATGGGATTACGGTAGTTACTCCTCCAAAAGCTGAGCTTAGTGTGAATGTGTCCATTTTATCCAGATTGATAGGGTGATTATGGGCATCAATAATTCCTGGAAGGACGAAATACCCTGAACCGTCGATTTCTCTTGAGGCTCGTAACTCAGAGGGATGGGTTTCTATCGCAGCGATCTTCTCTCCCTTGATTGCAACATCAAGTTTCTGTGTACGTTTGCCGCTAACCACCAATCCACCCCGAATCAATATATCGTGACCGTTAGAAATAGGAACAGATTCGACCATGTTAATAACTCCGTTGAAATGTGTTGGTATGATAGCAGTGTGTAAGAAGCTGCAATAGGGTTTAATGGGTTGAGATTTTTTTGTGGAGTCTGGATATGGTCGATGTTTTAACTTCTTGTAATTTGGCATTGAAAGAATGGGCTGTGACAATAAAAGCTATGGCACTTGGTAAACAAATCTTAATTGTGAGGAAGGGAGGTATTCACCAGGATGACAAAGAATTTAGGATCATACATCCGAATTTCCTATTATTCCCAACTTACGAACATCAGAAACTTGATCTTCTCAAGTCATCAGTGCAGCACGATCCGATAACTCCATTAGAACGTGCTTCGGACGACAATGAGATTCATTTTAATTATTGGTCACGAGTTACAGACATTTATGAGTTGAGAGATTCAGAGACATTGTCTGCGATTTCTCCGTTTCACCACTGGACAGAGGACTACGTGACTTCTCGCTTTCGCTGGAGACCATCTCAGCCTCTAACCCTAGCCTTACTGAGATTGTTTAAATTAGAAAAGGAAACATCTGTCCCCCTAACACCTGAGTTTTCCGGATGTAAATCTTGGGTAGAACTTGACCAGAGCATCCCCGTAATCGGGGCCCAGCCTGTATTGTCAGACGAAGAATACAATAAAAAAGCCACACCCATTAGAGAAGCTTTGTCAGACGCCGAAAATCTAGCTATTTGAAGTTCAAAATTGCTATTTAACAAAATAACAGGAACTGACCTTAGAGTATCCGAGGTGGGATTCGGACTGTGGACTTTGAGCACGTCCGGATGGTCCTCTGGCAATCTTGAAGAAGGGTCTGTTAACTTAATACGCAGTGCCTTTGACGTCGGTGTTACCTTATTCGATACAGCTGATTCATATTCGAAAGGTTACAGTGAGGAGCTGTTATCTGAGTCACTAGGCTCAGTGAGAAAAGAGATAGTGATATCTACCAAATTGGGGTTTGATTTTTATCCACCGGATATTGAGTTTGTGAAATCCCTAGGGTCGCACAAACCGGAAAAGAACTTTGATCCTGATTACATTGCTTTTGCTTGTGAACAATCCCTTAAGAGACTAAACACTGATTATATAGATTTGCTATCTCTTCATTATCCTGCGGTGTCTGATGTAGAAAAAGATTATGTATTTGAGCAACTAGAAAAATTAGTTGAGGATGGGAAAATACTTCACTGGGGAGCTGCGCTTGACGATTCAGAAAAATCTCAGGAGTTAGTGGAGATCTTGATCAATGATCGGGAATCGACATTCCTTCATATACCATGCAATATATTTGAAAAAGACCTACTTGATATGGTTGGTCAGTGCTGTGAAGAGGAATCCGTAGGAATTATTTCGCGAAGACCTCATTTCTACGGGTTTTTAGAATCTGATACTACAAACGACATTGAACTCCTGTTATCTGAGGATTCACATAGCTATATTGACAATCTCCCCAATGGCGCTGGTAGACGTCTTGAGCAGTGCGCTGAATTTATACGCATCTGCTCGGTTTTTGGTGTCGCTCCCAATTACGCCGCTATGAGGTATGTTCTAGATATCCCAGCCGTATGTGTGACAATTCCTAATATCCGAGACATGAAAACTTTAGTAGATTTTTGCGTTGATTTTGACTCTGATGCACTTCCACCGGAACTAACTGAGGCGCTTATTGATCTTTTTTAAGGCACGGATGTAATTTTGTGTTAATTCCGGCTATTTCCAAGTTCTTGGGTTTGCTGCAGAGTTTCTTGAATTTGGACCTCGAGAGTAGGGTCTCCTAGATTGTCTAGACTTTCTATCGGAGGCTATTTCGGTGGGTCTCCCTGTCTTTATACGGATCATTTCACCTTCCAATAATTTAAAGTCTCTTTGAGGAAGTAAATGTAATCTGTCCCAAAACGCTAAAGGCCAAGTTTCTGGGGACCATTTGCGAACATACTCTAGTCCGGGGCCTATCTTCAGCCCGTCTATGTAGTCAGATTCATCAAGAATATAATCTGGTCTTAACGCAACTCGGAATTTAAATTCATTTGGGGTGGATTCCGGTTTCCACACCACAGTTGTATCTTCGTAACACTTTTTGGTGATTGTTGCAGAAGCAGTCCATTTTCTCGTTAGACTTGTGTAGAAAATAACTCTGTCGTTTTTTTGCATTCGGTTGGCCCTCTTTCGATATTTGGGGCCTACTCCGAAAATTTCGTAACCTAGACTGCGGGTAATTGCGGCGTTCTCTTCAGTTTCAACAAACATCCAATAATTACTGCCCATGGTTCACTCCAATTAGCATTCCACAACACCATCGAATCAGTAATTGGATAAGAGGTTTTTGTTTTCTGCTATCGTGCAAGTTTCATAACATTGTACATATGTAAAAATAATTTCCATGCTTCACCGAGAAAAAATGTGTTTTCTGTATTGTCCTCTTTAGTGGTATGAACTTTTACTGCTTTTTGAAATAGAGAAAATTCTGTGTGATAAACGCTGCCACCATTCTGTTCTATGTCTTTGGCGAATCGACGAGATTCACCTGACGGTATCAATCTGTCGTGAGTGTCGTGCATCAGAAGTAAGTGAGCTTTAAGGTTTTTGATATTAGTGCTCGGTGACATAGAAGCGAGGAAGCTCTGAGTTTCTTGGTTTAAATCGGATGTGTATTTGATAGCCTCTTTTCGAGTGCTCCCAGAAACCAATTGAAAAACAGCATGAGCATTTTTTGATAAAAGTTGACCTGTTGGTTTGGATCCTAGATCTGAATTTATTATTTCCGTAATTCTGGTCTTGTCCTCAGGTGCCAAGCCGTTTATTAGGTGATTCGTAATCATGTTTGAAGTGAGGTTGTCCGAATTCCATGGTTGGACATTCTGGTCTACTCGCTGAGTATTGGACGAGGTCGAAACAATTAGTTCAATCGCGTCGTAATATCCCGCGAAAGAGTTAACGAACTTTACTTTTTCGTTTATTCTCGGGTCCTGTGCAGCTATGACACTCATAGAAGCACCGGTACATATACCACCCATTCCGATTGCATCTGGTCTAACTCTTGGATGAGTTTCTAGGTATTTAAATGAAGCTACTAATGATCCTATATCTTTCCTTGATAATTGATTAGTTTTCTGTGTTTCTAGCCACGGAATCATTACCACCATGCCTGATCTTGCGAGACCTTCAGCCAACCGGACTATTCTTTCCTCTTCCCTATTTGGGGGAACGATACCCATAAAAAATACTATTGCGGGCTGTAAGGAACTCCCGCTCGGTAGATATAGGTCAGCCTGGACTTTACTAGAGCTATCGGGAACTTCAAATTGTATTTCCTGATGTTGTATATCTCTGGTGAATACTGTGAGAGGGCTGTTTTGAAATTCTGTAAGCAAATGGGAAATGAAAAGGGCAGCCTTTACTCCAGATCTACCTTGAGGTGTGGAAGAGACTATAAATAGTATGACTACGGCAGAAAATACACTGAATTTTATTAGGCGCCTCAGGGTTTTTATCGTATTTCCCCTTTCCTAGAATCTCTACCTCATATAACTGGTCATCTGATCTGACCTAAACGTGATTAGTCTGATCTTAGGTTGACATATGCTCTCGTTTCAAGGAACTTTATGTGTTAATGAATAACCCGGCAACAGATTTAGTATCTAATTCCCATAAGGCATCTGCAGCGGCTGTATTAGTTGCGGCTGGTAGCAGTTCCCGGATGAACGGAGAAGATAAAATATTTTTGGATCTTTGCTCACGGCCTGTAATTGAACATAGCCTCTCTATTTTTATGAATTCAGGTTTGTTCCTAACCACAATACTCGTTGTCTCCGAAGATGTTATAGCTAAAGCTCGTTACTTGCTGTCTGACTACGTGGCTAAGGGCTTAATCCTCACGGCCGGTGGAACACGGCGGCAAGATTCTGTTTTTTGTGGTCTCGAAAAAATATATAAGGCCTCGGTGGTAGCTATACATGATGGTGCTCGACCATGCGTAACGGAAGCACTATTGAAAGAGGGATTACAGAAAGTAACGAAAACTGGTGCAGCGATTCCTGTGATACCTGTTACCGACACTGTTAAGAATGTTGATAGGTATGGTCGTGTGGAGAGAACGGTTCCAAGAGAAGAATTGAAACTTTCTCAGACACCTCAGTTTTTTAGTCTGGATCTTATAAAAAAGGCTCATAAAGAAATAAGTGAAAATGTTACTGATGATGCGTCGATGATAGAAATGATGGGAGGAGAGGTAGAAGTATTTGATGGGGATCCTCAGAATTTGAAAATCACAACCTTTTATGACATCGCGATTGCGCAAAATATCCTCGACGTAAGGAAACCCTATGCCAGAAAATAGGAGTGGCATAGGCTACGATGCTCATCGGCTGGTTCTCGAGAGAAAACTCACTCTTGGCGGGGTACATGTACCTCACAATTATGGACTTAAGGGGCATAGTGATGGCGATGTTTTGACTCATGCCGTGATTGACAGTATTTTGGGGGCGGCGTCTCTTGGAGATATAGGAACTCACTTTCCTTCCTCTGATCCAGAGCTACGCGGCGTAAGTAGTATCTCCCTATTAAGGCGAACGAAAAAAATGGTGGCAGTGGAAGGTTGGGAAGTAGTGTTTCTGGATGCTACAATCTTGGCCGAAAAACCAAGGCTGTCACCTTATTTTGATCGCATGAAGTCTAGAATTTCAAAAGTTTTGAATCTTGGATCATCTGATATTAATGTGAAAGCGACTACTACAGATGGCCTTGGATTTATCGGTGAAGAGGAAGGTATAGCAAGCATGGCAATTTGTACCCTTGAGAGAACAACTTAACGATGGCTGAGATGAAACTTTATAACACTTTAACTCGCCGGATCGAGGAGTTTTCTGTACAAGATCAGAAAATTAATATGTACGTTTGCGGTATCACCCCTTATGCTCCGTCGCATCTTGGCCATGCCATGTGCGCGATTGTTTTTGATATAGCCAGAAGATATTTTGAATTTCGTGGTTTCAATGTGCGGCATATCACCAATTTCACGGATATAGACGACAAGATGATTGTAGCTGCTTCAGAAGAAGGAATAGAAGTTTCTGAACTCGCGGAAAGAAATATACAGGCATATCTATCTGAGTTGAATAGACTAAATGTGCTTCCAGCCACTGAATTTCCGAGGGCAACCCATGAAATAAGTAGCATAATCGGCATTATCCAGGGTTTGTTAGATAAAGAATTTGCCTACGAAATTGATGGTGATGTTTATTTCAGGGTCAAAAATGATGGAGATTATGGAAAGCTAAGTAATCGTAGATTGGAAGATTTAGTCGCAGGGGCGAGACTTGACTTGGATGATGCGAAAGAATACCCCGGTGATTTTGCCTTATGGAAGTCACAGAAACCTGGTGAGCCCGCCTGGGATAGTCCTTGGGGTAAAGGACGCCCTGGATGGCATATAGAATGCACTGCAATGTCCATTAGTTATCTTGATAAAAGCATAGATATTCATGGTGGTGGACTGGATTTAGTGTTTCCTCATCATGAAAATGAGATTGCTCAATCTGAGTCTTTTACCGATGTTGTTCCATTTGCCAGATTTTGGATGCACAACGGGACCCTGCAGTATGGTCAGGATAAGATGAGCAAGTCAATTGGCAACGTATTCACAATATCCTCTGCGCTGGAGCGTTATTCCTCAGACGTTCTCAGGATGTTTTTTCTAGGGTCTCATTATAGGAGTCCATTGACTTTCAATGAAGAAAATGTGAAGAGCCAAGAAAGAGCGCTTGAGAGATTAAGGACTGCTTTAAATACTCAGTCTTTTGAAGGTACCAAAATGAAATACGAGGTCTACACTAGTAGATTTACGGAAGCGATGGATGATGACCTTAATACCCCTCGAGCCTTGGCGGTGTTGTTTGATCTTGCCCGCGATATAAACCGGGAGGCAGGTAACGGTCTTAACGTTAGAGAATCACAAAAGATACTTGAATCGTTGGCGGGAGTTTTAGGGTTGACCTTCAAAGAAGAGGTATTGGAATCATCTACTGAAGCGGCACCTTTTATAAATTTACTTGTTGATCTGAGATCGAGACTTAGAAACGAGAAGCAATTTGAAATTGCTGATCAAGTGAGGAATCAACTCAGTGAGTTGGGTGTTGCAATAGAGGATTCTGCTGAGGGGACCAGTTGGAAAATAGTTTGAATTTAGAGTTGGTTTAAAAATTAAGACAAGGTTGTGGCTATTGGAGTTGCCAGGCACTTATGATTGCTACACCTATGAATACAGCTACCAGGGCAATAGTGAATCTAAACAGAGCTAGTTCCATTCCCCTTCTGGTTCTAAAGGACGACTCTGCTGATCCAAACAAGGTAGTACCCTGACCCTTAACTTGTACCAATATTACAGTGATGAGTAAAATCGATATCACTAGCATTATGATGTTTACTGTAGTGGCCATGATAATCTAATTATAACCCAACTGTATTAGTTGATTTACTAAAGAACCCAATTGAGAAATATTAGTCTCATCTATTACTAATTTTTAATATAAATTTTGCTAACTTATTTGAGTCATGTCGTACGGGGTGGTCTACGTCGAGAAGGTCGGCGTAGACTACCTGAACATCGCGAATGATTTGATTGCTGATCGGGACTGCATTTCCCTTAAATCGGTCTCCTATGTCCATTATGTGATTGTTCGCGATCACATAGTCAAGCATGTTCTCATCTGTATGTTTTATTAGAGCTTCCACGTGGTCTTCAATAGAGAAATTCCGAGTCTCCCCTATTTCAGTAGCAA
>VEXB01000003.1 GCA_009391195.1 SAR202 cluster bacterium AC-647-P02_OGT_505m
TCTCAAAAGGCGTTTTCATCTTCATTAGGTGGGATCCCATACCCGATTTTGGCCGACTTCTATCCCCACGGAGAAGTATCTAAGGCTTACGGAGTTTTCAATGATCAAAATGGTACCCCTATACGCGCAATAGTCGTCATAGATAAAGACGGGGTAGTGCAGTTTTCGCAAACATACAAGGCCGCCACAGACCTAGACCCACAAGATATTTTATCCGTTGTAGAAAATCTTTAGGTGCCAATAATATATCAGTGAAGTCCTCTAAATATGAGCGATAGCAACGCTTTTGAGTTCGGAGATTATGTAATACTGCTTGATCGTCGAGAGAGGCAGTATATGTTTATATTGGAAAAGGGTGGCTCCTTTGAATCACACATTGGGAATCTAGATCACGAGGATCTATGCGGCCTGAAAGAAGGTACATGGATTCGAACTAAGACCGGCCACTGGATGGTAGCTTTCAGACCCACAAAGGCCGAATACATGCTGAATATGAAACGCATTGCTACAGTGGTATACCCGAAGGATATAGGTGCCGTACTGACATACGGGAACCTATATCCTGGCGCAGAGGTGTTGGAAGCTGGTTCGGGTTCAGGAGCTTTAACAATAGCTCTGTCTGATGCTGTGGGGTCCGCAGGTCATGTTTACAGCTATGACGTTAGAGAGGATATGTCAAACATGGCGAAAACCAATTTGACTGGCATAGCCAAACATCCAGATAACGTGCAATTCTTTACAGAAGATATCGCCAACAATATTTATCAATCAAAATTAGATTGTGCAATTCTGGATATGCCAGAGCCTTGGCACACAATACAAAAAGTCTATGAAAGTCTAAAACCTGGGGGAATAATCCTCTCTTTCCTACCTACGATTATGCAGGTTTCAGATCTAACCCAAACTCTCAGAACAATTGGAGAATTTACTCTAATTAACACTGTTGAACTAATGGAAAGACCATGGGAGGTTGGTGGCAGGAGTGTCAGACCATCACACAGAATGGTGGGGCATACTGGATTTATTACCACTGCCAGAAAATGTCAATCCCGATAATTTTCGTCTAGACTCAAATAGTAGAACAAAAGCGGAGCTACACTACCGATTCAGGTGAAATGCCATATGCTTATCGGTGACGGGAGGCATGGTGCCAAAGGCTCCTGATAAGTCGATAAGGCTGTTTAACTTGGAAAATTTCGGACTATTCATGCCTCTTTGCGACATTTCTACTCTGAACCCACCCAGACCTTCAACTTCCACTAACCTATCTATGAGATTTAATTCTCTTCTCGATACTTCCCCTGATAATCGCATACCGTTTAACACATCCGAATAACCTAAACCAAACAACCATTCTCTCTGAGTTATATTACAAACAGGTTTTATTCCTCGCTGGGCCATGACCCTCCTTAGGGCCGTAAAATTTACATGCGCTGTAATATCTTGGTCGCCTACACGAAAAAGAGGACTCAAGTTATCCACATGCTTGTAATAAGTCTGAAGTAGACGGCTAGACTTACGCATTGAAAGATAATCTGATTCCTCATAGCCGTAATCTACATTCAAGAAGAATGCTTTGGGAACCAAATCTAAAACAGAAGGCATCCATTGTCCCAACCCCCTGCATAGTGGGCCTCTATACCCCTCCAGGGAAGAAATATCAAAACTGACAAACTCATCTAGGGAAGTTTCGATTAATTCCTCTTTAAGGTTTCCTTGTTCATCAACACCAATATAAACGAGATTCGTCCGACCATCTCTAACTTCCAATATATCAACCGGAAGTGCGTCAATAAGCTCATTGGAGATAACGACGCATGAGGCCAAGGCAGCATTACATGAATCCAAGCCATCAGCCTCCAAAATTGCAGTTCCTTCGACAGTCGCTTTGTTAGGACCCTTATCAATTGGTATATATTCCAAATAATTCGAAACCGGCATATCAGCAGAACGTATTGTAGAAACAATATCAATCCCCAGAGTCCCATCTCCTGCACCTATTTCCACAACTGTGAATGGTCTCGGACGATCCATATACTCCCAGATATTCATGATCTGAATAGCGAACAAATACCCAAAAATCGGATGAATGGAGGGACTGGTGTAATAGTCACCATATACGCCAAAAGAGGTGGGTTTGGAGTAGTATCCATTATCGGAATAGAGAGCAATCTCCATAAATTCTTCAAATGGGATAGGTCCAGTTTTCTGTATCTGGTTAACTACCGCATCATATGCGCTGCCCTTATTATCGATAACCACAGGAGTCTAGCAGCATCCCGTATAAACCAGAAAGCGTCGGCGAATGCCGACGCTTTTTTTTGAATCTAGTCGTGAATCTTTAGGTATTCTGCTGTTTAGCCTTCCTAGCTTGTCCACTGCGATCCCAGCCAGAACCCTGCATAGAATTACGAAATTCTTCTTTGGTTCCACAGTGCTTACATCTTCCACTACTAGTGGGCCCATTAGGTTGATCCAGCACCCAATGATGAACACATTCTTCAGCCGTTGTTTGTTTAACCACAATGTCTCCTTTTGTTTGTGCAAAATTAAGCCGGAACAGCGTTATGATCTTTGGCCAATCGGCACAAATTTTCTGTCCAGTTCCCCGACATATTCCAAACGAGGCCTTAGTAAAATATTATTTTCAAATTGTTCAATGACTTGTGCAGTCCAGCCTGGGATGCGTCCCATAGCAAAGATTGAAATAAACAAATCTTCAGGAATATCGAGAAGGAAGTACATGGCTCCAGAAAAGAAATCCACGTTTTGACAAATACCTCTCCGAGCGTAAGGCTGCATTACTTCCACAACTTTTTGAAGAATAGAGTACCACTTGGGTTCTCCTTTTCTCTCTCCTAATTCCTTGAGGTCATCTTGCAAATGTAAGGACCTAGGATCGACCGCGCGATATACACGATGACCAAAGCCCATGATCCGACCACCACCAGATAAGGTGTCTCTGACATATTTTTCAGCGTTATCTTCCTCCCCTATCTCTAAAGACATTGTCATTACAGACTCGGCAGCTCCACCATGTGAGGGGCCCTTCAAAACAGAGATACCGGTAGTAATAGCACAGTGAAGGTCAGCCTGAGTCGACGCCGACACCCTTGCTCCAAAAGAAGATGCGTTTAATCCATGCTCCGCATGCAGAACAAAGTCCTTGTCTATAAGTGCGGCGTCTCTTGGATCAGGGATTTCACCAAAAAGCATATAAAGAAAATTTGCTGCCAAATTCAAATTAGGATCCGGTTTCACTGGCTCCTTACCCTGACGTATTCTGGCATGAGTCGTCACAATTGTAGGGGCAGCTGCAGTTAGTCTTGTTCCTTTCCGAAGGGTCGCTTCAGCTGAATTGTCATCAACTTCAGGATCAAATGCAGCCATTGCGGAAATACAGGTTCGAAGCACATCCATAGGATGAGCTTCCTTTGTGGCCTTGATAATGTCCACAATTTGCTCGGGAATATCCATATATGAGCGAAGTTCAACTGTGAAGTCATCCAACTGCTTTTCTGTAGGCAGCTCTCCTATCATTACTAGATAAATTACTTCCTCAAAAGAACAGTTTGTGGCAAGATCGTCGATGTTGTACCCACGGTAATAGAGCTTGCCAATTTTGCCATCAATAAAACTGGAAGTCGTCCTGTCAATGTAGACTTCTCTCAGTCCTCTGTGAAGCTCGGCTTTTTCCTGGGTCATCAAATACCTCCGCATTTCCTAGAAATAACATTGATCAGATTTGAGTAGTTTCTTACTAGCTCCCACCCGCAATCGGCTTTTTGTGATTGATCAGGAATCAGCAATCGACCTAAAAAAGCCCTGCAATTCTAGCAATAGGCGTGAATTTCAGTCAAGAAACATATCTCGCTTTGCGCATCAATGCATCACTCAAATACTTAAAAAAGATAGTAAATCCTTTCACAATTACCCAAAATTCAGTTATACTCCCAAAAGATCCCAAGCAGGACATGTAGCCGTCAAAATTGTAACTTTCACTCGTAAATATGCTCAGGAGCACCCAGACAATTCATTCAGAAGTACCAGAAGTCGTTGTGCTTAGACTTCCGATATATGCTCGTGTACTAAATCAGCTAATTGAAGAGGGTACAGATGTAATAAGCTCTCAACAACTTGGGGACTTGCTACAAATGACTCCGGCGCAAATCCGAAAAGACCTTAGCTATTTTGGTAGATTCGGTAAGCAAGGAAGAGGGTATAACATCGCTTTCCTTCTTGACGAGTTAAGACAGATACTAGGAATTGACAGAGGGTGGCGTGCATGTCTGGTGGGAGTTGGAAGGCTAGGCCGAGCAATAATCAACTACCCCGGGTTTTCTCCGGAAGGCTTTGAGATAGTTGCTGCGTTTGACAGGGACCATCGTCGTCACGGAACTTTGCTAGGCAATATATCTGTTGAAAGTATGGAATGTTTGCCAAAGACAATTGAGGAACGAAATATAACTATTGGAATAGTGGCCGTACCTGCAGTTCAGGCACAAATGGTTGTTGATGCATTGATTACCCACGGTATTCAGGGAATACTGAATTACGCTCCCGTGGCTCCCCACGTTCCTCCTCACATCATCATGAGAAACATCGATCCAGTATTATCTTTACAGTCTATGACCTTTTACATGAAGGAAAATCTTTAAAGCGCATTCTGTATCAGAAAAAATGACTTCAGGCTAATATTGTGACTTTGTCATTCACGACCTCGAGAAATCCCCCAGTCACAGGTATTGTCTCTTCCGCTGTTCCTTTCCTGGCCACCACAACTCCATTAGCTACAGCGGTAAGCAATGGGGCATGCCTAGGCAATATACCCAATTGTCCCTCTACTCCAGGAGCGATAACTATGTCAGCCTCTCCAGAGTAGATGGTCTCTTCTGTTGTAACAATCTCTAAAATCAATTTGTTTTCCTCTGTCCCAAGCCAGTGCTAGCTCTCCGACATGCCCTCAGCCTTTTCAGCTGCTTCCTCAATGGTGCCTACCATGTAAAAGGCCTGTTCAGGCAAGGAGTCAAGTTCTCCATCTAATATCTGCTTAAATCCGGAGACCGTATCTCTGACAGATACATATTTGCCAGCTTGTCCTGTAAATTGCTCGGCAACATTAAACGGCTGTGTCAAAAACCTTTGGATCTTTCTCGCACGGTTAACGGTTGTCCTGTCTTCATCTGACAGTTCTTCTATTCCCAATATTGCGATGATGTCCTGCAGCTCTTGATAGCGCTGAAGAACCTGCCTAACTCCAGTAGCAACATCATAGTGTTCTTGCCCAACAATCCCCGGTTCAAGGATGTTTGAAAATGACGTCAAGGGGTCTACAGCCGGATAAAGACCCTGAGCTGCTAAGGACCTCTCTAGTGTCATAACAGCATCAAGATGACCAAATGTCGTAACAATACCTGGATCTGTGTAATCGTCAGCTGGTACATATATTGCCTGAACTGACGTGATGGAGCCGTTCTTTGAAGAAGTAATTCTTTCTTCAAGCGCACCCATCTCTGTTCCCAAAGTGGGTTGATAACCCACCGCAGATGGCATCCTACCGAGCAGAGCGGATACTTCCATTCCAGCTAGTACATAACGATATATGTTGTCGACAAATAATAGTACGTCCTGGCCACGTTCTTCTTTAAAATATTCGGCCATGGTTAGACCAGTCTGAGCTACCCTAGCCCTAATACCAGGAGGTTCATTCATTTGGCCAAAAACTAAAACCGTCTGGGGTAAAACTCCAGCTTCTTCCATCTCACGCCACAGGTCATTACCTTCTCGGGACCTTTCCCCCACCCCAGCAAATACAGAGACACCTTGATGCTCCGTTGCTATGTTGTTGATCAATTCTTGGATGATGACAGTTTTCCCGACTCCAGCTCCTCCAAAAGCGCCGATCTTACCGCCTTTGGTAAAGGGAGTAACGAGATCAAGCACTTTTATTCCCGTTTCCAGAACTTCTACCTCAGTAGCCTGATCTTCAAAAGAAGGTGGCTGTCTATGAATAGGCCAGTTTTCTGCCCCATCTATTTCTTCTAAGCCATCAAGGGTTTCACCCAGTGTATTAAACAGCCTACCAAGTGTTGGGTCTCCCACTGGGACGGATATGGCGTCCCCTGTATCCACGGCGTCAATCCCTCTCCTCAGGCCTTCAGTGGGGCCCAAGGCTAAGCATCTCACCCAGTTGTTACCAATATGCTGTTCTACCTCAAGAACCAGCTTATCGTCGCCAATAGAGGTCTCCAAGGCGTTATATACGGAGGGCATCCCATCCGGGGGAAACTCCACGTCTACCACGGTGCCAATAACCTGAACAATCTTTCCGGTTGCCATTCTCTGCTCCTAGACTCTAACTAAAGTCTTCAAAATCAAATTAACTCTCAACAGCGGAAACCCCGCCAACTATGTCAAGAAGTTCCTTTGTAATCGTTTCTTGTCTGAGTTTATTCATTACTAAAGTCAAATCATCAACCATAGCATTAGCATTATCGGTTGCCTGATTCATTGCTACCATTCGTGCCGACTGTTCACTAGCGTTCGCTTCAAGAATTGCCTGATGTACAACGGTTTGAAAATACCTAGGCAATAGCTGCGACAAAACCTCGTTAGCGTCGGGTTCAAATATGTATCCTGCACTATTTGATACCTCCAAATCTACAGGCACGACCGGTACAAGCTGATCAATGACAGGTCTTTGAGAGGTAGTGTTAACAAATTTTGCATACGACACAAAAACAGAATCCACATCTCCATTTTCAAAAGCATTCATCATGGCAACTGAAACAGGCTGAGTTTCTGCACTAGAAGGTCTATCACCAATCCCTAACAATTCATCAATGATTTCTATGTCACTTCTACGAGAGTAATCTCGTCCTTTTTTACCACAGGCCACAATCTTTACAGGTACGGATTGCCCTCCTATAAAATCACCAGTGGCTCTTAAAATATTGGAATTAAGGCCGCCAGTGAGTCCCCTGTCAGGGGTTATAACAATCAGCCCAATGTTATTTATTTCTCGTTCTTCCGCTAACGATTGTGACCCACTTTCATCGTCAATTTGAGACATGACATTTGAAACCATTTGGGCCATGTTATCTGCATAGGACCTACCCCTAGTCGCAGCATCCTGTGTACGTCTAAGTTTTGACGCAGCAATCATTGACATAGCTTTTGTAATCTTTGCGGTGTTTTCGACGCTTCTAATTCGCCGTGCAATTTGTCTTACGCTCGGCATCTAACTTGCCAACCCACTTTGCTTAAAGTTATCAATGGCAGATTTGAGACTTTCTTCAGTATCGCTACTGATATCCCCTTCCTCGGATATGTTTTTCAAAACGTCTGAATGATTTGAAGTCATATAGCTATGAAATTCTTGCTCCCAGCCAATGACAGAGTCAATTTCTACATCATCCAAATATCCTTCATTTAAGGCATAAAGAATGGAAACTTGTTGCTCAACGGGCAGAGGGGCATTTTGCCCCTGCTTGAGAAGTTCTACGCCTCTTTGCCCACGCTCTAATTGACGTCTTGTAGCCGCATCGAGGTCATCTGTGCCAAATTGAGCGAAAGTTACCAGTTCTCTGTACTGCGCCAACTCAAGTCGCAGACGGCCTGCCACTGACCTCATTGCCCTTGTCTGGGCGGAACTACCGACTCTCGATACTGACAATCCAGCATTTACAGCCGGCCTGATTCCAGCATTGAAAAGTTCAGGTTCCAGATAAATTTGACCGTCAGTAATGGATATCACATTAGTCGGAACATATGCAGAAACGTCACCTGCTTGTGTCTCTATAACCGGTAGAGCTGTGACAGACCCACCACCGTGAGCATCATCTAGACGAGCCGCCCTTTCAAGTAGCCTGCTATGCAAATAAAACACATCACCAGGATAAGCTTCCCGGCCAGGGGGCCGTTTCAGTAAAAGTGACATTTGCCTATAAGCCCAAGCATGTTTCGAAAGATCGTCATAGACAATCAATACATCTTTTCCTTGAGCCATAAAATATTCAGCCATCGCACACCCTGTGTAAGGTGCCAGATATTGCATAGGAGCGGAATCGGATGCATTTGCTGCAACTATGATTGTATGATCCATCGCCCCAAACTGCTCTAAAGTCCCAACCGTTTGTGCAACCTTTCCAACTTTCTGTCCCACAGAAACGTAGATACAAGTCAAATCGCCACCCTTCTGGTTGATGATCGCATCCACACATATAGCAGTTTTACCGGTTGTCCTGTCACCGATTATCAATTCTCTTTGTCCCCGGCCGATTGGGATCATGGCGTCAATTGCCTTAATCCCCGTCTGAACCGGAGTATCAACAGATTGCCTTATTGCTACGTTTGGGGCAACAATCTCAACCTCCCGGGTTTCATCAGTCTCAACTGGACCTTTTCCATCAATTGGAGATCCGATACCATCCACGACCCTTCCGAGCAATTCTTCCCCGACCGGCACTTGCATTACCTGACCGGTACCACGAACTTCAGTGCCTTCTTTGATCCCAAGAGGATCTCCGAGGATAACAATCCCAACACTATCCTCCTCGAGGTTCAATGCCATACCGGCAATACCGCCCTCAAATTCAACGAGTTCGTTGTAGGCCACACCAGAAAGTCCATGAACTCTGGCTATTCCATCCCCTACTTCAATTACCGACCCCACATCGACCATCGCCAAATCAGTTCCGAAACCTTCGATCTGTTTTTTTATAACCGATGCTATGTCCTGTCCTCTGACAGCCATATCACCCTCCAATTCCTCACGGCATTAAAACCGTCCACTAATTTTCTATCTTTCCGTACCGGAGCCTCTATGCTCCTCTTATAAGTTCCCTTTTCATATCATCTAACCGCGTTTTTACGCTCCCATCTATGAGGCGATCACCCACTCGAGCAACAAACCCCCCGATTATTGATCCGTCAGTCCTAGTTGTAACAGAAATTTCTTTCCCAACGAGCGAGGATAGATCCTTGGTTATTGACTCAACTTGCGATTTCGAGAGTGGAACAGCCGAAACTATCTCTGCCCTTTCAACCCCTTTTTCAGAATCAACAAATTCCTGGAACGCATCGGTTATGTCGGGCAAACTTGACACCGCTCCGCGAGATGCCAGAAGACACGTCAAATTAACAGCAAGTTCCGATACCGTTTCTCCAAATGCTTCTTTTACCACGGATGTTTTCCTATCTGATGCTACCTGTGGTGAATCAGCAAATCTCACAAAGGTTTCATCACTGGTGGAAGAAGCGAGGACAGAGAGATCATCAAGCCATTTCTCCACATCATTGCGCTCGAGCGCAATGTCGTATATTGCCTGAGCATATCTTCTTGCTGATACGGTACGTGCCATATTTAGTTATTACCCGAAGTGCTTTCTTCAAGAACACTTTCTATAAGTTCTTTATGACCATCTTCGTCCAGAGAAGTTCTGACGACTTTCTCCGCAGCGGAAATTGCCAGCCCAGCAAACTCTTTCCTTAAGTCTTCTATCGCAGCATCTCGTTCACGTTGGATATTTGCCTCAGCCCTAACCCTTTCCAGCTCGATGTCATCTCTGACTCTTGCCATCTCCTCTTCTCTAAATCTGTCAGCGGTTTCACGTGCCTCTGCTACAAGTTTTTGACCCTCAACCCTCGCTTCACTAAGTTGCTCCTGAATAGCTTCCTCTGAGCGGGCTGCCTCTTCTCGCGCGATATTAGAGGCTTCAAGACCTTCTCGTATCTTTTCAGCTCTTTGATCCATGAGTGACACAAGGGGCTTATATAGAAGTTTAGACAGTATGAAAAACAGGATGCCAAAACTAATGATTTGAGTTACCAAACCAGGTAGATTTATACCTAGAGCGTCCATAAGGACCTCCTAACCGAAATCCGCCGTAGAAAAAGCATGGTAAGTACCCTATTCAACAGCGGTATCCTGTGCTAAACGAACTTAATAATTATTGCTACAACCAAAGCATAAATTGCTATAGCTTCTGTAAACGCTATAGCCAAAATCATGTTCTGCTGAATTTGGCCCCCAGCTTCAGGGTTCCTACCCAGAGCCTCCATAGCCTTTGATGCGAGCATTCCAATTCCTATGCCTGGTCCTATGGCTCCAAGGCCGATAGCAAGACCAGCCCCAATATTCATGATGTCGCCTTCCATCTCACACTCCTTAATGTGTTTTCCCGGTAGTTGTATACCTAACTAATTTTACTTATAAATTTCTTCTTTTAATATTGACTTAATGATGTTCTTCGTCCCCATGCGCAACACTCGCCATGGATGCAAAAACCAAGGTCAGCATGGAGAAAATAAGAGCCTGTATTACACCCACAAAAAGTTCAAGTCCTAAGAAAGGAATTATCCCAATCATAGGTAGTAAAAATCCCATTGCCATCAGAAGAACTTCGCCGGCGAATATATTGCCAAAGAGCCTAAATGTGAAGCTTATTATCTTGGCAAATTCACTAATGATCTCCAAGATACCAACAAAAAAACCGATTGGACCATCTTTGAAATTAATGAATTTCCCCAAATGTGTTAGGGAGCCCAAAATACTTAATCCCCAGTAGTGAACCATTACCATTGCTATCAGGGCCATTGCCAATGTCATATTTACATCGGTATTAGCACTTCTTAGGAAAGGAACTAGATGCCCCGCTCTTTTACCTTCCCCCACATCCCCATGAGCTTCTTCATAATCGTGGAAAGTGATCTCCTCGTTAAGAGAGCCGGGCTGTAAGATGGCAATTCCCCCTGTTCCACTGAAAACGTGCAAGTTCACCTTTTCTAAATGTCCAGAGTGTTCTTCTCCGTGGCCAGAAGCTTTTTTATGTGAAGATCCAGTCTGATGCCCTTGATCCTCAGCCGGATCAGAATAATGATGCACTCCATGATGGTGAGCTATCTCACTTGGATCCGCCACTCGGCCAATAGTTCCAAATCCAGGCAATATACCCATCCAGTTTGCAACAACTATGAATATAAATATCGTAAAAACGAGAGGAAAAAATCTTCTTCCATTTTCAGGGCCAGCAATGCCTTCACAAAGATTTATAAAGAATTCCATAACAAGCTCAAAAAGAGCCTGCAGGCGTCCCGGTACTTCACTTAGGCCCTTTCTCACAAATATAGCAACAACAGCTAAAACTATAATTGCAAGCCAAGTGGTAACCATTGTGTTCATAAGATCCCAATCTCCTACAGGAGTATCAAAACCTTGAACAACAATTTCTGCCGGGAGTTGTATGGCGGGTAAGGAACTAGACAGGAATCCGAAACCTAAGGAGTTTCCTAAGGCTCCACCAAGAATGCTAACAACAAAAACAGCTGCTATGACTATAGTGATAGAGAGGGCTTTTGGACTGCCCAACAACTTCGCCACTATTTACGGATCTCCTTCCTGACTTTCCTCAGCAATATAGCTGAGCACGGCCATTAACATTCTGTACATGCCAGCGACTGCGGCAGAAATGCCAACAAACACGCCGACCAATGTCGAAACAGGGGTGAATCCAAAATGGCTGTCAATCCACACACCACAAACTGCACCAGCACCTATACATATGGCGACATACCATCCAACGCCTAGAAGACGAAGTACTACTCCCATTTTTTTGGGAGTCACAATCCACACCTTCGAACGGTTGTTAAGATTATCACAATGTCTGGAAAATGGTCAAAATAATCCTTGGCCAAAAAACTACATTCGGTGTTGCCCTGGCTCTCAGCCATCCTTACCGAGATCGTCTAGATCCAAACTATCAATGAAGTCAGTGTAAGCCGACAACCTCTCCAACTCTTCCTCTGCAACAGGAGCTGAAGCTCCTTCTTTGTCGTCTGTTGAGTTAGATTCTTCCATTTCGACGTCTAAATTGACTCCTGCCTGCTCCACAACGTCATCCTCAGCGAATATGGGAGCATTCGTTCTTACAGCCAAGGCCAATGCGTCACTAGGGCGGGAATCTATTTCTATGCTGTTCCCATTATAATCAACAACTATTTTGGCAAAAAATGTGTCATTCTTGAGTTCAGAAACTATAATCCGCTGGACCGATCCCCCGAGATTTCCTATCACGGAACCTAACAAATCATGCGTCATTGGCCGAGGAACTTCGACATCCATCAATTTCAGCCGTATAGCCTCCACTTCGAAGTGGCCTATAAATATTGGAAGGTATAGATCCGATTCCTTTACCCGGAGGACAACCGCTCTTTGCTTGGTTTCCTGCCTGACGCGGATGCTTTCTATCTCTAGCTCCATCATCTGGGCACATCTCCTATACATATTTCATCTTGTCTTTACCTGCCCAGATGGCATAGATGCCAATTGGGGGCAGCCATTCTAGTTTCACCCTCAATGTGTGTCAACAGAAATAGATCTGAGAAACTGTATTTTCAACAGGTTCCTCAGTCTCTAATTGAGTCAGATCGGACCTCTTTTGCTCTCTTTTCTACCTGTGATCTAGGCATCACTAATCTCCTCCCGCATCCACTACATTCCATACCTATATCCGCTCCTATCCTGTCAACTTCCCAAGTAGAAGCACCGCACGGATGAGGCTTTTTCATGACTACAATGTCGCCAATTGAAAACTTCTGGATCATGATATGAGTATGTGACTACCTTGAGCTGCTGTTTATTATGTTTTCTATTTTTACTTGAAGGAGATTCGCTGCCTCAGCAGCAGCAGCTTGAAATGTGTCTTTTTCTTTTGAGGCATAGATAATGCTTCGGGATGAATTGATCAAAAAGTTTGCACCTGACTTTGACATAGCAGAGAGAACAGATTCCTCGAGGTTCCCTTCTTGTGATCCCACACCTGGAATGAGCATAGGCACACCAGGCGCCAAATCTCTCACAATTTTAAGTTCGTAGGGATATGTTGCACCAACCACAAGGCCTATATTCCCCTCCGTATTCCAATCGTTTGCTAGGGTTGCCATTTTTTTAAAAACTGGGATTCCGGCTGTTTTCTCATCACCTTGAAATTGAGATCCGTCTGGATTGGAAGACTTGCACCAAAGAAATACGCCTTTCTCCCTATAATTTAGAAATGGTTCAATCGATTCAAAACCGCCATATGCATTTACCGTTGCAGCATCAAATTCCCACATTTCAAATAATGCTTTGGCATATTTGGAGCTGGTAGAACCGATATCACCTCTCTTCCCATCTCCAATGACAATCTTTCCCGGATATTTATTGTGAATATATTCCACAACCCTTTTCATAGAGGCAAATCCCTGTACCCCCAAGACCTCGAAAAAAGCGAGGTTAGGTTTAAAAGCCGCTGCAGAATCTGCAGTTGCATCTATCACCGATACACAGAATTCATAAATATCAGAAACAGGCATCAACTCGGGATCAGGATCTAGTCCTACACAGACATGGCTATTAGCTGCATTTGACGCATCCATAAAAATATCTTGAAAATTACTCATATATTCTTAAACTCCGACAAATCATGGAAATTATCAAAACTATATACAAAACGCTCCTAGAATCATATGGTCCACAGTTCTGGTGGCCGGCTGAAACCGAGTTTGAGGTTATGGTTGGTGCAGTTTTAACTCAAAACACTAGTTGGAACAATGCCGAAAAAGCAATCATATCTTTGAAGTCTGAAAATGCCCTCAATCTTGCAAGTATCAGTCGAATGAGCGAGGCAAGGCTTTCCATCCTAATCCAATCGTCAGGTTTTCACAGAGTTAAAGCAAAAACCTTAAAATCTCTAGTTTCGCTAATTTATAAAGAATTTGATAGCTGCATAGGGAAATTTAAAAAACTTCCAGCCGACGAAAAAAGAAATCTTCTTTTGAGCATAAAGGGCATTGGACCAGAAACCGCGGATGACATCATGCTGTATGTACTAGACGAACCACGCTTCATTGTCGATGAATATACCAGAAGAATCTTCAGACGAGTTGGAAAAACACCCATCAGTAACACATATGAAAGTTGGCAGAACATGCTCGAAAATGAATTTAATAGAGACTTGAATGATTTAAAGGAATATCACGGCTTATTGATTGCTCTCGGAAAAGCCCACTGCAAAAAAAATCCACTTTGTTTCGGATGTCCGTTACATTGTATCTGTGCTTATGGTTCCGAGCACCCACCTAAATAATTATTTTGGCCGCCTTTTTACGAGAAATTTGCGGCGAAGAGTAAGGACTTTTTCCTCGCGTTGATTGATCCCCCTGCTCTCAATATACACAACCCCCCGATCCTCTCTTGATTTGGATGGAATTACATCTAAAACTTCGCTCTCCCCATAAATCGTATCCCCATGAAATGTAGGTCCATCGTGGGTGACATCTTCGTAAACGAGATTAGCTACTGCCTTGCCGGAGGTTTGCCTCACACTCATACCCACCACAAGGCTCAAGACCAGAAGCCCGTTAACCAGCGTTTTCCCATGCTGATGACCTTCCATGTAGTTTTCATCAGTATGGAGAGGATTATCATTCATAGTTATTAGAGAGAAAAGATGGTTGTCCATTTCAGTGATAGTTTTACCGGGCCAATGTTTAAAAAGTTGACCGGCACGGAAATCTTCAAACCACCCTCCAAAGGAATCTCTAGAATCGATGATCGTTATTTCTGAAGTCATCTTAGTCTCCACATTAATAGGTCAGATTGCATGTCGCTGAAGTAACCGTTTTGCAATCAGAAGTTTCATTATTTCGTTAGTCCCTTCACCAATAATCATGAGTGGTGCGTCGCGGTAGTAGCGTTCGATCGGTAAGGCTTTGGTATAACCGACACCGCCGTGTATCCTCATCGCTTCCATTGCCACTTCTCCACACATTTCACTGGCAAAAAGTTTTGCCATAGCTGTCTCAAGATCATTCCTCTCACCAGAGTCTTTTTTATCAGCAGCGTCATAAACCATTAGCCTTGCCGCATGAATCTTAGAAGCCATGTCAGCTAACTTGATCTGAATCGCCTGATGTTCAGAGATAGACTTGCCAAAGGTCTTTCTCCTTTGGGAGTATTCAATAGCGGCATCAAATGCAGCCTGAGCAACACCCACAGCTCGCGCAGCAACATTTATCCTGCCCGTTTCTAATCCAGCCATCACATGATGAAAGCCTTTCCCTTCCTCTCCACCCACAAGGTTCTCAGCTCCTACTCTGCAGTCATCAAATATTAACTCACATGTGTCTATTCCACGATAACCCAATTTATCTATATGTTGACCCACACTAAACCCTTCAACCGGCTTCTCAAATATGAAGCAACTTATCCCCTTATGTGCTGGATCGGAATTTGGATCAGTTTTGGCCATTAAAGCGAATACGTTGCCGTTCTCACCATTGCTGATAAACATCTTGCGACCGTTAATCAGATATTCCTCACCTTCTTTTTTTGCCACGGTAGATATATTCTGGGCATCACTTCCAGCCTCAGGTTCCGTGAGTGCTAGTCCTCCCCTCAATTCACCTGATGCCATGCGTGGAAGAATCCGCTGTTTTTGTTCCTCAGTGCCATATGTGGATACTATATGGCTGAGAACGTGATGGGTACCTATAATGCCGGAAAGACTCATCCAACCTTTGCTAATTTCCTCAAAAATCATCGCAAACGTCGTGAAATCTAATTCCATACCACCATATTCAGTAGGAATTGTGATACCAAATAAGCCCAAATCACGCATTTTAGGAATCAATTCATGGGGATATATATCCTCGTTATCATACGTCTGGGCAATTGGATCAACCTCTCGGCGGACAAAATCACGGACCATGGAAACTATCTGTTTACGTTCGTCTTCTGAAGTTCGGCTAGCCACAGGACTGTCCTTTCCTATTTTGTCTTCCTATTATCGTCAGTTTTGTATTGCCGATTACCGACATTCCGAGCAGATACCCCAAGAACATTTATGAACCCTTCGGCGTCCATGTGGTCATAGCTACCAATTCCCTCCATAGAACCATCATCTGTGTAAAGGGAGTGCGGCATAGCTTCCACGGTATCCTCAGCAGTATCAAAAAATATGTTCCCTTTGTATACTTTCAACTGAATTTTGCCTGACATAAGAGAACTAAAAACTTCAATGGAGGCTAGGGCCGATCGCGTAGCGGAATCAAGCCAATACCCTTGATAAATCTGTCTGCTAATCAGCGTGGATAACTCATCATAATATTCCCGTGCTCTCCTATCCAGAACAAACTGCAGTAAAAACTCATAACTACTTCCTAGTAAATCCATTCCAGGAGATTCATATATCCCTCGGGATTTTATTCCCACAAATCTGTTTTCCACTACATGAGTACCTATCCCGACACCATTCCGTCCAGCTATTTCATTACTACGGAGGAACGCTTCTCTAAGAGGTACCTTGTCCCCGTTAATAGACACCGGAACGCCACTTTCCCATTCGATCGTCACATATTCCGGAGTGTCCGGAGCATCCCAGGGCCAAACCCCCATACCCGGCTCTACAAAACTTGGGGATATCGTAACGTCCTCCAGGTCTCCTGCCTCATGAGTCAGACCTAAAAAATTAGCATCAGTTGAGTAACGCGATTCTTGAGCCGGCCGAATTGGCAGGTTGAAATTTTCGCAGTACTTAATCATTTCCTGTCTTCCTGGAAATGATTCTAGAAATTCTGGATCCCTCCAAGGAGCGTAGACGTTTACAGTAGGGTCAATAATATTCGCGGCTAATTGAAACCGGACCTGGTCATTTCCTCTCCCCGTGGCACCATGAAACAATACGGAAATACCCTTGGAATCAAATTCTCTAAGGATTGCTTCTACAGTCACAGGTCTAGCGATGCCGGTAGTGTTCCAATAACCACCTTCATATCTAGCTTGTGATTGTATGACCTTTAAACCTGCATCAGCCAAGTCATCTTGCCCAGGCACCAACATCGCTGATTCGGCTCCACAAGCAAGCATCCTCTGTGACAGCTCCGATATATCTTCCTCATCAGGTTGCCCCAGATCAACAGTGAAGCAATTGACTTTAATTCCTTTGCTAGCTAACCAATGGGTTACTGTGCAACTATCGAGTCCACCTGATACAGCTCCTCCAAACACAACATTATCGCTAGTGTGTAATTCACTCCAGTTCAACGGTATTGGCCTCTCAAGAAGTTGCGTTCCTTATGCCCTCTTCTAACCTTTCCAAGGCTTCGTCAATTTCTGCCTCTGTGATAGTCAGAACTGGCATTAACCTAACGGTGTTCGGCCTCATAGGATTCATTAGCAGCCCCGACTCATTACATGCTGCAATCACGTCAGGGGTTATATCAGAATCAAATTCAACCGCCCAAAGTAATCCCATACCTCTAACGTCCGTTATGAATTCATGATTGGCTTGAATTTTTCTTAATCCTTCTCCGAGATATTCTCCCATTTTGGCAGCGTTTTCAGACACATTATTATCTAGTATGTATTTGGTTGAGGCATGTGCAGCCGCACATGTTAGTGGATTCCCTCCAAAAGTGGATCCATGATCACCAGGATCAAAAGCACAAGCTGAGTCTTTTGCCATGAAGGCGCCTATCGGTACACCTCCACCTAGCCCCTTAGCCAACGTGATTATGTCAGGCTCAACCTCAAAATTCTGGTACCCAAAAAGAGTACCCAATCTACCTAGCCCTGTCTGAACTTCATCGAAAATCAAAAGGATATTATTTTGATCACACCAATCTCGTACACCTGGTAAATAGTCAGGGTCTGGTATGTTCACCCCACCTTCTCCCTGAACAGGCTCGAGCATGACAGCCACAGTGTTTTCATCAGTTGCTGACTTAATAGCTTCAAGGTCGTTATAGGGAACGTGCGTGAATCCAGTTGGAATAGGCTCGAACAACTCCTGATAGTGTGGTTGACCAGTAGCTGACACATTCATCATAGTCCGACCGTGAAATGAATTGAGGGCCGTGATTATCCCAAATGCTCCATCTTTATTTTTTTTCCCATATTTTTTAGCTAATTTAATTGCTCCCTCATTGGCTTCAGCACCGCTATTGCAAATAAATATCTTGTCCAAACAACTATTTTCGACCAGAATTTCAGCCATTTTCAATTGAGGGATTGAGTAGAACTGGTTAGAGGTTTGAAGAAGTGTTCTAGCTTGCTCAGCAATAGCATCCGCTACCACTTCATTACAATGTCCCACATTATTCACAGCCCAGCCGGATGTGAAATCTAAATATTCTTTACCGTCCACATCCCATACCCTGGCTCCTTCACCGCGCTCTAATACCATGGGCTGTCGACGAACAAGAAACATATAATATTTGCTTTCAAGTTCTTTCCATTGCTCTGTCGTGGCCATTTCAGTCTCCTTTTTCTGGAATCTCCAATGCATCAATTAAAGCGTTAAGTGAATCAAGTTCTTGTCTTAATATTTCTAAAGAGCGCCTTATCTTATCAGCCTGTTCATCGGAATGTGCCGGGACAACAGCCCCGGAAGAAGTCGGAGGAGATTTAACAGGTTTATGTTCAGTCTGGGAAAGTCCAAATAATTTGCCAGTCAATCCTGTAATGGCTTCATCAAGTGAATCGGCCATTACGACTTGATCTCCGGTAGCAAGTATCACCTTTTTAAGTTCTGGAAAACTTACTCCCTCAGCCTGAATATAAACTGGCTCAGCGTACAAAATAGAATCGCCCACCGGAATTACTAGTAGGTTCCCTCTTATACAAGTAGATCCTTCAGAGCACCTCAGTGTAAACCAAGCAGATATGTCCTGATCATTATCAATTCTCGCTTCCACCTGTTCTGGACCATCGACTTGGCGATCCTTTGGAAAATTGTATGCAACTAACTTGCCATAGACATCGCCATCACTCCTTGCAGCCAACCACCCGACCATATTTGGCCTGTCGTTAGGAG
Source organism: SAR202 cluster bacterium AC-647-P02_OGT_505m (assembly GCA_009391195.1). Classification (GTDB taxonomy): domain Bacteria; phylum Chloroflexota; class Dehalococcoidia; order Lucifugimonadales; family UBA826. Next base: position 18,855 of record VEXB01000003.1, read on the forward strand.
TGTAGGGAATCAAAAGTACAAATTCTTCCCGTGATTCCCCAGGTAGCTTCATTATTACGTAGTAAGGTTCAACGGGTTGAAGAGTTTCCCCTTGACCAAATTTCTCCTGTGGAATCGCCCACAAGTCTTCGTTTCCATAGAAATGTTCCGGGTTTTCCATATGGTATTTAATGTGTTTTGAAGCCTGAATCGAAAAAAGTCCTTGTGGATAGCGCATGTGACTTTTCAGGGACTCAGGCATCTCGGACACATCCGTAAATAAATCAGGAAAAATGCTATCGTAGGTCCTAGCCAGAGGATCTTCTGGGCTCCACAGATAGAAATCAATTTCCCCATCGTAGGCGCTTACAACTACCTTCACGCTGTTTCTAATATAGTTATAACTTCCACCGTTAAATTCATCGACGATGGGGTCAGAATAAGGCATATTATCGGAGGTCGTATAAGCATCTTGCACCCAAAATAACTGACCCCTGTCAGCCACTATATAAGGATCTTTATCCAATCGTAAAAATGGTGCTACTGTTCTGATCCTCTCCTGGATTGTTCTTCGATATTGAATCCGACTATCGGAATTCAATTCGCTACTGATCAATATATTTATGTCACCCATTTCCCATGCATAAACCAACTTACGTATCCAAGATCCCACAGGCACTCCACCAGTACCGCTGTAATTAGTTTTTGCTAGATCACCAGTGCCTGTCTGATAGTCCAATTCCATCGTGTTTGTATTCACGATCACATAGTCAAGAGTATTCTCCCCATAATAGATCCTAGGATTCGATACAATGGACTCAGGAGATTCTCGATTAGTCGGGGACGAAATGGGAATCTCTCCATTTACCGGTATATCTTTTGCAAAGAAAACAGGCCTTCCCTCTTTAGTAAATTCAGTGACCGGGCTCATTGCGATGCCAATACCATGGGTGTAATAAAGTCGACTGTTGACCCAAGTCTGAGCGGATTCATCAAGCTTTTCCGGTGCAACTTCCCGTGCTGCTAAAAGAACTTGCCTGTATTCACCATTTATTTCATATCTATCGACGTCCGCGTCCTTAAAATCGTAGTACGGACGAATCAATTGAATCTGGCGATATACGCTCGTCAGTGGCCTGTAATCCCACAGTCTTATATTTTCAATTGTCGCAATATTATCTGACACAAGCTCCGAGGTTATTTGTCCCTCCGCCTCATAATATGTTTCAGAGATATCGTCTATTCCATACCCAAGCCGGGTAAGATCCATGTTCCTCTGAATGAATTTCTCTTCCTTCACAAATTCATTTGGGTCAACCGTAAATGTCTGCACGATCGATGGCCAACCACTGCCTAGAGCAAAAATCAAAATTATCCAAAGACCCACAATCCCTAAAGCTAACCGCAACCTACCTGTAAGGGTTGCAAAAATCATGGCTGCGGCTGTCAACAAACCCAATATACTTGTTATTAGTAGCGCCGGTTGTTTGGAATGGATATCAGCGTATGTCGCGCCAAACACCACTCCACCATCCGAATGAACTAGTTCTAGTCTGTCAATCCAAAGACCTACTGACGCGACCAGAACCAACAAAGCTCCAATAATAACGAAATGATTTCTTAGCGCAGGGGTTAGGGTAAAACTGACACCCCTCATCGTATAGGTCCCAAAAGCAATGATTGCAGAGCCTATAAGACATACAACACCGACACCAAAAATCCAACTTTGAATAAATGAGTACATTGGCAGAGCAAATACAAAAAAGGATATATCTCGACCGTACACTGGATCGGATATACCAAAAGTGGCGGCATTGGTGAATCGCAGAAATAGTTCCCATTGACCTGAAAATAGGGACCCAAAAATGATCCCGAGAATTATCGAGGCCAACACCCCACCAATTAAAATTACCTTTGTTATTACTGAAACGAGGGATTCAGGTATAGGGGCATCTACTGAACCCGAAGATGCTTTTTTAGCCACAATCAGTGCAACACCTACCAAAACTGATGTGACGACGAACCCGACGATAAACAATATGACTTTTGTGAATATGACCTTAACGAAAATACCTCTGAATCCCAATTCGCCAAACCATAGCCAGTCGGTAACAACACCTCTGCCTATAGAGGAAAGGAAAATTAAGCCAATCAGAATGGCTGCCAATATGATCCATTTCAAGCGCCCTGTCAGGCCGCTAGGAATAGACAAATTATTAAGATCTAGAGGTGGCAAAGGTCCGTTAGTCATAATTTTTTACTTATCAACCTATCCTTGTTCCAATATTTTCACCTGATACGAGTCTTTTCAGAGCTCCAGGCACACGGCCATCGATGATTTGGGAGACAGCGCCCCCGTTAAGAGCCTCCAGGCAAGCTTCCATTTTAGGTAGCATGCCCCCAGCAATAACATTAGATCGAACAAGCATGTCCGCTTGTCTTTTAGTAACCCTTGATATTAAACGATGTGAGGAATCAAGTACCCCTTCAACATCAGTTAGAAAAACCATTCTGCTAGCTTTTAGAGCTGAAGCGATAAAGCCCGCAACAGTATCAGCGTTTATATTAAGTAACGAGCCTTCTTCATCCGGTTGCCGATTGATGTCAAACCCAACAGGGGCTATTACCGGAATGAATCCTGAATCCAACGCCGTTTTGATAGGCAAAGAGTTAATTTCATCAATTGTACCGACAAATCCAAGATTAGGATCAGTGATAGAGGCTCTAACCATCCCTCCATCAGCGCCGGATAAACCAATTGCATTTCCCCCTCTGGAGTTAATTGATGACACCAACGTTTTATTGATCAAACCAGTAAGAACGGCCACAACAATTTCCAAACTGGCTGCATCCGTTACTCGAAGCCCTTCTACAAAACGAGGTCTGACACCCTGCTTCTCCATCCATTCAGATATGACTTTACCTCCGCCGTGAACCACAACAACCTTGACTCCTTCTTTTTGCAAGTCAACCAAGTCATCTAATGACGTGTCGTGGCTTCCCAGCGTACTACCCCCAATTTTGACAACCGTAATTTCAGGTTCAGAAATCATGTCATTTAAATTCTCTTCAGCTTTTTCTTCACGTTCAGACTCGCTAGAAAGCGAGTCTCGCCCATAATCAAGATGATCGTCATAGTTTTCATAAAAGTTTGGAGACTGTGGATTCACTTCTTAGTTTATGCCTCGAGGAAGTCGTTATTTATAGTATTAGGCTTAATACTTTGGATATCAGGTACTGTATGCAGAATTAAAGATCACATACTCTTCGGTTAGATCACATCCCCAGGCAGTGGCGGAATGTTCCCCGATATTCAAAGATATCCTGAAAGGTATTTCGCTACCGCTCATAGCACTAACAACCGCCTCCTTGTAATAAGGAATAGCCACTCCTTCATGTACTATGTGTATCTCGCTGATGAAAATATCCACCTTTTTTTCGATGAGGGAAATCCCACTCTTTCCCAACGCCATGACCAATCTCCCCCAGTTAGGATCCCTTCCGTGGACCATCGCTTTAACCAAAAGAGATGATGCTATTTCTCTTGCGGAAAGTCTTGCTTCATCCAAGGTTTCTGCACCTTCTACAGTAACTTCTATGAGCCGTTGGGCTCCTTCCCCGTCTCTCACAAGTTCCTTCGCAAGTTCGGTACAAATATATCCGACTGCTTCTCTAAATAGATCGGCTCCACTAGATGACTCAGAAATTTGAGAGGTCTCCGAGGCGCCGTTAGCCAATAGAACCACAGTGTCGTTAGTGCTTTGGTCTCCATCCACATCAATCATGTTGAAGGATGCTTTAACAGAATCAAAAAGTACGCTTTGTAAAAAGTCTCCCTCTACGTCAGCATCCGTGGTTACAAAACAAAGCATTGTAGCCATGTTGGGATGAATCATGCCTACACCTTTGGCCGCACCACCCACTGTGACCGTCTTCCCATCATGAACGAATGAAACCGCACGTTCTTTATGCTTGCTGTCCGTCGTCATAAGAGCGCGAGCAAAATCTGTTCCGCCGCTGGAAGTTAAGGCAATATTTGTAACATTTTGACGTATGAGGGCCATAGGAAGTTCTACGCCAATCATTCCTGTACTAGCCACAAAAAGTTCTTCCCCACGGAGTCCCACATGCGATCCAGCCAGGTTCGCCATTTCCTCAGCATCAGCAAATCCCTGCTCTCCTACGCTGCAATTGGCGCATCCGCTATTTGCCACCACTCCACGAGCAACGCCTTTCTCTAAACGTTTTCTACTAGCGGTAACGGATGGCGATTCAATGCTATTCGAGGTAAATGTGGCGGCAGCGTTTGCTTGACGATCAGAAACCAATATACCCAAATCTAAACTATCCACTTCAGTTTTTAGACCAGCATATGTTCCCCCAGCAGTAAATCCCACTGCAGAGGTCACTCCACCACCATTGATTATCTCTATCATCTAACCTACGTCCCCCATATCAAACATACTCTCCATATCCGCTATTTAAGCACAGAAGTATGACGAAAAGAAAAATGCGGGCAAAAGTGCCAGCACAAGAAGCCGGCGAAGTATATCACACAGGCACAAATTACGAACGAGAAATCTTCTTTTATATGCTACAATCTCGACATATGCGGCCCTAGTAAACCAATCAACTGCTTTGGCGAGACATTTAAGAGATGTCGGACCCAATTTTAACTTGGCCCGGGACGCTTGTTGGATGACATATAAAATGACTTTCTAAATTTTTAGGAGAGGGTAAATTTATGGCTTCACAAACTACTAGAACAACAGCGGTTGGGAAAAGACCCGTGAGACATGACGGCTACGACAAAGTCACTGGGAAGGCTTTGTACGGTGCTGACACTAATCTTCCAGGAATGCTGCACGGTCGAATATTAAGGAGCCCACACGCACATGCCCGAATCATTTCTATTAATACGGGAAAAGCTGAAGCTCACCCTGAGGTTCATTCAGTCATAACTAATTCTGACTTCCCTCCCCAGAAAAACGAATCCGTCGCGGCAATTCCAGGTCCTGCAATAAATCTAAAACAGCAGACAGACAATATTTTGGCGGGATCAAAAGTCCTATACAAAGGACATCCAATTGCTGCTATTGCAGCAACTAGTACTCACGCCGCAGAAGAGGCCATGGGTTTGATCGAAGTAGAATATGACGTTCTTGACTCTGTAGCTACTGCGGAGGATGCTATTGCCGATGGAGCCCCTCTCTTACATGAGGAATACAAAAACAACATCTCGAGCCATACCCAGCTTCAAATTGGAGACATCCAAAAAGGTTTTAGTGAATCTACACATTTGGTGGAACGTGAGTTTAGAACTTCAACCGTGCATCAAGGCTATATAGAGCCCCATTCGGCAACAGCATGGTGGACGCCAAACAACCGAGTGACTGTATGGGGTAGTTCGCAGGGACATTTCCAAATAAGAGACAAAACATCGTTAGTACTTGGAGTTCCCTACTCATCCATCAAAGTGATCCCAATGGAAATCGGAGGGGGATTTGGGGGAAAAACAACCATCTACTTGGAACCGATTGCAGCATTGTTATCCAGAAGAACTGGTGCCCCAGTCAAGGTAACTATGAGCAGAGTAGAGGTGCTTGAGTCGACCGGACCAACATCCGGGTCATATATGAACGTGAAAATTGGAACGGACGACAACGGGAAAATTCTCGCAGCATATGCTGACCTGAAATTTGAGGCAGGAGCATTCCCGGGGTCACCTGTTGGAGCGGCCGCGAACTGTATTTTCACCCCCTACGATATTGAAAATGTTCTAATCGACGCATATGACATTGTTGATAACAAACCAAAAACCACGGCTTACAGGGCGCCAGGAGCGCCAATTGGATCATTTGCCGCTGAAACGTTGCTAGATGAACTGTCCGAAGAACTTGGAATAGATCCCATTGAGCTCAGGATAATCAACGGGGCCAAAGAAGGTACTCTTAGGCCATCAGGTATCACGAATCCAAAAATCGGGTGCATCGAAACAGCACAGGCCGCTAAAGATCATTCACATTATTCAACTCCGCTTGGAGAAGGCCTCAAAGGTAACTTAAGGGGACGTGGTATTGCGTCAGGGTTTTGGATCAATGGTAGTGGTGCTGCGTGTGCTATTGCGAACGTAAATTTTGATGGAACCGTTAACCTTACGATCGGTTCAATGGATATTGGAGGCCTAAGACCTGTTGCTGCTCAACATGTTGCAGAAGTACTAGGCATACCTGTAGAGAATATAAACCCTCAGGTAGGTGACACCGAAACTATTGGCTATACGTCAATGACTGGGGGAAGTGGAGGAGCCTTTAAGACCGGTTGGGCTAGTTACGAAGCCGCCCAAGACGTCAAGAGACAACTTCTGCAAAGAGCTGCTGAAGTGTGGGAAGCATCTTTGGATGACATTGAACTCGTTGATGGAGCATTTAGGCATTCATCCGATCCTGTACTTCAAATGTCTTTCGCGGAGTTAGCTTCAAAGCTCCCTGACACTGGCGGCCCTGTCGTGGGAAGAGCCAACTTAGACCCACGTGGGCCTGGAAGTGCATTCGCAACCCATATAGTCGACGTAGAGGTAGATCCAGAAACGGGCAAAGTCGAGATCCTTCGTTATACCGCCGCTCAAGACGCCGGAAAAGCAATTCACCCTGACTATGTTGAGGGGCAAATACAGGGTGGAGTCGTTCAAGGCATAGGCTGGGCACTTAATGAGGAGTATTTCATGAATGACGAAGGGGCAATGGTGAATTCCAGTCTGCTAGATTACAGAATGCCTACTTCACTCGATTTGCCTATGATAGATCCCGTTATTGTGGAGGTATCAAATCCACTACATCCATATGGAGTCCGAGGTGTCGGAGAAGTCCCTCTAGTTCCTCCTCTAGCAGCAATCGCCAACGCGATATACGACGCAATAGGGGTCCGAATGGTTGAACTTCCAATGAATCCCGCAGCAATTACAGCGGCTATTCAAAACAAATAAATGCTACGTCAGTGATACAAGCGTTCGATAGATAAGGCAAAACAATATGGATCTGGGCTCCAATTTTATTTGGCGCCGAGGTTCCATTTTCTATAGCAGAGGTACTTGAATGCCATTGATCATTGGAATTACGGGCTCAATAGCTTCTGGTAAGAGTAGTGCCTGCCAATTCCTAGAATCGAAGGGCGCAGTACACTGCGATGCTGACAGGTTGGTTCACAGAATGTACGACCCTGGGAAACCAGCTTTTGATCGCATCGTTAAAGTTTTCGGAGAGACGGTAGTTGATGACCACGGTGTCATCGATCGAAAAATTCTGGGTGGAAAGGTATTCGGCAAACCCAAAGAAATGGCAAAATTGACTGAAGCCATCGGTGATATTTTCGCTGAAGTTAGTGGAGTCATGAAAAGATGGAGAAACTCACTGGCTCCTCATGACATTGGACTCATGGAAGCGGTTAACTTTATTGAGGCAGGCTACGGTCAGTTCAGTGATGTGACGTGGTTGTTCGCAGTTGATGACAATCTGGCCATATCAAGGCTAATGGCCAGAAACAACCTTGACCAAACAGCTGCTGAACAAAGATTGGCAAGTCAGCAGAAATGGGAAGATCGAGCGCCCGCCGCAGATATCGTGACACATAACGATGGGACGATGGCAGAGTTGGAGCGCAAGGTCGAATTAGAAATTAATGGAATACACTCCAAGCACTTAGCCGGGATCTTGCCAACTTCCAAATACATGGGCTGGTACAAGGACAAAATATCCCAAACGAACCCAACTGGGTGAAATGGTCGAAAAATCCTAGCCGCGAATCCGCAGCCTTTTGAATGGTTCAGCAAGTATTGAATTTACTTTAGGACCATATTCGGCGAACCTGTTCCGCCACCTTTCTGAACCTAATTCTCTACTTTGACTCATCTGACTCTCATGGCAATAGAGCGCGTCCATTTTAGTTTCGAAACTTTCATCAATATCAATGAATGTATCAGGATCATCGCTACCCCACAGAAGAACATCTAGTACCTTGTGAGGCTCCAAGCCCTCAGCGATCATTTCGGGATAGGCAAGATAGTCTCGAGCATATGGAAAAACCGCATCCAAGCTTACCCTTCCTGTGACGTAATGATCCCGGTGTCTTATCCATTTACGTTCAGGATCAATCGTTAATACCACGTCGGGCCTATGAATTCGTATTTCCCGAACCAGCTGCGCTCTAAATTTTTCGTTATCCTCTAACCCTTGATCCGGATAATCCAAAAATACTACCTTAGAGAGCCCTAAAACTTCCCCTGCTGCCGATTGTTCCATTTTTCGCAAAGCTGCTATTTTCACAGAATCAATATTTCTATCTGACGTGCCTTTGTTTCCATTAGTACAGACGACCAAGGCAATATTTGCTCCTTGGCTGCTCCATTTGGCTATAGTGCCACCTGCACCACTTTCAGCGTCATCAGGATGTGGGGTTATAACTAAAACTTTTTTCGATTCATCCATTTGGATCATGGTTTACTTCACACCTTTCGAATAAAATTTGGGGGAATTCAGACTTATCGAGGACTAAATTTAACTGAAGTGTGGAATTACATCCTCTCCAAATTTTTGTAATTGCTCTTCAATAACCTCTTGGGGAGTACCTATTACTTGTCCCACATTAACCATGTCGAGACCCGGATACCTGTCCTGAACCTTCATTAGTTTCTCGGTGATGGATTCTGGTGTTCCAACCAGCCAGTTGCCCGCTTCAACAGATTGCTCAAGCGTAGGTAGTCCCGCTGATCTAGCGGCAGAGCCGCTATCCAAAGCATTTATTTGGTTCTCAGAAAGGCCTCTAACAAACCCTAGTGGCGCGAACATTTTCATATTCTCTTCAAAGAAAGGCCTTGCTTCTTCTATCGCTTTTTCTTCTGTCTCGGCAATGTGGAAAGAGAAACCCACACACAAATTGCCGCCTAATTCCGTCTCTGTCCCATATTTCTCCTGCATTTTCTGCCAGGAGTAAATCACTTCATCACTTGCCCCACCAGCAGCAGCCCCTCCCCCGATAATCCCTTTCATCTTATGTCGAGCCATAAAATCTAGGCCTCTTTCGCTAGCACTTACAATTGGCTGCCAGCATTCGACTGGTCTGTTCACAGGTCTTGGCACAAGAGTTATGTCCTTAAGGTTATAACCTCTATATGGAACTTCTGGCGGGATAGTGTAGTTTTCTCCATGATGACTGAAAGATTCCTCATTAAAAGCCTTGTTAATGATTTCGACTTGCTCTTCGTATAGATTCCTATTGGCATCCGCATCGATCATGGGGTTTCCAAAAACTTCTACCTCCCTCGTGTGGTACCCCCTACCAACACCAAAAACTACCCTACCGCCGGTAAGGATATCTGCAGTCGCGTAATCTTCAGCAAGTCTAAGAGGGTGCCACATTGGTGAGATATTAAACCCGCACCCAATCCTAATATTAGATGTGATGTGAGCGAGATGGACTGCCAACATCATTAAATTTGGTATTACTTCATAGCCCTCACGTTGAAAGTGATGCTCTGCCATCCAGAAAACATCAAATCCATTTGAGTCCATCGTTTTCGCTATACTCTCCGCTTTACTGTATACGGTGTTGAGCTGATCCTCAGAAAGCCATCTGTCATTGACAGGTGTAGCATCAAATCCAAGGTCAGGAAAATCGACATGGCCCGCATAAAGGCTACCGAAACTCTTAATCATCAGATGAAACTCCTAATTTGTAGTGGATTAAATTCAAAAATATACTCTTCAGAAATTTACAGCAAAACTACTTCAACCTCTCAAGAGAGTCAAAATTGCACCTTCAATATCGAAATCTGAAGCTACAAACAAGTAAGACATTAATTTACTGAAAAAAGATTCATAATATATATTGACGGAATTACATAACAAGTATTATAAATTGCACAGTTCTTGCGGAGAGAGCGTTTATCAGAACAAACAGGCGGACTTCCTCTATGTCCCGCCCTGAGGATCCCTGCCCGGATCCGACCCAAACTATAGGCGCTGCCCCTCTCTCCGCATGGACTATTCAAAGTACGAGGCAAGCCTAGTAGATTACCTTCCAATTTCTCTATAGAGTTCGACGAGTTCTTCTGTAAATTCTTGCCATTTTTTCGGCCTCTTCACTATCCCAACCTGGAAATAGGGCTATCAAATCCTTCTTGCCACCAGGTAACACAAAAAGGGCGGTAGTATGTGGCCCCCGAGTTAGGTAACTCCCTACCGCAAAATATACCCCCACCGTAAGGCAAAACATTGAAACTAAAAAATAAATAACTTCAAAGAAACGGCCCAGCATCCCTACCAAATTTTGGTCAATTACATAAAAAGGTAATATCTGCAGGAGCACCAAGCCGATTCCAATAAGAGTAAGCCTTGCGCCAAATTCTCTTTTACCTTGCTTTCCCCCATTTTTAAGTTGTGGTGGCATAGACTCGTCAATACGAGCTTCCTGCCAGTCTGAAAATAGTTGCTGGGTTCTTTTGTTGCCAAGATTCGGAACTAGTATTCTCAGATTTGTTAGAACGGCAAAATCTGAAGAATAAAGTAACTCCTCACCCTGCCCCAGATCTAAAGTTCCTGAACCTGCACTTTGAGATAAATTCATATTACTCATAAATAACCACTTTTATATTTGTGGTCCGATTATACTTTAGTAGACCCACAGAGACTTACTCCCAGTCACCATAGACAATTACATTTCGCTTTGAAACCATCACAATTGACTATTGACTGGAGTGAAGGCCGGGTATAGCATTAATATTCGCATTAGTTAAAGAAATGAATAACGTAATCTGAACATAAAAAGATACGGTTCCTGACTTCCGTCGGGGGATCTCCCCCGGCTTTTTTTTTGCACCTTAACAACTGAATTTCTGTCGAAAAGTAACGAGTCCTGGTTTCCATTAGGAGACTAGGAGACCAAGGTCTGGGCTCCGCAATTGTCCAGACCAATATTATTGAGAGCAATAGAAATGCCTTAATGAGGGTCAAGTTATTAAGGGTTTACGGTGGATGCCTTGGGGCCAAGAGCCGAAGAAGGGCGTAGCAAGACTGCGAAAATCCTCGGTCAGCTGTCTAGCAAGCTTAGCCGAGGGTACCCGAATGGGGAAACCCGTCCTGGGTTATACCAGGACATTCCGTTAAGGAAAGGTAAGTATGTGAACTGAAACATCTAAGTAACATGAGGAACAGAAATCTAAAGAGATTCCCTTAGTAGTGGCGAACGAACGGGGAATAGCCCAAACCGCACGGGCTCAGTGGAATGAGGTCCTATGTCCGAGCGGGGTTGTAACACGTACCCCCCTAACCTCGAATGAGGGGAGGAAGTTACAAAATCTTTTTCTAGCCAAACGCACCTGGAAAGGACGACCATAGAAGGTGATAGTCCTGTAGGCGAAAGAAAAAGAACTTCCGGAACGTTGTTGAGTACCACGGAACACGTGAAATTTTGTGGGAAACTGGGGAGACCACTCTCCAAGGCTAAATACTCTTGGCCACCGATAGTGAACCAGTACTGTGAAGGAAAGGTGAAAAGTACCCCGGGAGGGGAGTGAAATAGACCTGAAACCGTAAACTTACAAGCCGTAGAAGGCTCGATGCGTCGGGCTGACTGCGTGCCTATTGAAGAATGAACCGGCGAGTTAATTTATACAGCACGGTTAAGGAATTGGAATTCCGGAGCCAAAGCGAAAGCGAGTCCTAATAGGGCGTACAGTTGTGTGGATTAGACCCGAAACCGAGTGAGCTACCCATGGCCAGGTTGAAGCCCAGATAGTCTCTGGGTGAAGGACCGAACCCGTGTATGTTGCAAAATGCTGGGATGAGCTGTGGGTAGGGGTAAAATGCCAATCGAACTCGGAGATAGCTGGTTCTCCCCGAAATGTATTTAGGTACAGCGTTTAGATAGTCTTGTGGAGGTAGGGCACTGGATAGGTACGGGGGCGTGAGCCTACCAAACTTAACCAAACCACGAATGCCGCAAGATGTTTCTGAGCAGTGAGACAGTGGGGGATAAGCTCCATTGTCGAGAGGGAAACAGCCCAGATCGCAGGCTAAGGTCCCTAAGTGTGTGCTAAGTGTGAAACGAAGTGAGATTGCTAAAACAGCTAGGAGGTTGGCTTAGAAGCAGCCATCCTTTAAAGAGTGCGTAATAGCTCACTAGTCGAGGAATTTTGCGCGGAAAATGTAACGGGGCTAAAGCACACCACCGAAGCCGCGGGCCCGCTTTAGCGGGCGGTAGGGGAGCGTTGTCAGGGCGTCGAAGCTAGATCGTGAGGTCTAGTGGAGCGCTGAGAAGTGAGAATGCCGGTATGAGTAGCGACAATCCTGGTGAGAATCCAGGACACCGAAAGCATAAGGTTTCCTACGCAATGCTGATCAGCGTAGGGTAAGTCGGGCCTAAGCCGTAGCGTATAGCGAAGGCGATGGACAGCAGGTCAAAATTCCTGCACCGCAGATTCAGCGTTTTAAAGCAGAGGGGGGACACGGGAAGATAGGCGGAGCGCACCCATCGGACATGGTGCGTCCGGTTTTGAAGGCCATGCCGGGATAGGTAAATCCGTTCCGGCGCGATGAGTTGAGGAAACTGGGAACTCCAGGGCTTATGCCCGGGGGAACTTCGCTGATTCTATGCCGTCGAGAAAATCCTCGCTGCAAGTTGTTTCAGCGTCCGTACCGCAAACCGACACAGGTATGCAGGGGTAAATGTCCCCAGGTGAACGAGAGAACCTTCGTTAAGGAATTCGACAACTTAACCCCGTAACTTTGGGAGAAGGGGTGCCCGTGGGGTGAAGGCTGCTTGCCAGCCAGAGGCCCTTGCGGGTGGCACCAAAGAGGCTCAGGCGACTGTTTATCAAAAACACAGGTCTCTGCTAAACCGAAAGGTGATGTATAGGGGCTGACACCTGCCCAGTGCCGGAAGGTTAAAGGGATGGGTTCGTCCGCTTGCGGACAAAGCTCAGAACTGAAGCCCCGGTGAACGGCGGCCGTAACTATAACGGTCCTAAGGTAGCGAAATCCCTTGTCGGGTAAGTTCCGACCCGCACGAATGGTGTAACGACCTGAGCGTTGTCTCAACGAAGGACTCGGTGAAATTGCAAGACCCGTGAAGATGCGGGTTACCCGTGACAGGACAAAAAGACCCCGTGGAGCTTTACTGTAGCTTGGCATTGGACTGAGGTTAGAAATGTGTAGGATAGGCGGGAGACTTTGAAGCAGGCACGCCAGTGTTTGTGGAGTCGACCTTGAAATACCGCTCTTTTGTATTCTTGGCCCTAACTCAACGAAAATTGAGGACCCTGCCAGGTGGGCAGTTTGACTGGGGCGGTCGCCTCCTAAAAGGTAACGGAGGCGCCCAAAGGTTCCCTCAAGGTGGATGGAAATCACCTGAAGAGTGTATTGGCATAAGGGAGCTTGACTGCGAGACCTACAAGTCGAGCAGAGACGAAAGTCGGGCAAAGTGATCCCACGGTTCCGAGTGGAAGGGCCGTGGCTTAACGGATAAAAGCTACCCCGGGGATAACAGGCTTATCTCCCCCAAGAGCTCACATCGACGGGGAGGTTTGGCACCTCGATGTCGGCTCGTCGCATCCTGGGGCTGAAGAAGGTCCCAAGGGTCCGTCTGTTCGCCGGTGAAAGCGGCACGCGAGCTGGGTTCAGAACGTCGTGAGACAGTTCGGTCTCTATCCGTCATGGGCGTAGGAAATTTGAGGAGAGCTTTCCCTAGTACGAGAGGACCGGGAAGGACAGACCTCTGGTGTACCGGTTGTTCCGCCAGGAGCATCGCCGGGTAGCCATGTCTGGATGTGATAAGCGCTGAAGGCATCTAAGCGCGAAGCCAACTCCAAGATGAGATTTCCCATTGTGGCTTCGGCCACAAGTAAGGCCCCCTGAAGACTACAGGATTGATAGGCCGCAGGTGTAAGGCAAGTAATTGCTTCAGCTGAGCGGTACTAATCGGCCGAGGACTTGACCCTTATTAAGGCATAGCTATTGCAAGCACTTGTTGCTTAAGACAGAAATTCAGTAATTTTTACGACGCGGGGTGGAGCAGCGGCAGCTCGTTGGGCTCATAACCCAAAGGTCGCAGGTTCGAGTCCTGCCCCCGCTACCACTCATTCATGACTAAAATCCCCACTTTTTATCCTCTGTTACATTTCTCAAAATAGTGCAGAGCGACAATTGGACGACAGTTATTCATTCACCGCAGGATAAGAAATATTCTCGCAAGGCTTTTCTCGGGTGACTAGCCCAGTTCTTAGTTTTGAAAATTTTCAAGGTGGGGTTTCTGAATACTTGGTGCAAGTTGTGGGTATAAAAGTCAATGGTGACTGTTATTTAGGGATGGTCCAATCTTTCTGAGACTACTTGCGACGAACTAAGGGTTCCACTGCTCAAATTGTTTTGAAGGTAACCTTCCTGCCTGCTGGGCCCATATTGCGTTACCCGGTTGAGATCGAGTTTCTACTGGTGGATGTTTTCCCAACCACTCCTCATTCATTGCAACCCCAAGCCCAGGGCTTGTAGGTATGGACACATAACCATCAGTCAGATTAGGAAACTCACCCATCACCATATCTTCTGCTATTTCCCTCCATCTGAAATAGTTTCCACCCTCATTTATCATAAAATTAGGAATAGAGGCAGCTATATGCAGAGCTGAACATACATCCATAGGCCCATGTATGGCATGAGACTGATATCCCACGTAATGCGCCGCTGCCATCGCTGCTATCTTCTTCATCTCTGAAATCCCGCCTCCCTGTATTATGTCTGGTTGAATCATGGCAACTATATTCCGGTTAAGAAGCTGAGCATAATCCCATTTGGTGTATAGTCGCTCACCTGTAGCTATTGGTATGTTAACCGCCTCTGCAACTCGTTGAAGGGCATCAAGGTTCTCCCAAGGAACTGGTTCCTCATAAACAAAAGGACGGTATTGTTCCATCTCATTAGCAATTCTGATTGCTGAGGATGGTGCAAGGCGTCCATGACATTCAACTAATAATTCCATATCATTCCCGACAGCTTCCCTGACGGCGGCTAGGGTATCCACGGCTTTTTTTTCAGCTTCATAACTGATAAAAAGCCCTTTATGGTCGAATGGATCTCCCTTGAGTGCCGTAAGACCCTTGGATTTTTGACTAAGAGCGTGTTCAACGGCAGCCTCTGGTGTAATACCATCCCATCGACCATACGTCCAAATACGATCCCTAAACTTTCCTCCAAGTAATTCGTATACTGGTACGCCCAGAGATTTACCTTTAATATCCCATAATGCCATTTCTATACCGGAGATTGCAGAAAGCTGGATTGGCCCACCTTGAACATGATTGAGGTGATAAAGTCTTTCCCAGTGATAGTCAATCCGGGCTGGGTCCTCACCCAAAATTATGTCGCCAAGCTCTTCTACCATGTTGGCCACACTTAGGGGTCCTACGGTAGCGTCTCCCCAACCTGTTATTCCTTCGTCTGTCTCTACCTTAACAGCGACGAAATTACGTGAGGCTAATACTCCGTAGGAGTCCGGAGTTTGGTCAGGGGACCAAGGTATTGCTTTTATCGAGGAAATTTTCATGCGACTGCCTTTCTATTTGATTATTTTTACTTGTGAATAAAACTCTCCCACTGATAAAACCTGATCCAAGGACTCCAATAATTACTGGTCCAAATAAATAGTTTGACGAAAGAGACCTGATAAAACAATTTCCGACGAGGATATTAAGAAGCCTCAAGGGCCATGGCACTTTTTATATTTCCTACCACTACCACAAGGACATTTTTCATTTCGGCCAATCTTTCGGCCCGCCGTATTCTTGATACGCCCACTCTCCTGGCATTTTGCACACGTGCAAGCCGGTGGGTGATCGTCGTGCCAGGAAGTCCGAGTAGTCATTGTTAATATATTTTCCCTTGTTGAAAACCCTAACCTTTAAACCATAATTTCGTTAGAATTGATTAAATGCTGACTACCAAGTTCTAACCTCTTGCACCCAATAATAGTATATTTGATTTAGACTCTGGTCGGCCTCCGATGGTGATACTATCGGAAAATATTCCATATTTTTTTGCTTCAACCTAAAAAACTTTAATTGGAGAAATCTGGGAATGCCTGGACCATTAGACGGAATAAATATACTGGAATTTACTCAGATTATAGCTGCGCCTTTTGGTGGGATGTTATTGAGTGACATGGGAGCTAATGTAATAAAAGTGGAACCTGTGGAAGGTGAACCATGGCGTCTACACAGTCAATTTCTGCCAAAAGAAAGTAGAACCTATATGGGTCTCAACAGGGGAAAGAAAAGCCTCCCACTAAACCTAAAAGACCCTAAAGCTATTACTATTCTACAAAAACTCATAAACACCATAGATGTCGTTATTATCAACGCAAGGCCTGACGTTCCTAAAAGCCTTGGGATCGACTATGAGGCTTTATCAGCTATAAACCCTCAAATAATTTATTGTGACAACACCGCGTTTGGAAGAAAAGGACCAAATAGTCACAGGCCTGGATACGACATAGTGGTTCAAGCCGTAAGTGGTCTTCTGGCAGCAGACAATAAGATTGCCGACGGAATCCCACAACAAGTTAGTGCCACAGCCGTTGCAGATTACGGAACCGGGATTGCCATAGCTTGGTCAATTTGTGCAGCACTTTTCTCCAGGGAACGAACAGGGAAAGGACAAAAAATCGATACTACCCTCTTAGGGACTGCCCTCGCAATGCAAGGAAGTTTTTTTGAATTAGATGAATATACAAAACAGGCAAGACTGGATTTTATTGAAGAACTATCGACCCTTCGCCAAGCAGGTATACCCTATGAAACCATACTTAAACAGCAACAGGATTTGAGTGGTGCCTCAAGCGGTAATATAGCGGCTTTCAGAATCTACTACACAACTTATGAGACATCTGATGGCGTTATCGCATTGGGTTGCCTCAGCAACCACTTAAGAAGAAAAGCAGCTGATGCAATTGGCCTGCAAGACCCCAGATTTGAAGAAGGATATGACCCCGAAAGTCCGGAAATGATCAAAAAAATAACTTCACTTCAAAAAGCTGCCAAGGCAAAGATATCCGCCAAAACGACAGATGAGTGGTTGGCAATTTTTGACATCGCTGGGGTGCCGGCTGGACCAGTTAAATTTGTTGAAGAGTTATTAGATGATGATCAGGTTCTTGCGAATGATATGGTAGTTGAACTAGAGCATAGTCTCGCTGGCAAAATACGAATGCTGGGACCTATGCTCCAAATGAGTGACACCCCTCTAAAGGCGCAATCAGCTTCTCCAGCACTCGGGGAACATACTTCTGAAATACTTCTTAATCTCGGATACACATCACAAGATATAGATGAGTTAAAGAGAAATGGAATTACTTATTAAAGATATTTGTATTCAACAAATAGGATTTTTTCTTGATACGGCATTCCTCACCATATATAATTGCCGCGGTTTGCCGTCGCCCGTGTAATGGCAACCTAAAATTTCCAGATATTTGCTTAGGAGGCCCCTGACCAAGATGACATATATCATTGCTGAACCTTGTATTGACGTGCTCGATAGAGCTTGCATAGATGTTTGCCCAGTTGATTGCATTTACGAGGCAGAAGAACACAAAATGCTTCTGATCAGTCCCGAAGAATGCATCGATTGCGCAGCGTGTGAACCTGTTTGCCCAGTCGCCGCAATATTCGCCGAAGACGACGTGCCTGCAGAATGGGATAAATATACTGACCTGAACTACGAATATTTTGGACAGGAAAGATAAGAATAACAATTCCCGAATCCTCATATGTAGGATTCTAAATACGAAAATTCCAATCCGCTGCAAATGTTAAAGCGGTCTATTTATACCACCGAGCCCGGGACGTCTAGTTAGGCCTTCCGGGCTCTCTTATTACGGTAGATGACAGGAGTGTCCACCATGGAAAGTATAGATTCCACACCTGATTTCGTTGCTGCTACCTATGCACGCATGTCTGAAAACATATCAATCCTCAGAGATCGACTGCAACGTCCATTGGGGCTCGCAGATAAGGTCCTTCTTTCGCATTTAGATGACGCACAGAACCAAGATTTAGTACCGGGGTCCAGTTACTTGAAGGTCAGACCTGACAGAGTCATGCTACAAGACGTTTTGGGACAAACAGGAATGCTTCAATTCATGCAGACTTTGAAACCGACCGTTGCGGTCCCTACGACAATTCATTGTGATCACTTGATACAGGCTCGGAATGAAGGTGTGCAGGATTTAAAAGAGTCTCTAACCGAGAATGATGAAGTGTATAACTTCCTAAAATCAGCCGCTGCAAAATATGGTGCCGGATTTTGGGGTCCCGGAGCCGGGATCATTCACCAGGTAAACTTGGAAAACTACGCATTCCCTGGTTCCGTAATAATAGGAACAGATTCTCACACTCCAAACGGTGGTGGGCTTGGATCATTTTCAGTGGGGGTTGGAGGAGCGGATGCTGTTGAGGTGATGGCGGGACTACCTTGGGAAGTCCTCTATCCCAAAAAAATAGGTGTACAACTCACGGGGAAAATGAGTGGGTGGACGGCCCCGAAGGATGTCATACTGTATTTAGCTGGGCATCTCACGGTTTCTGGGGGAACTAACAGCACCATTGAATATTTTGGACCTGGAGCAGAATCAATAAGTTGCACAGGTAAAGCAACGATTACCAACATGGGCGCGGAACTAGGTGCCACCACTTCCATATTTCCTTATGATGAAAGAATGGCACGTTATCTGGCCGCGACAGACCGTGAGGATTTGGCACAACTTGCCGACGCGAACAAAGAGCTTCTGACACCAGACCAAGAAATAATTGATAACCCGGAATCGTATTTCGATGTATTGGTGAAAATAGACCTTACTGCGCTAGAGCCGCACGTTGTTGGTCCTCATTCACCTGACCGCGCACGTCCGTTGTCTCAATTAGCTAATGAGGTGGGCGATAAATCGAACGACTTCATAAACGACGTCTCGGCAACATTGATTGGTAGTTGCACAAACTCATCCTACGAGGATATGAGCCGAGCAGCAGATGTTGCAAACCAGGCTATCGCGAACGGAGCCCGGGCAAAAGTTCCACTGATGGTTACACCAGGATCAGAACGCGTCAGGGCCACCATAGAGCGTGACGGCCAGATGGAGTCGCTCCGTTCCATTGGTGCTACAGTGTTAGCTAATGCATGTGGACCATGCATAGGGCAATGGAAAAGGTCTCAAAACGACTCCACAAAACCTAATTCTATTGTGACTTCCTACAACAGAAACTTCCCGGCCAGGAACGACGGTCAACAAACGACCATGAACTTCATCGCCAGTCCTGAAGTAACAACTGCTTTTGCTCTAGCTGGATCCCTATCTTTCAATCCTATAACAGATGAGCTTCAAGCTGAGGATGGAACCTCCTTCAAATTGAGTCCTCCCGCCCCTGCACCCGAAGTCCCTTCCGACAATTTCGAGGGAGGCCGACAACAGTTTTTTGCACCTCCAGAAGATGGAAGCAAAATTACAGTGGAAGTAGACCCTAATAGTAACCGAATACAAATTCTCAAGCCGTGGGATGCGTGGGATGGCGAAGATATAAGTGGTGCCGTCGTCTTACTAAAGGCACAGGGCAAATGTACCACTGACCATATTTCTCCAGCTGGAGTATGGCTAAGTCTTCGTGGTCATCTAGATAAATTTTCAGACAACATGTTCATGGGTGCGGTCAACGCTTTCACCGAAGAAACTGGAAAAGCCACCAATGTATTAAGTGGTGAATCTGGGAAAGCTATTTCTCAAAATGCGCGAGATTACAAAGCTGCTGGCCAAAAGTGGATCGTCATAGGTGATGATAATTATGGTGAGGGAAGCAGTAGAGAACACGCTGCCTTGTCCCCCAGGCTACTTGGAGGATCAGCTGTGATTGCAAGGAGTTTTGCCAGAATACATGAAACCAACTTGAAAAAGCAGGGCATGCTGGCCTTAACTTTTGATGACCGCGATGATTATTCCAAAATCAAGGAAACCGATAGAGTAGATATAATCGGCCTTCCAGCTCTAACGCCTGGGGAAAAGGTCAGCTGTATCATCCATCATTCAGATGGCACTTCAGAAACTATTCAACTCAATCACACCTACAGTGAAACTCAAATAGAATGGTTCCGAAAGGGATCGTTCCTAAATTTATTCCACAGTAGTTAGCGCCTCAAGAAATCTGAGTTTAGCTAACCTGACCGTATAAATCCTCTAACTCACTTTGGTATTTTTCATAAAGCAAAGCGTTAGAGGATTCCTTGAGTTCTGGGTCACTCTCCAATATTTTTGTCGCTTCGATCCTGGCCAAAGCTAAGAGATCAGAATCCTCTATCTGAGCAACCTTAAACAATGGTGCGCCACTCTGCCTTGTACCAATATAGTCTCCTGGTCCTCGAAGTTTAAGATCTATCTCAGCCAAACTAAATCCACTAGGATTTTTTCTGAGCGCGTCCATACGAGCGATAGCGTTTTCTCCTGGCTTCTCAGCCATTAGGATACACAAACTTTGATGTACTCCCCGACCTACCCGCCCTCTAAATTGATGCATTTGGGCAAGGCCGAATCTATCAGCCCCATCGATGAACATAACAGAAGCATTCGGAACATCTACTCCCACTTCCACAACAGCGGTCGCAACAAGAATTTGCAATGACCCTTCTCTAAAGCTTTCCATCACAAGTTCTTTTTCCTTTAATGTCATCCTCCCGTGAAGCAAACCAACGGTCAGATCGGGAAATACTTGCGTTGACAGTCTCAAATGCTCTTCAACCGCGGCCCTAGCTTCAACAGCGGAAGACCCATCAATAAGTGAAAATACAATGAAAGCTTGCCTTCCCTTTTTGATCTCCTTTCTTACCACGTTATATACGTTTTCACGTCTATCTGCTGGCTCTACGAGCGTCTGTATTGGCTTCCTTCCCCCAGGTAATTCATCGATTACCGACAAATCTAAATCGCCACACATTACTAAAGCCAATGACCTTGGGATAGGGGTTGCTGACATTACGAGAAGATGAGGACGAGGTTCATTCTCTTGCAGCAAGGCTCGCTGCATAATCCCAAACCTATGCTGCTCATCCACTACAACAAGGCCAAGATTGGGAAAAGTAAGACTCTCTTGTAACAACGAGTGAGTCCCGACCACTATATCGACTTTCCCCGTAGAAACGGCATTTTGCATATTCTTTTTCTCAGTGTTCGACATACTTCCGGTGAGGATACCTATAGTCAAAGTGCGAGAAGTTCCATCAATCTGAATATGCATCATGCTAAGACCTTTTGGTGATGCTGAGCCAAGAAGCTTTGTTATAGTTAAATAGTGTTGTTCTGCCAGTATTTCAGTCGGAGCCATAATGGCAGACTGAAGCCCATTAGCGGCAGCACAAAGCATCGCAGCGGCGGCAACCACAGTCTTTCCACTCCCAACATCCCCCTGAAGAAGTCTCCTCATAGCGACTGTCGAAGCGATATCCGACAGCACTTCTTTAAGGGCACTACTTTGGCCAGACGTTAATTCGAAAGGCAGAGAAGATATGAAGTTGGAAACGATTTCATTTGATGGGAGTGGAATGGAAGATTTGTCTCGTTTCCATTCACTTTTTCGCTTTTGGGCAACCAATTGAACTAAAAAAAGCTCATTGAATGCCAGTCTTCTTCTAGCATCCTGGAGAACTTTAATATTGCTGGGATAATGGTACCTCGCTATAGCATCTGACAACCTCATAAGTCCGGTTCTACTCAACAGAGACTCTGGTAAGAATTCTTCGACTTTATTCACTGATGAAGCTAAAGCCGTTCTTATAACGTTTCTGAGGCTCTTGGCATTAATGCCAGCTACCATTGGATATACGGGTACTATCCTTCCAGTATGAACATTCTTTTCCATCCTGCCTAAAACCTCATAAACCGGGGAGTCAAATGTCAGCCTGCCGGCAAAATTGGAAACATCTCCACTCAACATTACTTCAGTCCCTGGCTGTAAGTCCTTAATTGCCCATTTCTGACCAAAAAGAGTCACTTTTATATTGCCGGTTTCATCGTAGAGCGTAACAACTATTCTTCCCCTACTCTTCCCTTTAGCAGGTACTAAGGAAACATCCCATACAGTAGCCAATAAGCTTTGTTTTTCTCCCGCAATGAGTGATCCTATCTTCCTTACATCTGAATAGTCGTCATGGCGATGTGGAAAGTGAAATATTAGATGTCTTATTGTTTCAATCCCAAATCCAGTCTTGAGTAAATCCCAAATTTTACTTCTGCCATATAGCTTCAAGGTTTTAACGCTTGAACCAAGAGAAAGACCCATTACAGGCGAAGCATTTCCAGTTTTTCTATAATTGGACTGGCCGATTATTTTGGCTGAAGGGTCAATTAAACTGATAGTTTCACTTACCCAAATTTCTCGTTCCGCTACAGTTATTCGGGAGTACGAAACCATTTGGAAATTATTTATGGCAGAAAGTTCAACAGAATTGGAGGCGAGAAACTGATCCAAACCTCCTATTACCACGGCGTCAGAGTATCCGATATCCTTCTCTCTGGTCAGAATTCTGACCAGAACTGAGGCTATATGTGAGTGACTCTGCATATCTAAAGTTTAATGGCTGTTATTAAAATGAATTAAGAAAATGTAATCTCTCTTAATTATTAACATACATTTTTCTCAAAATTATCTTCACGAGGAGAGCAGAGCAACAATGAACTCATAATTTGGTTGTTTCCCCTCTATTATTTGAATCGCATCATGATAGAAATCCCCAAATTGATCAAGCAACAACCTCTCCAGATCAATCCTCTCATATTCAGTTACATTTTCCCCTAGCAAAATCGTAATTTGATCACAATCATATGCCCCAGAGAATTTAAGTGACTCTGAGAGAATTTCTGAAGCAGTCCCTTTGAAAGGTAGAGGGGATTCGTCCAAAATCGCACCATAGTCTCCTTTTTGAAAATCAACGTCGCCAATATGAGCAGTTCTCTCTGCTTTGAAGATCAAAAGCGTTCTCACATTGGACATTACTTCTGTGAGAGTTTCTTCATTCAACTTTGCTGTACTATTTGGGTCGAATTCGGCCGAACATTCAAGGCCTTCCGCAATAGACTTGGTGGGAATAACAACCACTGAATTCTTGGATAAATCAGCTGCTTGTTTCGCTGTAGACACAATATTTTTATTGTTCGGCAGCAAAAAAATTGATTCACATTTTATAGAATCCAATACTTCAGCAATCTCTGCGACGCTCGGATTCATGCTATCCCCACCCGAAATAATCGCTAGAGCTCCATTTTCACGGAATATTTGTTTGATTCCTGACCCAGTTGCTACTGCTACAAAGCCTGAATGAGCACAAGTCTCACCAGTATTTTGGTTCTTAGATTCTCTCTTCTCCTCCATAGCCGCATCCATAATTGCTGCGGATTGCCTTTCCATGTCTTCAAGAGAAACCTCAGAAATAGATCCAACTGTGGTGGCTACGTTAATTGAATCACCTGGAGTCTCTGTGTGAATATGGATTCGATAAATTCCACTATCTCCTGCCACCACCAAAGAAAGACCTAGATCAACAAATAGTTCCCTAATATCCTCGATTCCAACACTGCTTTTGAGGACAAACTGGGTACAATATCCATAAATTGCCTCGGTAGAATCATGATTTTTAATTAAGTTTTGAACACCTTCACCATCTTTCGCCGGAATCCTCAATTCTATATCTACATTTTTCACATCTTGTCCCGATAGGTGAAGATGAATACCTCGAAGAAATATCTCCAACCCATACGCTCCTGAATCCACCACCCCTGCGTCTCTAAGCAATTCAAGGTGGTTAGGAGTACTGTCGACAGATTCTTTTGCCTTTATTGATAGTGCGGCTAATAAGTCGCTAAAAGTCCGTTTTGTGAGAATCTGCTGCCCAGATTCTTCAGCTATATCTCTAAGAACTGTAAGAATAGTTCCTTCAGTGGGATTGGCAATTGAAGCGTAGGCACTATTAAAAGCACATTCCAAACTCGATGAAACTATATTAATGGTCGTAAGGTCTTTATCCTTCAGGCCTAGATATATACCTTTAAAGATTTGAGACAAAATAATTCCACTGTTGCCCCGTCCTTCCCATAAAGCCGCATCGGACAAAAGTTTTGATAAATGTTGGACCGAATAAGTGTCTACGTATGTCACACGATTTTTCATCCCTGATAATGTCTGATACATATTTGTACCTGTATCTCCATCAGGAACAGGAAACACGTTTAGGTCATTAATGGCATCAATATGTCTCTCAAAGTAGGTGGTCGCAGCCACAAACGTGTCATAAAATATTCTAGAGTTTAGCGATTGAATAGTCATATTTTTACTAAGAATAGTACGCCATTTCCAACTTTATGTGACGCCTAATGTGATAAGCTTAGACGCGGTTTTTCGCATTCACCTCTGGGTACTGGAATATATACCAGTATTCTATAATGGGATATCCAAACCACTATAGGTTATTTAAAAAAATTAAGAGACGTTAAATCCATTTGAGATAGAAATATGGCAAGCTGTCAAATTTGTAATAAAACAGGTATCTCCGGAAACAATGTAAGCCATTCCAAAAGGCGTACTAGGACGCGTTGGCATGCAAACATCCAGAGAGCTTTCGTTGAAATAGCTGGGGTGAGGCAAAAAGCGAACGTCTGCACGCGATGCCTGCGCACTCAATACAAGCATTCAATGAAGGATTAGTCCCCGACAAAGGGATTGGGACCCTGCACCGTATTTCTAAAAGTGCTTGGCTTGGATGTTTCCGTTGACACCCTCAACGCAGGGTTAATATCATTACAGTTGGTTTACTCACATTCGTAAAGAACTCTGCAATCACTATATCGGTCTTAAGGTGGTCCTAAATGCCTGAATACACAAAATCTGAATCAATGGAATGGGCCCGAGAGACATTGAGAGGTCAGTGGTCCACTCTGATGACTCCCTTTACACCTGATGACGATATAGACGAAGAAGGTTTACGAAGAAATATCAGGCACGTGAAAGACCTTGGTGTTCGAGGCGCAGGATGCACCTGGGGCATGGGAGAGTTCTGGACTTTGACCCAGGATGAACGTATGCGTGTATACGACATAGTTAGCGATGAAGCGGGAGAGACTTGGCCTATTGGAGCTCATGTATCCCACACCTCGATGAAAGACATGCTGGATTTAGCAGAACACGCAGAGCGAACAGGATTTGACCTCTTGATTGTGGCTGCCCCTTATTTTGTCACCAAACTTGAAACTCAAGTGATTGAATGGGTTAGAACGCTAGCAGACAGCACCAACTTGGCCATCATGTACTACAACTCACCCCAATTTGGATTGGTAATGAGTTCTAACGGCCTTGGAGAAATTTGTGACATCCCGAATGTAGTGGGGGTAAAAGAAGCCAGTTTCAATCAGGATCTTTCTGTTGAGACACATCTGAAAATCGGGGATAGAGCAATAATAAGTACTCCTGATGAATGGATATTTCACAAAGGTAAAGAATTAGGATTTGAGCAACAGGTAATGTTCGCCAACACTTCCGACTGGCGATTTGATACTCCTGAGAACAACCACTACGTCAGTTTCATTGAAAAGGTAATGCAGGGAAATTTAGACGAAGACTACTACGCTCAGCATATTGCCCCCATAAAAGCGGTATCTGATAAGTGGTGGCAATACACTGTGAAAAAGATGGGGGGAGCTTTACCTGCATCGATGTGCAAATACTGGGGAGAACTAATGGGTATGGCTGGAGGTCACGTTAGAATGCCTCTTACAGACCTGACGGACCAAGAAAAAGAAGATTTGGCTAAAGACATATCTTCAGCCAGAAGTTTGTAGAGTAACCTCAAAATTAGAGTACTCTTAGGCATCAATGATTTCCAAAAAGAGATGAGGTAGTGTAGAAATGATTCTAATGGTTAGCGTCCAAGACCTCTATGAGGCGAAACAGGCCCTAAAAGGTGGAGCGGACATCGTTGATGTTAAAAACCTGCAAGAGGCCCTTGTGGGTTCCGCCCATCCTAATACCGTAAAACAAATACGTGACGAGGTTCCCTCAGCACACCACGCAAGTGTCACGTTGGGAGTAGTTCCCGACCAAATAGGAACTGTTTCCATGGCTGTTTATGCGGCAGGATGCTTGGAAGCCACCTCCGTCAAGGTTGGATTCATGGTAAGTGAATACGAGGTTGCTTTAGAAACCCTTAGGGCCTCCAAGGAAGCTTTATATGGCACCAGCACAAAGCTTATAGGATCACTTTTCGCAGACAACCTAATCCACGAAGGAGGCCTTGACCCCGATCTAATGGTGAAACTTGCCAAAGAAAGTGACTGTGATGGATGGCTCATAGATACGTTAGTAAAAGATGGAAGAAATCTTTTTGATTTTATTCCAGAAACTAGACTCAAGGAAATGGTTCTTGAAGGAAAAGAACTAGGGATGAGTACGGCCTTGTCAGGCCACTTGAAAATGAGCGATTTAGATGAACTTGCCAGAGTGAACCCGGATATAGTGGGAGTTCGAGGCGCAGTCTGTCAGAAGGGTGATAGAGATTCACGAGTGCACTGGGAGTCAGTATCAGAATTTAAAACTGAATTGGATAAAAGGGAAACAGGTGAGGTGGATGTCTACGGCGCAAGTAACGGCGGAGAAGCGGCACCTGCAAAGAACGGAACCGACTGGATAGTTATAGATGGCACCGGGAAGAACTGCGCTGGCATAATAGCAGCACTAAGTGAACAAGTATCCAACGACAATGAATCGATTGTTGAAGTAATAATACCGGACGTGCTGAACACCTACGACCTAATTATGTGGGCAGAAAAAAACAATCACAACATCTTAACCCAGAAAAAAGACGCAGAAGGCTCCCTTAGAATGCTGATCCAACCGTAATATTATTCAACTCTTACGGTCTTATAAACAGGAAAACACCCGTACCGGGAACAGTACGGGTGTTTTTTGTTAGGATTAACTAAAGGTATAAGCACCCGAGGTATTTGTATAAATGGAATACAATCTTGAACAAATAATCAATATGGTGAGTGACATAGTCTTCATTATCGCAATGATTACTTTATGCGCGATAGTATACGTGTCGGCAAGAAAAATTAACCAAATTTCAGAGTCAGCAAAAAGAACTGTGGAGAAGGTTGAAAATATAACCGATACTGTTAGTGACTCCGCAGCCAAAAGTGGAGGATTTATATCAGGAGTGGTTAGAGCATTGGGGGCTTTATCAGGCACAAATAGCAATAAAGACGACTGAAAACTCAGCCGCATGGAGGTACTCGATGGCTAATGAAGGTAGTGGATTCACCACTGGCCTACTGGTAGGTGGAATAATTGGTACGGTTATAGGAATACTTATAGCTCCGAAACCTGGAGAGGAAACTCGCGCCGACTTACTAGAAAAAAGTGATCTAATCCGACATAAAGCAGACGAATTTTCGGAAACAATCAGAGATAGGGTTGGACCAACTGTAGACTCAATATCTGAAAGACTTGGACCCACGGTTGAAGCAACTCGAGAAAAATTAATTCCAGCAGTGGAAAATGCGAGAGAAAAAATTATCCCCTTAGTTGATCAAGTAAATGAAAGATTTTCGGATTTTTCTTCCACTCATACGGATTCCACAGTATCGAAAACTCCCGAAGGAGAAGATGCAGGCAATCGTTCCTGATATATGAAGCGCTAGCTATATATTTAAGAGTCTCTCCAACTACTCATAGGATATGACCCCAACACTTTCATCATTGACACTTGAGTCCTAACAGCTTCCAGTGCCTCTGCGACTAAAGAATCAGATCTATGGCCTTCTATGTCTACCAAAAAAACATATCTTCCGAGACTTTTTTTATTAGGGCGCGACTCAATTTTAGCTAAATTTATGTTTCGGGAGGCAAATTCCCTCAAAGACTGACTCAATATTCCTGGGGAATCATCTTGGTACTCGAAACACAGGGATGTCATATCAGACCCTGTCGGTTCCTCATCAACATGGGACAGTGTGACAAATCTCGTCTCGTTGTTAGGCCTATCCTCCACATTCTCCATAAGTATTTCAGCCCCATATATTTCAGCGGCGCGCTTACTTGATATGGCGGCTGTTGATACATCTGACTCCATCATTTCTTGAACAGCAGCAGAATTACTTAGAGAGGCGATCAATTCGGCATTGGGCATACTTTCTCTCAAAAAATCCCGGCACTGACCCAGTGACTGGGGATGGGACATCACGATTTTTATCGCATCAAGCTCCATTCGCGATTGGGCCATTAGACACTGATTTATTGTCACAACCGTTTCACCGCAAATGTATAGTTCAGAGTCGTGAATGAGCAAATCTAAAGTAAAGGTTACACCGCCTTCTATACTGTTTTCTATCGGCACCACGCCTTCATCCGCGTCCCCAGAAACTACCGATAACGCAACAGAGGGTATCGAATCGACAGGAAGAAGAACGGCGTCGGCATCCCAGTCACGTGCTGCCTGCTCGCTGTACGTTCCCGGTGGTCCTAAATATGCCACTTTTTTTACCAAATTGTTAAACCTCTTCAACCAACTTAGGAGCAAGAGCAGTTTCAATTTCACTAATGACAAGACGAGACATATCTACTATGAAATCTATTCCAGCCATATCAAAAAGCTTTCCATTATTCGCCTCATTTAGCACAGACACTGTTGAATGAACTTCAAATTTTCCTCTCGCAATCTGACAGGCAATTAAATTTATATGATCTTCTCCTGTTGTCGCAATAAACATATCTGTTCTAGTAAGGCCTGCCTCCTCCATAACACTTATATTAGCTCCATCCCCCAAAACACAAATTTTTCCTAAAGCTTCATCCAAAATCTGAGTCTTCTTCTTGTCTGAATCAATGACTGCTACTTCAGATCCTGAATCTAGAAACCAGCTGGCTAGATTAGAGCCTACACGGCCTGCTCCTAGTATTACTACATACATACTGAGAAACTCCTCTTAAGCCATAGCTCTTTCGAACAATTGATCAGCGACTATTTTTCTGCTGCTTATTGACTCTAATCCCAGTTTTTCAAATATAGCTGCGACTTCTAAGTCTTCCAATACGCATATTACTTTAGGAATTTGAATAATGTTTCTAGCAATTTGCGCAGCCATTAAATTAATTGTCTGAGAGCCAGTACAGGCAAGAAAAATATCAGACTCCCCGGCCAATGCTCTGCGAAGATCTCCTTCTGATCTACCGTCACCTAACACTGGAACTATCCGTGCTGTCTCTATTCTCCGCTCAGGTAGTAAATCAAAAGCCTCGGAATCATTGTCCATAATTCTTATTATGTTCCCAGAATCTGACAACCTAATCGATAACGAGGATCCCAATTGGCCACATCCTACAATTAAGATTCTTCTCGCTCTATATACCGGAGCTCTGTGGAAGGGTTCTTGCTGTTCTTGGCCGGCCATTAAACACCTCTTCCCAGTGGATTGCTACCTGCACTCAGAGAAGGTCTGCAAGTGATAACAGAACATGGAGCATGCTTCAATACATATTCAAGAGATTCATTTAGTAGATATGATTCCACGTAATCAAATTTGGGGGGTAAAGCAATGACTATGGTCTTCGCTCGCTCCTCAATCGCATGAGAAACAACAGCACTTCCAATAAAGCGTGACTGAATAATTTGGCTTACCGGTCTAGTTTTCATATTCCTAGACAGTTTTTCCATTCTCTCCAAGGTTTCCTCCGCCCTTTCCGTCAGGCTAGAAATTTCTCGGTCTACTTCCACATTTCTAGGAACCCTAATTACATAAACCAAGGAAAGCTTTTCTTTGGTCTCTTTCGATAACCGCGAAGCAACTTTTGTAACCTCAATATCCGAGTGAGTCCCGTTTAAAATCGCTATCATCATACTCTGAAAATACTTTATCCCTACAGCGTGGCTGATTCTCTAATATCTCCCTGAAGAGAATGGCCACTGAGGATCTTACTAACTGTTAAATCTAGCATGGCCATTATAGGATTTACTTAATCTTCACTCTGATATTTCATCCCCATAATCGGAAATGGAATCCAAAGATTCTAAAGAACTATCATGCGCTGCAATGACAACCAAGTCACCCACTTGCAGCTTCTGGTCAAGACCAGGATTAAGTATAACTTTCCTCTTCCGGCACATCGCCAGAGGTGACAGTCCGTAACTATCTCTCGGGCTTGTAAAACCGAGTTCTGACAAACTGGATCCATCGAAATGGGTTGGTACAGTAAATCGGCTAATTCCGTAATTGGAAGTCAGTTCCAAGTATTGTTCCACGCTAGCGTTAAAAAAACTATGGGCCAATCTCGTCCCCATTTCCTCCTCAGGCTGTACGACCCGATCCACTCCTATCCGATTCAGCGTGTTTGCATGCAAAGAATCCCGTGCTCTGGCTACGACAAGTTTTACTCCAATTGTCTTAAGTAGAACCGCCGCCATAACACTGGATACGATATCTGTTCCAATTGCTATTACAGCTGCGTCGTAGTCATGAACGCCTAGATCCCTCAACACATTCTCATTTGTGCAGTCAGCACTGATAGCATATGTAGCTTGACCCAGCACGGATTGAACTCTTTCTTCATCACTATCTATTGCCAATACATCATGCCCGAGGTTGTACAACGTTCTGGTCGTACTCACCCCAAAACGGCCAAGACCAATAACTGCTACCTGTTTCTTATCCATAACTTGCCGTCCCTATTCCGAAAGATCTCTGGAAGAAAATTTAAGCATTTAATAAATTGATATGAAGTCATCCAATTGTAACCGGTTCCACTGCATTTCGATAATTATTCACATCCCTGTTGGGTACCATTTTAAGTCCAATAATTAAAGGCCCGACTCTGCCAATTAGCATAGTCAGAATAACAATAAGCTGACCAAATGGGGTCAACTGGCCGGTAATACCGGTACTAAGACCAACGGTACCGTAAGCAGAAAATGCCTCAAACAATATGTCTCTGAGTAATATCCCACTGTTGGTGATCGCCAATCCGAGCGTGCACAAGAAAACGAAACCTATCGATATCACGAGTATTGCGTACGATCTACGGATTGTAAGCTCATCAATTTCTCGATCAAATACCGTTAAATACCTTCTCTCGCGGATCAATATATATATACTCATTAAGATAATAAAAAAAGTAGTAACTTTTATGCCGCCTGCAACTGAAGCCGTAGCCCCACCAACAAACATCATTAACGACATAAATATGTCGGTCGCTGGCCTCGCAAATTCGTAGTTAATTGTCGTAAAACCTGCTGTTCTCCCACTAATCCCCTCAAACAATGAAACTGCAATTTTATTTTCGGTAGACAAGGACCCAAGAGTTAATTCGTTAGACCCTTCTGATGCATATAAGAAAATTCCAGCTAATATAATCAAAGAAATGGTCATAGTTATGACTATCTTAGTAACAAGAGAATAAAGTTTAAATTTCCGCCTTAAAATAAGGTCTGAAACAACCCAAAAACTAAGGCTTCCAAGAAGAATCAAGGTTCCCAAAATAGCGAGTAGAACAAGGTCTCCTTGATGGGCCAGCAACCCTGATTTTTCGGGGAATATGAAAATACCAGCATTGTTAAAACCAGAAACAGCCAGAAACAGTGCTTGCCACAATGCTTCACCTGGTTCATATACAAACACAAGCCTAGCAAAAAAAGCCAGAAACCCAAAAATCTGAATGGCAACAGCGGTGATAACTATAGCTACGCTTAACCGCTGTATACCTCCAAGTTGTTCCCTACTAAAGGTCTCCCGAATCAAGAGGCTTTGTGCCATAGAAATTCTTTGCCCAAGTACTGTTAAAAGAAATGCAGCCAAAGACATGAAACCCAAGCCGCCCACAAACATAAGGAGCATGATCACCAACTGCCCTCCCATGGTCCAGTTGCTTGAAGTTTCTACAACAACGAGCCCTGTAACAGTTACCGCCGACGTGGCGGTAAACAGAGCAACTAAAAACCCGCCAAAAGTATCTTCATAATGTGCAAAAGGGGCCATCAGACAAAATGTCCCAATTGATATCAAAACAATAAAAATAAGGATTAGTAACATGGGTGAGGAGAAGCTTCGCGCATGAATGCGCCTTTCAGCCACGACAAATTCCGTGGGAGGAGTCTCACCAACTCTAGGCTTTTTGACTGAAACATCACCTGGTTTTGTGCCCGCAGGGCTGTTCATGGAATTAAATCCTTGAAATCATACAATTTGAAGTATGAGTAGTGCTTGAAAAGAAAGGGGCCATCTTAGCTGGCCCAATTATGCGCCTAATAGCCTCAATGATGTAAAAACTATTGTTTAGTAGGCACATTATACCAGTTTCCAAGCAAACTAGATTTTCCCAAATAATTAACGTTCATTAGTTAAGAAAATTCATTAAGCGCTAATAAAATGTCCTTTATTTGGCTTGTGTTAATCATGTTAATGAGAGTTTAATTCTCTCTCAGTGGACAGGAGTCAACCCTCCACAGTCAAAAACCTTAGGAGCTGTATATAACTCGATGAGTGGCAAGAGGGGACTACATATCCCACATATCCCACATATCCCACATCCCCACATTCCAAAGCCACATGGCTTCATGCCACACGTGTTGGATCAATATATACACTCGAAGTGGGCTCACTATGTGTTTCAGTGTGGCCTAGCAGCAGTATCACTAATTTTCATCCTTCTAATTGGAGATACAGTTTTCAAAACAGCTATTGTGGTAGGCATAGCCTCTTCTGCATTCACGGTGTTTGTAATTCCAGATAGCGTGGCAGCTACTCCCCGAAAGGTTATAGGGGGGCATTTTGTAGCTGGAATAGTAGCGGCAGTTATATCGCTTTCCATACAATTAACAGGCTTGGATGCTTTATCCGAAGACAAGAGATTTTTCATCGATATTGCAGCTGCAATCTCCGTTGGAGTGGGGATCTTTGTGATGGTGGTGACCAACACTGAACACCCTCCCGCGGCTGGAACATCGTTAGGGCTTGTATTCTATGGTTTCGACTGGACGTCCATTATATTTATTCTCTTGAGCGCCCTTCTTCTCTCACTAGTTAGGGTTGCCTTAAGACCTAAAATGATTAATTTGCTATAGCTTCATCTACATTCATAATCTGTTCCAGAGCCTCGATTATTTATTGGAACTATTCTGCAGTCGATATATAAACCCCGAATATTCAGCTATTCAGCAATATCTCAGAAGTTGAATCCTATTCCACTGGGGCGCGTTCTTGTGTAATCTTTTATGT
Source organism: SAR202 cluster bacterium AC-647-P02_OGT_505m (assembly GCA_009391195.1). Lineage (GTDB taxonomy): Bacteria > Chloroflexota > Dehalococcoidia > Lucifugimonadales > UBA826. The sequence goes on from VEXB01000003.1 coordinate 52,167, forward strand.
GGATATCCGTTTATCTAGATAACAACTTAATAGCGTCGGTATAGCGTCGGTCACTTTGATGGACTTATCTACAGAAAACACCATAAAAAAAATTCACGCCAGCGACACGAGGATGGTGTTGTCACTAACCGGTGCTGGATCATCAGCACTTAACTCGCTACTTGCTGTTGCAGGCGCTTCCAATTCCATCCTTGAAGGTCTCATACCATATTCTGATGCCGCACTTCATGGTATAACCGGACCTCAGGTGGAAAGCGCCGTATCTGAGAAAACGGGTCTTTCTTTAGCTCGATGGTCTTATTTTCGGGCATCTGACCTACGTGACAACTACAGCAACGTATTGGGCATATCCTGTACTGCTGCTATAAGTACTGATAGAGAAAGAAAAGGTGCTAATCAAGCATATGTATCCGTTTGGGGAGCATCTGGTCATACATCTGCGCATTTGAACATGAAAAAAGGACTTAGAACTCGTCAACAGGAAGAAGCACTGGTAAGTGAACTGATAATCAACCAAATCGCAAGGGCTATATTCCCAGATTTCGCTAAGACTATAAATATATCTAACGAAGACAGTTTGGAAAGAAATAAGACAGAATTCACTACACCGTTCGACTCACTTCTTGGGAAGCAAATCCGATCTTTTATGGTGACTAGTAAAGGAGATCTATATGAGGATGCCAAATTCTCAGGAGCTATTCTTTCAGGATCTTTTAATCCCCTCCATTTAGGGCATTTAAAACTTGCTGAAACAGCCAAGCAACTACTTGATAAAGAGGCAGCTTTTGAAATATCTGCTGCGAATGTTGACAAGCCTCCTTTAAAATCCAAAGAAATAAAGAAAAGAGTTCAACAATTCAGAAATAAAGCCACTACCCTAGTTTCATTTGCTCCGCTGTTTTCCCAGAAATCGGCTGTCTACCCGAGCAGTACCTTTGTGATAGGTTACGACACCGCATGCAGACTCGTGAATCCAGAGTATTACAGCAACGATACGAAGGCCATGTTCACTTCACTGCACGAGATAGAAGCTAACGGATGTGATTTTTTAGTTGCAGGGCGGGTGGATGCCGGCTCATTCAAGGGACTGGATGACGTAGACGTTCCAGTACGATTTAGGGGAATGATGGTAGGCATACCAGAAACTACATTTCGAGTGGATCAGTCATCCTCAGAAATTAGAGCTAAAGGCGATTGATTGATGACATACAAAAACATGAGAGAATTTATTAGTTTTCTAGAGTCTAATAATAATCTGACGCGCATTGGAACTCCCGTTAGTCAAGATCTTGAAATTGCCGAAATTACTGATAGAGTCATCAAATCAGGTGGTCCTGCACTTTTGTTTGAAAATGTTGTTGGGCATGAAACGCCAGTGCTAACAAATTTGTTTGGGACACATCAACGAACAGCCTGGGCTTTAGGCGTCGATGAAACTGCCGAGTTAACCGACAAAGTAAGAGATATACTAGGCCTTGTAAAAAACCCGCCCTCCTCTATGTGGGATAAGTTAAAAACTCTCAAAGACATAGTGGGTATGGCGCGAACCCAGCCTAAATTACTAAAGAGTGCCCCATGCCAAGAAGTAGTTCTGACAGGTAATAATGCAAACTTGGAAATCCTTCCGCATTTAAAATGTTGGCCTATGGACGGGGGAAGATATATAACTTTGCCCCTAGTAATTTCTCGTGACCCAGATTCAAACCGTAGAAATGTTGGCACCTACCGCATGCAAATATACGACGAGAAAACTGCTGGCATGCATTGGCAAACCCATAAGGTAGGAGCAAGCCATTACAGAACCGGAGAAGAGAAAGGGCTAAACCGCCTTGAAGTGGCGGTGGTCTTAGGATGTGATCCGACCACCATGTGGACTGGAGCGCTTCCCATACCACCTGATATGGACGAACTCGCCGTCTCAGGAATACTTCGCGATGCTCCAGTCGAAATGGTGAAGTGTCGCACGATAAACTTGGAGGTTCCTGCTCACTCTGAGTTTGTACTAGAAGGCTATGTGATCCCAGGTGAACTGAAAACAGAGGGCCCCTTTGGAGATCATACTGGGTATTATTCGATGGAAGATGAATATCCAGTATTTCATCTAAATGCCATCACACATCGGAAAGATGCCATCTATCCCGCGACCGTGGTTGGAAGACCACCATCTGAAGATTTTTATATGGGAAAGGCGGTCGAAAGACTAATGCTGCCAGCTCTTCAAATGGCTTTACCAGAAGTAACGGACATTAACATGCCTGCTGAAGGAGCATTCCATAATTTAGTCATAGTCTCTGTAAAAAAAGAATATCCTGGCCATACCAGGAAAGTAATGAACGCTTTATGGGGACTTGGACTGATGATGCTGGCGAAAACTATTATCGTGGTGGATCATTATGTCGACGTACAAAACCTCTCAGAAGTAGCCTGGCGAGTTGCTAGCAACATAGACCCTGAAAACGATGTAATGTTTATTGAAGGCCCCGTAGATGACCTCGATCACTCTAGCGCCCAGCCAAAATTTGGCAGCAAAATGGGAATCGACGCGACAGCCAAAACAAAACTCGATGGTAGAAATCGAGATTGGCCCCCAGACGTTGTCATGTCAGAAGAAATCAAAAACTTAGTCAATAGTCGCTGGAAGGAATATGGTCTGTGACCGGATCAAATCGAGCGACCGGTTTCTCCAAAATACCTGCCTTCCTTGACGCAATAAAATTTCACGAAAGTATTTTCGCCCTGCCATTCGCATATGTAGGCATGTTCCTAGCCTCCAACGGACTACCGAGCGTGTCAAAATTCCTATGGATTACCTTAGCCATGGTTGGGGCTCGCACTGTAGGAATGGTGGCTAATAGAGTCATTGATAGACACATAGACAAAAGAAACCCGCGAGCATCGTCACGCCATATTCCTGCTGGCATACTGAGAGCTACAGACTTGATAGCACCAGCGGTCATAGCATTCATAATTTTTATGTTTGCAGCATATAAACTCAATTTTCTGTCATTTATGTTAGCTCCACTGGCAGCTGGATATCTCATTTTTTACCCGTTCACGAAAAGGTTCACATGGACAGCCAATTTATTACTCGGGTGGGCACTGGCTATAGCCCCATCAGCTGCTTGGATCGGAATAACCGGAAAACTATCATTGGAACCAATCATATTGTCTTGCGCGGTAGCATGTTGGGCAGGCAGTTTTGACATTATCTACCACTGTCAGGACGTAAAATTTCAGAAAGATCAAAACCTACATTCAGTAGCCAAAAAATTTGGAATAGCTAGGGCCTTTTTGATAGCAAAACTATTAGACACGCTAGCTATAGGATTCTTAGTGATAGTGGGAGCCCTCTGTGAACTGAATTTCCCTTATTTCCTATCATGTGTTCTAGCGGGATGTCTCCTCATTTATAAATACTTTCTTGTTAAGCCAGATGATTTATCAAAGCTAGGTATTGCATTCATGAGAATAAACGCCTTCGTATCTATTAGCATCTTATCTGGAAGTCTCATTTCCCTATATCTCGTCTAAAAAGGTACGATAAAGATATGACAAATCCAATCATTGTTGGTGTAACAGGGGCCAGCGGCTCAATACTCGCATCAAAAACTGTCGACGCCTTGTTGGAACTTAATATTCCTACTGTTTTAGTGGCCTCTAATCCAGCCAGGATGGTCTGGCAATTGGAAATGTCTGAAACCTTTGGTGAGTCTCTCGAACGCTGGGCTGATAACTCTGATTTCACCCATTACGCGATCGGTGACTTGAAAGCCCCAATTGCCAGCGGCACTTTTCCTGCACGCGGAATGGTGATAGTGCCTGGGAGTATGGCAACTGTTTCAGCGATTGTTAACGGGATATCCGACAATTTAATACGGAGAGCAGCTGACGTTTGCCTTAAAGAGAAGCGGCCCTTTGTAATCGTGCCGAGAGAAAGTCCTTTGAACAGAATACATCTCTCTAACCTCGCAGCACTAGACGGTTTTGGCACTAGCATAGTTACAGCAGACCCACCATACTATCTTCCAGTCAAAACCCTAGAGGATTCTGCTGCTTTTACTGCTCAACGAGTTTTACTTGCACTAAATATAATCAAGGAATTACCTGAAGAATTTAGATACGGAGAAAATTAGGACCTGTTGGACGAAATCAAATGAAATTTGGAGTCGCAGTTACCACCTCGGTAACTCCTGCTGTAACAGAATTAGATCAGAAAAATTACGTTGAACTTGTGAGTTCAGCGGCTGAGACAGTTGGATTCGATTCTATTTGGGTTAGTGATAGAACGGTATATCCCGCAGACCTGCCTGATCGATACCCTGAGCAATTTGGCCCCGGAAAAAATGACCCAAACGCCCAAAATGTTCTAGAAGCACTTACTACTCTTTCCTATATCGGTGGAGCTACCAGTTCCATAAAACTGGGAACAAGTGTGCTCGTGCTCCCATTTCGTAATCCTATTTTGAACACAAAAATGATCTCTACTTTGGATGTACTCTCTGGAGGACGACTCATCCTTGGCATTGGTTCTGGCTGGATGCAAGAGGAATTTGATGCTATGGGTTCTGATTACAACTTGAGAGGACAGACCACTGACGAACATTTAGAGTTTTTTTTAAACTCTTGCACAAATGAAGTGTTCCCAGGTACATCACAAGGCGCTAACCCTATTAATATGAGACTTTTCCCGCAGGCGATTCAGGCACCTCACCCTCCAATATGGATCGGCGGAAATTCCAGAGCTTCTCTGCTAAGAACGGTCCGTTTTGCCAACGGTTGGCATGCCATTCGATTAACCCCAAAAGAGCTGAGGGCCCGAAAAATAGAGTTGACCGAACTTTGTCACCAGACCAAAAGGAACATTTCTGAAATAGTCGTGAGCTTGAGAGCTACGGTTTCCGTAGGACAATCCCTATATGATGAATCTGGTGAAAGGCTGCCTTTAACCGGATCTATGGATCTGATACGGCAGGACATCAACAATTACCAAGAATCTGGGTTAGACTACTTAGTGGCTTCTATGTCAGGGAATTCAACAAACAACGTCATAGAATCCGTGAATTTATTTGGTTCTGAATTCATAGATTAATCAACAAGTATATTGAGGTCTAGGGCCCAAAAATGTTTGACTTCCACACACATACTTTTTTGAGTGACGGCGTCTTGTCTCCAATAGAGTTGATCCGTCGGGCAATGCACATTGGATACAAGACTATGGCTATCACTGACCACGTAGGGCCAGGAAATCTTGAATTCGTTCTAAAAACTTTAAAAACGGACTGTTTGATGGCAGAAAAAAGATGGGACATAGAAGTACTCCCAGGAGTCGAAATAACTCACACCCCAATCGAAGACATTAATGACCTAGCAAAAGAAGCAAAAAAACTAGGGGCAAAAATTGTCAACGTCCACGGGGAAACCATAATGGAACCTGTCGTTGCAGGAACTAATCTAGCTGCAGTATCTTCACCCTATGTAGATATATTGGCCCATCCTGGACTGATATCCCCTGAGGAAGCAAAAATTGCTTCTGAAAATGGCATCTTTCTTGAAGTATCAGGGCGGAAAGGACACGGGTTGTCTAATGGGCACGTAGTCAAAACAGCGTCGGAAGCAGGTGCCTCAATCATTTTAGACTCGGATGCCCATGAGCCAGAAGACCTCATGACAAGAGACTATGCGGAAAAAGTCGCCCTTGGTTCAGGGCTAAACTTGAACCTCGCCAGAGACTTATTGGATAGAGCTCCTATATCTCTATTAAAACGACTAAAACTGAGATAAAAGTTCCAGGAAACTGCTAATCGTCTGGAAGAACAACCGACTCTGGTTCTTCTCCGTTCGCAACACGATTTGAGTTATACATCGCGAAAGCCCTACTCTTCACACCTGCCTCCTGCGTAAATGCAGCAAGATGAGGTGTTATCAAAACATTATCCATGTCTATAAGCGGGTTGTTTTCTGGTGTTGGCTCTACTTCCAGTACATCTACCCCCGCAGCCATTATTTTATTAGATTCCATGGCTCTAATGAAGGCCTGTTCATCTACTACTGGACCTCTACAAGCGTTTATAAGAACGGCTTCCGGCTTCATTAGTTCAAATTCGCGGTCGCTAATCATTCCTTTCGTCTGTCTATTCAAAGGTACATGGAGAGTAATCAAATCTGATGTACTTAATAATTCGTCCCTATCCACCTTGGTTAGACCTAGTCTGGATATAAGTTCAGGATCAGGATCAACAATATCATCGTAAATAAGGTTGCAATCCCAACCTTGTAGGCGCTGTGCCACTCTGGATCCTATGCGGCCTACACCAATAATCCCAACTGTTTTATCTGTCAGTTCATGAGCTTGAGAAAACCAATCCGGACGAATATTTCCCATCCATTTCCCATCTTGAACATTCTGGAACTGTAGATGAAGTTTTCTGTACACCCCCACCATCAAAGCTATTGTATGTTCAGCAACAGCAACAGCATTCCCTCCCCCATTATTTGAAACTTTAATACCAAGTTCACCAAGAGCCGCTTTATCTAATTTATCGGTACCTGCACTGGTGGTCTGAATCAATCGCAGTTCAGGGCATTTAGCTGCAAGTTCAACCTCAAAATCAATAGCTCCTCCTAGTATTATGGCTCTCGTATTTGAGAGAGCACGAGCAGATTCTTCCTGATCCTGGTTTGAGTCAACCCATTGGATCTCTACACCGTCAGGAGCTGCATCCCTCAATTGGCCAATCAAAGATTCATCAGGTCCATACATTACAATTTCGTTACTCATATAAATTAGACTCCGTATTGAAAACTATGTGAGGATTATATGAATAGCTCGTAAGCTCCACAAGTTAAGGATCGAATAGTCGGGAATTTCCAGGGGTAAGAGATCAATTGACAAACTCAAAACAATGCATACACAGATAGCCATAGACGGACCCGTAGCATCTGGAAAAACTGTCGTAGGAAGAATCCTAAGTGAACAACTAGGTTGGCGATTCCTAGATACCGGTCTAATGTACAGAGCTATCACCTGGATGGCTCTTCATGAGCAAATTGATGCGTCCGATCATCTTGCCTTGGAAAATCTCGCTATAAATTCTCAAATAGAATTGGTAGCTTCAGTTGAAGGAGATCGGCTCTTCATTAACCAAAATGATATAACCGATGAGCTGAGAAGTAGAAGCATAGAAGCCACTGTTTCTTTTATTTCCCAAATTTCAGGCGTGAGAACAGCTCTAATTCTGAAGCAACGTGAAATTGCGAGTTCAGGTTCGATAGTTATGGTCGGAAGGGACATTGGAACTAGAGTCCTCAAATATGCTGGGATTAAGGTATTTTTGACAGCTTCCACAGATGAACGTGCGAAAAGAAGGTTCTCTCAAGCTCTAGAAATTAATCCTGACACCACCTTAAAAATAGTCAAAACTGATTTGGAAAGACGCGATTTAATTGACTCCCAAAATAGGGAGTCTCCACTACTACCCGCAGATGATTCTGTAATAATAAACACGGACAATATGGAAATTGATGAGGTGGTCCAGAAAATTATGCAACTCCTGATTACAAAATAATGGCTGCATTCTATTCCACGTGTAGGTACTTACAAGGCGTCACTTTGAAGCTATTTTCCAACTATCAGGTCGACGGCCGAGAGAATATTCCTCCCATGGGACCTTTGATAGTAGTGTCTAACCATCTAAGCTATATTGACCCCTCTATTTTAAGCCATGCCGTTAACAGGCGATTAAATTTTTTAGCTAAACGTAGTATTTTTGTTGGATTCCCAATCAGCCAAATGCTTTATGCATATGGGGCACATCCATTGAACAGACAGGGGGCAGATATAGCTGCAGTAAGATGGGCGAGGGAAAAATTAAGTAGAGACGGCACCTTAGTTATTTTTCCTGAAGGAACTCGAAGTCATGGAGAAATGATTCGCGGTAAGCAAGGAGTAGCCAGAATTATCCAGATGACTGGGTCCCCTATTCTTCCAATAGGGATAACTGGCACAGAAAACCTTCAATCTTTACTGAGAGCAGTGAACCCCACCGGCGATATCAAGGTAAATATCGGGGCTCCTTTTTCTCTACCCACAATTGAAGGAAAAATAAGCGCTGACGTTATGCAGTCAATGACTGACATGATTATGACCAGGATTGCTTCTCTACTACCCAATGAATATCGGGGTGCATACAAAACTCCTGATTCGAATAGGCAACCCTCCTCAGGAAAACAAATATGTGTGGAATAGTGGGCTATACAGGCCCTAGGAATGCTCTAGATATTCTAGTACCCAGCTTGGAAAGGCTTGAATATAGAGGTTATGACAGTGCGGGAATTAGCATCGACGATGGGAATGATTCAATTCATATCGTAAGAACCACAGGCAAGCTTTCCGCTCTTAAGAAAAAACTTGAATCCCATACATATCTAGAAGGATACTCAGGTATCGGACACACCCGATGGGCAACCCATGGCAAAGTTACTCTTGAAAATGCTCATCCTCATCAGGACTGCCAGAAAGCAATTTCTGTTGCACATAACGGAATAGTTGAGAATTATTCCTCTCTGAAAAAGATCCTACAAGATCAGGGCCACAAATTCTTATCGATGACTGACACTGAAATAATCCCCCATCTAATTGAAGAGGAACTCAAACATACAAAATCTTTAGAAAAAGCTGTTGCTAGGACTGTATCAAAGTTAGAAGGCGGAAATTCTATAGTAGTAATATCCACAGCAAACAAAGGCACGATAATAGCGGCTAGGCAGGGACATTCTGGGGGCATAGCCATCGGAAGCGGAGACAACGAAATGTTCGTTGCCAGTGATTTACCAGCTATTATTCCACATACAAAAACGATACAGCATCTTGATGCTGGTGAGATGGCAATAATAAGCCCGACAAATGTTTTATACAAAGACATGAAAGGGAATTTGTTGAGCAAGCCATACACAGAAATTTCGTTCAATGTGCAAGGTACTGACAAAGGTACTTTCGATCACTTTATGCTTAAAGAGATTTACGAACAGCCTAAAGCTATCAGTCAAACATTTAAGAACCGGGTCTCATTCGATAAAAAACAGATTAATTTCCCTGATTTCCCACTAACTTTTAAAGAAATCAATGCAGTGAAAAAGATAGTTTTGATTGGGATGGGATCAAGTCTACATGCTGCAATGGTTGGAAAAACATGGTTGGAACAAGTCGCGGGAATTCCCGCGGAATGGGACCACTCATCTGAATTTCGATATAGAGAATCAGTTTTTCAAGAAGGAACTCTTTTAATATCTCTGACCCAGTCAGGGGAAACTGCTGATACGCTCGCAGCAATGCTACGAGCGAAGGAAAACCAAATCAATCAGGTCGTCTTATCGAACTACCCAGGGACTCAAGCTGAACGCATTGCTGAAAAATTACTCCCTATTGAAGCCGGACCTGAAATAGGGGTTGCTGCAACTAAAACGTTCACCTGTTCTCTGTCCACACTCTATTTATTGTCCATATTTCTTGGTGTTAATAGGGGCAAGTTGGATCAAATGAAAATTTCCTCCCTAATAGATGATCTGGTCCTTTTACCAGAACTTATGACTAAATACTTAAGCACAGACGATCAGATAAGAGAAATAGCAGATAAATACCAAAAATATCCGAATTTTTTGTTCCTTGGGAGGGGCTTAAATTATCCTCTAGCAATGGAAGGGGCCTTAAAACTAAAAGAGTTGAGCTACATTCATGCTGAAGGGTATCCGGCTGGTGAAATGAAGCATGGACCTATCTCGCTGATTGACAACTCAATGCCAGTAGTCGGAATAATACCCTCAGATTCACTGAGAGACAAAATGCTCAGTAGCTTAAGCGAATCCAAAGCAAGAGGAGCAAAGGTTCTAGCCATCGCCTCTGAAAACGAGACACTAGTCCGCGAGATCGTGGATGATGTCATATGGATACCCGACGCTCCAAGCGAATTAAGTCCCATTTTAACTGCCTTACCATTGCAACTACTTGCTTACCACATAGCCCTGCTTAGAGGTTGCGATATTGACCAACCACGTAATTTAGCCAAATCTGTTACGGTGGAATAACTTTAGAGGAGTGATTCGATGACTGAAATGGAATCTAATATTCGCCTATTAGCAAAAGCAAAAAGAATTACGATCTCAGAAGAAGACCTAAAACTTTTAATCTCTCAGATGGAAACGGCCACAAAAGAACTCGAGAAACTGGAAGCGATTATCAGCGAGGATGTTCCGTTGTTTATGCCGCCGCTGACGTCAAAATTACAAAGCCTGGATGGGAGCTAACCAATATGAACTCACTTTGCTCCATATCAATGAAAGAGGCTTCCGATCTTATATCTACTCATGAGGTCAAACCTTCAGAACTTGTAGAAGCTCACATTGAACGAATAAATACTACAGATGACAAACTTAATTCCTTTGTAACGGTTCTATCGGAATCTGCATTGAGTTCATCACTCATTGCGGAAAAGGAAATTATGGGTGGAAACTACCGAGGTCCTCTTCACGGTATCCCGATAGGGCTTAAAGATTTGTATGACACGGCAGGGATAACAACCGCTGTAGGGTCCAAAATATATCGCAACCGTGTCCCAACAAAAGACGCTACCGTGGTTAGTAGACTGAAAGAGGCTGGTGCGATTGTGGTTGGGAAACTGCAAATGCATGAATTTGCCTTAGGCGCTACGAGTATCAATCCCCATGACGGTCCTGCGCGAAATCCATGGGACACAGACCGAATAACCGGAGGTTCTAGTGGAGGATCAGCTTCATCTGTATCCGCTGGACAATGCATGGCCTCTCTAGGTACAGATACTGGAGGTTCAATAAGAATTCCCGCAGCCTTATGTGGGATTGTAGGACTAAAGCCTACATTTGGGAGAGTGAGTCGAAATGGGGTGTTCCCCCTCAGTTGGACTATGGATACTGTCGGTCCGATGACACGAACAGTAGAAGATTCAGCCCTGATGCTGAACGCCATGGCATCATTCGACCCTGAGGACCCAGGATCGGCTTCTCATAAAACAGAGGATTTCACTAGAAAACTTGGGCTTGGCATAAAGGGTCTAACTATTGGAGTTCCCCAAGAGTATTTCTACGAAGCTACTTCCACCGAGGTAAGAGAGGCTTTGTCCGAAGCGAAAAAAGTATTTCGGTCGCTCGGCGCCCAAGTCATTCCAATTTCAATACCTGTACTAGAGCATAGCCTAGCCATATCTGGAACTATTATGTTGACTGAGGCAGCCTCCGTTCATGAAAGCAATCTAAAAGATAAAGCCTTCGACATCGGAGATGATGTAAGGCTACGCCTAACCCAAGGAGCCCTATATACTGCCGTAGACTATTTGAAAGCACAAAGAGGAAGACACGAATTCAATAGTCAAATCAAGAAAGCTATGGAAACGGTAGACATACTCCTTGCCCCTACTGTGGGAATCGGGGCACCTAATATAGACGATAAAACCATCGTGCTCCATGGCGTGGAATACCCAGCATTAGCTTTAATGCCAAGACTCACCAGACCACATAACATTTGTGGCCTACCAACAATCAGTATCCCTTGTGGTTTCACCAGCTCTGGATTACCAATAGGAATGCAATTAGCAGGTAGAGCATTTGAGGACTCAGTTGTGATACAAACCGCTGATGCCTACGAAAAAGTGACTGACTGGGGAAAAGAAAGCCCAGATATTTAAATTAAGTGCGCAAAACTTAACCGTAGAGCAATCGATATCGAAACAGAAAGAAGGCGTTAATGACTAAAGAAGCGAAATCGAAAGGTTTAAGTCTTTACCAAGCTGCCAGAGAAGTAGGTGTCTCTTTTTCGCGCGAATGGGAGCCAAAGAGCAAATTCGTCAAAGCGAACGATATGAAGTTTCATTATTTAGAATGGGGGGATACATCAAATCCTGTAATTGTGATGCTTCACGGTTTTGCTCAGCAGGCCCATTCCTGGGACTTCGTGGCCCTAGCATTTGCAGATAGATACCGAGTTATAGCAATTGACCAAAGAGGACACGGAGACAGCGATTGGGCAAAGGACGGAGATTACACTCCTGAAACACAACAAATCGATATACAGGGAATTGTGGAAGAACTAAAACTGGACGAATTCATCCTAATGGGACTATCAATGGGAGGACGAAATTCATTTACGTACGCAGCAAATAACCCTGAAAAAGTGAAAGCTCTAATAATTGTGGACGCCGGGCCAGAGAACGTAAGAGCTGGAACTCAAAACATCCGAAACTTCGTTGAACAAGAAGATGAGCTGGATTCAATTGACGCTTTTGTTGAGAGGGTCATTAAGTACAACCCAAGACGAGATCCCATACAAATTAGGGGAAGCATCGTAAATAATCTCAAGCAACTCCCAACCGGAAAATGGACATGGAAATACGATAAGCTGCTACGGTCTGCGGGAAGAATGGGCAGAAAACAGGAACCCGAGGTTACTGACCGACTTTGGAAATATGTCGAGAGCCTTTCGTGCCCTACTTTAGTGGTCAAAGGTGATCGCAGCGACGTGATTGCAGCTGGCACAGCCGACCAAATGCATAAGAGAATTCCAGGGGGCAAAATAGCGATAGTTGAGAACGCTGGACATCTTGTAATGGGCGATAATCCCTCAGGTTTTGAGCGAGCTGTAACAACATTCATCCAAGGGATTTAGAATATAACTAGATTTCATATACTCGATCCTCACACTTTATAAATTTGAATTTGAATTTGAATTGGGTGAGGGTAAATTGCGGTACTAAAACCCTAATGTTACAATTTTTACATTAAACAGAAGATCTATAAGAGAGGAATCCAGGAGAACGGATTGGATAAGGCTGACAAGCAAGCCGTAATAGAAGAATACCGCACTCACGAAAAAGACACAGGCTCAACTGAGTCTCAAGTCGCGGTACTAACGACACGCATCACAGAACTCACGCAACATCTGCGTGAGCACAAGCATGATGAATCCACCCGGCGTGGACTTTTGAAGCTTGTTGGGCGCAGGCGTAGGCTACTAAGGTATCTCAATTCACAGGATGTGAGTAGATACCGAGCACTGATCGCAAAGCTAGGGCTACGCAGGTAGCCGCACGAAGCCTGAATACAGGCTTACTCGTAATTCTAGCTCTCGGTTTTCCCCTCCAGGAGGAAGGACCATTACAGTATCAACCATTAGCCGTGAAATCGGCGCACACACTTTAGAGTTCGAGACGGGCCGCCTAGCAAAAAAAGCAAGTGGGGCCGTCATTGTCAGACAAGGTGATAATGTTGCTTTAGTCACAGTCACCATGAGTGAGCCAAGAGAAGGAATAGATTTCTTCCCACTTACTGTCGACTTGGAAGAAAGGCATTATGCCATAGGACAAATTCCAGGTAGTTTTTTCAGGAGAGAAGGTCGTCCCACTACGCATGCAATTTTGACCGACAGGTTAATCGACCGACCTATTCGTCCCCTTTTCCCCAAGGGTTTTAAGAATGAAGTACAGGTAATAGTTACTACGTTATCCAGTGACGGAGAAACTCCTTTCGACATCATTGCCCTTAACGGCGTGTCCACAGCATTATCAATATCTAATATACCGTTCAACGGTCCACTAGGCGCCACGAGAATGGGCTATATTGACGGAGATTTCGTAGTCAATCCCACATATGAGCAGATTCAAAACAGTGACCTAGACATAGTGGTGGCGGGATCACGAGACGGAGTATCAATGATGGAGGCAGGAGCCAGTATCGTTGATGAAGATATAGTTTATGAAGCAATTCAAATAGCACAAAATGTGAATCTAGAAGTGATCTCGCTTCAAGAAGACTTTATCGAAGAAGCCGGTCAAGAAAAATCTGATTTCGTACCACGTGGACACGATCCTGCAGCAGTGGAAAAAGCCAGAGATATTTTGGGCAACAAAATCTACGAAGCGATGAGAGATTCATCAGACCAAGATGACATGCGAGTTAGGTTAAACTCATTAGAAGATGACCTAGCAGAATCTTTGGCCCCCGAATTTGAGTCGGCGGTATCCGCTGGCGCTTTTGAGGAACTTCTTGACGAACAATTCAGAGTAAGAATACTTAAAGATGGTGTAAGGCCCGATGGGAGAGGTCTCAGAGAAATACGAGAACTTTCAGCTGACGTATCCTTACTACCACGAACCCACGGCTCCGGCTTATTCAATAGGGGAGAAACACAAATTCTTGGAGTAGCCACCTTAGGATCAGCTGGCGATGCTCAAAGGATTGATGATCTCAGCCCTGAAGAGTCAAAACGGTTCATGCTTCACTACAACTTCCCTCCCTATTCTGTCGGCGAGGCCCGGCGAGTAGGATCACCAGGAAGAAGAGAGATAGGACATGGCGCTTTAGCAGAAAAGGCTTTGAGCGCGGTACTACCGAGCGAAGAAGATTTTCCCTACACACTGAGAATAGTCTGTGAAGCACTCAGCTCAAACGGAAGCACTTCTATGGGCAGCGTCTGTGCCGGAACACTTTCATTAATGGATGCCGGAGTTCCTATAAGTGCGCCTGTAGCAGGTATATCAGTTGGATTAGTCACTGGAGAAGATGGAGAATACGTCACTCTCACAGACATCCAGGGCCTAGAGGACCATGTTGGAGATATGGACTTTAAGGTAGCAGGCACTGCCGACGGTATAACGGCTATACAGCTCGATATCAAAGTAAACAGCATTAGTTTTGACGTGATAAAAGAGGCTTTGAGTCAAGCAAAAGAAGCCAGAATGCAAGTTTTGGATGTTATCAAGCAGGCAATACCAGAAGTCCGCACCGACGTAAGCCCATACGCTCCAAGAATCGAAAAGATTAAAGTTCCTGTCGACAAGATAGGAGCGGTAATAGGTCCAGGTGGAAAAACTATACGAGGGATAGTTGAAGCAACCAAAGCAACTGTAGACATCGAAGATGACGGTACTGTACTCATTGGATCGTCGGATGCAGAGGCTTCTGCAAAAGCTATTCAAATGGTCAAGGATCTAACACGGGAAATTGAAGTTGGCGAAGTTTTCACTGGAAAAGTTGCCAAAGTTGCCAGTTTTGGAGCATTTGTGGAAATACTCCCAGGCACAGACGGAATGGTTCACATCAGCGAATTGGACACACACCGTGTAGCCAGTGTTGAAGATGTCGTGAATGTAGGTGACGAAATCACTGTAAAAGTAATAAGTAAAGACAACGCCGGTAGAATAAAGTTATCAAGAAAAGCGATGATGGCCGGTAATGAAGAAACTTACGATGAACCAGAACTTGACGTTGAAATCGGAGACATCATCACAGGAAAAGTAGTAAACATAGCCAGTTTCGGTGCTTTCGTAGAGGTTGTGCCTGGAACAGACGGAATGGTCCACATTAGTGAATTAGAAAACCATCGCGTAGCAAGTGTAGAAGACGTTGTCAGTGTCGGAGATGAAATCACTGTAAAAGTAATTGACATGGACGACAGAGGACGAATTAAACTCTCCAGAAAAGCCCTACTTTCTGATTAGTCATTGACTGTAGTACCTGAAACCCGACACGTTTTTGAAGAGTCGGCTAGAGTTGCTGTTTTACTTAAAATTTAGTAGTTCGAATTGGTGTGAATCAAAGGTTAAAGAGGGAGGATGGTATGGCTGACTTAAAAGTTGTAGTTCACGGTGCTCTCGGCAAAATGGGGCAAGAAGTCCTCAATGCCGTAAACATCACTGACGGCCTGGTGCCAGTTGGAGGTGCGGACTTTGCTGCCTCAGGAGACACTGTAAACATTCCAAATAGCAATTCTGAAATTCCACTTACCAACGACTTATCCCAAGTAATAGGGAAGGCTGACGTGGTGGTTGATTTTACGAATGCTGAAGGAGCCAGAAATGTAATGACGGTATCGGCTCCAGCAGGAGTGCATTGCGTCATTGGGTCTACCGGTATGTCAGAAAAAGACTTAACACTCGCACAAAACCTTGCTACAGATAACGGAACAAGTATCATCATTGCCCCAAATTTTGCCATGGGAGCGGTTCTCATGACACATTTGGTAGGTCTTGCATCGAAGTTCTTCGATTACGCAGACCTGACAGAAGTTCATCATGAAGCAAAAATAGACGCACCTTCCGGAACTGCAATATCAATTGCTCAAGCAGCGGCAGATGGGAAAAAGAGCTTATTCGAAGCTCCCTCAGCTGAAAAGGAACTCATCAACCACACAAGAGGTGGGGATCACGCAGGTGTAGTAATTCATAGTGGAAGAATGCCGGGACGTGTTGCACATCATGAAATGGTTTTTGGGGCTCTAGGGCAAACGCTGACTATACGCCATGATTCAATAAACCGAGAAAGCTTCATGCCTGGGGTCATAATGGCGATAAAAGAGTCAGTAACTAGCAAAGGGCTGACGATTGGTCTAGATAAAATCATGGGCTTATAAAAATACCTATCGGAGAAGAAATTGGATTCTTGTAAAGTTGCGGTAATAGGGGCAACGGGGGCGGTGGGACGAGTGTTCCTACAAATAGCCGAGGAACGCAATTTCCCCATAGAACAAATAAGGCTCTGTGCTTCAGAAAGATCTGTTGGCAAAAAACTGAATTTCAGAGGGCAAGATATAGAAGTAGAACTGTGTACTCCCGCCCTACTGGATGAAGTCGATTTTTCCTTCATATCAGCCACTGGAGATGTAAGTAGGGAAATAGCTCCCCTATCGGCAAAACACGGTACGGTAGCAATAGATGATAGTTCAGCCTTCCGCATGACTGACACGGTTCCGCTAGTGGTCCCGGAAGTTAATGCAGACGATTTAAATAACCACAAGGGAATAGTAGCGATACCAAATTGCTCAACAACTCCTCTTGTCATGGTTCTCAAACCACTGTCAAGGCAAGCCAAAATCAAAAGGGTGGTTGTGGACACCTTTCAATCTGTAACTGGAACTGGTTCCGCTGCTCTCGAGGAAATGAAAACGCAAAGTTCTGAAGTCTTGGAGGGTAAAAACCCCAAAGCGAAGGAATACCCGCATCAAATCGCTTTCAACGTTCTACCGCATATAGAACCCTTTCAAGAGAATGGGTACACAAACGAAGAAATGAAGATGCTTAACGAAACTCAGAAAATCCTTCATGATTCAGAAGTGATGGTTTCAGCGACCTGCGTAAGAGTGCCAGTTGCAGTAAGTCACAGTGAGGCCATTCACATAGAGTTTGATAAACCTATTGACCCTAATACAGTCAGATCTATTTTAGGTGAACAACCCGGAATAAGGATTGTAGACGACCCATTTTCCAATGTGTATCCTATGCCCATAGAAGCGGCTGGATCTGATGAGGTGTTAGTCGGGAGAATACGACGAGATATTTCTAACCCAAATGGAATAGCTTTATGGGTAGTCTGCGATAACCTTCGTAAAGGTGCAGCATTAAATGCAATCCAAATAGCAGAGGAAATGATGCGACGAGATTTAGTAGCTCAGTCCTCCTGGAGGTAAATTGAATGGCAACTTTTGGAAGATTACTAACAGCAATGATCACGCCATTTGACGAAGAAGGGAATATTGACTTTCCTCAAGCCAGAAAATTGGCTAAAGGACTTACGGAGTCAGGCACCGACGGCCTAGTAATAGGTGGTACAACTGGAGAATCTCCTTCTATGTCTGATGACGAAAAAATACAATTATTTGCCGAGATCAAGGAAGAAGTAGGTGATACGGCCTCGGTCATAGCTGGTACCACTGATAATAACCATCGTAAATCTATAGAGTTGTCTCAGGAAGCAGAGAAGGTAGGGGCCGATGGGCTCCTCCTCACAGTACCCGCCTATAATAAGCCTCCTCAGGAAGGCCTATATCAAAATTTCAAGGCTATTTCAGAAGCTACTTCCCTTCCAGGCTTACTCTACAATGTTCCCTCAAGAACTGCTCTCAATATGGACGTAGAAACAACCTTACGACTTGCAGAAATTGACAGCATAGTTGGTGTAAAAGAAGCCTCAAGCGATTATGGTCAAATCACTCGCATAATTGATGGAGCACCCGATGGATTTGACGTTTGGTCAGGTAATGACGATGAAACGTTCCCAATAATGTGTGTTGGGGGGTATGGGATCGTCAGTGTCGCATCAAATCTGTACGGGAACCAGATTAAAAATATGATGGGCCAAATTCTTGAAGGTAATATTGAAGAAGCGGCGAATGCGCACAAAAGGTTGCTTCCAATATTTAACGCTTTATTCTGGGTAACAAACCCTATACCAATTAAATACGCCGTTAATCGAGCGGGGTTCCAGGCAGGCAAAAACCGACTCCCGCTATGTGATCCAGACCAAGCATTCACTAGTAAATTCGATGCGGTAATGGACAGATACGAGGTAGATTTACCAATCGATTAACAAAAAAAGTAGGGATGAAAAAAATTAAGTCCCAGTCTAGCCGGTATTCTTAAATCACCGACTTTGGCATTATAGTCTGGTCACGATGAGGACCGGTCGATATTATGTCTACCTTACAGTTAATCAACTCTTCCAATCGGTCAACATAAATTTTTGCGTTGGTTGGCAGTTTATGTATATCAGACACTCCCGCTGTAGGCTCATCCCATCCTTTCAACGTCTCATAGACAGGCTTGCATCTTTCTAGAGCTGCTGTGCCTCCCGGGGGCTCATCCAGTACCTCACCGTCAAGCTGATAGGAAGTGCAAACATCGAGCGACTCAAATCCATCAAGAACATCCAGACGAGTTATCACAGCAGATGTATACCCATTTATTCTTGTGCTATAACGAGCCGCAACTCCATCAAACCATCCCACTCTTCTGGGTCTTCCTGTAGTAGTACCAAATTCCTTAGCAAGAGTTCTAATTGTTTCTCCTATCTCATTAAATAATTCTGTCGGAAACGGGCCTGCTCCTACTCGCGTGTTATATGCCTTAAATACTCCCAAAACCGACGTTATGTTCTGGGGTTGTATCGCCAAACCAGTGCTTGCTCCCCCAATAGTTGGATTAGAAGAGGTAACATACGGATAGGTACCATGATCGAGATCTAATAAAATACCTTGGGCCCCCTCCAGCACAACGTTGCCCCCTCTATCCAAAGTGTCATTAACATATCTCCCTGCAGGGCCTATAAATGGCTCCAATCTCTCAGCCCAAACTTTACATTTCTCAAACAATTCATCTGAAGATACAGGATCTGATTCATACACTTTGGTTATTACCTTGTTAGTAAATGTCAAAACCTCTTCAAGTCTCTCGCGAAGAGTATCCAAATCTAATAAATCAGCCGCCCGGATGCCAGTTCTAGAGGTCTTATCACTGTATGCAGGACCAATCCCTTTACCCGTTGTACCGATGGCCGAAATACCACGTGCAGACTCAGCCAAGGTATCCAGTATTATGTGATAAGGCATTATCAAGTGGGCACGTTCGCTGATGATAAGTCGACCATCTACGCTTATACCTGCCTGAGATAGGGATTCAATTTCCTCTATCAAAACGTCGGGGTCGACGACGGTTCCATTCCCAATAACATTCATTACATCTTCTCTAAAGACTCCACAAGGAATAATATGGAGACTAAAGTCACCTAAATCGTTTATCACTGTATGCCCGGCGTTGTTACCACCAGAAAAGCGAGCAACTACATCTGCATCACTTGCAAGAAAATCGATTATTTTCCCTTTACCTTCATCACCCCACTGGGCCCCGAGAACCGCATAAGCAGGCATATAATGCCCTCCTGTTCCGCTGCACATGAACAGCCCGTTCGCCAGACCCAATCATTGTTGTAGGGTTAGCGCCGGGCAAAAAAATTTCTCCTCAAAAACAGTGCGCAACCCGCGTCGCGACCCCAGAATTGGGAGATTCACTAGGAGTATATCAGAATCTCCAGAGTCGGCTATACATAAAAAGTCGGTATTACATAAATTTCTGAAGGAGCTTTATCGCCTCTTTTCGATACCAAACGAGCTCGTCAGAAGTTAGGTCTACATCTCTTATGTTCTCCGTGTAGTCATACCCCCCTAGAGATGAAGGCCCGGAAAAAATATCAATGGCCAATTCCTGAATGAGTCCTGAAGGAGTAACTACCAAGCAACCCCGGTCAGGAAAATCAGGCATAGGCTCTAGTTCTATGGCATGGATGGTGTCCATTCCCATAAATCCTGGAAACACCTCTATATGATCTATCATTTCTTCTATCAGGGTTAAGAGTTCATCAGAATTCAGGGAATCAACAGATTCTATTTGTTTCGACAAATTGTCAGGCGTGCATCCGTGACTAGACATAATTGACACTCCTGTTATACGGATACTATTATTTAACACCTAAGAGACTAGCACGGCAACGTAGCTCAGGGGTTAGAGCGGGCGCTTCATAAGCGCTAGGTCGCTGGTTCAAATCCAGCCGTTGCCAGGGATCTCCGGCGTCCCAGTTACTCACAGCTGAATTACAGCTACGGGCGGTTAGCTCAGCTGGTTAGAGCGCCTGCTTCACACGCAGGAGGTCAGAGGTTCGAGTCCTCTATCGCCCACCAAGTAACCGGTTAAGACGTGGTGGATTGGTACAACGCTGGTGAAAATGCCGAAGTGGCGGAATGGCAGACGCGCTACGTTCAGGACGTAGTATCCGTAAGGGTGTGTGGGTTCAAATCCCTCCTTCGGCACCAACCTCCTAAATTCGTCCTGTTTTGAATCGATATGCTCCATGACTTCAGCTAATAGCTATTTGAAATTAATCATGTATTTTTTGTGAAGCTATCATTCCCCCATCGACCAACAGGGTTTCCCCATTAACGTATTGGCCTAGATCCGACGATAAATACAAAACCGCATTTGCTATATCACTTGGCAACCCACCTTTACCAGCCGGTACAAAATTTTTTAAATCAGCTGGATTGTGCGGTGGGCCATCTATCGAATCATCTTCGATGTCGGGTAGTTTATTCGAGATGGCCCCAGGAGCAATACAGTTTGCAGTAATATTTTTACCAGCTAAATCTGAGGCTATGCCTTTTACCATTCTCCTTAATGCCATTTTGGCTGTACCATACGCAGTCCAATTTGGCATAGCGACATAAGAGTGAACACTTGATAAGCAGATTATTCTTCCACCTCTGCCGCCTGAAACCATTTCCCTTGCAGCTCTTTGTGATGCAAAAAAATATCCTTTCAAGGATAAATCCATCATTCTGTCCCAGTAAGTTTCATCTGTTTCGAAAAATGGTCTTTGTTGATCAGCGAAAATAGCATTGTTTACTAAAATATCAATTTGATTATGCTTTTCCATAAAGGAATCAATAACGGAGTTTATTCCTTCAATGCTACTCACATCACCTTTGTGAAAAGTAGCGTTCACGCCTTCATTAGAAAGTATATTCAGCAATTTTTTGGCGAATTCATCATCCAAAATATCATTTATTCCAACATCCGCACCTTCATTTGCTAAAGTTATTGCTATGCCGCGGCCTATTCCTTTTCTAGCTCCAGTAATTAGAACTTTTTTTCCCTCAAGTAATCCCATTGGATTCTCCCTAAATTTAGTTTTGTATTCATACTCCCAAATCTGTACTACTCTAAGTATCTCCTTACACCTCTCTCTACCTACCGCCATTATCTTCTCTCCCCAGTAGTATTTCCATTCGCACCGTGTGGTATCAAAAAAGTTATTCTTGGACTTGGTCGATGTTAGGATTCGAGAGATATTGATATCAGCAAGGTGAACTAGGCTAAGAGGAATTAATATGTCATGGATGACAGACGATAGAACTGCAAATGATCCTGTGTCTGATCTTAAGAATTTATTGCAGTCAGGAGTGGCGATTCCCACCCCTGGTGTAAATGATCCCTTGACGGCAATACTTGCCGATCGAATGGGATTTAGATGCATTTATTTTTCTGGAGCAGCGTTTTCAGCCAGCCTTGGCATCCCCGATATAGGATTGTTTTCGGTCGACCAGCTGATCGACTCTGTGAAATGGATTACTAGATCAACTAACTTACCATTGATTGTTGATATAGATACGGGTTTTGGAGAGGCTGTAAATGTTGTTAGAGTGATAAAGGAATTAGAGTACCTGGGAGTTGCAGCTGTTCAACTCGAAGATCAAGTCTCTCCGAAGCGCTGCGGTCATTTGGATGGGAAACAAATTGTTTCTGAACAGCAGTATGTTGAGAAACTTAAGGCAGCTCTGGCAGCACGTGAAAATATGCTGATTATAGCTAGAACCGATTCGAGAGATGTTTATTCCTTTGACGAAGCTATTAAAAGAGGGACCCTCTATAGGGATTCAGGCGCTGACGTGATTTTCCCGGAGGCACTTGAGAGCCTCGACGAGTTCAAACAATTTGCGATAAAGGTGAAGGCACCGCTACTTGCGAACATGACTGAGTTCGGAAAGAGCCCGCTTCTGACAGTAGATGACCTAGGAGATATTGGATACAGTTTGGTTATCTACCCTGCAACAGGGCAACGTGCTGCCCTTGGAGCTATAAAAAAAGCTTTTACCAACATTAGAGACTATGGTAGCCAGATCGACTCACTTTCTGACATGATGAACAGATCACAGATATATGATCTGATTGATTATGAAAAATTTTCCGAATTGGACGCTAGAATAGCGCCTACAATTACAAAAAAAAGCGGATTTTAGAGAAAGCCCCTCTCTGTTAAACTGCCCACAAACTTCAGAGGAAACAATGAAATGGCTACGGGTTTTTTATGGCACGAAAAATATATGTGGCACGACACTGGAAGTGGAGCTGCAGCAAACGTAGAACCTGGCGAACACTTTGAAAATCCAGATACAAAGAGACGGATGAAAAACCTCCTCGATTTGTCCGGCCTTACTGATAAACTTGTTCGACTCAACCCCCGCATGGCCACCGAAGAGGAATTACGCCGATTCCACACAGATGATTACATCAACCAAATCCGAGAGCTGAGCGAGGCTTTTGGGGGATTTGCTGGGCCACAGACACCGTTTGGAAGAGGGTCATATGAGATTGCCAAGCTAGCTGCTGGCGGCACAATCGTTGCCACAGAGGCCGTACTCAGTGGACAGGTCAACAACGCTTATGCTCTTGTTCGACCCCCTGGACATCACGCTGAACGTGACCTGGGAAGAGGCTTCTGCATATTCGGGAACGTGGCCTTAGCTGCTATGCATGCCCGGGAAATTTGGCAGGTTGAACGGATAGCAACTATAGATTGGGACGTTCATCACGGTAACGGAACCCAACAGGCGTTTTACGATGATCCAAACGTGCTGACAATTTCCATTCATCAGGACGGATTGTTCCCCGCAGACTCAGGAAAGGTTAATGAAAGGGGAATTAAGGAAGGCGAAAACTTCAATATCAACATTCCTCTACCCGCAGGCTCCGGAAACGACGCATACTCTGCGGCAATAGAACGGATCGTGACACCCGCCGTGATGTCTTTTAAGCCTCAGCTAATACTTGTGCCCTGCGGATTCGATGCCAGCGTGTATGACCCATTGGGACGAATGCTACTGACATCTGAATCTTATCGAGGACTTACCACAATGCTCCTAGCCCTTGCTAACGATATCTGTGACGGCAAAATCGTGTTCTCTCACGAAGGTGGCTATTCGAAAAGATATGTCCCCTTCTGTGGTCTTGCCACGATCGAAGCACTCAGCGGTATACGTACTGAAATAGCTGATGGTGGAATCCGTGACGATTTACCCGGACAAGAATTGGCACCTCATCAAGAAGCACTCATCGATGAAATTGCCCACCAGGTAAAACAAGCATTTCTTCACAATTCTGGACGACTCGTCTAGCGAATTAACTAGAAATAGTCCGAGCCAACACTTATCTAAACAAAGGTCCCCTCTCCAACTAGTTACGAGATCACTGAATCTGATACGGGGCGACAGGTGGAAGCTAGAAGCCCACTTTCAGCACCAACTTGCTAAATACGCCCCGACAGTCCCTTGGTTAAAACGAATTCAACTAAATAGCTTTTCTATCTAGATCCTTCAGGATCGCATTCGCAGCGTTGTGTCCGGGCGCTCCAGTAACTTCTCCCATCGGATGTGTTCCAGCACCACACATATAAAAATTGTCAATAGACGTTCTGTATGGTTGGCGTTGCGATAAAAGCTGGCTTGGTATCATGTCGAGGTGCCTGATATTTCCATCGGTCATGCCCACCCTGCTTTCAATATCCTCAGGGGTTTGGACTGTCCAATCGACCAAGCTGTTGCGAAAATTTGGCGCATATTGCGATATAACATCGATGATTTGCTCCCCAACGTTACTCCTTTCGGATTCCCATGTTGAATCCTTCAATGTCGGAGGCTCAAAGAGAACCCAATTAGACATGACATGCCCTTTTCCTTTTACCAAGTTAGGTTCAACTGTGGAAGGGATCTGAATATTCATGACCGGACAACTCGATACTTTTCCGTCGGCTGCATCTCTCCAACTCCGTATGTGATATTCCACAGACGGCATTATCTTTATATTTATAATTGAGTTCGCATCATAATTTGATCCGAGATATCGGGTCAGATCGGGTAATTCATTCATAGCGGCAAGGAATTTGACACAGCCTGCTGTAGTTTTCCAACTGTCCACCCGTTTAAGAGTATCTTCGTCTAACTCCCCGGTCTGGAACATAGTTTTGAAGGTGCGCTTAGGATCGGCATTTGAGGCCACAATAAAACTGCGGATTTCTTCTCCGTCAGCCAACATCACACCTTTGGCTGACCCTCCTTCCACAATTACTTTATCCACCAAAGCCCTTGTTCGAATTTCGACGCCATTAGCCTTCGCTGAATCTTCGATAGCATCGCTGATATTACCCATACTCATCTTAGGAATTCCGCGATCAGCATCTCTACTAAAACGGGTGCAGGCAAATAGCGCAGCTCCCAGCATGCTACCTGGCGAGCCTGGATCACATTCTACGTTTGAATCCATTACATATGCTTTTATACGCTCATCTTGGAAGTGGTCTTCTATAAGGTCAACGTAACTCCAAGTGAGTAACTTTTCCAAGACAATTTCTCGTGATGTGCCCCTCACTGTCTGCATCAAGTCAGCAATCGTGGGAGGCTCTGTTAGGAAATATGGGTAAACGATACTTGCCGCTTCATCCCAGAATGAGTCCCACCTAAAATACGCCTGAGCATCTTTTTCGTTGAACGAGCTGAGTTGCTTTGCGAGACTAAATTTGTCAGTATTCTCTGGGCCTCCTATAAATGTACCATCAGGAAACAGATGAATCCTTCTCGATGAGTCAGATTCTTTCCTACTATAGGCAAATTCAAGACCATGTCTGCGCAATTCCAGGTCATCCACAACCTTGCCTTGTAGTACATGGGAAACATATGAACACATTGGCCCCATGAATCCAGGAGAGAATTCATCGGTCGTTACTGCTCCACCCACTCTGTCAAGACGTTCTAGAACCAGAACATCCAATCCCTCTTTCGCTAGGTACGTTGCTGCTACAAGACCATTGTGCCCGGCCCCTATGATTATTGCGTCATACTCAGTATTTTCCACTTAGAATTCCTTGGTTACTAAAGTCAATTTTTGATTATATGAACCCTTTTTTAACTAGGGCCGATATCTTATCTCTGTCGTCTGATTTTCGTTTTCACCATGTGACGGGCGAAATGTTACTATCCAGCTGCAAACGAAAATAAAGGAAGGCAAATTCTAAGATGTCTAACAAAATCGTTTCCTCTGTACCTTACGGCGATTACGATGCGTATTTCAATGGCGCCTGGATCCACTACGATGAAATAAAAATAGCTCCTGATGATCGTGGATTTGAGTTATCCGACGGAGTATTTGACATCGCCCGCACATTCAACGGAGTCCCGTTTGTTTTGGAGCGCCACATTGACAGATTATATAGGTCTCTCAAATTTCTCCGTATAGATGCTGAGCTCACTCCCGAGGAAATGACTGTCATTTGTAACGAAGGAATTCTTCGTAATGAACATCGGAAAAGTGAGGCAGGTGACTTCACGATTCATCCATTCGTGACAAGAGGTAGATACCTAGATGGGCCTCCCACGGTTTGCGTGAGCATAAAACCAGTTGATTTCCCGTCTTTTGCTAAATTTTATGTCGAAGGTGCACACGGCGTTATTACACGCACCCGTAGTTACACAAGTGACACCGTTGAGCCAAAAGTAAAACACCACAGCCGCCTAAACATGGTGCTTGCTACCTTAGAGGCTCATGATGTGGATCCTGAAGCTTTACCAATTTTACTGGATCAGAATGGAAACGTGACTGAAGGGACCGGAAACAACGTTTTTCTCGTGAAGGACGGGATCCTTAAAACCCCTGATGACAGGCATATTCTTCAAGGAGTCTCGAGGGACGTAGTCATGGAAGTAGCTAATAAGTTAGGAATTCCTGTATCTGTGGAGGACATACAACCGTACGACCTATACACGGCAGACGAAGTGTTTTTCACAAGAACAAGTCCACGCATTGTTCCGGTGAGTCGAGTAGACGGAAGACATATAGGAAACCAAATCCCCGGACCAATTACTCAGCAGTTAATCGCGGGGCATAGTGAAATGGTTGGGATCGACTTAGTCGGACAAGCACTACACAAAGCTGGATTGACAACTTAAGAAATTCTTGCATCCACGCTTTTTTCCTTAGGTTATTGATAAATCTCCATTGGAAACCCAGACCATTACACGCCCGATACAAAGGTATACCCTCGATCCAGCTAATCTTATTCTCCTGACATTTTGCCGAAAGGAATTAATATTAAACAAAAATACAGCACCATGGGAAACAGTGAATGTACAATTAATCAGCAGATAGTAGGATCTGAAGGAAAATGAAAAATCATAGCTGGAATCTATCCATTGGCACCAGCTCTCTACACAACAACATAGCTTTAACTAATATATAAAACTGGAGTTTTTTATGAGATTTGGCACATTTGTGTTTCCTGTGTCACAGAAACCTGACAACGACTACAGAATAATTCATGAAACTCTCAATGAAATTCAGCTTTGTGACGAATTAGGCTTTGATACAGCATGGTTATCAGAGCATCATTTTGACGGAGCGACCGCTTACGTGGATCCAGTAGTTTTTGCAGCCTCCATCGCAGCCACTACCAAAAAAATTCGTATCGGATTCGCAGTGGTTGAAATGGCTCTTCATCATCCGGTCCGATTGGCAGCGCAAACCGCACTGTTGGACAATCTCAGTAATGGGAGACTTTTGGTCGGAACAGGTAAAGGATCTGCCTTTAACGAATATGAATATATAGGCTTCGGAGTTCCTATGTCGGACGCAGCCGAGAGTCTACAGGAAGCTGAGAATCTAATTCTAGAGGCATGGCAAGGTAACCCAGTTAATTTCTCAGGAAAGTACTGGGATGTCGCCTTCCCAGGACTTAGGCCAACTCCATATCAAACACCCCATCCACCTCTAATAAGGGCTTGCCTAAGTGAAGAATCAACCAGGGAAATGGCAAGGA
This sequence comes from SAR202 cluster bacterium AC-647-P02_OGT_505m, assembly GCA_009391195.1. Taxonomy (GTDB): domain Bacteria; phylum Chloroflexota; class Dehalococcoidia; order Lucifugimonadales; family UBA826. The sequence continues at coordinate 79,650 of VEXB01000003.1, forward strand.
TTCACAGGCCTATTTTAATAGGAGCACAAGATAACGATTCAATTTCAAATAGAATCCATCTATACCGTAAAGAATTGGAGGATGCGAATTTATCTGACCAAAATATAGAGACTCTTCTAGACAAAATATGGGTGTCGAAAAACGTATTCGTGGCAGATACATCTTCGGAGGCTATAGAAAGAGCCCAACTAGGGCTGAACACAGAACAGAATCATTTTAGAAAGGCTAGGGAAGAATTCAATCCTTCGCACACCATTACTAAAAAATCCAACCCCAGCGAATTTCAATCCACTTTCATAGCTGGTAATGCTGAGGATGTTTATGAGCAAATCTTAGAGCTTAAAGAAATTGGTGTTTCCAACTTAATGATGAAAATGAACACAGGTGAAATGGAACCGGAGATAGTGCGAAAGTCCATAAAATTATTCTCTGAGGACGTGATGTCTAGATTCTAGAAATATAAGATCTCAGCCTATCTACTTTACACACATGAAAAGAATCAATTTAGTGTAATTCAATTACAGGATATCTATGAAAAAAAATAACATCGCAGTTATAGGGGCCGGTATAGTGGGGGCCTCGCTTGCTTTTCACCTATCAACATATGGTAAAAATGTGACTGTCTTTGATAAAGGTCTCCCTGGATCAGGTGCAACAGGTCACTCATTTGCATGGATTAATGCATTTGGGAAACTTCCGCGACACTACTTTGATTTGAATCATCGTTCTATGGACCTTTGGTCAAGATTCAATGAAACCCTGGGAGTTGACGTCGGCTTAAAGTGGGGAGGAAACGTCACATATTACGCAGACCGACAAAAAGGACAAGAACTTCTAGATCAATGTGAACGCCTCCAATCTTGGGGATACCCTATCCAGACAATAACCCAAGAAGAATTGGCAGAGCTTGAACCCAATTTAAATATAGGTCCCTTTTTTGCAGGCATACATACACTCACTGAAGGCCATGTAATTCCGACCAGAGTAGCAGAGGCATGCATGGCGAAAGTCCAAGAGAATGGTGGAGATATTTATCTCGATACCTCAGTTGAATCTATTGTCGAAACAGCCGAAGAAGTCATTTTAAACACCCAGAGAGAAGAATTTAAGTTCGACAAAGTTGTTATCGCAGCAGGAGTTGATTCAACTAATCTCGCAACAAGCCTAGGCATAAACCTCCCTCAGCGTGTAAGCCCTGGGATTGTTACTCGCACGGCCCCTCTTCCACCAATTATGGAGACTCTTTCCACTATTTATCTTCCCCCAGGCCCAGAAGATGAGGGAGAAATACATATACGGCAAGCTACTGATGGATCCCTAATGTGCGGAGCTGGAGATCAGGAAAACGAAAACGATGATGATTCCCAAGAATACGCAGATTTTTTATTGAAACGAGCATCAAGATATTTTCGGAGCCTGGATGGTGTTCAAGCAGAACGTGTGCCAGTAGGGCTAAGACCAATGCCAGAAGACGGGCTACCCGTTATTGGATTTCCAAATAAGTCAACTCGTATATACATCACTCTTATGCATAGCGGCGTTACTCTGGCCCCAATCGTTGGAGCCCTTGGGGCTCTAGAGATAGCAACAGAGTCGAGTGTTGATTCACTGCAACCCTATCGCCCTACTCGATTCAATTAAAAAACAAAAACTAGTTACTACGACGGTCAAAGCCTAGTTGGAAACTTACTTATTCTTACAACTATGTCTAGAATACGCCGTAGAGTTTAGTATCAAAAAAAACTTTTAACTCTCAAAGGAATATTGTTATGACTGTTTATGGCACTGGAAAGTATCAATTTAAAGTCGTGGAAAATTTCTTTAAGCGGCCACGCGGGTGGCCTTTCGTGGAAGTTGCTGACGTAGCGGTTGATAGCCTAGACAATGTCTACGTATTTAACCGGGGACCATATGCGGCAATAATGTGTTTTGACAAGCACGGCACATACATTAGCGGGTGGGGGAAAATCGGGTTCGATTTTATTGTTCCTCATGGTCTAAGTATTGGACCTGACGATCATTTGTACACTAGCGATACTGGTGACCATACGGTGAGAAAATGGACCAGAGACGGGAAATTGATTCGAACGATCGGCCGCCCTTTAATCAACGCCCCTGAACAAAGTGGTATACCTTTCAATCGTCCAACTCATTTGACGATAGCATCCAATGGAGATTTTTACGCCTCGGACGGATACGGCAACTCACATATACATTGCTTTGATCCAAATGGAGTCTTGAAATTTTCGTGGGGTGGAAATGGAAGTGGTCCTGGAGAGTTCGACACCATTCACAGTGTATACATTGACTACGAAGATGATGACAAGGTTTATGCAACGGACAGATATAACAACCGAATACAATTTTTTACTAAACACGGCGATTTTTTAGGAGAATGGAAAAATGTAAACCTCCCTAACGATGTAAGAAAAGGCCCTGATGGAAATTTCTATGTAGCAGAATTGGATCATCGAATAAGCATTCTGGACTCCTCAGGTAATTTGCTTACACGATGGGGAGAAGAAGCAAAAGTAGATGATTCCGAAACCGGGTCCGGGCTACCTGACTCAGCTAGCCGTAATCCTATGATCATCGGAAAGGTCAAACATGAACCTGGTGCAGGTCTTTTTGGAGCTCCTCACGGAATCGCAGTAGATTCTGAAGGGAGTTTCTATGTTTCTGAAGTTAGCGAAACTTTCCTCGGAATCGACAGGGGAGATCGAAGCGTACAGAAATTTATAAGGGCCTAAAAACCTTCAATACTATCGAAAGTTGTTTTCCAAGATCCAATTTCAGCTCGCTCGAGGCCCAGGTGATCTCGTAGAGTGGAACCCGTATATTCTTTTCTATAAACACCACGTTTTTGAAGCTCTGGTACGACATATTTAACAAAATCCTCAAAAGCTCCAGGTTGATGAGTAGGCCCTACAACAAACCCATCACAGGCCCTTCCATGGAACCATTCTTCCATCTCATCGGCAATTTCCTTTGGCCCACCAACCATGGTATGGCCATCACTTAACAGGCCTCTTCTGGTAATTCTCATGAAATCCCTCGGTGTAGGGTTTTTTATCCCAGTGGAAATTACCCTGTCACGCATAGCTTGCATTCCTTGGAGACCTTCAATTTCATCATCAGTGAACTCTTCGTCCAAACCTTTTTGGGCAAAGTCAAAGTTAAGTGCTTCCGATAATAGTAATAACTGATCCATATCGTTTGACAACAACTCATATGCCGCTCTTTTATCTTCTGCCTCAGATTTAGTTTCAGCAGCTATCGGATACATCAGAGAAGCTATCTTCATATGCTCAGGATCACGCCCTGCCGCCGCCGCCGCCGCCTTCAACGATGCGTACTCAGTTTTACCAACTTCAAGATTACGATACCCGGCAAAAATCAACTCCCCCCACCGAGAGGCAAATTGCTTCCCACGAGGGCTACCTCCAGCTTGAATAACAACAGGATGCCCCTGAGGAGTCCGAGGCACGGTGAACGGCCCTCGGGAGCTCAAATACTTGCCCTTGTAATCAAGTCGTCTAACTTTGTCTGGATGTGCGTATAAATTATTTGCTTTGTCTACCACTATCGCATCGTCATCCCATGAGTCCCAATGACCCAGCACAGCTTCTAGAAATTCATCAGCTCTGTCATAACGCAAATCATGATCCGTATGACTTTCGCGTCCCATATTCTTAGCTTCGTTATCATTAACTGATGTGACTACATTCCATGCAGCTCTACCCTTCGTCATCAAATCTAGAGTTTGAAACAATCTAGCAACATGAAAAGGTTCATAATAAGTTGTGGAATAGGTGGCCCCGAGACCAAGGTAGTTTGTCACGGCAGCCATAGTCATCAGACAGGTGACGGCATCTAGCTTCGTACAACGTATCCCGTTTTTGACGGTTTCAGAGTGATCACCTGCATACATATCCGGCATTGCCAAGCGATCATCAAAAAACCCTATGTCAAATTTGCCTTCTTCAAGAACCCTAGCAATATGTTGATAGTAATCAGGAGAATAAGTATCTATACGAGCCTCTGGATGTCTCCATGATGAGGGTAGTGTCGTACAGTTTTGCGCTTGAAGAAACGCTACCAGTGACATTTGTCTCATAAATTCTTCTCCTTCGACATACTCATTTTCTACCTCATAGGATAACGAATGAACCGAATAAATTCCTCAGCATGACATTCTCCCACATCATCTGAGGGACATCTCCTCAAATAGAAGATAAAATGGATATCTTGACCCCTCACTGAAACACTGAGAGCTTCGAGGATCAAAAGCGATAAATACAACCCAATAGATCAACGAGAATTCTTCAGACGACGCCAATAACCTTCCGATTCTGTTGATCTAATTTATTTAAGGGAGTCCACAAATGAACTATGGCGTTTATAACCTAAATAATCCAGAATTATTAGACACTCCTACCATGCTTACTTACCCACATCTCGTCAATAAAAACATCGACGAAATCATCAAAATCTGTGGTAGCCCAAACAATTTGGTGCCTCATGCGAAAACACACAAATCTCCCGACATCTTAAAAATGCAAATAGCACGTGGAATCCGATCATTCAAATGCGCCACTCTTAAAGAGGTCGAAATGGTTGCTTTAAATGGTGGTCTTGAGATAGTTATGGCCTATCCCTTAATTCACCCTATAAAACTAGCTCGTTTCACTCATCTAGTCGACAGCCACCCGGAAATAAAATTTAGTGCAATTGCCAGTACCTCTGAGCACCTTAAAGAATTGAACAGAGCAGTTAGTAATATAGGAAGAAAAGTCGGTGTCTACATGGATTTAGACAGTGGAATGAGAAGAACGGGGGTTCAGCCAGGTAGCGATGCAGTACATTTTTATTCATCCATAGCAGACACAGAGTTTCTGACCCCTGTCGGAGTACATGTATTCGACGGCGAAACCACATATGTGACTTCCGCAGAAGAGCGTAAGTCCATGGCCTCGAATACTATTAAGGAAATGGAAAATATTTGGGTAAAATCAGAAAATGAGGGAATCCCAGTTACTGACAATCTAGCGGGAGGATCATGGTCTTTCTTTTACTATGCAAATCATCCAAGGATCCGTCCCACACCCGGTACTTGGATTTATTGGGACACACGTAATGCCGAGATGGGTGAACTGCCGTTTGAGATAGCAAGTCTCATTCTAGGCCAAGTAGTCGACCGAGACCCGGAAAAGGATACTGTCACAGTAGACATAGGTTCTAAAGCTTGTTCCTCCGATCAACCCCTAGAACATAGATTTCGGATTATTGGCTACGACAAGGCAATCCTAGTTCTACAGAGTGAAGAGCATGGCGTGGTCAAGCTTAACGGCGAAAAAATGGAGGTCGGCGACTTCGTATTGGCTGCGCCTGGTCATGCATGCACTATGACTGTTAAGTTCCCATCCACGAATATAGTTGATCAAGAAGGAAACATACACGGACAATTCATTCATTCAGCACGAGACAGATAAATTTATTTCGCCGAATTTGCTGAAATTGAATTTTGGGAACCTTGAGAAAATCCTAATCAGCCCCCGACATTAGTATGAAAAGTGGGGTGTAAACAGAGTTATAATCATCTAAAATTTTCTATCACTTCTTCTGACAACCAATCCATCTTCTCAATAAACTGCTGCAGATTGGATGATCGAGTATCCAAGATAATGTGGCTTACACCTGTATTTTCATACTCGATAATATCTTCAATAATCTGGTCAGAATCCCCTGAAAATCTCCTCCGACCACCATCGCCCACAACTTCCACATCGTATATTGGAGCTTTTATAGCAATAGATAATTCAGAAGGATCTCTTTCATATCTCTCGCACACTGAATGCATATAGTCGACTTCAATAGCCAATTCCTTGGGTTCCAATGGCGAGGCCGGATTAGCACCTACTGGATGCCATGCATTGCCGAGCCTAACCACCCTTCTTATTGCTGCCCTGCTTTGCCCCCCCACCCAGATAGGTGGACCGTCCTTTTGCAACGGCTTTGGTGCAAACTGCAAGGGAGGGAAACTGTAATAATCCCCTCTAAAAGACGGATTTTCCTCAGCCCACAGAACTTTGAAAATACGAATGAATTCGTCCGTAACTTTTCCTCTCTGATTGAATGGCGGGGTATCTAGAACTTGAAATTCTTCCTCAAGCCATCCTACCCCCACACCTACGACCAATCTCCCACCAGAAAGAACATCTATCGTGGACAGCATCTTAGCCGTTAAAACCGGATTTCGATGAGGAACTATTAATACACTAGTAACCAAACTCGTGTTTTCTGTTGCTCCCGCCAAGAACGCTAATTCTGAAATCATCTCTAGATGCTCTCCATCTTGATCCCACGGGACTTCAGAAGTTACCGAATATGGATACTGTGATTTTGGGTCGATAGGAGCTATAACGTGATCACCTGCAACCATAGAATCAAAACCGAGTGCCTCTCCGTGGGAAGCTATTTTTAGTAGTGGTTCTCTGGTTGCCAAAGAACCATGGGTAGGTAGATAAAATCCAAATTTCATAACAGAACCTCCATTCTTTGGTGATCGTATCGATCAACTCCTCCGAGTCGGCACGCCTGCCTCTTCAAATAAGTGAATCATCTCTTCCAGAAGATGGCCGGGTAGTCTAATGGATGGAGGTCGTGGAGGACCAGCCCGAAGCCCTACGTGCTCCATCGCAGCTTTAATAAATGGTCCTTCCCCACCTGTATATGACAGGACCTTCACCACCCATTTTCGCCACTTCCATTTGAACTCACTTAACTTATTTTTCGCAGAGCTATAGTCTCTATCGTTAAGTAGATTCCATACCTCAGCAGGGTATTCCGGCCAAAAGCCACTGAGATGTGTTATAAACCCAGACGCCCCCAAAACATGGCTCAGAATATGTTCACCGGAGTTATCTATGATAGCGAGTGTACCTGCAAATCTATCGAGTCCATCTCGGTACAAGGTACCTTCGGGAGCAGACCATTTCATCGCATTAACACTCCCTATATTTGAGAGTTCATCTATCAGTGAAAGACTCATAGTAAGACCTTCCCACCACGTGTGGTAAATCATAAGGTTAATATCAGATTCCTCATCCACCTTCTGAAATAGACGAACCACGTCAGATTCTGATGGCTCATAGTAATAGGTGGGGCCGAGTTGCACACCATTCAGTCCTATTTGTGACGCGTGTTGAGCTAAGTCGACTATTGTCCGAACATCTGTATGTTGAACACTCGACAGAACAGGAACTTCACCGTTTGCGGCTTCAACAGACGTAGTCATCACTGTTTTTCTTTCTTCAAGGTTCATTGCCGGATGCTCCCCTCCTGCTCCACCAACTAGAAGAGTTCCTTTGCCAGTAACAACTCCAGCATCGACCATAAACCGTATGTTTTCAGTCAAAGCGTCCAGATCAAGCGATAAATCCTCTTTAAATGGAGTGGCCACAGCAACCATAGGTCCGCATAACCAGGAACGAATATTAGACGTCATAAAAAATTTACTCCCCTTGCCAATTATTGGGTCGCAAGCCTCTTTATCTAGTGACGTTAATCTTTTGACATACTTTGATCAGCTGAAAAATATGACGACGCACGTCGAATAAATAAAACGGATGTTACTATCTGAGAAAGTAAATGGCGATTCAATGGATCGTGTCAAGGTAATCGAGTTTATAGATTGATACCCTATCCTTGAATCAAAAACATGAAAGGATCCAATCCCTCCAACATGCCCCTAAGCACTAACGAAAAAAAAGGTGGAGGAATATTTTACGGTTGGTGGATAGTAGCCGCTACCTGCGTGGTAAACGCGATGGGTGGCGGCGTGTATTTCTACGGATTTTCGGTTTTTTTTCTTCCCATAAAACAAGCTCTCAATTTGAGTAGTGCGTCCACTTCCTTAATATTTTCTCTCTCACGTGCTGAGGGCGCTATTGAAGGGCCTCTAGCGGGCTATTTGATCGATCGATATGGTCCCAGAAGAATGCTGACGGTGGGATCAATAATAGTTGCAATGGGATATATCCTCCTCAGTCGGGTAAATAGTTTCGCGACTTTTCTCATTGTTTACTTAGGCATAGTTTCATTGGCTTTTAATGCAGCATTTTCAGGTTCAACGATGGCAGTTGTGAACAATTGGTTCGTACGTCGCAAGGGACTGGCGATGGCGATCTCAATCGCTGCATTTAGTCTTGGAGGATCAATAATCGCACCCCTGTTGGCATTCGGAATCCATCATTTGGGATGGCGAACAACTTTAATTCTTAGTGGGGTCCTTCTCGCAGCAATAGTAATCCCATTTGCTCAGCTCCTAAAACCATCCCCAGAAGTCATGGGGCTTCAACCTGACGGCGACAGCCTGAGTCCCCCCTCAGAAGAAGATCATCAGAAAAATAAAGTAAATGAAGAAATAGTCGATTTCACAGTTCGAGAAGCTCTTAAGACCAAGTCTTACTGGGTATTAGCTATAGGAACAATGCTTCGCACAGGCACTCTCGGGACCATAATAGTCCATTTTGTACCAATGATGGTATGGAAAGGTAACTCTGAACAATCAGCGGCAATGATGCTAGGCATTCTTGCCTTTTTGAGCATCCCAATGAGAATAGGGATAGGTTGGTTAGGGGATCGGTGGTCTAGACCAAAAATACTCTCAGCTGGAATGGCTTTGGGAGCAATATCCTTAGTCTGGTTCCAAAATGCACAGGGGCTAAAGGAAATCTGGATATTTATATGTGTTTTCGCAATAGTTGAAGGTCTAAGTGCTTTGAACTGGGCTCTTGTCGGCGATTATTTTGGACGGAAACGATTTGCAACCCTAAGAGGATTCTTAAGCCTAGTTTACAGCTGGGGAATGATAATAATGCCTGTCCTTGCTGGATATATATTTGATCGAACTGACAGCTACACTATTGTGATATGGATATTTATTGGAATGTATGTAACTGGAACATTAATATTCGCATTAATTCAAAAACCAAAGCCCCCAATACGTCTTTCGCCTAGTTTAATAAATTAGATTCCCTTTTCTTGAAGTTAAACCCTTTTAAACTATTTCAAACCAAGCAATATATCTGAAAGCTCATCTGGATGGCTTAACATTGGGTAGTGACCAGCATCGAGTTCATGCCAAGTTGCATTTAATTTATCTGCTGTTCTCCTTTGGTGGTCAAGGGGAGGATTCGCGCTCATTTTGCAACGTACAACTGTTGTCGACCAATCCTGAGCCCAAAACTCATCAAGGGCCCCTGGCTGATCCTTGGCCTCAATTGGATGCATAGTTACCCGCTCAACCGCCCAGGATTTCAGTTCTGGATCCAACTCTCCGAATAGTCGTTCTTCTAATTCTTCCTTTGAAGGGCCTTCCGTCAAATCTGTAGTAACCCTGGGGGTGTTGGGGTTCCGCTTCACAATATCAGTAACTTTTTCTCCAGGTTGAGGAGCCAGTGCATCCACAAACACCACTTTAGATACCCGTTCCCTACTCATTGATGCCGCAACGCAAACGACCAGTCCCCCCGTACTAGTGGCCACTAATATCACGTCATCCAGATCCTCATAGAACATCATGTCTGATATTTCCCGTGCCTGTGAGGTTATGGTTATTCCCGGTCTTATCGCCGAAGAGCGTTCCCCACATCCGTCAAGAGTGGGCACATATACTGTTTCTCCCGCCTCTCTTAATTTTTGAGCTGTGGGTTTCCATATCCAAGCGCCTTGATATGAGCCGTGCACTAATAAATAAGATGCCATTTTTTTCTTCCTTTATATTTGCGTCTAATTTCAAGCCTTGACTATAGCAAAGTTACTTAATCACTGAGCCCCGTCCTCCGGAATATATCCAAGAATATCTTTTGCATGAGAGTTGTCCCTGTATATTCTGGCATTGTCAGAGGTAGCCCAAAAGATATCAAATTTAAGTTCTGAAGGCGCTTCAATGCATTTTATAGTGAGTTGTTGCAAATCCCGGTAGCTCGACCAATTCGCCATCGATCTGCCCGGTCTTGGTCTGTCTTCAGAAGTGCAATCACTAACACGTAGATTCAATACAGACATATTAGTAGTAAGAGCATAAAAACGTGCTAAATCCTCCCCAAACAATTTAGTAACTCCATAGAGATTAATAGGTTTGGGCTCAGCAAATTCATCGATAAGATCCCATTTATCCGGGATGTACTCGGGCTCTTCAGCTACCAGTTGTTTGTAGGGTTCTTCCAATTCATAACCGTTGACCGTCGCACCCGAGCTTGCAAGAATCACACGGGCAACTCCCGCATCCAGAGCACATTGCAGAACATTGTAGGTACCAATAATATTGTTGTTTAGCATTGAATCCCACGGAGCGGACTGACCAACTGGACTACCTATACCACCGTCTGCAGCAAGATTAAGCACAACATCTATACCAGCGAATGCAGGTCGTATGGCACCAATATCAGCGATATCAGCTCGAAAAACTTTCTCAGGTGGTATGCCCTCCACTCCGCTTCGAGACAGTGCACTGATTTCATAGCGAGATTCCAGCGCCGGAAAAAGTGCCTGCCCTACTACTCCATTTAAACCTGTTACAAGCAGTTTTATTTTATTTTCCAATTTGGTCCCCTTTGATAAGTTCCTCCTAGAATTCAATCTCTGGAGGGGGTGCTAGGTACATCGTCCCAAGCTCTGGCTCTAATGTCATATTTTCCCTTTTTAACAACAGGTAGTTGACCAGCATCAATCATCTTCGCAAGAGGATTGAGGTCAGGATTCATCGGTAGAATAACTTGAGAGTAGGTACGGGCAGACTCATAAACAGCATGCACCATTTCGAGGGCCTTATACCCATTGATAGCTTCTCCTCTGAAGTCTGAAATTTCTCCAGTAATCCACCGTGCAAATTCCGCCATTTGCGCCGCGCCCGCTTCAATCATTTCAAAATCTTCAGCACCATACAATTCAAAATTCCCATCTGGTCTATGTGTCACCCAGTTAGTAGAATCAGTATTCATGATTTTCACTTCATCAACTGTAAATTCAATAGTTCCGTTGCTACCATAAATACGCCCTCCGAATCCGTGATACTCAGTCAGACCAGAAAGGATAGAGGCCTGGGCTCCACTATCAAATCCAAAGATTCCTAAGGCTTTATCTTCAATAGGAACTGCACGTGCCCACTGGTCAGTAGATCTCTCCACGTTACCCATTACCCAAACACACTCTGCGTCACCCAACAGATAACGGAAGGTATCTGACAGATGTGACGCGTAATTTGGAAGACCGTCACGAGCAAATGATGTTATGAGATGAACATCTCCAATATATCCATTTCCTATCGCTTCTCTAGCCAAATTGTAAGAGGGTAAGAATCTTCTTTGATGACCCACAGCAAGTTTTACAGCATTTTCTTCACAACCTTTGATCATTTCCCACGCGTGTAAAGTGCTATCCGACATCGGTTTTTCACACATGATGGCCTTAGCTCCTGATTTTACGCAAAGATCCACCATCGGTTTATGAAGGCCGTCCCAAACACCCACGGAAACAACATCTGGACAAGCCTCTTTAAGCATCGTTTCTGCATCAAGAAAGTGGGCCGGGGTGTAATCGGGGTATCCATTGAAAGACTCATCGAAAGCCTCCATAGCTTCAAGTCTGACGTCACACAATGCAACCAACTCGTACCTCCCGGATCTGAGATAGCCTCGCACATGGTTGTAACAGACCTCACCACAACCAATTATTGCCACTCGAAGTTTTTCCTTATCCATACGACTACCTCATGTAATGGTTAACAAATAGAACAATATGTAAATTATTGTTCAAGAAATTTACGGATGGAATCTGGGGAAATCAGAGGGTATATTTGAAATTCAGCCGGGACTATTTCTGACCACTCATTCAGCAGGGAGTGAAGCGTTTCATTTGAGTCCACGTCAAAAATAGCGACAGCCCCCCTACCCGTTCTGGCATAAAACGACTTCGCTCTTCCCGAGTCCAACTGGCTCTGAGCCCAAGGCCAATATTTTTTCCTGTTCTCAACAACAGTGGAGGGACGTGCAGGTTCGGGATTACTTATCACCATAAAA
>VEXB01000004.1 GCA_009391195.1 SAR202 cluster bacterium AC-647-P02_OGT_505m
ACAAATATTGGAGAACGAGTATGATGACTGTGTATCGATGCACATTTTGGGTAATCTTGCAGGGCTAGTGGTGCTGATATAAAGTATTTTGGTCAGAGTTATTTGTTTACCATTCGGTTGACTAGGTGCTAGAGACTAGAAAAGAATCGGATCGGTTTAGCGAAGTCCGCGAGGAATTTTACGTAGTTTTATGATAAGTGGCGTTTTAGAACGATACAAAGATTTTCTCCCAGTTAATTCGAATACTCCTCTTATTTCGATTGGTGAAGGAGACACTCCACTCGTAAAGTCCTCTCATCTTGGAAACAAAATAGGTTGTAGATCTCTCTTCTTCAAACTAGAGGGTTGTAATCCAACAGGATCATTCAAAGATAGAGGGATGGTCGTTGCGGTAGCGAAAGCTATCGAAAAGGGATTTGACAGTATTGCTTGTGCTTCCACAGGTAACACAAGTGCCTCGGCGGCTGCCTATGGGGCACATTGCGGACTCAGAACCACTTTGATAGTTCCAAAAGGCAATGTAGCTAGAGGCAAATTAGCCCAGGCTGTGGCATATGGTGCACATATAGCGATGGTAGACGGTAGCTTTGACGATGCTCTGGAGATAGTGCAGGAGTTATGTGACAAGCATTCAATTGAATTGGTAAATTCAATTAATCCTAACCGTATAGAAGGACAGAAGACAGCAGCTTTTGAAATAATTGACGACCTGGGTGACGCACCAGATGCTCTATTCATTCCTGTCGGTAACGCTGGAAATATCACAGCTTATTGGAAGGGGTTCAAAGAGTTCTTTGACATAGGCAGAAGCAGCATTCTTCCAGTTTTAAACGGATATCAGGCTTTAGGCGCGGCTCCTATAGTAAATGGGGCCCCTGTTGCAGATCCTAAAACGGTTGCTTCGGCTATTAGGATAGGTAATCCCGCCAGTTGGCAAAGCGCTGTCCGAGCACGCGACGAATCAAACGGTGTTATAGCGGCTGTTTCTGATGAGGAAATACTGTCAGCATATAGATTGGTTGCCGAATATGAAGGAATATTTTGTGAGCCTGCATCAGCGGCCTCTATTGCAGGACTTCTCAAGCAGGTGGAGGATGGAGCAGACTACTCTGAAAAGATCATTGTCTGTGTTTTAACAGGAAATGGACTCAAGGATCCAGACGTTGCGAATGAAATTGTTCCAGCATCATTAGGAGAGTATAAGGCTGAACTCGGGTCTGTCGAGCAGGCTTTAACCAAATCATGAAGTGTTCTGGATTCCAGCAGGATCCGGCAAATAACTTACCTTTGCAGTCGATTATATCGGCAGTAAAAAATATGTTGATCGCTGTAGGAGAGAACCCTGAAAGAGAGGGCTTAAAAAATACCCCTAAGAGAGTTGGAGAATTTTATTTAGATTTTTTTTCTGGATTAAATGAGGATCCCATATTTGAGCTTAAGACTGATTTTGATGAGGACCACTACGAACCAGTTATAATCACAAACATCGAATTCTTCTCTATTTGTGAACATCATTTGCTTCCTTTCGTCGGTTATGCTCATTTGGGCTACATACCCAATGGCAAGGTTGTAGGGGTAAGTAAGCTTGTCAGGGTTCTTGATATTTTTTCCAGAAGACCTCAGATTCAAGAGAGGCTTGCTGACCAAGTGGTCGACACTATACATAAAGAGCTTGGGTCGAATGCGACTTATCTATTTCTCTCAGCTGAGCATATGTGTATGACCTTGAGAGGGGTAAGAAAATCGGGCAGCCATATTGTCACTTCAACTGAAAGAGGAGATAAGGTTGGTTTAGAGTTAATCAAATCTGGGATTTCAATAGACGCGTTGAAAGGATCCGAATGACTGAATTTTTTGGACAGGAACATCAACAAACTGTAAAGACATGGGAAACTATCCTCACGAAGTGTTCGATGGACACGATTTTTATGACACCTGTGTGGCAATCCACATGGTGGAAAAGATTTTCCCCAGGTGGAGATTTGTTTATTGAGGTAGTTAGTGATGGTGACTTGGATCTGGGGGTTATACCACTGCAGATCACCCAAGGAGTAGCAAGCTTTATTGGTGATTCCGATTTATACGATTATATGGATTTTCCGGTTGTTTCAGGTAAGGAAGATTTATTTTTTTCGAAAGCCCTAGAAAAGATTAATACTTTGGATTGGCACACTCTTAAACTGGAATCAATTTTTGAAGATTCTCCAACTCTAGCATTTATACCTGACGTCGCTAGGAAACTAGGTATGGAAATTGAAATTAATGAGTCTGATAAAACTCCGCTTGTTTCATTGCCCGTCACTTGGGAAGATTACCTACTCCAGCTACGTAAAAAAGATAGGCATGAGTTACGCCGGAAGTTTCGTCGACTCAACGCGAACGGTGATAATAATCAAGTCGAAGTCAGTGTGAATGCTGAAAATGTTGACTCCGTTATGGAAGAGTTTTTTGATCTTATGGCTCTGAGTGGGGAGAATAAAAGTATTTTTCTTGACGCAGGCAATAGGGGGTTTTTCAAGGACATAGCCACTGCTCTCTCCCTTCAAGGCCAATTTAGATTATTTTTTTTGGAAATAGAGGGAACTAAAGTGGCGACATGTATATGCTTCGATTATGGTGATAAATTCCTTCTTTACAACAGTGGATATGACCCCGAGTTTTCGACTTTAAGTGTAGGCTTACTGAATAAAGCAAACACAATTGCGACTGCTATAGAACTCTCTAAGAAGCAGTATAATTTCCTTAAAGGTACGGAAAGATATAAGTATCATCTGGGTGCTCAAGAGACCTCTGTATTTGACATAAATATTGGTAAGTGAATTCCCCTATTTGGTACAATGTTAGGTGGCATAATTTGCAATGTTTCAGATCAGTCAGGAATAATCTTCACTTATATAGACTGTAGGTGGCTGTAAAAGGATCCTATGCGTTTAGCTCTAATTAGCTTTCATGGTTGCCCGGTAGCCCGTTTGGGTGAGAAAGATACAGGTGGCATGAATGTTTACGTTTTGAATCTTGCTAATGAATTAGGCAACTTGGGTCATCAGGTAGACGTTTTTACGAGATACCATGATGCTAAGGATCCCCAGATTGTAGAGTTGGGATCAAACGTAAGAGTGATCCATTTGAGTGGAGGACCATTATCAGAGACAAAGGAAGACTTGTCTCTCCATACTTCCAGTTTTGCAGCCGATTTGCACGAGTTCATATCTAGGGAATCAATTAACTATGATCTTGTTCACAGTCATTACTGGTTGTCAGGGAAAATAGCTTCTGAAATTTCTCGAATTTGCAGGATTCCACACGTATCTACTTTTCACACTCTAGCCAAAACAAAGTTAAGGGCGCGGGCTGGTGAGAAAGAGACTTTCTACAGGGCTAATGTAGAGACAGAAATAATGCGGTCTGCTAACACCGTATTAGTACTGACAGATAAAGAAAGGGAAGACATTAGAGAACTTTACAATGTTCCCTCAGAAAGGATTACAGTTATACCCGCGGGAGTTGATACAGGTCGATTTAATGCTGAAGACAAGGTAACTTCTCGCAAACGTCTTCACATTCCGGACAAAGAAACCATTCTTTTTGTAGGGCGTATTGAACCTATCAAAGGCCTCGATATACTTATTGATGCTTTAAAGACCCTATCAAATTCCAGAGACCTGCAACTAATAATTGTTGGAGGCAACCTGTCAGGGGACAAGGAGCTAATTGCCTTACGAAAACAGGCCGAACATCTTGGAATATCAGAGATGATCGATTTTAGAGGTTCTGTCGAACAATCAGAACTTAAATACTATTACTCAGCTGCAGATGTGTTTGTGCTCCCGTCTCATTATGAGAGCTTTGGGTTGGTAGCATTGGAAGCAATGGCTTGTGGGACCCCAGTCGTAGCTTCTCGTGTAGGGGGTATCCCATCTTTTTTGGATGATGGTGATACAGGTTACTTGATCCCTTGGAGATGCCCGGAACCATTCGCAGACAAGATAGAAATTCTTCTTGAAAATCCAGATCTAAGGGCATATATGGGAAAATCAGCTGGACTGAAGGCTTATCAGATGAACTGGTCTGGTATTGCGAGTAGAATGGCCACTTTATATGGTACTGTCATTGAAGAATATGACTTAAGACAAGCCGTCTGATTTGGTTCCTTGCAATTTAAGCTAACTGTTATGTGATGTGAGTTCATACCACTCGGTTTCAGATACCAATTGGAAACCAAGGCTGCTATAGAGTTTCCTAGCTGGAATATTTTCAGAATCAACCTCTAGTTCGATCGCGCCAACATTTTTTCCTATCAGGTGGTACATTCCTGCGGTCACAACTGCTCTGCCAAGTCTCTGTCCTCTGAACTCTGGGGCCACTCCAGTCATTGAAACCCAACCAGTTGACTCAGACCCATTGGAGGCAAATAGAGTCCAGTTGTATCCAGCCAATTTGTTATTTTGTCTAATTACCAAAATACCTTCTTCCCCACTTCTTTCCATGGAGATTCTCTTTGAAATTTCTTCTTCAGTATTTGGGGAAAATCCCCAATGTTTTCCAAAGGCTTCGTTTTGGAGCTTGGTAAATTCTGATAATTCGATTTTTGGGTCCAGGGGAGCGATAGAGAATTCTTCTGGCAGACTATATTCAGGGAAGTTTAATTTGTCAGGAGTATCGCATCTCAAATTCATGTATTCTTTGACTTTGACCCATCCATGACGATCGAGAGTGCTGCCCCATTCAGGATCAGATTTAGCAATTTGAACATGCATAAATTTTAGATTTCGCGTCTCTTGGTATATGCGCGCAAGTTGTTCAAAGTTGGTAGTGATTGCTCTTCGCTTAGCGTGTGGTTTTATTGTTTGTATCGCAACAATTCTGTCGATGGACGGTTCACAGATGAAATGCATGAATCCATTGATGGATTTATCATCTGTTTCATCCATTGAGATAAAACAATCGTTAGTCGGGTTGCCCTTTGGCATAGAGTGCCAGTCTCTGAATAGGGATTCACTGACTTCCTTCTCCGTTCCCATTGATTCGGAAGCTTCATTCAAATATTTGACAACTTTAGCTGTGTCATCCCAGTTAAACTGTCTTATTGACTTAGCGTGGTACAAATATTGCCTCATAAACACTTTTCGAATTGGAAAAACATAAATATATCAAAGTTAATTTATTGATGTTCCGATTCGCTATATTTGAAGAATTAACCTTCTCGCATTTGTTAGTAAATTCAGTTTTATTATTTATAAAAATCAAATCTCTTAAAGACCTTACTGTGATTCATACGGCACGATGATATCCCAATATTTAATTTCCAGCCAAAATGAAGCTATTTGTTACAGGCTGTACTAAGCTTGACTATGTGGATAACTATATTGAAACTCTTCAGCCTGGAGAGAATAATTCAGTTATATTTGTTTTAACATTTCATGGGAAAAACACAGAAAAATTTTGTTACAACATAGACAAGTTTAAGACCTCCCTTATTCGGGAGTAGAGGTACCGAAAATGGAAAATAACAACTCTTTCCCGGTCCCAGGAAGAGCCTTAGTAATAACCCCACATCCCGATGATTCTGAATTAGGCTGTGGAGGCACGGTAGCGAAATGGATAAAACAAGGTACTGAAGTTGTTTATGTGCTTTGTACTAACGGAGACAAGGGCTCTTCTGATCCTGATATGACTTCTCATAAACTGGCGGAGTTAAGGAAAATAGAGCAACAGAAAGCGGCAGAAATTTTGGGTGTCGCGGAAGTGGTAAGGCTTGATTATGAAGATGGCTCACTAGAAGATACACCGTTATTCAGAGGTCAAATAGTGGAAGCGATTAGAAGATTTAGACCTGATGTAGCACTTTTCACAGACCCTTTAAGAACGGAATTTTATCTACACAGGGATCATAGAATTGCAGGAACTGTTACCCTCGATGCTCTCTTCCCATATGCCCGAGATCGGCTTCATTATCCCGATCACGAATCCGAAGGGTTACTACCACATAAAACCCCTGATGCCTTAATGTGGGGGAGCGAGTCTCCCGATACCTTCATCAATATAACTGGGTCGATTGATAAGAAAATAGAAGCACTGGTTGCCCATAAGACACAGATTCCGAGCTGTGAAGAAAGTGATGAATTGGCCAACTTAGTTAAGGTCACCGCTGCTAGGGTTGGTAGCCGGTGTGATTATAAATATGCGGAAGGCTTTCGGAGAATCTCATTTAGCCTATGAACTTTCCCTTATTTGACCTGCATAATCATCTTCTTCCACTAATTGATGATGGTCCTAATAGTATGGATGAGACAATTAAGATTGTTGAATTGTCTGAAATGCAAGGTGTCCGAACCATAATAGCTACTCCGCACAAAAAGGACGTAAATGAGCTGCATTCAATTGAATTTGTCAGAGGCCTTCTCAAAAAAGTAAATCAAATTTGTAAATCGAGAGGTTATTCGATTAGTTTGAAATTGGGAATGGAGAACCATTTGGATTCAAGGTTGCTAGATGATATCAAAGCTGGCAAGGCTTTACCGATGGGAGATAGTAAATATATTTTGCTGGAGATGCCCTATGATAGAAAATCAAATTTAGTTGAGGATGTTTTGGGTCAAATCCAGAAAATCGGATTGATTCCTATAATAGCTCATCCTGAAAGAATGGAATTGTTCCAGTACGACCCAGCTCTATTGTTTAATCTGGTAGACGAAGGGATGTTAACCCAGATAACTGCGAGCAGCGTATATGGAAAATTTGGCGACGAGGTTCAAAGATTTACGAAGCAGATTTTGCGTTGTAATTTGGGGCATATACTCGCCTCGGACGCACATATGTCTACAGGTCCCAGGCCTCCGGATCTATTGAAAGGGTATTTTGAGGTTTCTAAAATAGTTGGGAGAGATGCTGCAAAGGATATGGTAAGTACACTTCCAGGGGCTATATTAGAGAATAACGCGCTGGATATAAAACCACCAATATTGATAAAAGATTGATTTGCAAAAAAGCGCTATCTGAGATGTCTACGAACAATATCCCAAACCTTTTCACTTATAGATTCGCTTGTTTGATTTGCATTAATTACTGTCCAAAGATTCTGGTCATTCTCAGAAATTTTTAGATATCCATCTCTAACTTTCTTGTGAAAGTCGATATTTTCTAGTTCCCACCTGTCTAAAGTACCTTTTTGTTTCCTTTGGAAAGAGTCTTCGGGATTAATATCCAGTAGAAATGCAATGTCTGGATTAAGATCATCAGTTGCCAACATATTTACATAATCAATATGTTGGATATCTATACCTCGTCCGAATCCCTGATATGCAAGAGTAGAGTAGGTGTATCTATCCAGGACTACGACATGATCATTGGCCAAAGCGGGAATTATTTTATTTTTGACAAGGGCTCTTCGTGAAGCCGAAAGAAGAAATAATTCTGAATAGCCGTCGAGATCACTGCTAGTCTGAAGCCATTCTCTTATTTTTTCACCGGTTTCAGTATCACCTGGCTCTCTGAGGTGGAGACAATTTATTCCTTCTCTATCGAGCTGACGTGTGAGGAGATGGGATTGCGTGCTCTTTCCGCTGCCCTCTACTCCCTCAAAAACTATAAAGAGACCTCTGTTGCCTACAGATTTAGTCATGCTTCGGAAATTACAACTCGCCGACGAGGTTCACTTCCAACACTAGATGACTCAAGCCCAAATTGGGTGGCGACTTGATGTTGGAGTCTACGGATGTGGGAATTCTGGGGCCTTAATTCAATATCTGATTCCCCTTTACCAACTCTGAGGGCGGCTTTCTCTGCCTCAAGGACAGCCAAGGAACGGTCCGCATCAGAGACTGATCTTCCCTCGCTTTCCCTAACTATGGCCCTAACGAATTGTTCAATCTGATTAACTGTATTTCTGCGAAGAACAAAAACAGGTTTCCCCATCCTTTCTGCTGTTTTTAACGCTTGTGTGCCTCTTCGATGATAATTTTTTGTCGTGACAACAAGATCAGCGATTTTCATGTCCCCCACCAGCGTTAATGGGGCATTTAGAGTTTTTATAATTTGATCTATTCTGCCTCTGTTTACCCCGTATGGGAGAACACTGGTAATTTTGACGGATTCAGAAAAGAATTTAGCCGGGGATTCCTGATGGCCATTTCCGTTGCTATTGTCAGAAGTGCTGAGAGTCTTCATATTATTCGTTTCAACCGACTTTTGGCTTACAATAGCTCCTTCTTCATTTAGGGATCTTACTTCGGATGAGATTGATTGCTTTCGAAGCATCCTATCTACAGTACTTGCGACGTCATCGTGCACATTGACTATGTCCCACCCTTGTATCTCGACGAGTATGTCAAAAGTAGGTGGTGCATTTCGCTCTAATACAGTTTTCTGCGACCGACGTCTTCGAGCCTCTATATCTCCGAGGGTGACAGTATGGATTCCTCCCACTAGGTCAGATAATGTGGGGTTCATAATAAGATTCTCTAATTGGTTCCCATGTGCTGTTGCAACAAGCTGCACTCCTCGTTCAGCAATAGTTCTCGCTGCATTCGCTTCTCTTTCCGTACCGATTTCATCGATGACTATAACTTCCGGCATGTGGTTTTCAACCGCCTCAATCATTACGCCATGTTGTTCGGTAGGGGAGGGGACTTGCATTCGTCTTGCTCTTCCAATTGCCCTATGAGGAATATCTCCATCTCCAGCTATTTCATTGGATGTATCAACGACTATAACCCTTTTCCCAGCATCATCTGCCAAAACTCTTGCGACTTCTCTCAACATCGTGGTTTTTCCGACACCCGGTTTTCCTAGTAGGAGAACACTTTTTCCTGATGTAACCAAATCTTCTATAATCCGGATGGTTCCATATACGGCTCTCCCCACTCTGAAGGTAATACCTACAACCTTTCCACTGCGGTTCCTTATTGCAGAAATTCGGTGAAGAGTTCGCTCTATGCCAGCTCGATTGTCTAATCCGAACATACCTACTTTAGCGACAGAGAAATCTAGATCTGATTGATCTACTTCTGCGATGTCAATGAGTTCATTGATACCAAGGAAGCGGGCTTCAGGAGGACGGCCGAGGTCGAGCACCACCTCTAGTAGCTCTTCGAGGTTCGCATGAGCCAGAAGCTTATTTCTGATTCGGTCAGGAATAACCTCTATCAATAGCTGTAAGTCGGTATCTTTTTCCTGAGTAAATATGGGACTGTTACCTACTTCCACAGTAACTTCTTTTGTCCCTCCCTATACTATGAACTTGATAATCTACAGAACAATTCGTGTAGACGTGTATCGTCGGTCAATTCTGGATGGAAGGATGTTGCCATCAGTTTGCCTTGCTTTACTGCTACAGGTTTACCGTCTTCCACCTCAGCTATTATTTCAACTTCAGGACCTACATTAGTAACGACTGGGGCACGGATAAAAATTGCGTGAATTGGATCTCCTTCGATCGATGATACCTGTATGTCAGTTTCGAAACTGTCAACTTGCCTGCCGAAGGCATTGCGGGAAACCTCTATATTCATGAGTCCGAGAGGTTCTGGGCGCCTGTCCAGCAACTTTCTAGCAATAACAATCATTCCTGCGCAGGTACCCCAAACAGCCATCCCTTCACTTGACCTACGTTTGATGGCGTCTCTAAACCCATATATGTCCATTAACTGGACAATAGTCGTGCTTTCCCCTCCCGGTATGATCAATCCATCAAGACCCTCGAGCTGGTCAGGTAGTCTAACCTCTGACCAGTCAATTGAAATCGCGTCAAGCATTTTGCCGTGCTCTAGAAAATCGCCTTGGATAGCCAAGACTCCAATCTTCGGCAAACTAGCAGCCTCTTGTTGCTAGCTGTTCAGACTCGGGCATGGTGCGAATATCTAGTCCAGGCATTGCATCTCCTAGTCCTTTTGAAACCTCCGCTAGCATGTGGGGATCGTTGAAATGTGTGGTGGCTTTCACAATGGCATCGGCCATTATGTCAGGACGTTCAGACTTAAATATTCCTGAGCCAACGAATACTCCATCAACACCTATCTGCATCATCAAGGCAGCATCCGCAGGTGTTGAAATTCCTCCTGCAGCAAAGTTTACGACTGGAAGCTCGCCACTTTCATGTATGCCTTTTACTAATTCGTAAGGCGCCTTTAAATCCCTTGCTGTAGCCATTAACTCATCCGCTTCCATGCTTTTAATGTGATTTATTTGGCCGAGTACTTTCCTAGCATGTCTTACTGCTTCAACGATGTTTC
Organism: SAR202 cluster bacterium AC-647-P02_OGT_505m; assembly: GCA_009391195.1. GTDB lineage: Bacteria > Chloroflexota > Dehalococcoidia > Lucifugimonadales > UBA826. The sequence goes on from VEXB01000004.1 coordinate 10,230, forward strand.
CGGAACCGGCCTCTCCTTTAGTCCTTATCATCGCGGCCCCTTCACCTATTCTCCGTAGGGCTTCTCCGAGGTCTCTGGCTCCACATACAAAAGGAACTTTAAAGTCATCTTTACTTATGTGGTTGTTTTCGTCTGCAGGGGTTAACACCTCTGACTCGTCAACGTAGTCAACTCCTAATGCTTCAAGTACCTGGGCCTCTACAAAATGTCCTATTCGTGCCTTGGCCATGACGGGTATCGTGACTGCCTCAATGATCTCGGCAATCATTTTAGGGTCTGACATTCTCGCGACACCACCCATCTTTCTTATGTCAGAGGGCACTCTCTCCAATGCCATTACGGCCACTGCTCCCGCGTCTTCCGCGATTTTTGCTTGGTCGGGAGTGACAACGTCCATAATGACCCCCCCTTTTAGCATCTGTGCTAAGCCGGACTTTACTGTCCATGTACCTGTATCTGGTTTAGTTTCTATAGCCATGTGGTTCCTCCGCATCAGAATTTATCTGGGAATGTACTTTCGAAATTATACCTGTTTATATGTCAGTCCCTCAATCAAGGACAGCTTTGGGCAAATATTAGGTGAGTCTGTTAATGAAATCCTTTTGCTGCAACGTACCTTGCCATGTCGATGGTTCTCAAACTATATCCCCATTCATTATCGTACCAGCCAACAACTTTCACCATGTTGGTTCCCAGAGTGATGGTTGAAAGGCCATCAATAACGCAACTGAATTTATTCTTTCTATAGTCGGAGCTTACTAGAGGTTCAAGAGTAAAGTCTAAAATTCCATTGAGACTCCCCTCTGATGCATTTATATATGCTTGGTTAATGACGTCTGGGGTTATGCTGGATTCAAGTGTAGCGACTACGTCAGTTACAGAAACGGTTGCAGTGGGGACCCTGAAAGCCATTCCATGGACTTTACCCTCAAGGGCTGGAATGACCTGCCCAACTGCCTTAGCAGCTCCGGTAGTAGTCGGGATTATATTGGTACCTGCCGCTCTTGCTCTTCTCATATCCTTATGTCGTTTGTCTAAAACTTGCTGATCGTTTGTATAGGAATGAATCGTGGTCATCATACCGCTGATAATGCCGAATTGATCTTCAAGGACTTTCATTAGAGGTGCAACACAGTTGGTGGTACAAGATGCGTTAGAGAGTATGGAATGAGATACGGGATCATAATCTGACTCGTTGACCCCCATCACCACGGTAACATCCTCTCCTTTGGCTGGTGCTGAAATTATTACCTTTTTTGCACCAGCATCAATATGTTGCCTGGCCTTTTCGGCATCTGTAAATTTCCCAGTGCACTCCAATACTATGTCCACGTCCAATCTGTCCCATGGAATATCTATAGGGTTTGGGCTTGACACACAGTTGATTTCCATCTCATCAACAACAAATTTATCGCTAAAAGAGGAGACGGTTCCGTCATATACTCCGTAGGTACTGTCGTACTTAAACATATGGGCATTGGTTTCTGGATCTGCAAAACTATTTACCGCAACTACCTCCAAATCTGGGTAATTACCGTCAGCAATTCCTCGCAGGATGAGTCTACCTATTCTTCCAAATCCATTAATTCCTAGACGCGTCTTGCTACTTGTCATTATTTTTGTCTACTTTCCTTTTAGTTCCTTTGATAAAAACATTGGAGGTTCAACCTAAGTATTTCTTGTAAATGTCTATGCCGGCATATATTGCTTCACTTCCGAGTTCTTCTTCAATTCTGAGCAACTGATTGTACTTTGCAGTTCTTTCACCTCTTGCAGGTGCCCCGGTTTTGATTTGCCCGACATTCGTACCCACAGAGAGGTCTGCTATCACGGAATCCTCAGTTTCTCCTGATCTGTGACTCATCACCATACCCCATCCGGCTGATCTAGCAATTTCGATGGCCGTCAGTGTCTCACTTAGTGTTCCTATTTGATTCGGCTTTACAAGTACAGCGTTACCACACTTTTGTTTTACACCTTTAGAAATGCGTCTCGGATTCGTTGTTAATAAGTCGTCTCCAACTAGTTGTACAGAGGAACCTATAGAGGCAGTCATTTCCCGCCAATCATCCCATTCGTCCTCTGAAAGACCATCCTCTATGCTGACAATGGGATATTGATTTACCCAACTTTTGTATATATTAGACAATTCTTTTCCTGTGACGGTCCTGTTTTCACGTTGAAGTGAGTAATTGGAAGTTTCCTCGTCGAAGAGTTCCGCAGCGGCTGTGTCCAATGCTATAAAAAATTGTTTACCAGGTTCGTAGTTTGCTTTCTCTATTGCGTCCATTATTAAATCTATAGCGGCTTGGTTTGAGGGAAGAGAAGGTGCAAATCCACCTTCGTCTCCAACAGTTGTTTGCATTCGGTTTTTTTTCAATATGTCCAGCAGTGAGTAGTAGACTTCGCAACCAGCTCTCATTGCTTCAGTAAAACTTTCAAATCCTGCGGGCACCACCATGAATTCTTGAACGTCGGTAGAATTTTCTGCGTGGCGCCCTCCGTTAATGATGTTCAACATAGGAACTGGGAGAATATATTTTCCCGTATTATTGATGTGTTGATAAAGAGGAGTTTTACTACTCAGAGCCGCAGCTTTGGCAGTGGCAAGGGATACTGCGAGAGTGGAGTTGGCTCCTACATTACTTTTATTTTCTGTACCGTCAATTTCCACAATTTTTTTATCTATTTCTTCTTGACTCGAGGCATCCATCCCTTTAACTGCTGGAAATATCAAGGAATTTATGTTTTCAACAGCTGAAAGCACGCCCTTACCCCTAAACCGGGTTGGGTCTCCGTCTCTAAGTTCATGGGCTTCATATATTCCCGTACTTGCTCCAGATGGGGCAGCTGATCTACCAACTGATCCATCTGACAATCTTACGTCAGCTTCGACCGTTGGGTTACCTCTTGAATCCAAAATTTCCCTGGCCCTTATCTCTTGTATGTATGTCATCGATTCTCACATTTATTTAGTCTTTTGTTAGCTAGTAGTAATGCCGTTTCCACTGCCTGTGATGGAGTGTTACACAAATGTAGGGAATTATCTTCACTACCTTCTCTATTAAAACTCCAAGTGTTCAGGCCAACAACTGGGATTTCATCTGATAGAGCATGACCGATCTCTGAAAGTGTGCCATAGGCGCCTCCAATTGCTATGACGGCGAGGCCCGATCTCACTACTATTAAATTTCGGGCATGTCCTAGGCCTGTACATATTGGGGTATCTATCCAGGGGTTAGCTTCATCTGTATTGAGTCCAGGTAAAATTCCGATTGTACTTCCACCTGCATTACTGGCACCTTTGCATACCGCTTCCATAACACCTCCCATACCTCCGCAAACCACGGTTGCACCTGATTCTGCAAGTAGTTTTCCGACTTCCTCGGCTAGTGAGTAATTCTTGTGCGACGCGTTGCTTTCACCGATGATTGATATGAGCAATTTTAACCAGAACTTTGGAAATTAAATCGGACGAGATTATAAGATTGTAAATATTGCAAAACTGAGTACACCGGCGAATCAAAGGCTTGGTATTTCAGTGGATTATATACAGGGTGTAAATATATGGAAACTATACTAATCACTGGAGCTTCTTCAGGTATCGGCCGACTTTCAGCGATTCATCTTGCAGAGAAAGGTCATCAGGTAGTTATAGCTGCTAGAAATATGGATCGATTAGAAGAGACGGTGCATCAGGTGCCTAGCGTGGCTCACAACATTCATCCCTATATGATGGACGTAAGTGATTCTAATAGCGTCAATAACACGGCGAATCTGATATTAGAAGACTGGGGGCATATTGATGTTCTTGTGAATAATGCGGGTTATGGATTGAGAGGACCCTTGGAATTATTGGAGGCACAAGAAATTCAGGAACAGTTTCAGACAAACGTTTTTGGGTTGATGGAATTAACAAGGTTATTTATTCCGGAAATGAGAAAACGCTGTAGAGGTAAAATCATCAATATCAGTTCAGTTGTAGGTAGAATGCCCCTCCCATTCAATGGGGCTTATTCAGCAAGCAAATTTGCTCTTGAAGGGTTGTCTGAGAACCTGCGATTAGAGCTTGCCCCTTTCGGTATATCCGTATCAATAATAGAACCAGGTTATTTTGATACTGCCTTTGTTACCAATCAAACAAAAGGTATTCATTCAGAGGAGACTGAGTCTCCTTATAAGTCTTATCAGGATAAGTATCTACATCGGCAAAATACTTTTGGCCGGCCGGCCAAAGCAAACAAAGTTGCCGTTACTATTGGTAACGTGATTGCATCTAAATCACCCAAATTGAGATATTTGGTTGGGGTCGATGCCCATTATGCAATGTTTTTAAAAGCTATTATCCCAGACCGGTTATTCAACTATATTCTAGGGAAAATATTGATGTAGGAGAATGTAAGGACGTTGGAGATATAGTCCTTACATTCTACTAAGACTATTCAGCCTGAGCCATAACATCTATTAGTTCTTGAACAGCTTCTGCGGATCGTTTCAATTCACTATGCTCTTCTTCGTTGAGTTTAAGCTCCACAATTTCCTCGGCTCCACCAGATCCTAGTTTCACGGGAACTCCGACATATAAATTGTTTATTCCGTAATGGCCTTGCAGATACGCTGTACATGGGAGTATTTCTTTTTTATCAAAAAGTATTGCTTCCACCATCTGTACAATTGATGCGGAGGGCGCATAGTATGCGCTACCGGTTTTGAGCAAGTTGACTATTTCTGCACCTCCATCACGTGCTCTTTGTACTATCTCTTCGAGTCTTTCAGGCTCAATTAATTGACTAACCGGAGTTCCTGCTACGTTGGTACTCTCTACTACTGGCACCATAGTGTCTCCGTGGCCACCTAGGACGTAAGCAGAGACAGAATCCACAGACACGTTAAGTTCTTGTGCAAGAAAACTTCTATACCGGGCGGTGTCCAATATTCCTGCCATGCCTACAACCCTTTCAGAAGGGAACCCACTGACTTTGAGTGCCTGCTGCGCCATTGCGTCCAGAGGATTAGTAACTATGACGTGAACGCTATCGGGAGAATACTTAGAGGTCTCCGAAACGACGCTTGATACAATTTTCTGATTGGTTAGAAGTAAATCATCCCTACTCATTCCCGGTTTTCTTGCTATCCCTGATGTTACTACTACGACATCCGAATCAGCAGTTTCTTCGTATGTATTCGTCCCCAATATTTGAGCATCGGAACCTAGAATTGGGCCTGATTCAAGCATGTCGAGAGCTTTTCCCTGAGGCAATCCATCCACTATGTCAACTAACACAACATCTGCATAGCCGCGATCAAAAATTCTTTGGGCTGCTGTCGCTCCCACATTCCCAGCACCAACAATTGTTACCTTGCTTCTCATATTTCCCCTTTCCTTGGATTAACTTATTACTGAAACGTTGTTATTCAATAACTATCAATAACATACACTAGCGGATAGGTAAGAGTGAATACTGGGAATGCATGATTACTGATTAGAGCTGCTAGGACAGAACAATTAGTACATCACCCTTTACAACAGTTGCACCTTCTGTGACCTGCAGTTTCTGGACGGTGCCTGTGGCGGGTGACGGTAGAGTATTTTCCATTTTCATCGCTTCAAGAATTGCGACAGGTTCTCCAACTTTAACTTCGTCCCCTTCCTCAACTAAATACCTCAACAAAATTCCGGGCATGGGGGACACAAGAGATTCTCCATTGTTTGTAACTGAATCTTTAGAACTTGGCTCCTTGAAATCTGGTGCAATTTTCTCCTGGTTAATTCCTTCCGACTGATTAACCATAGGGACTATTTGACCAGGGGGCACATCTGCTGGATCAACTTCAACTTTGAAATATTCATTTTCTACAAAAACATTAAAAGTTTTTGTCAATTGACTTTTTGGAGGGTATTGATCTCTAGGTTGGGGAATTATGGCTACAGGTTCAGAATCAAATCCGGGTTTCATTTCTTCAGGCATCTGGTCGAGTCCGTGTTTGATCCTGAGGAATTTTAAACCAGTGGTTGGGTAGAGGGCATATATTAATACATCATCTATATTATCTGTGATGTCAGCAATCTCCGACTTTGCTTTTTCCATTTCAGGGTCTAATAGGTTTGCGGGGCGCTCATGAATAACAGGGCTCCCTTTCTTATAATCCTTCAGAACCGTTTTAGCTATTTCAGGATCAATAACTGAAGGAGGCCTACCATACATTCCGTAAACATATTCTTTGACCTGTCCAGAGATCATCTCGTACTTTCCGAATAGTACATTGCTAACGGACTGAGAGCCGATCATTTGGCTCATTGGAGTTACTAATGGCGGATATCCAAGGTCTTTTCTTGTTCTGGGGATTTCTTCCAGAACTTCATCCAATTTGTCTATGGCGTCTGCTTCCCTAAGCTGTGACAGTAAATTGCTAGCCATCCCACCGGGTATCTGGTGGCTTAGGACCTTTGCATCGATAACAGCTGCCTTTGGGCTTTCCAAATGGTGTCGGTACTTCGGAAGGATCGATTCGAGTTGATCTCCCAATTGAAGAAGTTGTTCTAAGTCCAGCTTAGGGTCATATGGAGTGCCGCTGAGGGTAACAACCAGAGGTTCGACTGCAGGTTGAGAGGTACGTAAGGCCAAGGGAGCAAGAGATGTATCAACCACGTCTATACCAGCTTCTATAGCCTTTAAGACACTCATTGACGCCATTCCGCTCGTATAGTGTGAGTGTAACTGAAGCGGTACGGAGATTTTGCTTTTGAGGCCCTTTACAAGATTATAGGCATCATATGGCGCTAGTAGTCCTGCCATATCTTTGATGCATATACTGTCGGCTCCCATGGATTCAAACAACTCAGCTTTGGAAAGATAGTAGTCCAAGCTGTAGATAGGGCCACCCATTTTTCCGGATTCAGTGACTGAGTAGCAAAGGGTCATCTGAAGATGTTTTCCAGTCTTCTTAACAGACTCAGCAGCTTTGCTGAGATTCCATTCGTCATTCAAAGCATCAAACACCCTGAAAACGTCAATGCCATTTTCTGATGATCTCTCCACGAACTCTTGGACCACATCGTCAGCGTAAGTTCTGTAACCGACTAAAGATTGGCCTCTTAGAAGCATGGAAAGTGGTGTGTTGGGCATCAACTCTTTGAATTTTCTGAGGCGATCCCAGGGATCTTCGCCAAGAAAACGAGTTGCTGTGTCAAAAGTTGCCCCTCCCCAAACCTCCATGGAATGAAAGCCTATTTGGTCCATCGCAGCGGCCATTGGCTCCATATCTTCCATTCTTAGTCGGGTGGCAAGCAAGCTTTGATGTCCGTCTCTGAAAGTAGTGTCTGTTATTTTTATGGGGCTTTGAGTCATTTCATGATCCAGTTAAAAGTTATATGTTGATGTCCTGTTCCAGCCCATCGACTTTCTTGTGTATGCCAGAGGTAAAGACCCCTTTAGGGATACTTTCCAAGGGGGGAGAGAAAGAGAAGTTTTAAATTGTGGTTTGGTTTCGTCGCCCAGGTATGCATTTACGGCAGCGACTATGGCGGCGATTTGAGCTTGTTTTGGTTTGCGATCTGAGCTTCGTGTAGACGGTGGTGTTCTTGAATGTCTCAAAGAGGTATGCTCCCGTGCTTTTTGGGGGGTAGAGTTTCTCTTTTGTTTTCTAACATCTGTAGAGCTCTTATTATTTTTCTCCTAGTTTTGGAAGGCTCTATAACGTCATCGATGTATCCTCTACTAGCAGCGATATATGGATTCATGAGGCTATTCTCATATTCATTGACTAATTCTTTTCGTTTTTCCTCAGCATCTTCGGAATCCTTGAGAATGGACCTGTGGATAATGTTAACTGCACCCTCCGCACCCATTACTGCTACCTGCCCCGTTGGCCATGAGTAATTCACGTCACCTCGCAGACTTTTGCTACTCATTACGATGTATGCGCCTCCGTATGCTTTACGGGTGAGAACGCTTATCTTCGGCACGGTAGCTTCCGCATAAGCAAATATTAATTTTGCACCGTGTCTTATTATTCCGCCATGTTCTTGGGATGTGCCAGGTAGGAATCCTGGCACATCTATAAAGGTTATGATTGGTATGTTAAAAGCGTCACAAAATCTGACAAAGCGTGCGGCTTTTACGGAAGCATCTATATCCAAAACTCCGGCAAATTGATTCGGCTGCTGAGCCACTATTCCAACAGTGTTTCCATTCATTCTTGAAAACCCTACAAGAACGTTTCCTGCAAAATTCTGATGAACTTGCATAAAGTTTTTTGAGTCCACCACGGCTTCAATTACATCTAGCATGTTGTAAGGGTGGTTGGAATTATCTGGAATAATGGTATTAAGTGACTCATCATCCCTTTCAGGATCGTCTGTGGAGACTATGGGAAGGGGGTTTTCCATGTTGTTTTGAGGTAGGAAACTAAGAAGTTCCCTTACTCGTAAGATGCAATTGTTTTCATTGTCATCCAGAAAATGGGCAACTCCACTTTTCGCTGTATGAGCTTCCGCTCCTCCGAGTTGTTCGTGAGAGACTTCTTCACCAGTAACCGACTTTATGACATCAGGGCCAGTTATATACATCTGGCCTACGCCTTTTACCATAAATATGAAATCTGTTAGGGCAGGGGAGTAGGTTGCGCCACCAGCCGCAGGACCGAGCATGACTGATATTTGAGGAATGACCCCTGAAGCTAGTACGTTTCGGTTGAATATGTCGCCGTACCCCGCGAGGCTGTCAATTCCTTCCTGGATTCGTGCTCCCCCTGAGTCGATAAGACCTACGATGGGTGCCCCGTTTTCCATGGCCATATCCATGACTTTACATATCTTATTGGCAACTACTTCAGAGAGGGAGCCCCCAAAAACCGTGAAATCTTGAGAGTATACGAATGTAAGTCTTCCGTTTACCTTACCGTACCCGGTGACAACAGCGTCACCAAGGTATTGTTGCTTGTCGAGACCGAAATTCGTGGAGCGATGGATTACAAAAGGATCAAGCTCTTCGAAGGACCCTGGGTCAAGGAGAAGATCTAAGCGTTCTCTTGCCGTAAGCTTTCCGCGGCTGTGTTGTGCTTCAATCCTTCGAGTCCCTCCTCCTTGAAGGCTTTTTTCTCGGAGTTGCAACAGTTCATCTCTTTTCTGTTCAGTTGGTCCTTGAGATGTCATTAAAATTCTCCAAAATTTTGCGTCACATCCCATCAAAAATATCAGATAATAGGGAAGTGTTACAAGGAATCTATATCCCATGTGGCATGAGTTTAAAGAAGTCGTTAAGTATGTGTGACAGGGAGAATCTATTTTGTTGTGGGGTGATAAAACCTATGTCATGGGTATATTGAATACAACTCCGGACTCTTTTTCTGGTGATGGCACAGGATTAGATGTACGTCACGCGGTGGAAAAAGGTATTGAATTTGTAAAAGAGGGGGCGGATATTCTTGACGTCGGAGGTATGTCTACGAGGCCGTCGTCTATGTACGGAACTGTCGATGTGGTATCTGAGGAAGAGGAAATATGTAGGATACTTCCTGTTGTAAGGTTGCTAGTATCCGAAGTTGATGTGCCCATTAGTATCGATACTTACAGATCATCGGTAGCTACTGTAGCTCTCTCAGAAGGGGCGACAATCGTTAATGATATATGGGGATTAAAGAAGGATCCTTCTATGTCTTCTCTCGTCGCAGAATCTGGTGCATATATTGTACTGATGCACAACACAGGTGATCCTAGGTATGAAGACGTTGTATCTGACGTGATATCCGACCTAGAGGGTACTGTTGCAAAGGCGATTAAGTGTGGAGTAGATCCTACTAAGATCATTATTGACCCAGGAATAGGATTTGCAAAGAATTCCGAGCAGAACCTGGAGATCATTAGGCGGCTAGGTGAATTTAAACGATTGGGTTACCCGATTCTAATTGGAACCTCCAGAAAATCTACTATCGGGACAGTTTTAGACCTTCCTGTAGATCAGAGACTTGAGGGGACCGCAGCAACTGTAGCCTTGTCGATAGCAAATGGAGCTGATGTTATACGTGTTCATGATGTTAAAGAAATGTCACGGGTTGCTACTATGGCGGATGCGGTTGTGAGAGGTTGGAGTCACTAACTGTCATGGGTCTAAATGGAGATGTATATATTGGTCTGGGTTCTAATATTGGAGACCCTGTTAAAAATTTGAAATCGGCTATCTCAGCTATTGCAGAAATATCAGATTTTCTGGTTCCTTCGAGCGTTTACGTGTCCTCGGCTGCTGGATTTACAAGTCAGCCCAATTTTTTTAATGCGGCCTGCAAAATTGGCACTACTTTAAGTCCATTCGAGTTGTTGCATTCTCTTTTATTGATTGAAAATCAGTTGGGGCGAAGCAGGGCATTTGTAAATTCCCCTCGTCTAATAGACTTAGATATTCTTCTATGGGGTGATCTGAGACTAGAAGCACCACATCTTAGAATTCCTCATCCACGTCTTCACGAACGTGGCTTTGCTCTTGCTCCTTTACTGGAAATTGACTCTTCGTTGGTACATCCATATTCCCATATTGAATTGAGGGATTTTTATGAACGGCTACCAGCGGCTGAAAAACCTTTGGCGCTAATAGTATGAGAGTTGTCGACTATCCCTACGCGCCTCCCGAGTCGGGACTAAGAAAATTTGGGATTCCATCCTTTACAGGGAAAAAGAGACCGCACGTGTCGCATATTAGTCGTCCATTAACTATTTCTGCTGCACCTTCTTCATCGGATTCAATTCTTAGATCTCCCTTACAGTCGGGGCAAGCCAATATTTCTAAAATTTCCTTATTCATCGCCTTATAACCATCCGGTTTCATTCACTTCATTATCCAACAGTAACTTCATACATAGACCGCAGCACGCTTGAAAGTAGATAAACTATTAAACCTAAAACGATAACCAGGTTATAACCAGCTAGTAGTCGCAATATGTTTCGCTTAGGGTTTCTGGGAAAATTTTGGATTGATCTGTAATTCCATGCTGTGTGCCTTTTGGCCCTTATTAGATAAAACATGACAGTGACCAGTGATAGCTTAATTCCAAGTACTATTAGATAGTTCACCCCTAATGTCCCCGGAGTTAGTCGCTCAAATGTCATCACAGCCCCAGTTGCTAGCAAGACGAACAGACATGTGTCTACTAATGTTCGGAACTCTGCGGATACATTTTTGTTGATTCTAGAGTCACTGACACCATTTTTTTTCACAGCGGGTCTCAGTACTACAAGCCAGAATATGCCTCCCCCAATCCAGGCGGAAGCAGATACAAAATGTGCCCATCTCACCGCTATATGAAACCACGATGCCAAGTCCAAATTAAGGTTTCTCAATCTTTAGTAGAGTATCTATAATTTTCCTCAATTGTTCTGCTTTTATTTCTCCCTGCCAACTCTTGTATATGTTTCTTTCTGAGTCAATGAATACTGTGGTTGGGAATCCAGTTACACCATAGTCAACCGCTATGGAACCGTCATTGTCAGGGCCCACAGCGTAGCTTATAGCTGACTCCGTTACAAAATCACTTCCATCAGACACAGAATCTAGCCCAATCAGTTGAATACCGACTATGTCCACTTTATCTCTGTATAGTCGATAAACCGAATCTATGTCTGGCATTTCTTTGACACAGGGCGGACATGAAGGGAACCAAAAGTTTAGGATCAGTGGTTTCTTAGAGTTGTCGTCGAGGTTAAATGTAGTCCCTTCTTTGTAAAATTTGGTTTCGTATGTGGTGATTGAAAAATAGGGAGCTTTTGGATTTACAAGTTGAGACTGGCAAGCAACACAGAGGAAAAAAAGAGTGGTTGCAAGTAGCAAACCATATGTATGGAAGTAATTAAAAATACGCATCATTGAATAAGTATTAGGCCCCGTGGTTAGAGCGTATTTGATTGGGAGTGTTCGGATATTAATAATTTACCCTTATTAAGTAGGATTTCTCTTTTTTCACCCGTAACCCCTCTTTCTGTTAGGTAGGTTTCTAAAGCTTCTAAGGGTTCTATTTTTTCGGAAAAATTCTTTCCCAAACGATTTCTTGACTCGCTTATCAAGTTTTTTCTAATAGTTGCGACAAGGTGACTTTCTTCTAGAGAAGTTCTTATTAATCTTTCATCGATCTCTTGGTATTTTGACGCTGGTGTGTCGATCAAAACCTGAACTATGGCTTCGCGTACATCGTAATTAGTAATTTCATTAATAACGGTTTGTGTAGGGTTTGAGTCGCTATCGGTTATGGTTGATTTTATAGTTAAGAACTTTCTGGCGTTAACCTCTACGAATTTATATGACTGTTCTCTTTTGCCGGGTGATTCACTTGGATCTAAATCTATTACACAGAATCCCTTTGTGTCTTTTTCCTCTCCAAAATCAATCCTTTGTAGACTTCCAGGATACACAACGCGAGGGGTAATATTTAGTTCCTGATGTCTGTGTATGTGTCCCAACGCTACGTAGTCAAATTGTGGCAGTGCTATGGAGCTTTTCAGAAGTAAGTAATCTTTTCCCAACATCATTGATATCTCTGAACTGGTTTTGGCGGAATCTACAGAGAGGTGGCCTGCTAAAACGGCCGGTATCGATGGGTCCAAGGCTTCTGCATTACTCTGAATTGCCTGGGTCAGAAGAGTTTCTATCGATTCATTTAATTTGGAGGGGTCGTTTTCCCCGATTCCCAGTGATGACATGAATTGTCCCTTTCTTATCCAGGGAACTGACACGATCTGTAGAGGTCCGCTTCGCGTTTCTACCAAGTGTGTTTTAAGGGTATCTCCAGTGTGAACATTTCCCACCCCCAAGGTTGGAAATATATCGAGCGCAGTGGCCGGACCAGGAATATTAGGAGCATCGTGATTGCCAGCTAAAAGAAACACCTGGATATCATTAGTGGCTAGTCGTGATATACGGGCAGCAAATTCTCTTTGATGTGTCTGGCTAGGGTTGCGACTTTTGTACGCGTCACCACAGAATAGAACTATGTCAGCCTGATGAGAAATAGAATAGTCGACAACTTCATCCAAGGTGTTCAAAAAATCTTGGAGCCGACTTGATGTTTTCGTTACTGGATCGGGACGACCATAATTTTCGACCCCAATATGTACATCGGCTGTGTGTACGATTAGCATCTACTCGTATTCTCCTCAGTTGCCAATCAATAGACTAGAAATCTCCCCTGCCAAGTTTGCAATCGAGACTCTCTTTTGATTCATAGAGTCTCGTTCTCTGATTGTGACACAATCATCATCTAATGAATCAAAGTCAACGGTCACACATAACGGGGTACCAATCTCATCCTGTCTTCGGTATCTGCGTCCAATACTTTGAGCATCGTCAAATTGGACATTTCCTCCAATTAGGCGGCTTTTTCGAATATTGTCGTAAACCGACTTAGCGAGTGGAACAAGTTTTTCATTTCGGCTCAAGGGCAAAACGGCGACTTTTATCGGTGCAATGGAGGGATCCAATTTAAGTAGTACTCTGGTTTCCGTTTTACCGGATGCTGCAGTTGTCTCTTCTTCAGTATAGGCATCGACCAAAAGGGTCATAACAGCTCTATCTACTCCGAGCGAAGGCTCTATGACGTAGGGTATTACATGTTGGCCAGAGGCTTCATCAAAATATGTCAATTTTTCTCCGCTCATTGTCATATGAGCTTTAAGATCAAAATCTGTTCTATTGGCTATCCCTTGGATTTCTCCCCATCCCCACGGGAATTTATACTCAATATCGTATGTTGCTTTAGCGTAATGTGAGAGTTCTTCATCTTCATGTTTTCTTAATCTGAGATTTTCAGGTGTAACCCCAATATCGGTATACCAGTTCATGCAATCCTGCATCCATTGTTCATGAACTGGTTCATCTTCTCCCGGCATGACGAAGTATTCAATCTCCATCATTTCAAATTCTCTTGTTCTGAAGATAAAATTTCCGGTGGTTATCTCATTCCGAAATGACTTGCCTATTTGGGCCACACCAAAGGGTAATTTCTTCCTTGTAGAAGTGAGAATATTGCTAAAATTTACGAAAATCCCCTGAGCTGTTTCGGGTCTGAAATAGACTATCGCGGCTTCTTCTTCAACTGGCCCCATGTGGGTCTTGAACATCATGTGAAAAAGCCTTGGATCTGATAATTCTCCACCACATTCGGGGCATGTTACTGAGTCAATATGATCTTCTCTGAACCTTTTGTTGCATTGCAAACATTCAACTAAAGGATCTGTGAAGTTTTCTAGGTGGCCACTGGCTCGCCAGGCGTCAGGATGCATGAGTATGGCAGCGTCTAGGCCGACAACGTCATCTCGTTCCCAGACCATGGCTTTCCACCACGAGTCTTTCACGTTCCTTTTAAGTTCTGCTCCAAGAGGACCATAATCCCAGGTACTTGCCAAGCCACCATAAATCTCACTGCTCTGAAAAATAAAGCCCCTCCTTTTACAGAGAGATGTCAGTTTTTCTATATCAATGGCAGAGGTGCTGTCGGACATATTGGACTCCGTGTAAGTGGCTGAGATACAAAAATTGTATCAGATTCCTAGCTATATACAGGCTTGCTATTATCTTCTACTAGAGGTTGTGTTGAGAGGGTTTTAAAGTAGAATCAACGACGGCATTTTGAGTAGGTATGAACATACAAAAGGGAGTATGAATTATGAAAATTATTTTAGCGGGGATTGAGTATGTAGGTACAACGACGTTGGCTAATCTGCTCTCGGACTGGAAAAAAGAGACTATGGGGGATCCATTTTATATGGACCTCATACACGACCATTCCAAACTTCCGCATACGTCAGGACATCCTGATGACACAACGCTTGAAGAGCAGGAGCAGGTTTTAGCTCTCTCGCCAAAGCTAAAAGAGATGTACCACCGATATGGAATGTATTATCACATTCACCATTATGCTCAGGAGGATGATCTCACTGTAGGGTTCCATATAGAGGAATCAATTTATGCTCGACGTTACTTCCACTATGGACTACCTGGTGATCAATTTGATAGGGAAAAAGTGTTTGACCAAGTTGAGAATCGGATAAAGCAAATCACTTCCGATCCGATAATTATTGTTCATATGACAGCTGCCCCCGAAATAATTTCAGAGCGAATGAAAGAGCTATCAAATCATCCGGCACATTCGAATAGCCCTTTGACTCAGGCTGATATTCCCGAAGTTCTTTCTGAATACGAAAGATTGGTTGAGAAATCTTCAATCGGACCTGTTATTAAAGTTGACACATCAAATGAAAATCCAAATCAAACATTAAATAGAGTTACCTCATTACTTGAGCAATATTTCACGGAGAGTGACAGGGATAGAATAGCTGCTTTTAAAGTCTGAAAAATCGGTGGACACTTATGGAAATTAGAAGGCAATCAAATTCATATTTGATTGCCTTCGCATGTCAGTGACGATAATTATCTTTCGTTGACGTTTCCCCAGGAATCCCAATAAGTTACTTCCTCTACCGCCTGTCTTTTTGGCTGTGACCATTTACCCTTATCTGGATAACCTAGTGGTATCAGAGCCATCGTGGTGGCATCATCAGGTATACCGAGTAGATTCTTTACATCTTCTTCATGCCCCGCATACAGTGTAGTCAAAGTGGACCCAATGCCATATGCCCTTGCAGCCAGCATTAAATTTTGAACTGCACCATAAATTGAGGAACCTGTTCTAGGATTCCTCGAATCACTCGTATTACGAAGCGTCCCAATAATCCAGATAGGTGCGTCTTGTATGTGATTCGCCAGATATTCAGCGCTCAAATAATTCCTCGGGCCTAAAGTGTCTGAAGAATCGGATCGATCCATTATGGCCTGACGACGCTTTCCATAAGCGAGATGCCAACCTTCTCGATACCATTCAGATATCTGATTTTTCTTCTCCTGATCCTTTAATATTATCCAGTTCCATCCTTGGCTATTTCCGCCCGAAGGAGCTCTGATAGCGGCATCTAAAAGTTCCCAAATTATCTCGTTCGGGATCTCCTTTTTGGAAAGATATCTCCGTGCTGGAGTCGAGTGCAGTGCCTCAAAGACATTAAGTGAGGCAATAGTTTGATCAACCATATGTATAGTCCTCTATAAGTTATGTGGGTTTAATCGGGTTTTCAGAGAGATAATCTTGGCTTTACCTTTGTGCAGAATAGTCGTAATGATTCCTCTACTATAGATTCTGGTAGGTCTTCGCCCGCATTGAATTCCGCTGCGATACTGTCTAGGCCAAGTTCTTCAATCATTCTACTTAGTTGATCTGCAACTTTCTCTGGGTCTCCAACCGCAACTTTTTCCCCCTGAATAGTTTCCCAGCGAATTTCTGCAAGCCGACTACTCCTCTCAGATCTTTCCGTTCCTGAATCCGCGGTTTCTTTTCCCACGGATGACCCAAGTTGTGAGCCTAATCGATGAAATTGCTTCATGAAACTGGTTTCAGAATTTTCTAACGCTTTTTTTGTGGACTCTGCCACATGAACTGGTACCCGTAATGACACGCTTCCATTGCTATGTCCATTTCTGGCTAATGCTTCACGATAAGTTTTTACCTGAGCTGATACATCGGCAAGAGTTAGGCCTCTAACTCCAACGAAAATGGGCATGCCCATTTCACCTAGTAGAGGAAACGTTTCGGAGGTTGTGGCAGCCACTCTCATCGGGGGATGCGGCTTTTGAAATGGCTTCGGCGTAAGGCAAACATCTTCATATTGGTGAAATTTGCCGGAATATGAAAACCTATCTTTCGTGAAGGCCTCCTGAATTATTTCGAGAGATTCAAAGAATCTTTCTCTGCTCTCTCCGTAAGAAATGTTGTAACCCTCGTATGCTCCAGGCAACCCACTCCTACCGATTCCGAATTGAAATCTTCCTTCACTTAGATGGTCCAGAGTAGCCACTTCCTCCGCTATTCTAAGGGGATTACCAAGTGGGAGTACCTGTACGGCAGTACCAATATTGATCCTCTCTGTTTTACCAGAAATGGCGGCAGCTACTATTAGTGGGGCGGACAAAACGGATCTTGAAGGATTGAAGTGGCTTTCGGCTAACCAAACCGTATCCAGACCAAGCTTTTCTGCTATATCTATGTGATTAAATGCTTCCTGAAAGTCGGCATTTTGACTGCGACCCTCTCTTGCATGGAATTCCATAAAGGAACCGAATTCCATAATTCCCCCTTAGTTACTTTGTCGTGTAGTGCAAGAGAATAGGTTGCGTGCTCATTGACGTCAAGATCACAAGGCAAATTTGATCAAAGTCAGAGGTTCAACCGACAAGGGAATGGGCATTACTTTACAAAGTTGGGACAGGGCTGTTAATTCAGTGACTCTTCACTTTTAGTGCTAAAATTTTCCCTTACGATGCCTGTATTAGACTAAGTACCAAATAGAAATATCAGCAGGAGTATGAGGGGATGCCAAGACTAGAAGCGTTGAGCGAGGCACAGAGGAAAATGTTGTTGAATTGGCCTTGCCCAGACAACGACGACACCCCTTGGACTACTATGGGGAAGCCACTTTCAGAATCTAAAGTGGCGATGGTGACGACTTCCGGGATTCACCTAAGAAAGGATGCTCCTTTCAGGAGTTTGAAGGGTGGGGATACGTCGTATCGAATTATTCCCCGAGATTCTGACCCAGCCGATATTATTCAAAGTCATACTAGCATTGGATTCGATAGAACCACCTCGTACAGGGATATCAACATATCTTTTCCTGTGGATCGACTGGAAGAATTAGTACAAAGTGGTTACATAGGAGAATTATCTAATAATTATTATTCTTATATGGGCGCGATTAACGATGTGACGGGTCTCATGGAAGACTCTGGCCCAGAAGTTGCGACTAAATTATTATCTGAGGAGGTTGATGTAGTTCTACTTGTGCCTACTTGACCGGCCTGCTCAAACGCCGTGAGCGTGCTTGCTAGGGTTTATGAGGATATGGGGCTCGTAACAACTGGACTTGTTTTAATTGAAGAGCATGCAAAGAGGGTTAAGCCTCCTCGCATGCTGTCAGTTCCTTTTAATTTTGGGAATACTTTAGGAAGGCCGAATGATCCTGAATTCCAGCACGAGATTTTAAGGACAACTTTTGATTTATTGGATAGACAAGAGGGACCGGTACTGGAGAGTTTTTCCCCCGATATTGCGCCTGAATTATTTTCCCAGGGGTCTGGGGTAGCTAGAGAGGAATCCCCTGTAGTTTCTGATCCTGGTCAAGAGGTTGACTTAAGGAGACCTTTTTATGAGCGATGGGTTCAACAAAACCATGGGAGAACGGCAGTTGGTGTGAGTACAATCTCTCAAACAGATTTCAAATTGGTGATTAAGTTCCTAGAAGATTTTACGGAGAATGAGGAGTCTGATACTCCTATCCGTCCCAATCAATTTAGCGTCGCCCACTTTATAAGATATTGCGTCGATGACCTTAAGGCATATTACTTTGAGTCGAAAATGTCTGAAGACCCAGAATTGTCCATCACTCAATTGCATGAGTGGCTTTGGGCTGAGACAGCATTGGGATCTTTAATTATGAGATTAGCCGAGAGAATGAGATCCGATGACAATAACGAGGTAAAAGCCGTAGCCTTTGGCATAGCTAGATAGTGTGTAAGCTTGCCGACAGCCGGTTGCCCAAACGTTCTCCATCTATTGCCTAGTTAAAAGAGCAAAAACTCCATGTTTAATTGTTAAACATGGAGTTTTTGATAGGTGGCTAAATTCTTGCGAATTTTTGTAATCCTTTTGTGGTTCCTACCTCTGATATGTAGATATCTCCCTGGGTGTCTATCCAGATACCGTGCGGGAAACCTCTAAAGTTTCCAGCGTCTTCGCCTCGGCTTCCCCAGCGTCCAACAACCTCTCCTTCCAAGGTAGTTATTAAAACAGAACCTACTCCCTCCGCAATGTGCATCATTTCGTCGTCGTCTATAACAGCGTCATTAGGACCTCTAACATCTAGCCACTGATTTATAAAATTGCCATCAGCATCAAAAATTTGGCATCGATTATTTTCTCGATCCATAATGTAAACGTTGTTATTTGAATCCACAGTTACATCATGAGGTAGATTAAATTCTCCTGGTCCCGTTCCGGGATTTCCAGTTGCATTTGGGTTGTCTTCCTTCTTATACAGATTCCAGGCTTCCTGGTTAAATACTGGTTCCCCTTCTCCCCATGAGCATATGAGGTCACCATTATTGGTAAATTTGTGAACTCTGTTTTGCCAGTATCCGTCTGAGACAAATATTTCACCGCTAGCTGACTGAACGGCGCGTGTAGGGGACCTGAAAGGCTCTCCCTGTGGTCCGAGTTCGTCCTTAACACCTATTGACATCAACAATTCTCCGTCAGAGTTAAAGCGTGTCACGGTGTGATTCCCCGAGTCGGCATGGAATATTTCGTCCTCAGGACTAATCCATAATCCATGAGGTGTAGCAAAGTATTCTTCACCCCATTGGGTTAGGAAGGTCCCATCTTTGTCAAAGACAAGAATGACTCCAGCATTTGGGTTGTCTCCTTCAGTCGTGTATAGCCCTGCATAGGATGTACGAACAGCGACGTAAACATTTCCATTTGACGTGGTTGCTATATCGGATGCAACTCCGTCAATAGGCCACTGACCCCAGCCTTCGACAAGTTCGTATTGATAGTCACCGGTTCCAAATGTGTTTGCCATATGTATATCTCCATTTATATTGTGCATTCATTTCAGTTATAAAATAACGCCTTCGTCTTGCAGTGATGAGATGTCGTCCCATGAATAATCTAGACGTTCAATCAATATTTCCTCAGTATTTTCCCCTAGGGAAGGGGCCATTTTTTGTGTGTCTACTGGTGTTTTATCAAACGTTAGAGGTAGCTGGTGCCACATCGACTCGCCAATTACTGGGTGATCGAAAGGAACTAAGTATTTGTTTTCTATAACCTGAGGATCATTGGGTAGATCCAATGTTGCTTGGACCCTCTCCCAAATGAGGTCTGAGTTTCTAAGAATAGTTTCCCATTCAGCAAAGGTCTTTTCTTCAAAAATTGCATCAAGGGTCGCTATCACAATGTGTTTGTTGTCCTGGCGTGCATCAGATGTAGAAAAGTTCAAGTCTGACTTCAATTCAGGTCTGTCCAACACGTCACAAAAAATAGGCCAGTATCGTTCTCCTTGGCTCATGGAAAAAGCTATCCACTTCGCATCTTTTGTTTTATAGGTGTTCCATAACGGATTATTCATGTTGCTTCTGTGTTGTCTTTTAAGTTCTTTTCCTTCAAGGAGTCCTATTCCATCCCTCATCATTCCCAGCCACATCATGCTGCCAAGATGGGAAGTTTCTACTTTCTGCCCCATATTGGTTCGCTCTTTATATACAAGGCCGGCCAGTATCCCATGGCTGAGCATAATGCCTGCAATTTGATCGGCGACACCATGTAGGTTATAAGGCGTTTCATCTTCGGGTCCGCCCCACCAGAGTGATCCTGACCTGGCTTCCCCTGTTAAAGCAAAGGCTGGCTTATTGGAATCATTTCCGCTGGGGCCATATCCTGTTGCGGACCCATATATAAGCTGAGGGTTGATCTCCTTAAGTTTTTCCCATCCAAGTCCTAGTCTTTCCGCTACCCCTTGTCTAAAGTTCTGTACGAATACGTCTGATTGTTTTACGAGATCCTGGACAATCTCTTTTCCCTTCTCATGTTTTAGGTTGATAGCCATTCCCAATTTTTGACGGTTTAAAACCTCAAAATAATTTGATGACAGTCCTTCGTATGCATCACTTCCCACTCCACTAACTTGCCCAAACTGTCTTCCATGATCCCCGTCAAGGGATTCTATTTTTATAACTTCCGCGCCCAGGTCTGCGAGCATCATCGTTGAAACCGGGCCGAACTGCCACATGGTCCAGTCGAGAACTTTAATTCCGCTCAGAGGTCCCTGCTGATTTTTTTGCATGGTCAAATATTCCTTCTATATACCGGTGAATAAACTCCGGAAATAGAGCCCCATAAAGTCAGGGCCTAACTCTTTCGGAAATGCGTATATTATGAAATCGATTAAAAAGGAATACTATAAAAGGTGTCATCCAGTGAGATCATTCAATCTCGGCATTACCTTTTCAGCGAGAAGTCTCATAGAGGTTTCGTAATTTTCGCTATCCTCTGAATGATCAAACGTGAGCCAGAGCAGATGTCCAAACCCTCCAACTGCTGAGTATAGGTTGCGGATTTTCTCCGTTACGGTGTCTGGTGACCCAACTATCCATAAATTGTCCAGCATATACTCAATGGTGACATCTTCGTTAGGCATAGATTCGTCATGTTTCATATATTCAACGAAAGGATAAGCTCCGAAAGAAAACAGTGGATGTAGATATTCTCTCCAGGCCCTTCCAAGCATGCCATTTAAAGCGCCTTCTCTAGCTTCTTCATCAGTTTCGGCCACCCATATGTCTCTTACAATTCTCCATTCACTTCTGGAAGGTGGGGTTCTGCCCTTAGATTTAGCCCCCTCCTCAACAGCATCCCAGTGACTTGCAACGTATACCTCGTTTAGGCCCAAGCTCATGGGGATATAACCTCTTTCCCCAACAAGTTTTAGGGTGTCGGAGCCGGGGCTTGCTCCAGCAACTCCTATTGGCGGGTGAGGTTTCTGGAACGGGGTTATATGCGTCCTCAGGTTGGCGAATGCATAGTCTTCTGGGTCTGGTATATTGACCTGCCAAAATTTGCCTTCATATTTAAATGGACCATCCACGTGCTCCCATAGGTTCAGGATGATATCCAGAGACTCTCTGGTTCGCTCCCTATGCTCACCATTTTCCATATCTATCCCGAATAATTCATGGTCAGATTGTAGGCCTCCCGAACCTATTCCAAACATATATCGTCCTTGGGCTAGATGATCTAGATAGGCGACTCTCGATGCCAACTCTACTGGATGATGAAAGGGAAGTAGATGGGCACCAGTTCCAAGCTTTATGTTTTTGGTCTGCATTAATGCTTGCGCGATAAGGATGTCCGGGGATGGTACTGGTTCCCAAGGCGCAGTAAAGTGTTCCCCTATCCATGCTTCCTCAAGCGCATAATTATCTGCAAGCTTGAGGCAATGAAGGTCCCAGTTTTGGGCGTCTATCGGGGCCCTCTCAGGGGGATGTGACGGCATCAGAAAAAGTCCTAGTTTCATATTACTCCACCTCACTCGTGATGTTTTTGCATGTCGTCACGCTTTTCAAAGTTGAACCTTGTTGGGATTAATTTTTTAAAAGGTTTCTTGCGATTACCATTCGTTGTATTTCGGATGTACCTTCATATATCTCTGTTACTCGGGCATCTCTAAAATATCTCTCGACAGGTATTGGGGAAAAATATCCAGCTCCGCCATGGATTTGCAAAGCAGTGTGGGCTGCCTTCATTGCCGTTGTCGATGCAAAAAGTTTCGCCATGGAGGCTTCGGTATGGTAGGAAAGCCCTGCATCCTTTAGGGACGCAGAATGCATTACCAGCTGGCGAGCCGCTTCCGTGTCAGTTGCAATATCAGCGATCATATTTTGTATAGCCTGCTTGTCTGACAGGGGCCCGCCAAATGCTGATCTATTTTTCGCATAATCAACTGCGGCCTCCAACGATGCTTGGGCTATTCCCACGCTTTGAGCTGCTATTGAAATTCTGCTGGCATTTAGTACTTCCATTGTCTGTCTAAAGCCAAGATTATCTTCATTGATCAGATTGGTGGACGGCACGTGGCAGTTATTGAAAACTACTTCACCAACGGTTGACGCCCTGATTCCCATTTTTCCCTGAAGTTTGTTAACGGTTTTTCCATCAGAGTCACCGTCGACGATGATGGCATCAATTCCCTTGTATCCTAGGTTTCTATCGTGCGTTGCCAAGGTTACAATCACGCCTGCATCTGGTGAGTTACTTATATATGTTTTGGTTCCGTTTAGGACCAGGTGGCCATTGGCTGGAACAGCAGTAGTTTGAATTGCGGCAGCGTCGCTTCCTGCTCCTGGCTCTGTCAGTGCAAAGGCGCCTATTTTCTTTCCGGAAACAAGATCGGGTACATATTTGTTTTTTTGGGACTCGTTACCATAGTGACTTATGAAATGTGTACAGAGAGTTAAGTGAACTATGTAAATTAGGGAAGTTGCAGCGCACCCTCGAGCTATTTCCTCGGAGACTATGGCAACTTGTTTGGTGGTACCGCCAGCACCACCATATTCTTCGTTTACCATCAGCCCTAAAAGTCCTAAGTCAGCGATATCTCTAAAATTGTCATGAGGAAATTCTTCTAACTCATCGTGTTTGGCGGCTCTAGGTGCGAGAACCTGATCTGAAAATTCTCTTACAGTGTTCCTAAGTAATAGTTCTTCTTCGGACAGAAGACTCGTAGTCATACTTTCTCCACTCCCTTCCAAAATGTTTGTGAATCAGAAGTCTGTGTGCACCGTATTACATGTTTCCGAGCAGATGAATCTCACCTTTCAGGTCTGTAGTTGTCCCTTGACGTTAAACTTATCCCAAGCAATTTGACGCACCCTCATAAGTATGGCCAATAGTACGCATATTTCTTTTGTAATGCCACTCAGTTAAATGGGTAATATTGCATTACACTGGGAATCACGTAATTGCCCGTATAGAAATCACTATATAGCTTTTGACTTCCTTAAAATGGAATAATAAGCCTGATATACAAGTATTTTTTGTTGATTTGATGGAGGATATTTCACATGGTTAGGGTTGGATCTGACGAAAGATCATTTACAGTAGATTCCAATTGGGAAAAATTACCATCTGGTTGGGAAGCGCCTATGGCGGCGGTGGCGGTGGATTCGAGAGATAGGGTTTATGGTTTTAACAGAGGCCCCAATAAGGTGATCATTTTTGACAAGGAAGGCAATTACTTGGATCACTGGAAGGATTCTGATTTTATATTTCCTCATGCTATATACGCAGATCATGCAGACAACATATGGATAGTTGACAGAGATGCTGGGCAGGTTCTGAAATACACGCCAGAGGGTGAACTGTTGCTGTCCATTGGTGAAAAGGGTTACCGATCCGATACTGGTGCCGATAACTCAGTGTTCACTTCCGACGGTTTCAAAGATGTAACTCATGCTGGGGAACCATTCAATTTGCCCGCCGGGGTGGCAGTAGCACCATCAGGAGACGTGTTTGTCGCCGATGGATATGCTAATTGTCGAGTACATCGGTTTGATTCCCAGGGGAACCATATTTTGTCGTGGGGAGAGCCTGGCAATGGAGAGGGACAGTTTATGTTGCCGCATGGCGTTTCTATAGCTTCTGATGGAACGGTCTTAGTATCAGACCGAGAAAACGATAGGATACAAGCCTTTGATCAAACAGGAAATTTTTTGTCTGAATGGGCTACAGACCTTATTGGTCCAGCTTTGGTATGGCAGGATTCAGTTGGGCAAGGATTTGTTCCTGAACATAATGGGGGTAATTTTAGTGTTTTGTCGTCTGAAGGGGGTCGAATCGCTCGTTGGGGGGACGAACAATATATTTCTTGCCATGGAGCTGCAGGGGATTCTGAAGGCGGGATCTACTTTGTCCAACCGGTTACAGGCCTGATCGGTCGCCATATAGTGAAATATATTCCTGAGTAGATCGTTTAAGTATAGTTGCTTCTCAGGTTTCACGACCAAATTTAATATGGCATGTAAGCCTTTTAGATGCCAAGAAAATCTTCACTCAATGATTGGTATCGTTTTGGAGGCCGTGCTATGAAATATTTGATTAGAGATTCGACTATTATTACGGGAAATTTAAACCGATTGATTCTGTATAAATCAGCGATGCTCACACAGAACGGAATTATTCAAGATATCGGTGAAACTGGCTTGCTTGAGGAAAAATATCCTTCTGCAACTAGAATCGAAGGGGCAGGGAAAGTGATTTTCCCCGGCCTGATCAATTGCCATACACATCTTTTGGCCACAGCTGATAAAGGGATTTTAGAAGATTTTGGCTTTCCCACAACTTTAAAATTTCCAACAACAGGTCGCGGGTTGCTGGATCAAGATGAACGTAATGTGTTTGCGAGGCTAGCCTGTATAGAGGCAATTAAAAGCGGCACTACTACCTTGCTCGAGATATCAGATGATATTTCAGAATATGCTCAAACTTTGGATTCGACAGGCTTGCGCGTTTTTCTCGGCGAGAACATGAATGATATCGATGATTCAAAGTTGCAAGAAGGGTTATATGAATATTCATCTCATAAGCGTGACATGGCCATAGGGAAAGCAACCGACTTAATCAATGACTGGCATGGGAAATCAAACGGCAGAGTCAAGGGTTTTGTTGCTCCTCATGCTCCAGAGACCGTTTCCCCAGAGCTTTTGAGGGCTTCAAGAGATTTGGCAGAGAAATATGAACTCGGATATACGATTCATTTATCTCAGAGTTACAAGGAGATTGAAACTATTAAACGTATAAGAGGAGTTTTGCCAACTCATTACCTTTTTGCAAACGAATTTCTTAGTAATCGTCTGGTTGCTGCTCACTGCAGGTACGTGAATAGCTCTGAAATAGCGTTGCTGGGCCAAAAAAACGCTGGTATATCTCATAATTCAGCTATAGGGGCCCGCAGAGGGGCTGCGGCACCTGTGGCTGAGCTATTATCGTCTGGGTGTTCACTTGGTATGGGGTCCGACAACATGGCGGAAGATATGGTGGAGGTGATGAGAGCTGCTCTTTTTCATGAAAGGGTTCGGAGAAATGACGAAATGAATCCTCAACCTGAGGATGTACTGGAGTGGGGGACGATGGGAGGCGCGAGAACACTAGGAATCGCTGATGAATTGGGATCACTTGAAATAGGGAAGAAGGCCGATCTATTTATGATGGATTTCAGAAAAGCTCATCTGATACCAAGTCTCCGAATTGTTTCATCGTTTATTCATAATGGGATTTCTTCAGATGTAACAGATGTCATGGTTGATGGGGAATGGGTTATGCAAAATTCTTCCATTGAAAACATCGATGAAACTAAGGTCATTGAACAGGCTGAAGAAATAGGACACCGAGTTTGGAACCAGTTGGTTAAAGAACACCCCAATGTGCCATTCCCAATTAATTTACCACCTGGACCGTTATAACCTAGGACAGGATCAATAGTCGTTTTATTGGAAGATCAAATGACCATATTAAATGATGTGCAATCGCAACTAAATCATACCCCCGTTGCAAGAATCGAAAGACCTTCTTCTCCAACAGAAGTTAGAGCATTGTTGAATGCGGCGAGGTCTGCTGGAGAATCAATTTGTCCCGCAGGAGCGCTTCATTCCATGGGTGGTCAGCAGTTTCTTACTAATGGTGTTTCACTAAGTTCTGAAAACTTGAATGCCATAGGACCATTGGATGAGAAATCTAAAATAGTCACAGTTCAATCTGGCGCCAGATGGCCCGAATTAGTTCGCTGGTTGGGTAGTGAGCAGTACAGAAGCTCTCGACCTTTATCTATCATTCAGAAGCAAACTGGCGCTGATGATCTAAGCTTGGGTGGGGCGTTGTCTTCGAATATTCACAGTCGAGTACTTGGTCGAAAGCCAATCGTTGAAGATATAGAGTCTTTTTACATTACCACTTCAGATGGGGCTAGGATGAAGTGTAGTAGGGAAGAGAACATTGATCTGTTCCAATGTGCCATTGGTGGATATGGCCTCTTTGGGTTTGTTGATTCTATAAATCTTAAATTGACGAAAAGACAACTACTCAAGAGAAAGGTCACAGAAAACTCCCTGGACGAGGTAATTCCTATTCTAGAAGATTATGCCGAGCAAGGTGCCAGCTATGGAGACTTTCAATATATGACGGACGAGACATCTCAGGACTTTTTGTCTAAGGGAATCCTTTCCGTATATATTCCAACTTGCAAGGAATCCGAATGTCCAAAGCAGCGTAATGAATTAACCATTGATGACTGGAAGAAACTATTCGTACTAGCTCACACGAACAAAAAGACGGCCTATAACGAATATTTAAATCATTATCTGAAAACTAACGGACAGTGTTATTGGTCGGATGATCACCAGTTCAGTCCATATTTACCTGAAGCTGGTACTTTATTGAGCGAAAAATTAGGGTGGCCTATACCTCGCTCGCTTGTAATAACCGAGCTGTATGTACCCAGATCAAAATTCGTTGATTTTATGAGAAGTGCCAAAACAGTACTTGAAAAAACAGAAGCGAATCTTGTCTACGGGACCGTTAGATTAATTGAAGAGGAGAATGAGACGTTCCTCAGGTGGGCTTCACAGGATTTCGCGTGTGTAATATTCAATTTGTTGGTGGAACATTCCTCTGAGGGAAAGCGTAAGGCAGCGCAACAGTTTCAGATGTTGATTGACTGTGCATTGAATGAGGGAGGGTCCTTTTATCTGACTTATCACAGATGGGCTCGAAGAGACCAAGTAGAAACTGCTTACCCACAATTTAGGGCATTTTTGGAGAAAAAATCACGCTGGGATCCAACCGACTTATTTAACAGTGACTGGTACACGCACTATTCCGAGCTGTTTACGTAATATGGAGGGCTATTTTAAAAGACCCCCAGAGGCGTTAAAAGTAATGCCACCGGGGACCTCCATGTTTAATTTGGCTATGGACGTTTGGAGTAGGTAATTCTTCCCAAAGAATGAACACCAGGTCTTTCTATCAGGCTTTGTTGTTCTGACAGTCGGTTGTCTGAAATTATATTGTCGTGAAGTTCTTGCATTAGAGCAAAACTTTCTGTTATATGAGTAATTCGTACACTGGTTATTTGCCCTCCAACCGGTGTGCTAATGTTATATGCAAAGTTGAGGTCCACATCAGACATCCAGTCAGACATTAAGTCAATAAAAGCTTGTAACTTTCCCATCTTTGGCTGGAAGAACCGTCTCATGATGTACTTGGGATCGAACTCTTTTAAGGCATCGATGTTGGTGGCCCTAACTCTTGATAGAGACATGTTTTCCTGTCTCGATAATCCAGAAAGTTCACTTCTTTCCTTTAGGGCGGCCATATTGTTTCCGAATATGGCGTCCATAAGGGCGTCTACTTCGTTTGCATCAGGTAGCGGAACTACGGCGGTGACTTTCGTGGACTCCAGATGAGCATTGGGAGGAGAGATAGTGACGCTGACCAGTCCAGGGACCCCTAGAGACTCCATGGATTTTTGTACCCCTTCAATAACTTCTGCTTCTTTCCCTGGATTTGGTGTGCGATAAGTGTTTAGAAAGTAGGACATTATGACCTCCATATAACTGAAATTAATTGATTTGGGCCATATTACGATAAAAGGTAATAGATAGTAACCAACAATAGGATTTTGGTGTAACTATGGGATTATCGGAATGGAAATGCTATTAAAGTCTGTTAGTCTTGGACAATCCGCTGTCTTCTACGAGCTCCTTTACTGCTTCTTCCCACCTGTAGGCCATGATATGAACACCTGCAACCCCTTGAATAGATTTGAGGTCATCTATTGCCTCTTTAGAAATCTCCAAGCCAATTTGGGCTTGTTCTTTTTCAGGATAATGGTCCATGCGTTCAATAATCCGGTCAGGAATGGAAACTCCGGCAATATTATCTCTGAGCCATTTCGCCATCTTTGAGGATTTCAATGGGCCGAGACCTACCAACACAGGGGGTGGGTTTCCGTCGCTAAGTTCAACTAATTTTTCTGAGAAACGCTTCATTACTCCTATGTCAAAACAAAATTGTGTTTGGAAGAAAGATGCTCCAGCCTTCCATTTTTTGATAGTTCTGTGAGGCCTATAGCTGTGAGGAGGCGCAAATGGGTTCGCTGCAGCCCCAAGAAATAATCTCGGGTTAGGGGTGATTTTTCTCCCGCTCATGAAACTGCCAGTCTTGTCCATGTTATTTAACGCAGCCAGCATGCTTATGGAATCTAGATCGAAGACCGGTTTGGCATCGGGGTGATCCCCGGCTGTCACTCCATCTCCAGTAATACAAAAAATATTACGAATACCCAAAGAATGAGCCCCCAACACATCCCCTTGTATAGCTATTCGATTTCGATCTCTGGCCGAGATCTGCATGACAGGTTCAATATCGTTATCTAAGAGAATATATGCTGCTGCGAGGCTTGAGAAGTGAGGAATGGCACTGGTTGCATCAGTCACATTTAAAGCGTCGCAATAGGGTGATAGTTTTAAAGCTGTTTCTACTAATTCATCTTTTTCTGAAGAATCGGGTAGCGTAAGTTCTGCTGTTACTGCAAAAGAGCCGGAATCCAGGGTTCTATGAAGTTGAGAAATCATATTCATAAGTTATCAACGTGATTGATTAATCCAGGCGGAGCTGCCTTTAAGCCGACGATCCAGCGGTTTTTGAATGATTTCTATTTCATGTGAAAAAACACGCATTTTATTGGAGTTTTCCCAGGCAGTAACCCATACGCATGTCATTTTGGGGTCAAGCTCACATGAACCATCAGTTCTGACTCCTCCACAAGGTCCGTTTCGTATTTCCTTTGGACAGCCCATGGGGCAAGACATTCCCGTTTCATGGAGGATACATTGACCACACATTTGGCAGCCGAAGATAGGCTTTTTGGTTACCCATTCAAACTTAACAAATAGCAGTCTGATGACCCTGTTGTCACCGTATTTTTCAGCTATCCCACCCAAAACCTTGGAGGAGACTAGATAAAGTACTTCGAGTAGTTTGACCAATTTGACGCTCTCAGACTCTGAAAAACAATATACTCTGATCTGTTCCAATATTCTCGCATAAAATGAATTTGTGAAATGAAGTTCTTTTATACAGAGGAAAATATGTGTAGATTTAGGGAGTATTGTTGCGAGTACCAAAAGGTTGATATGTTTTAAGATCAGTAGAGAGCGAATTTGTATCAGGATTTTTCTGATGCCCTCAATATAAATGTTGGAGGAGGCGTAGTATGGCTAGCAAAACCGATTCAGTGAGCAAGGATTACACAGTAATAGGAACGAGGCCGGTTAGACATGATGGTGTCGATAAAGTGACAGGCCATGCCTTGTACGGTGCCGATTTTTCGCTGGCCGGGCAGCTATATGGAAAAGTTTTAAGAAGTCCTTACGCTCATGCGAAAATCCTTTCGATAGATTTATCAAATGTATTGAAGCATCCCGAAACTAAAGCGATAGTTACATTCGAAGATTTTGCGGATTCTCCACGCCCTGCGCGAGCTTATGCTCAGGGAGCGCCGGTAACAGAAAATATTCTTGCTAGAGATAAAGTTTTTTATAAGGGGCATCCGGTAGTTGCCATTGCTGCGACATCCCCACATGTTGCAGAGCAATTATTGGGTTTAATCGATGTTGAATATGAGGTTCTACCTGCAGTTTTTAGCCCACAGGATGCTATAAGTCCGGAGGCTCCAGTATTACACGACCACTGGGCAAATGAATCAATGCCCGAGGGTACAGAGGGAATGGGAGCCAATGTTGCCGCCCATGAGATATACCAGCAAGGAAATGTCGAAAAGGGTTTTGAAAGTTCTGCACATGTAGTTGAAAGAGAATTCAATACCAAGTCTGTGCATCAAGGTTACATAGAGCCCCAAAACGCCACCGCTTATTGGACACCCGAAGGAAGATTAACTTTGTGGTGCAGTAGCCAAGGGCACTTTTCAGTGCGTGATAATACGGCGGAAATTCTTGGGATTCCAATTTCAGATGTCAAGGTGGTTCCTATGGAAATAGGGGGTGGGTTTGGTGGAAAAATACCTCCTTACCTTGAGCCCCTAGTAGCTGTACTATCTAAGAAAAGTGGCCTACCGGTGAAGATGTATATGGATCGGACTGAGGTCATACAGGCTACAGGTCCTACGTCAGGTAGCCATGTAAAGGTAAAAATCGGAGTAAGCAGTAACGGTAATATTGAGGCCGCCACGGCCAGTTTCATATTTGAATCGGGAGCCTATCCGGGAGCGCCCTTATCCGGAGCTGCAGCCGCAGTTTTTGCGCCGTATGCTATCGATAATGTCCGTATTGATGGGTTTGATGTGGTTGATAACAAGCCTAAAACGCAGGCATACAGAGCTCCAGGTGCGCCTATCGTTGCCTTTGCTGTTGAATCGGTTTTAGATGATGTAGCTTCTGATTTGAATATGGATCCGATGGATCTGAGGATTCTTAACTCAGCACATGAAGGTCAAAGAAGAGCAGATGGTGTAATCAATTTACGTATCGGTGCTGAAGAAACTATGACAGCTGTCAAGAATCATCCACATTACAGTTCACCGCTGGGTGAAGCATCACGAGGAAAAAAAAGGGGGCGCGGTGTCGGAATGGGTTTCTGCCGGAATAATACTGGCATGGCTTGTGCGATAGCGAATGTCTTACCGGATGGAAAGGTCAGTCTCATAGAGGGGTCTGTGGACATCGGCGGAAGTAGAACGGCAATTGCGCAGCAATTTGCTGAAGTTTTGGGAATCGATGTCGGTGAAGTTCATCCATACGTTGGTGATACTGATGCCGTTGGATATACCTCTGTTACTGGTGGTAGTGGCGTAGCTTTTAAAAGTGGTTGGGCCGCTTACACTGCCGCCATGGACGTGAAAACTCAAATGATCGAACGTGCAGCCCTGTTATGGGATTGTTCAATTGACCAAGTCGATTATGAAAATGGGAGAGTGTTTCACATTTCTGATCCAGAATTATCATTGAGTTTCAAGGAAGTAGCAGGGAATATGCCTGAAACAGGAGGCCCAATAGTAGGCAGCGCGAACATGAATCCAGGGGGATCTGGAGGATCATATTCAGCCAACATCATCGATGTAGAAGTAGATATGGAGACTGGGAAGATTGATATCTTGAGGGTAACAGCTTTCCAAGATGCTGGGACTGCAATTCATCCCGATTACGTGGAAGGTCAGATGCAAGGGGGAACAGTTCAGGGGATAGGATGGGCACTTAACGAAGAATATTTTATGGGTTCCGATGGGGCTATATTAAATACGAGTTTGTTAGATTACCGCATGCCGACTAGCTTGGATCTACCTATGATTGATCCGGTAATAGTGGAAGTGCCTAATCCCGGCCATCCTTTTGGTGTTAGAGGTGTCGGTGAGGCAAATCTTTCTGCTCCTTTAGCTGCGGTTTCTAATGCTGCTTTTAGAGCTACAGGGATCAGAATATTAGACTTACCGATGAGCCCGGATTCTGTTCATTCTGCGATTGATAAAACCTCTTGATTGGGGAGAGATAACTTCAGGGTTAAACTTAGTTAAATCCGGCGGGGTGGTAGGACGTTCCAAAATCTAGGAAATTTCGGGAATGTCACCTACCACTTTTACCCTGATTCGTATTGCGTTACTGGGCAAGTAGGTGAGAGGGATCTCTTCCACGTCGACCACCATCACTGTTTTCGGGTTTGCTCCTGCTGAGATGGCTCTTTTTTTAGCTTCTTCCGTAGCCGCGGATAAGGCTTCTTCTCTACTTATTTCAGCTAGGGAATATACGCTCTCTGACTGTCCTCCAACCTGAGCTATTGCCGCCCCTATCGCGTTGGCTATTTCTCCATTTTCAGGACGTAAAACTTCGGATGCACCTGCTAAATCATCCCCGATAAGAAAATGTCCTCCTCCCACTAAAATAACCGGTATATCATCCGCATTAAATTTAAGTCGGTCAATGACGTCTTCGGTCATTACATTCATCATATTAAGGCTGCTTTTAATGTCCTCTTCGGATATTTCAGATAGAAGAGTTTTATTGCCTATATTTACTAGTCCAGCAGCGGCGGCCATATCGGTAGCCGTCCTAATTGATCCACCAAACAGAAGGCTTTGCTGTGTTAGTTGTAGGCCAACACTTTCTGGACCTATTGTAATTGGCGAGGTATTAACTACGCTTCCTCCTCCTAGGGCGATTGATAACACATCCGGCATCCTGAAATTTGTCCTTATTCCTCCTATTTCGACGGCAATAGATGATTCTCTTGGAAATCCATTTCGTAAGATCCCCACATCAGTTGAGGTACCGCCAACATCGGCTACTATCGCGTTTTGAATACCCGTTAAAAAAGCAGCTCCTCTCATACTATTCGTAGGTCCCGAGGAGATGGAATAAACAGGATATTTCGTAGCAAAGTCAGCGTCCATAAGTGTTCCATCATTTTGAGTCAGGAATAGTGCCGAGCCAAGATTTAGTTCCTCCACAGCCTTTTTAAAAGCTCCAACGACCGAGTCTGATGTGGTGGAGAGACAAGCATTTAAAATAGTGGCATTTTCCCTCTCTAGGACACCTACACGGCCAATTTCATGTGACATAGAAATCTTGATATGAGGTGTTTCTTCTTGAATGATTTGAGCAGCAATCTGTTCTTGGGTTGGGTCTACAGAAGAAAAAATCCCACTGATTGATATCGCTTCTACCCCCTTGTTTGCCATATCGTCAGCAGCTCTTCTTATCTGGCCTTTGTCTATCGTCGAAATTTCCCGCCCGTCGAATTCAAATCCACCGTCAACCAGATAGGTATAGCCTTTTATGGACTCTTTCATCTCTTTAGGCCAGTCCACCATTGGAGGGAGCATTTGGGTTGCTGGTAGGCACAGACGAAGGGCGGCAGTTGTGGCTAGTCCATTTTTTTGAAGCAAAGCGTTGGTAAAGTGCGTCGTTCCTATCATCACGGCATCCACGCCCAAATTTTTTTCTTCCGAGGGTAGTATTGCATGTAAGGAATTTTTTACCCCGTTGGTAATATCTTCGGTGGTAGTAGTTTTAGATTTTCTTACTATCTGTGTTCCATCTATCAATACGGAATCAGTGTTAGTTCCACCTACGTCAATTCCAATGCGCATTCGACAACTCCAATTTAGAGTAAATACTTTGGATAAAAATGATTAATGCTTATATATCTGAAGATTTATGGTGGTCATTTTTAAGTTAGAACGAGTGGAGTGTAATCTACTTCATACCCGAAACATGAGGGCCCTACCACCTGGAGTCCCTCTTTCGTTGTCCAGAGATCGGGTGAAGGAAACCCTATGACAGTAATCCGGAAGCCGTATCGGAGTAATTCCGTAGTAATTGGTTCTCCTCTTTCACTGTCTACGATGGAAATTAAATCTGGGACAACACAGACAACTTCATTTTCAATCCTGGCTATTAGATTTTCGTTTTGAAATTCGATTGTCATTACAGTTCCAGCAAAGTCGCCAGAGCCATCCACGGTAACTTCACCCCTTGCAAATCCCTGCGTGGTTTTTCTCTGTAAACCAGATATCTTGCCTTCGTATAGCACCTTTCCTGGATTAACTTTCAGCATCGCATTTATAGGATCGCTTTTTGTTTTGTTGGCGCTTCGCACGGACTCTCCAAGCTTCTTACTGAGCGTCAGACTGTCTTTTACGGCAGTGTCGCGGACTTGAGTGGCAGTCATTGGAGCGAGGGCATAACAAGCGACACTCCCCATCTGTATCGTTATTGACCTTGCAATACGTTCAACCCATTTACTGGTGATTGCCTTAGGAATTATTGCTACATTTCCCTTCTCATCCGCTATTGCCATCGGGGCATATGGCACCCCATAAACAAAAAAGGTTTTCATCTGGAACTCTGGGAATGCGCGGCCCATGCCGTCAGCATCCACAACAGGTAAACCGGATATGGCCGCTGGGATTAGAGGTTCAAGGGAATTACTGCCACCTATTTCATTGGATATTAGGGCCGTAGCTTTTACATTGAGGTGATTTTCTAAAGCTACCAAAGCGTCGTAGGACTGTTTTCCGCGAACCTTTTCAATACCAACGGTTGGAGCTCCTATTCCTCCCACACAAACAATTTTGTCGGTGTCTTGGAGGTCGTCTGCAGACAATACTGTTACAGGTCCATACTGTCGTATTGTTTCTCTAGCTCTTAACATTCCTATATACGGATTTCCACCTCCACCTGTTCCTAGTATTCCTGCACCTATGGAAATGGATAGTAGGTCTTCTTCAGTTACTTGCCACATACATTCACCTGATTAATATTAAAAGTAAGAGAGAGCATACAGTCTTGTTTATTTTCGTGCCTGAGTAAATTTTTATTTATGGCACTTTATATTTATTGTCGTATATCATTTCGATTATTAAATTGTTGAATGGAGGATTAAATTCTTCTATAGCATCACTCGACACTTCTGTGCCTTTTAATCCAATGGAAAGGTATAAGAACGATTTTCGATGTATCTCTGCTGATTTGAGGAATGCGGATTTAGGGCAGTCTAGAGGCCCATTAGAGATTGACCGGCCTTGGGACGCCTATTCAGATGATCAGCTTGGTTTAATGGACCATCTCGGAATTCGGGAATTTTTGGTTATGGGCTTCTGTATAGGAGGTCCCATGATCCATAACTTGCTTAAGCTAGCCGAGGACCGTGTCGTTGCAGCTGCGATGATGCAGCCCAGCGGATTTAGCCCGGAATATCCAAATATCTTCTACGAAAATAACACTGAACGCTGGGCTCCTCAGCTATGTGAAAAACGTTCAGACATTACTATGGCTCAAGTCCACGATTTTTTGACGAACATGTACACCGACCGTGCCGATTTTGTTTTCACAGTCTCACGCGATTTTGTGAGGTCCCTTCAGACACCTCTACTAATAGCGCCCGATAATGTGCCGGCCCATCCGTATGAAGCCGCTATGGAAGTTGCTGAAATTGCGCCTAATTCAGAAACAACCATTTTCCCGTGGAAGGATTCTCAAGAGAATATTGATCGAGTTGTAGATCATGCTCGTCGATTTCTTAAGTTGCACGAACCAACAGTGGAATAGGTACTTAGGATCTTGTTCAGGGGTAAAAATGGAGGCGACGGGCGGATTCGAACCGCCGAATAGAGGTTTTGCAGACCTCCGCCTTAGACCGCTTGGCTACGTCGCCTAATTAATCGCTGAAGTGGTGCCGAGGAGGAGACTCGAACTCCTACAGCCTGTACGGCCACAGCGCCCTCAACGCTGCGTGTCTACCAATTCCACCACCTCGGCAGTATGACAACCCTTTCGAGCGTCAACTTCTCGTGGCAGGTAATTATATGCTGGCATTTATTAGCTGTCCATATAGTACGTTCAATACAGAATTTACTGGTGAGCTCTGTTTCCATAGGGGAAATCAGGGACAATTTGGTTTCCCGTTGTAAATCTATCCTTCTTGAACATATTCAGGTATTCATTATCAGGCCCGTTACCACTTACAAAGCTTGATACGATATGGCCTATGACAGGGGACAACTTGAACCCGTGGCCGCTAAAGCCGGCGACATTGTAGAGATTTTTAATAGTTGACGATTTGTCGACTATTGGATTGCCATCAGGGGTCATGTCATACAAGGATCCATACCCGCCACGACAAATAGCATTTCGGAATTCAGGGAACCTTCGGTTAATCCTAGACCAGTAACGCTGAATGAAAATATGATCAGCATTTAACCCGAAGTTGTTAGGATCTGTGATTTCCATCATATCTTCCGGAGCCTCTCCTCCTATTAAGGTGTTTGGGCTACCGTCACTTCGGTAATAGGCACCACAGGTGTGGTCTATCACAATAGTTTCTAAGTTTTTTAGGGATGGGGGTCTTCTCATGTGAACCATCTGAACCCTTATAGGTTCAATTGGTAGTTCTTCGCCGAGTGGGTTAAGCAAAATATTTGCCCAAGGTCCAGTGACGTTGATCACAACATCGGCATCAAATGTTCCATTGTTTGTGGAAACTCCAACGACTCTGTTTCCCCGTGTTCTTATGCTAGTAACTTCGCAATCTGTATGGATTTCCGCCCCATATTTTATGGCCTCTGAGGCAAATGAGTAGGTAGTAGCTACGGGATCTGCATAACCGGCTTCTGGTTCGAATAATGCCGTTTCTATGTCATCTAAAACGGCATCAGGAATCATTTCAGCCACGTTTTTAGCATCCAAAGTCTCGATTGGTACGCCCTCCGCACGATTCATTTTTGCATTATTGCGAGCGGAGCCAGCGTCATTCTCACCAAAAAGGAGTATTCGGCCGGTTTTACGGAAATTTATATCGTACCCATGTTCTTTGGGCCATTCCTCAAAAAACTTTCGGGCTTGCGATGACATTCGTACCAATTCGGGTGTTAAGTAATGCTCGCGGATCATTGCGCCGGAACGGCCAGTGGCTCCCGTCGCAAGTCCTTTCTTCTCTAGTACTGCAACACTACCTATGCCCATTTTGGCCAAATGCATAGCTATACTGGTTCCATTGACCCCGCCGCCGATGATGAGGAAGTCGTAAGCACTATTCATATACTTTTCCTAAAATTAAAAATTGTAGATCAAGACGGACTGCGACTATATCTTAGCTGCTACCCCACCATCTATATTTATGATCTCAGAAGTTATGAAGCTTGAATCTTCACATGCTAAAAATAAAACTAGGTTTGCCACATCAGTTGGGTACCCCGGCCCAGGAATTATCTGGGCCATGTTGAACATGTCTTCGAAAACATGGTGCCCTCCGTCGGCATCGTCGATTGTTCCACGAGTGGCTCCTGGAGTCATTATCTGGCCAGGTCTTATGCAGTTCACTCTGATATTGTGTTTTCCTCCAACTCCGGCCATATATCTGGTGAGAGCATCGACTCCTGCTTTCGCAGCGTAATATGATGGGGCGGTGGCTCCAAATTCATCTAACATTTTGGGGCTAAAGCCGCGCTGAGCGGCTAATGAAGACATGTTTATAACAGTCCCTCCTCCTGATTTAATCAGGTGGGGCCATACTGCCCTAGAAACGTAGAATGTGCCGTTCAGGTTGTCGTTAATTACACTGTTCCACTCCTCAGTGGTTGAGTTGGGGAAATCTCCACCTCCACCGTGACCAGCATTGTTGAAGAGAACATGTACTGAGCCGTATATTGCCGACGCCTTTTCGATCGCTTGATTTACAGAATCAGGTTCTCCAACATCGCATTGCACAAATGTGCATTCTCCGCCCTCAGCACGGACAGACTCTTGAACTTTTAGCCCTTCAACTTCTCTCCTAGCTAAGATCAATACTTTTGATCCCTCTTTGGCAAAAAGATGTGCTGTTGAAGCACCTATTCCACTGTTGCCCCCCGTTATTATCGACACTTTGTTGGTTAGTTTCCCTGACATAATGGCTCCTAATTTCTTTTCAGAAAATCGATTTTGTGGATTCAGCATACAACGAAACAGCTGGACTTTCACTTATGTGGATCTGGCAACTAATTCTATGAAAACAATTCTTGTTTGATACAGCGTTTTTGTGTAACCACCGTGAAGGAAATTTCTGGTCCAACTGATTTAAACAAATAGACTTGTGGAGAGATCGTATACTGAGGCTAAGGGATACGAAACAATCTGGAGGGACGAAATTTATGAGTGATCTAGACCCGATATCTGAAGAAACTTTGCGCATACTCAAAAACATTCCTACGCAAACACTGATTGATGGACTGTGGGTAAAAGGCTGGCCTTCGACATATGTTGAAGGTGCCATACCCTTGAGATTAGGCCAATCTATGGCTGGAAGGGCTGTGACTTTGAGATTTGTGCCTCATAGGCCAGATTTGGCTGGAGATAAACCGAAGGGAGAAAATTCTGCTGAGTATGTGGCGATTGAGCTTTGTGGCCCTAACGAGGTTTTGGTGATCGACGCATTGGGATGGAAGTACAGCTCTATCGGTGGAGATATAAAGTTTATGCGCCTTATGCAGAGGAAAGTAGGGGGCCTTGTAACAGATGGAGGGGTACGCGATAGTGTTGTGTTAAAAGAATACGGATTTCCAGTGTTTTCAGCCAGCACAACTGCAAAGCAAGGGCCAGCGGATTTCTGGCCTTGGCAGGTTAATGACGCAATTCAATGCGGGGGAGTACTCGTACGACCGGGAGATGCGATCGTAGGAGATGACGATGGTGTCGTAGTTGTGCCCAAGTCCGAGATCGAAGATGTTATACGGATTGCTCACCAGAGAGAAGAAGTGGAAGAAGTAATCAAGCAACAATTAGAAATTGAGGAGTGTTCGCCAGGAAAATATTATCCATTCAATGATAAGACCTGGAAACTATATGAGGAGAAGACAGGAAAGAAACCTTTGGTATGAAAATTTCTTGACACAATGTAGAGCATTTCCTAACCTTTAATGGAAAATAAGCTGAGAAGGAGAAGAGTAGGCTTCAACCGTGGTTAAGCGAACCCTGTATGGTGTGAGAGGGTACCTTAGGAAAGCCGAATATCGCTCTGGAGCATCGGACTGAAAATATTTTGAGTAGGATTCGACGGTGTACCCGCCGTTATTGGGAGAACCTTTAAGAGCCTCTTTATTGAGAGGAACAAGGGTGGTACCGCGGACTGTAAAAAGGCCCGTCCCTTGCGTTAGGGACGGGCCTTTTTACGTTTAATATTTGTCGAAGTGGGAGTTATTAATGTTCAAATCGGTTGATGCCAAGGTGGACTTTCCGGAGATGGAGAGGGGAATACTCCGGTGGTGGGAAGAAAATAATATTTCCGAAAAGTATATGGCGCGCAATGAAAAGTCTGATAAGCGTTACTCCTTTATAGATGGCCCGATAACTGCTAATAATCCGATGGGCGTTCACCATGCTTGGGGAAGAGGTTACAAAGACCTATTCACACGTTTCAGAACCATGCAGGGATATCAGCAGCGGTATCAGAATGGTTTCGATGGACAAGGTCTGTGGATAGAGGTTGAGGTTGAGAAAGAGCTCGGATTCGGCTCAAAAACCGACATCGAAGAGTATGGAGTGGACAAATTTGTCACTCTTTGCAAAGAGAGAGTACAAAGATTTTCCGATGTGATTACAAGCCAGTCAATTCGTTTAGGTTATTGGATGGACTGGGACAATTCCTACCACACTATGTCAGACGAAAACAATTACACAATCTGGCATTTTTTGAAGGTATGTAATGACA
Organism: SAR202 cluster bacterium AC-647-P02_OGT_505m; assembly: GCA_009391195.1. Classification (GTDB taxonomy): domain Bacteria; phylum Chloroflexota; class Dehalococcoidia; order Lucifugimonadales; family UBA826. Next base: position 50,121 of record VEXB01000004.1, read on the forward strand.
AAGGATTGATTTATGAAGGTACAGACGTTATGCCTTGGTGCCCAAGATGTAGCACTGGTCTGTCTGAGCATGAAATTGTCACGGAAGGTTACGTCGAGATAGTACATCCAGGTTTGTTTGTTAGGTTTCCCTTAGTTAATGATGGCCAGAGCAGTCATGCGCAAGAGTCCATTTTGATTTGGACTACTACACCTTGGACATTGAGTTCAAATGTAGCAGCTGCTGTGAATCCTGATATGGATTATGTAAAAGTGTCCCAAAGGGATGAATTCATATTCGTTGCGAAAGGGCAAATATCGTCAATTAAAGGTGATTACAGCATCGTCGAGGAACTGAAGGGAACTTCACTTGTGGGGAGAACTTATTCTGGACCCTTTGATGAGCTACCAGCTCAGGAAGGGGTTGTTCACAGAATTGTTGCATGGGATGAGGTGTCGGAGGGAGAAGGCACAGGAATTGTGCATATCGCTCCAGGAGCTGGTAAGGAGGACTTTGCATTAGGGAAAGAAGAAAACCTTGTGCCTATTGCACCTCTTGACGACCTGGGGAATTTTGTCGACGGCTTTGACTGGTTAACCGGACTAAATGTCTATGATGTAAATGACCGAATTTATGAAAGCCTTAAGTCCAAGAATGTTTTTTATAACCTTGAAAGGTATCCCCATCGCTATCCTCACTGCTGGCGCTGTAGCTCTGAGCTCGTGTTTCGGCTAGTTGATGAATGGTTTATAAGTATGGATCCTTTGAGAGAATCCCTGGCACGGGTTACCCAGAACATAAACTGGGTCCCTGAATTCGGTATGAAAAGAGAGTTAGACTGGCTAAGAAACATGGATGATTGGATGATTTCCAAGAAGAGATACTATGGCTTGGCTCTTCCTATATACAAATGTGAATGTGGTCATTTCGAAGTCATGGGTAGTGAGGATGAACTTAAGGAACGAGCTATAGAAGGCTGGGATGACTTCGAAGGCAATTCTCCCCATCGACCTTGGATTGACTCTGTAAAAATATCGTGCGAGTCATGTGGAGCAAAGACCGAAAGGATTATCGATGTTGGTAACCCGTGGCTAGATGCGGGAATCGTATCTTTCTCTACCTTGCAATACAGACATGATAAAGACTATTGGAAAAAGTGGTTTCCTGCAGATTGGATCTCTGAGAGTTTTCCCGGGCAGTATCGTAACTGGTTCTATTCATTGCTAGTTATGAGTACCGTTTTAGCCGATTCAGAGCCATGTGAAAACATATTCAGCTACGCCCTCATGAGAGATGAAAGCGGCGAGGAGATGCACAAGAGCAAGGGAAATGCGATCTGGTTCGAAGATGCTGCTGAGAAGATGGGAGTTGACGCCATGCGATGGCAGTTTGCCCGGCAAAATCCAGCTTCAAATCTTAATTTTGGATTCGATACAACGGACGAAATCCGAAGACAATTTCTTATCCCTTTATGGAATGTATATTCCTTTTTCACTACCTACGCAAATATTGATCAATTTGACCCATCCATAGAATTTCCAGATGCTAAGGAAAGAACAGAACTTGATAGATGGATTTTGAGTGAAGTCAACTCTTTGATCGCTACCGTGACCGAGGGTTTGGAATCATTTCAACCAGAAAGGATTACTAGAGAAGTTGAGTTGTTTTCTGAGTATTTGTCCAACTGGTATGTGCGACGGAGTAGAAGAAGATTCTGGAAAGAAGGTTTACTCAATAACAGCGCAGTAGGCTCGGACCAGGATAAATTATCGGCATACGCGACTCTCTACGAAGTTCTTCTAACCCTTACTAAATTATTAGCGCCTGTAATGCCTTTTGTTACGGAATCTATTTATCAGAATTTGACGGGCGGGCAGGCTTGGTCAAAGGAAAGCGTACATTTAGAGGATTATCCAATTTCGGATGAATCACTTGTAGATTCAGATCTGTCGGACAGGACCCGACTAGCTATGAGACTATCCAGTATGGGTAGATCTGCTCGCAGCAAAGCAGGAATAAAGGTTAGGCAACCGCTTGAGAGTCTCTTTGTTCACACTCGTACCCCATCTGAATCGCAGATGTTGACGATGGTTGAGGACCAAATACTTGATGAACTGAATGTTAAAAAAATAGTTTCAGTCGCTGATGCCTCAGATATTGTAAGTTTTCGGATTCAACCAAACTTGCCAGTATTGGGTCCAAAATACGGGAGAAAAATTGGCGAGATTCGCACTCTGCTTGAAGAGGCTGATCCTGAGATTATAAGAAAATCAGTTGAATCAGGCACACCTGTTCGTATAGGTGAATTTTCTTTAGATCCTTCAGACATTCTTATCACAGCCACTGAGCTTGATGGCGTATCTTCTACCACCGATAGCGGCTATGCAGTGGGGATATCATCGGAGGTGTCGGAAGAGCTAGAGAAAGAAGGTCTAGCTAGAGAATTTGTACACATGATACAAAATATGAGGAAGTCTGCTGGCTTTGAGATATCGGATCGCATACTACTAAACGTTTCAGGGTCAGATCATGTCTTAACTGTACTCAAGGAATACTCTGAATATGTTTCCCAGGAAACTCTAGCTGATAATCTTGACCAAGATTTAATTGAGACCGAATCATTTAATGAAGATCACGATATTGGTGGAGAGCATGTGACAATCTCAATTAAGAGGAGTTGAGCATTACTATTGGGATGACAAATTAGATCATCCTTCGTAGGTGACTTTTCCTCCTACTACTGTTCTGATGATGGGAATGTCCTTGATCTCTAACTCATCGGTTTGCGTGGGGTCTTTTGCCAACACGACGAAATCGGCTAGCTTACCTGGTTCAATCGAGCCTTTATCATTCTCTTCAAAAGAGGCGTAGGCTCCGTTTAAGGTATAGATTTTGAGTGCATCGGAGACGGAAATTTTCTGACTTCCCCCCCATACTTGTCCGTTTATGTCTGTTCGAGTAACACAACTTTGTATTCCCAATAACGGCTCGAATGGACCAGGTGGGTAATCTGTAGCCCCAGTGCTAATCACCCCATAATCCATAAATGATTTTTGAGCGAACATCCATTCCAACCTGTCATTTCCGTAATACTTCATTTTTTCACCATGGTAATAAACGTAGGTGCAAAATGGGGTGGCTAATGTGCCGGTTTTACGCATACGTTGGAGAAGTTGAGGATTAACAAGGGTGCAGTGTTCGATACGATGCCTCGGATTATTTCTTGGGTGTCTTTTAAGGGCTTTTTCATAGGCTGAGAGAACCATATCTATCGCCGTATCACCATTGGCATGTATGCAGACCTGAAATCCGGACTTATGTATTTCTGCAACCGCTTCTTCCATCTCTTCCTTATCCATTGCCTGTATCCCAGAATGATTATCTTCAGAGTTGCAATATGAACCAGATATATGCGCTGTGCGGGCCGCGATCGCTCCGTCGGCCACCATTTTTATTCCACCTATTTTCAAACGATTGTTGCCAAATCCACTTCTTATGCCAGAGCTCTTTAGATTATGGAAGTGTTCCCGTTTCATCAACGTATACACTCTTAGAGTCAACTCGTCCCTGTCTAGGCTCTCCTGATAGACGGATAATTCATCCGCTGACACTGCGGCATCGTGAACACTGGTTAAACCTGACTCAGACAGCATTTGTCCTATAAGCTTTAGTCCAGAACGACGGTCGTTTGTCGTTACAGTGGGAAGTATTTTCATAACAGGCTCGACAGCTCTTTCATATATGACACCATTTAAACGCCCAGAAGCAGAATCCCGACCCAATCTTCCCCCAGGAGGGTCAACAGACTCCTCGGTATAGCCTGTTAGTTCTAGAGCTTTGCTATTAAGAAAATATACGTGTCCTGCCCGGTGTGTTACGAAAACAGGAAGTTCTTTCGATACGAGATCTAAATCTTTTCTGGTCAAAAATCTATTTTCGACGGTCTTTGTATCGTCAAATTTAAATCCTTGAATCCATCCATACGATTTTGTTTCTTCGACCCTTGCTCTCAATATTTTTACAATGTCTTTAATAGATCTCTGGTCGCAGTCAGCTGCCATCACATGCATCGTTCCGCTGCTTAAAACGTGTATGTGTGCATCGATAAACCCTGGGATGACTGTCATACCTTCAAGATCGATAATTTTTGTGGTGCTGGTTGACAGCATTTCCATATCACTATCTGTACCTATGGAAATAAAACGCCCATTCTTGACCGCGAAACTTTCCGCTATGGGATTTTGCTTATCAACTGTGATGATGTTCGCATTTTTTACGATGAGATCGGCTACGTGGTCACTCATTAAGTTCCCATTTGAAGTGTCTGCTTAAACTAGGGATTTTTATTGCCATAAAATCTGATTCTAATTGCGCAATTGAGGAAAAAGTATTACTTCTCTGATTGACACATTGTCTGTGAGTATCATTGCCAGTCTATCGATTCCAATACCCAATCCACCGGTGGGTGGCATGCCATGCTCGATGGCTATAAGAAAATCTTCATCCAGTCGATCCATATCTTCCCCTTGGAACTCCTGGTGGAGACGTTCCTGTTCCTCAAATCTTTGACGTTGATCAATAGGATCATTCAACTCAGAAAAGGCATTACATATTTCCATTCCGTGAACGAATCCCTCAAATCTTTCTACTATTCTGGGATCCTTGGACGATTTCTTTGCTAGAGGCGACATTGCCAATGGGTAGTCGACCAAAAAGCATGGCTCTCTCAATGATGGCTCTACTTTTTCTGATATGAGTTTGTCTAATAGGCCTCCCCAGCTGACTTGCTGGTCTATATCAATTCCAATATCTTTCATTGCAGCGCCTAGAGAGTTCACCGTTTCACATTCGAAAAAATCTATACCGCTTGTTGTTAATATTTTTTGATGAAGGTTGATTCTCGGCCAAGGAGGGGTGAAGTCCAGTTCTTCGTCTCCAAACTTAACTTTTGCTGAACCGGTTATCTCTTTAGCACAGTGTGAAACCATATTTTCCACCATTGCCATAACATCGTTGTAGTCAGCAAAAGCCTCGTAACTCTCCATCGTGGTGAATTCTGGGTTATGTTGTTGATCTATTCCTTCGTTCCTAAATACACGCCCTATTTCATATACTTTTTCAAATCCACCTACTATAAGTCTTTTCAGATGTAGTTCAGTAGCAATTCTCAGGTATAAATCCCTGTTCAGGGATTTATGATGGGTGGAAAATGGTGTTGCCATTCCTCCTGCGGCTATGGGAACAAGCATAGGAGTTTCTACTTCGATAAATCCCATATCATCCATAAAACGCCTTATGGATGATACCAACTTGCTTCTGGATTTGGCAGACTTCATAGCTGTTTCGCTTGCGATTAAATCCAGATATCTTTGCCTGTATCTTGTTTCAGTATCTGTAAGTCCATGCCACTTTTCAGGGAGGGGGCGTAAGGCTTTACAAATGATATGCAATTTCGATGCTTGTGCAGATATTTGGTCCGTTCGCGTTCGAAACATTGTTCCATTGACACCGATCCAGTCCCCGATATCCAGCTGTTCCAAGATTTCGTATTCTTCTCCCATCTGGTTCTGACGGAGGAGGATTTGAATGGTTCCATCACCATCTGAAATATCGAGAAAGGTAGCTTTTCCCATACCTCGTCTTGCGATAACACGCCCAGCCAATGAGACTTTGATTTCTTCAGGTGCTTCGGCCGAATTTTCGAATTCAGATATAGCTTCGGCGCTCGTATGGGTTCTATGGAATCTGGCTGGATATGGATCTATCCCCATATCGCGGAGTTTTTTTACCTTTTCAAGGCGCACCCTGAAAAATTCGCTTTCAGATTGGCTCAACTTATCCCCCGTGTCTGTACAGGCCTATTGGTATAAGAACCTGATATTGAGAATGGAACCCCTTGGTAGGGTCGGAATATAGACTTCATTTTTATCCTAACGATTGCCCAAGGTAGCATGTGAAATATCTTATATTCGACTTGGAACCTTGTAAAACGGGATTAATGCACATCGATCACTTCTGTTCAATTCACGGTGATGATTCTGGTATTACGTTTGGACTACTTTAATATTGCTCCGAAAAGTGACCAAAATCTTCTTTGACTGGCTTGATCTTGTTGTTAGTATCGCTATGAAGGATTGCTTAATCCTATCTGATGGGTGGTTGATTATTCAGTTTTGGCTATTCGAGTTACGGGTGGAATTCATAGGGGTAGACAAATTGGGTCGCCGAAAGGTGGACCGGGAATTAGACCAACTACTGACAGGGTAAAGCTAGCTATATTCTCCATATTGGGGACTGAAGCTGTCCAAGGAAAAAAAGTGCTGGATCTATTTGCCTGTACAGGGGCTCTGGGCATAGAAGCGATAAGCAGGGGAGCGCAAAGTGCGTATTTTGTCGAAAGGGCGCAAAGGAACTGCATTTTGATTAAAAATAACCTTCAGAAATTAGGTATCAGTGACATTGGAAGAGTGGAAAAATCTGATTGCCTAAAGTTTCTTGAGAGAGGGAAAGGAAATTTTGAGTTAGTTTTTCTGGATCCGCCCTTTGATGAAACTAATTGGGATAAGTTATTGAATTCCGTTGGACGTGAAAGATTCATTGCTCAGGGTGGTGTTGTGGTCGCAGAACATAAGGCGTCCACTGCTTTAGGCCAGTCATATGGTGCAATTAATAGGTTTTCGGAGAGACGATACGGAGATTCAAAGGTTTCTTTTTACGAGGTTGCAAGTGTCTAAAGCTTTCTATCCAGGTAGTTTCGATCCAGCTCATAATGGTCACATAGACGTTGCTACGAGGGCTTCAAAACTTTTTGACGAAGTTATTGTAGGCGTATATGACGCTCCACCTAAAACATTGATGTTTGATACCGATGAAAGAGTTGAATTATTTGAAGAGGCTTTAGATGGGATTGGTAATGTGGTGGTGACTCCATTTACTGGATTGGCCCCGGCCGTGGCCAAAGAGGTGGGAGCGGACGTAATTCTCAGAGGCTTGAGAGCAGCCTACGATTTCGAGCAAGAATTTGAAATGTCGCTTATGTGGAGAAATCTTTCTCCGGATGTAGACGTCATTTGCATGATGAGCGCCTTGGAACACCAATTCATCTACTCAAGCAGGATCAAAGAAGTAGCACGATTAGGTGGGCGAATAGATAACCTTGTACCAAAGCATATAAACGCTGCGATTTTAGAGCGGCTCGATTAGACATATTTGATGCATAGCCATGGGAGGGCAGTTTCGATGGACACAAAACAGATTTTGAGCGAATTAGAGTCCCTGAGAAATTCAGGAACCAAAGTTCCAGGATTTAGGGGCAAGGTTATGATCGAGTCAGATAAGCTCGCTCAACTCGCTTTAGCGATTGAGTCTGGTATGCCTGCTGACATAGAGGAAGCTCAGGCGATTATTATGCAGAGAGACAGCATAATAAGCCAGGCTAATCTTGAGGCAAAAAGAGTGAAGGAAGAAGCGGAAAATGCTGCTGACACTCTTAGAAGCACTGCCACGGAAACGCATGACCTTAAGGTTGCTGATTCCGAAATAATGAAAGAAGCTAGCAGTAGAGGAGATGTAATCACTAACAGCGCTGCCACTGAAGCTCAGAGCATAATCCAAGACTCTCAGCGGAAGGCGTATGCGATCATAAATGAAGCTGAGAATTCAGCATCTTTTCAGAGAGAAGGAGCCGATAGGTATTCACGTGAAGTCCTCTCAGGACTTGAAGAAAAGCTAGCAGATGTTCTTGGCCAGGTGAGAAGAGGGATTGATACCCTTCAGTCAGATAAAGCTACATCTTCAAACGGAAGTAAGGTATCAGTTTAAGGCTTAGCATAAGAGGATTCCGGTCTGTTCGATTGGAATCCTCTAGGTTTTGGTATCTGGTAGATCAAGACGTTAGGGCACCGTTAACCAGTTTGTGAAGGGTTTCCAATAGTGCCGCGTTTTCTGCTAAATCGAATCCGTCAACTTTATAAATTTGTTCCCCGGAAAAACCGTCCACAGCTCCCAGATCGACCATATCAGAGATCCTTTGGGTGTCTTCGTCGATTGTAGGGAGAATGTTTTTTCCGGCGGATACTGACAGTGCAGCGAGTAATCCGTACCCACCCCAATTGGAGACGCTGGCAATTATCAATTCAGTAACTTTGGAAACAGCTGGATAGGAAACCAGTGTTTCAGATTTTTCTACCCCGTCTCTGACGTTCCCTAGTCCAATTTCGTTTCCGCCATCACCAATCCCAATAGTTTTCGAATGCATATCAAACATGAGGTCAACTTTCGCTGTCTGATCACTTATGTCGAGGTCCCGCATGTTTCGATATAAGCCATCAGCTGCAGCAGCACAGCGTTCGATTGATATCAGTACAGAAGGATTCTCAGCGCTTAATATTTCCTCTGCGTATTGGACGCTTTTAGTAAGGGTAGTTATTGGAAAATCTATAACATCAGTACTTTCGGCAACATAAGGGCGTAACAGCATGCTGGAGTATTCATCGGCCACATATTTAACCTTGTATCCAAGCTGTTCTAATCCAACTCCAATGGCAATTGCACCTGGTGGACCATCAGTTTCAGCCGCTCCTGCGCTTAGAATGTAAAATCCAGTGGTGATCAAAATCGTCCCGGTATTGTCGAGAACTAGCTCTGCAGCTCTGGCGCAGGAGTCTGGGGGAACTAGATCCCGTAGTTCTGATATACCTCTTTGATCGTTTGACAGTATGATGTCTTCAATCGTCAAGTTTGCATCCATTTATAACACCGAATATTCTTCATCTTTTTTATCAGTAATGAACATGTAACCCGGAGCATGGGTGATCATTATTTCTGGCTTTGAGCTCATTGCTACACTTTGAGGTGTCACGCCACATGCCCAAAACACAGGGACTTCGCCCTCATTTATTTCAGTTGAATCGCCGAAGTCTGGCTTTGAAATGTCCGAAATTCCAATCGCTTCCGGTGATCCTACATGTATGGGAGACCCATGAACGCTGGGAAATCTTGACGTCACCTGAACAGCTCTAACAACTTTTTCCTGGGGTATTGACCTCATTGAAACCACCATGGGGCCAGAGAATTCTCCTGCAGAAGCGGTTTCTATATTTGTAATGTACATGGAAACGTTCGTCCCTTTCTCAAAATGAGGGAGTCTTATTCCATTGTTTTGTAGCGCAGCCTCAAAGGAAAAGCTACATCCGAGCATAAAGGTTACAAAATCTTTTTCCCAAATGTTTTCTAACGATTTGATTTCTTCTTCTAGGACACCATTTTTATAAACGCGGTATAGCGGGACATCATTTCTGACGTCACTGCCTGGCGCCGTGAGTTTGGCTTCTATTTCTCCCGGCTCGAGTACTTCAATTAGCGGACATGGTTTTGGATTGCGTTGACAAAAAAGAAGGAAATCGAAAGCGTTTTTGCGGGGAAGAATGGCAAGGTTTGCCTGGACAAACCCTGGTGCCAATCCCGATGTTGGCCTTGTTAGCTCATTGTTTCGAAAGGAATTACGAAGTTCGGCAGGTGAATTAATTAGGTCTATTTCTTTAAGCATAATCTGTTTCCCCCCGGAATCTCTTGGTTTCAGGCCTCATATGGTGATTCTAAGCTATTATTACTATATTCACTTCCAACGCTATTCTACCCCCAAGCATTAACTTTTGTCTGAGCTCTTAATCTCCTCTTTATCCCGTTGAAGCATTATTTGACGCTATGCTATTCTTTTCATTCAGGTCGGGGAGTAGCGCAGCTTGGTAGCGCATCTGCATGGGGTGCAGGGGGTCGCAGGTTCGAATCCTGTCTCCCCGACCAATCCTAGTCTTTGGGTGTGACTTTTACAGGGTTTCATCCTTTATTTGGACTGACTTAAAACTTTTATGAGTTACTCAAATTTGACCGAGTGCCTAAATTTGGATATATTTAGGCACTCGGGAGCGGTCAAAATACCCGAAATAGGGAGATAACTTCAAACAATCGAATAGTAGGCTGATTGCCTACTGCTGAGCAACGGATTCAGGTTCTTTTAAACCTCATGAGTCATTGCCTAATAAGCATCCCAGGGGTTCACTCACTCATTCCAACACGTAGAAGTTAATTTCTGGTGCCAGCGATCTTGGTCCGTAATGGCAAACATGCCTAAGGTTTGACCACGGAAAGCCCGCACCAACAGGTCTGTACATTTAGCTAAGGAGAAGTATATATGTTAGGGAGTTTAATTCGCGGTAGGACTTTGACAGTGTCAGTTGTTCTATTGGTTGCAGCATTTGTTATGTTTTCAATCGCTTGTGGGGAGACGGTGAGGGAGGTTGAGGTAATTAAAGTTGTTGAAAAAGAAGTTCCAGTGGAAGTCGTTAAGGAAGTAGTGGTTGATAAGATCGTTCCAGTGGAAGTCATTAAGGAAGTCGCCATCGATAAGATCGTCGAGGTGGAGGTTCCTGTTGAAGTAGTAAAAATCAAAAAAGAAATTATGAAGGTAGAGGTTGAAGTACCTGTGCCTGAAGGTCCAAAAAGAGAAATAGTCTTTGGTGGACTTAACTGGGACAGTGCGCTGGTCCAGAATGGTATTGCCAGGTATATAGTCGAGCATGGCTACGGTCATGAGACTTCACAGATCGAAGGAGCCACCGTTCCACTATTCCAGGGTTTGAGGAAAGGTGATATAGACATCACGATGGAGATCTGGCTCCCCAACCAAAACGTAGTTTGGAATGAAGCTGTGAAGGCAGGGGAAGTGATCCCTGTAGGTAAGAGCCTTGAGGATAACTGGCAGAGTACATTTCTTATTCCTGCCTACGTCCAAGAAGCCAATCCAGATTTAGATTCTGTAGAGGACCTTAAAGAAGAAAAATACAAGGCATTATTTGCAGAACCAGATAGCAGTGGAAAAGCTGTGCTATGGGGCTGTATCGCTGGATGGGCGTGTAGGGGAGTCCAGGAAGGAACTGACGCTGGTCCGGGACAAATATCAGCATATGGCTTAACTGACCATGTTGAACTTAGAGATCCGGGAACCTCTGGCGCGCTGGGAGCCGCTATTGAAGGTGCGTTTAAGAAAGAGGAAGCTATTCTTTTCTACTACTGGGGACCAACGAAGCTCATGCTTGACCTAGAGTATCCTGTGAAGGTTGTTGACTTAGAGCAGCCCGATCCAAGCACCTGTGCTGGTAATGACCCTGTACACGGTTGTGCTTTCCCTCCAGCGGAAATCATGATCGCTATGAATACAGATTTAGTTCATGAAGCCCCCTATCTAATCAAGTTTTTCAACAACTGGGATTGGTCAGCCGGAAATCAGTTAGTCGCTGACGCCTGGTACGGTGACAATAATGGGGATTACGGCAGTTCTGAAGAGGCTTTTGAGGCAACAGCTGTCTGGTTCCTAAGTAATAATGATTCATGGCAGAGCTGGGTACCTGAAGATGTACGCGATAGTGTATTAGCGGCTTTGGCCAAATAAGGGTTTCAGTTAGTTAGAAATATTGATTTTGCTAACTGGAGTGCAAAAAGGGGACCGCTCTGTTCAGGGCGGTCCCTCTTTTGTGTGGGATTACTGTGACTTATGACTGTAGAACCTGAACAAATTAGCCACCAGATTGTGGTGGACCGTCTTTGGAAAGTGTTTGGAAATAACCCTTCCAGTGCCTTGGAAGCTGAAAATGCGGGAAAGTCGCGAGCAGAGATTCAATCTGAATTTGACCAAGTTGTTGCCCTTAGAGATGTTTCCTTCCATGTGGAGAAAGGGGAAACATTCGTCGTTATGGGACTGTCGGGTAGCGGAAAATCTACGCTGGTAAGATGCCTGAGCCGTTTAATCGAGACTACTTCTGGGCACATATATGTTGACCTGGAAGATGTTACCTCACTGGACGACAAATCACTTAGGGAATTTAGGCGTAGTAAGGTGTCCATGGTATTTCAGAACTTCGGGCTTCTTCCACATCGAAACGTCATGGACAATGCCTGCTATGGACTGGAAATCAAAGGCTTGTCCAGAACCGAACGTTATGAAAGAGCCCAAAGGATGCTGGATTTAGTCGGATTGAATGGCTGGGAAACTTCTAAAGTAAGCCAACTGAGTGGTGGTATGCAGCAACGAGTTGGATTGGCAAGGGCTTTGGCAGTGGAACCAGAGATTCTACTTCTGGATGAGCCATTCAGTGGGCTGGACCCATTGATAAGACGCCAGATGAGGTCTGAACTTGCAGTGTTGCAAAAAGAGATACAAAAGACGATGGTTTTTATCACGCATGATTTGGATGAGGCTGTCACTGTGGGGGACAGGATAGCTATTATGCGAGATGGTGAGATAATCCAGATGGGAACGCCTGAGGAAATAATTCTGAACCCGGTAGACGACTTCGTCGCCGAATTCACCGAGGATGTTTCCAAGGACAGGGTCCTTAATGCCTCGTCCATTTCAGTCACTCCGGACCTAATTTGGTCCTATTCTCACGATTTGAATAGCTTAAAGAACAAGATGGATGAGGTTAAAGCTGGGCATATAGCCTTTGTGAATGAATCAGGAGCCTCGTTGGGTGTCTTGACGGGAAGTGACGTGGAACATATTGCATCCATGGAAGAATTAGACCGTATGCTGGGAGAATCAACCGATACGATGATGTATTCCAGCAATGTTAAACCTGCAATTTCAAAATTGGCCAACTCATCAACACCTATCCCTGTCGTGGATTCTGATAATAATCTTCTTGGCGTAATAACCCAGGCCTCCATTTTGAATGCTCTATCTGAGTAGGAAAACCCTAATTAAAATAAATTGTTGGAGCGCCAAACCCCATGTCAGCACCAGATAGAGAGATATCAGCACCAGATAGAGAGATAATAAATTCAGAGAAGGGTGCATCTCCCCGAATCAATCAAAGCTTGAAGAAATTTTATTTCCCGTTTGTAGTGATATTGGGCGCAATTGTTTTGTCATTGATGATCCATGGGTCAGGGTTTGAACTAGCTTTGGATTTCCCTGTTGACGTTAGCAATGAAATGGAGGGGGCGCTAGATGATTCGGTCGATTGGATCGTAATTACCTTTGGCGACTTTTTTGATGCTATTAGCGATTCTATCAAGGTGGTACTGGGAAAACTTAGAGATCTACTGATCTGGATTCCATGGCCGATAATGATGTCTCTTGTTTTTATAATTGGTTGGAAAGTTGCTTCTTTAAAAATTGCGATAATGTCAGTTGTAGGCATGACTATCCTAGCCTTAGTCAATTTATGGGAACCCACCATGGTGACAGTCGCGATAATGATAGTTGCTGTTTTCTTATCTATAGTTATTGGTGTGCCTGTAGGGGTATTGGCAGCTAGAAGTGATTCTGTTGATACCGGGATACGTCCAGTTTTAGATACTATGCAAACCATGCCGAGCTTTGTTTATCTTGTCCCTGGAATTATGCTTTTTGGTCTGGGAAACGTCGCCGCTATATTTGCTACAGTGCTATACGCTCTACCTCCGTGTATACGACTCACCAATTTAGGGATCAGACAGGTGGATCCTTCTGTAGTAGAGGCTGGAACATCTTTTGGTTCGAGTAATATGCAATTGCTTTTCAAAATACAAATACCAATGGCGATTCCCACCATCATGGCTGGAATAAATCAAACCGTTATGATGGCGTTAGCCATGTCCACGATTGCTGCAATGGTTGGCGCGGGAGGCCTGGGTATTGAGGTATTGAGGGCAATGGGGCAATTAAGAGAAGGAGAAGCGATAATTGCTGGGTGTGCGATTGTTATACTGGCCATCATAATTGATAGAATTTCGCAGGGTTATATAGAAAATAGAACCCAGTAAGAACTGCAGCCAGTTATATCGACTTAGTTATTAACAGTTCATATATTGACGGTTTGGAAAACTAAGGCGAATTTTGGCACCACAAGAATTCCCAACTACGAAGGTATAGGGGTGTGGGTAAAAGAGTTTTTTTAAAAGAGACTTGGCATTCTGATTAGGATTGGCTAGGAGAAATCACCTATTCGCATAAGGAATTTCATCGTATAGTCCTGACAGCGTGTCTACCCATTGAGCAGGTAGTAACAATACAGGTTGCATCGATCCTTCTTGGCTGTTTAAGGCGTAGTAGTAGTCACCTTCTTCCGATTTGTCCCCAATGATTAGAAGGACGCCGTCTACGTAATTTGTACCTGACTCACTCACTCCTCTAAATCTCATCTCTATAGACAGTGAATTGTCACCAATTCCCCATTCCGTGTAATCTCTGTCTTCAACCTTATGCCTATGAATTTTCATTCCTTCGGGTCTGGACAAGAGTGGCAATATTTTTTCCCACTTTGACACATCGACGGGATGCGGGTCGGCACTTACCAGGTAGTCTGTGACTACCCACTCACCATTTTTCTTGGTAAAACTAAGTTGGGCTGGATCACTGTCGGGATCGTCAGTAGTAGGGAACAGGTTGAATTCTTCTATAGATTTTGGATTCCGAATTACATAGTATTTGGGGTATGGGGGCTCTTTAGCGAGGCGAGATACCACCTCTCCCCAAGTGTCCGCTATTAAAAATAATTGAGGAAACCCAGATATCTGACCGTAATGATGGTCTCCGTCAGTGGTTTTATCGCCAAGCCTGAACTGTAGATATCTGTCAAAAGTTAAGCCAATATCAACTATGGTGTGTGGATCCGCTAATCCGTATTCAGCTGGATCTTCAATGATTAATTTGGTTTCGGTAAGATCGCGTTTGGTCTGAGGACCTCCGAGTAGATACGCAATTCCCCCCCATCTCATATGGTCCGGCGGTATATCACCCTCGATGTCAAATGCCCATGTCCCTTCTGCAGTTTTATTGAAAAGAACATCATATCCCTCAGATTGAACGCCAATCGAGGTCATGTCATCGACCGATACTTGGTAGAACCAAGGACGAGGCAGTGCCTTTTCCTCTTCCTTCTCAAACGGATTAAGAAAATAAACAGCTCCCGCTATGGCAGCCACAAATATAAGTGCTAACGTAAGCTTGAAGTTCAAACTGAAACGCTCCTAACGTCTTCTCCACCAAACGAAAATGCCGAGTATTAGTGCTAGAGCAGGGGGTAATACCCAGCTGGACCACTTTATGAAGTCACGTTCTCTGGAGTTTACGACCAGTTCCCGATATGGGACTAATTTTGGTCTTATTGAAATTAATTCATAATCATCCGCAAGCCAATTTACAGAATTCAAAAATAGGTCGGCATTGTCGCTACTATGGAAGTATTTGTTTGTAGCGAAGTCGGAGTCGGCAAAGATGACTATTTTGGCAGGCTTTCTAGAAGACACCAGAGAAGGAGCTTCAGTAATCAAACCCTGAGTTTCCAAGACTCCAGCCACAACAAATGGCCCAGGCATTTCTTCATTCGAGAATCCCGGAGAATCTGAATCGGTCTCAAGCCAACTTGCAGGAGTAGTTATCCCTATCTCAGTGAATTTAATGTGAGATGGCAGATCGTCTGTGTGCACCAAAGAAGTTATTGGGCCTACCTCAGGAAAGAAACTCACACTTATCTCATCAGCTATTCCGATACCACTTCTATTACTTCCGTATAGTTGGCCGTTGGCCTTTTGCAACATAGGAGTAAGCATTTCGCCTCCAACATTGCTAACAGCGTCAGCCACTGGTTGATTTCCTATTGCCAAGCCATAGGTGGCCAACATTACGTTAAAGCCATCAGGCACTCCAGGGTCATACAATGCTAGAACGTGCCCTCCCGTGGTTACATATTTTGTGAGAGCCTCAAATTCAGTGTCGTCGATGTCCTTATCAGGGCCAGCTATGATGAGCACGGCTGTGTCTTCAGGAACTTCTCCAACCTGTTTGAGATTGAGTGGCAAAACTCTGTAGTTATCTCGTTGCATGCCCTCTATCGCAAAATCTAGGCCCGTGTCAGCCCTGTCTGTTTGAGAGGCCTCACCATGGCCGATGAGAACGCGCACCTTTTTCTGTTGCACGTCTGAGGCAACCAAGATACCTGTGACGAACTCCTGCTCAGTGAATCTCATTATTCCTTGGAGTTTTCCGCTATCTGCATCCTCAAATACTATCGTGGGATAAGTCCGGACATCATATTTTAAGGCTTGAGCTCTGTTTAATTCTGGGTCTATGAATCTGTAGCTAAAATTGTCTGATCTTCGTTGAAATTCATTTAATAGGTCCTCAGCCTGTTGCCTTTCTGCGTCAGAAGTTTGTTTTTCAACGAAGAAAGCATTAGCCATGACTGGCGAAGACATCTCATCAAGAATACGAAGAGTCTGGGGTGATAATGTGAATATTCTAGTAGCTGTTGTATCAATTCTGGTGGGGCTTTGGTAGATCAAGAAGTTCAACACCAAAAGTATAACGAAGAAAGCAATTGTCATTATGGCTACGTTTGTTCCATAGCGACCCCTGCGTCCAACAAGAAAAATAGCAATAGCTCTCGGAGACAACACTATCGCCAAAAAGATCAGAATTGCTCCGATTAACAAAACTATTAGAGAGAGGGAGGATAGTGAGTCAAAGGCTAAATTTATGGCTCCACCGATAACAAGGGCGGCGACTCCACCACCACCGGTAACTACACTCCAGAATCCTGGCGATTTGACCGAACTGAGTAGGATGCTTGAATAGGATTCTTCAGTTTGTTCCGGCTGGGATGACATCTAGCGCCACCTTCGGGTTTCTAAGGATCTAATGGTGAGAAATACGAATATAGCTATCAAGCTAAGGAAGTAAATAATATGGCTGGTATCTATCACTCCTCTCGTAAAGTCAGAGAGGCGCCCATCCATTGAAATAGCATTTAAGAATCCACCAGGTGCTCCCTCAACAAGGGATGAAACTCTGTCTATGAAGGTGAAGAACAGTAATACTGCTGTCCCTACTACAGCCGCAACAATTTGGTTTCCAGATAATGAAGACCCGAGGAGTCCAATTGCCAGCGCTGCAGCGCCGTGGAGGATCAATCCTAGGTAACTACTCAACACCGGACCGGAATCCGGATCTCCAAACACATAAATCATGAGGACGTAGTAGAGAGTTACAAATTGGATCGCGAGTAGCATGGCTAGACTAGCAATATATTTTCCTAAAACCACCTCCCATTCCCTGACAGGAGAGGTGAGAAGTAACTCAAGGGTTCCGAGTTTTTGTTCTTCTGCTAGCAGTCGCATCGTAAGAAGGGGGGCTAGGAATATGGTAAAAAAGCTCGCCCAATCTACTAAGCCCCTTACTCCCGCCTCAGCGAAAGGACTTGAAATATCAAAGACGAAAAAGACTCCGGTAAGCGCAAGGAACATTGCTCCAACGACATAAGCCGATGGCATAGCGAAATACGCTCTTGTTTCCTTGGCCGTTATGGCTAATAGATTATTCATTCAAGTGTTTCCGGTACGGTAGTTGGGTTGAGCTGTTGCTCTTCAATGGTTAGTCGAAGGAAAATTTCTTCCAAGGACATACCCAAGGACTGCAACTTAAGTAATTCCCATTGATTTTCAATGACTGCTGTTGCTAGGTCCGATCGAATATCCTTCCCGAGGTCTACAGTAATTTGGTATCTGTGGAACGCTCCACCTGTGGAACTGTCCCGACTTATTTCTTGGACCCCATCGACTGATTCCAGCACAGGTATTATTTCCCTGTTAGGACCCTTTACTTCAAGTTCAACTCTTTCAACACCAGACAAATTAGTGCCCAAGTTCTCCGGTTCGTCTACAGCGACTATCTGCCCTTCATGAATAATAATTATCCTATCGCAAATCAGAGAAACCTCTGGCAGGATATGGGAGCTTAATATAAGCGTGTGTTCGTCTCCCAAATCTTTTATAAGTTGTCGGGTTTCAACCACTTGTATTGGATCAATGCCAATGGTAGGTTCGTCTAGGATTAGAACATCAGGCTCATGGAGTATTGCCTGAGATATACCGACTCTTTGCCTGTATCCTTTAGACAATTTACCGATTATGGTAGAAGAGTATTCTTCAAGATGACATAGCTCAATTACGTCAGAACGGCGTCTGTTTATTTCACTTCCGTTCATGCCACGAATGGTACCCATGAATGAGAGATAGTCAGAGACAGTCATATCGAGATACAAAGGAACCGTTTCAGGGAGATATCCTATGTGTTTTCGAGCGTTTAAAGACTCTTCGACGATATCAAATCCGGCTATTGAGGCAGTGCCACTAGTAGGAGGCATAAATCCAGTCAGTATTTTCATCGTGGTAGATTTGCCAGCACCATTCGGCCCTAAAAATCCTAAGATTTCTCCTTTTGGCACTGAAAACGTGAGACCAGTGACTGCTGGAAAATCGCCATAGTACTTTGTTATGTCAGATACTTCTATCAATAGCTTTAATTCAATATTTAATGGCTGCGATTGATGTAACGTGATTCAGTTGCTGCAACATAAGGCACTAGCGAACCTTTATTACAACTGAAGAATAGTAAATCAACAGCTTTCGTAGTTCAATAGTTATAAGGATCGCAAATTTGTTTTATTCCTTCATATAAAGCATTGAAATATTTTACCGGTATGATATTGGTACCATGCATTTAATAATAGACGGCTATACAGCCGATAGGAAACTTTTGTGGGATCAGACCAGAGTTGAAAAATTTCTGGAAACGTATCCTTCAAAACTGGGGATGACAGTCATATCCCCTCCAAATGTGGTCAGCTACAAGGGTTCTAAGAAGGATGACTGGGGGATTTCAGGGGTAGTATTGATCGCGGAAAGCCATATAAGCGTACATACATTTCCACTACGCAATTATCTAAATGTGGATATTTTTTCCTGTAAATGGTTTGATTCTGACAGGGCGCAACAGGAGGTGTCAAAGCTGTTTGGCGTTCAAAGAATTAGTTCCAATTTGATAGAAAGAGGTATTGAATATTTAACCGATGATGAGGCGGAAGAGGGTATGCTTAGTGAGAGATTGTCATTGACGGATAATGAGTGAGGTATTAGATACTATGGTGCTTTTTTAAAAATCTGAAAGTGAACCAACTCCGTGAAATGAGATTTATTGTGGTTGTGATGATAGGGCTGGAATGTGTTTCAAGAGATGAACAATAATTAATGAAATTGAGTAGCCAATGAACGGTGATTCCGAAAAATTGGTCTATATGGACCACGCGGCAACGACACCCCTTAGGTCTGAAGCCTTGGAAGATATGCTTCCCTACCTTCAGGGTAGTTTTGGAAATCCATCTAGCCTGTATACACTGGCCCAGGAAGCTCGGAATGCAGTCGATAGGTCACGGCGTACGATTGCAAGCCTGATCGGAGCGCGTTCTAGCGAACTAACCTTTACTAGCGGGGGAACTGAGTCAGACAACGCGGCCATTAAAGGTGGTGCCATGGCCATGAGACATCTTGGAAGGCATATCATCACGTCCGCTATAGAGCACCATGCTGTTTTGCACACATGCCACCAAATGGAGCAATTTGGCTTTGAGGTTACTTATCTTCCAGTGGATCAATATGGTCTTGTTAGCGAATCAGACCTATTGAACGCAGTAACCTCAGAAACGATACTGGTTAGTATCATGATGGCTAACAATGAGATTGGAACGATACAGCCGATTTCAGAACTTTCAGAATCTATCCAATCTGTTTCCAGGAGAGATGAAAGAACAATCCTATTTCACACTGATGCTGTGCAGGCTCTAGGTCATGTACCAGTCGATTTGTCCCAACTTGCAGCTGTTCATATGTTGAGTATGTCGGCCCATAAGTTCCACGGCCCTCGAGGTGTAGGGGGGTTGTTTATTAGGCGAGGAACCCCATTTGAACCTCTCATCATGGGAGGCGGACAAGAACGCCAACGTAGATCTGGAACTGAAAATGTGGCGGGGATAGTGGGGATGGCAACGGCATTGAAACTTTCTGTGGACGAGATAGAGGAAAATAAAAGTAAATTACAAAACCTGCGAAACAAAATTGTCAAAACTCTATCAAGTGAAATTAAGGGCGTTGTTTTCAATGGGCATGATGAAGATAGATTGCCGAATAACGTAAGCGTGTCGGTTGAAGGGGTGGAAGGAGAGCCAATACTACTTGGACTTGATTTGAAGGGTATCTGTGCATCAAGCGGAAGTGCTTGCTCATCAGCTTCTTTAGAGCCCTCTCATGTGCTTCTCGCGCTAGGGAGGTCGGCGGAGCAAGCACAAGGCACACTTCGCATCACATTAGGAAGAGACAATTCTGAAGAAGATGTAGACTATTTGCTGGAAACATTAATTGATCTTGTATATAAACTCAGGTCTATGCCATCGCTGACTAGTTCTTAATGTCAGTTGTGACTGCTGGATATTATTCGGAAGTGTTGAATTGTTAAATGGATTGAAAATACCAAGCGTTTTATCTTTGTTTTTTATCGGTTGCATTACTGTATCTTCGGTTTTTACCATTGCCTGCAACAGTGAGCCAGAGAATCGGTCAGTGGCAGGCAGGAATATTGAAGTTCATACAGGATTTCCTGTAATAGTTGACTCAGCGTTCTATATGGGTACCGACGGGAAAACCTGGGTAATCACTCCAAGTGCTTCAAATAGGCAATTGGTTGTTATGAAGCCGACCATAGTAAATAGGACTAGTACAGTCATACCTCTTTTGGTTGATACTGAAGCAGCAAAGATAGGGGACAGGCGAAGTCGAAGATTTCCTGCTATTGACCCCCTTTTAAAGGCCCGTTCAGTTAGTATGGTTTTGGAGGAAAGCCCCACTGTGAAGGATATTTCTCCGATATTATGGGGTGATGTTGAATTGGCAAGGCAGACACAGGTAGAAGGATATATTGTTTTTGACGTCCCAAAGGGAGTGATCTTGGGAACACTTTTTTGGGATGAAATTGAGTATATCCCGGTTGATTTCATAGATTATTGGAAAAAAAGAGATTGAAGTGAATGTTAAAAACGGATAGGTGTCATAATCTAAATTACAAGGGTTTAGCGTGTTTCAAATTAGGAGAGAACTATGTCAGCACCAATAGAAATAACTAGCGAAAATTTTGATAAAGAGGTACTTCAATCCGAAATACCAGTCTTAGTTGATTTTTGGGCTGACTGGTGCCAACCATGCAAGATGATAGCTCCCTCCGTGGCTCAGGTAGCGGATGAATATGATGGAAGGATCAAGGTTGGGAAATTAGATGTAGATCAAAATGGGGATTTGTCTATGTCATATAATATTCGAGGTATTCCGGCTCTTTTAATCTTCCATAAGGGGAAGCCTGTTGACCAGATAGTGGGGGCTGTCCCCAAGTCCATCATCCAGAAAAAATTGGACGAAGCGCTTTCCGAGATAGACTGACCCTGCAGCTTCAATAGCCTTATAAACTAGATAGGGCGACTAGCTTAAGCTTAAATCTAATGGGAGCGGATG
>VEXB01000005.1 GCA_009391195.1 SAR202 cluster bacterium AC-647-P02_OGT_505m
TTAAATTCGCCTCCTATGCCCCCATAGTTTTCACCTCAGCATTAAACTCCGACGGTATCAATGAATTATTAGACACCGCGCTTCGAGTCCAAGTGGAATGGTCAAAGGGAATACCTAGACCCGACATAAGGCGAACGGTTTTATCTGCAGTTGCCGAAAACCCTCCGCCATCAGGTGGCCGCCGGGTACTGAAACTGTATAGTGCGATGCAAGATACCACTATGCCTCCTAGTTTTACATTTTTTGTGAACCATACAGATATGATCCATTTTTCGTATAGAAGATATCTCGAAAACAAACTCCGCGAAGAATATACGTTTGAAGGTGCTCCTATCAGATTCCGCTTTAGGGGATGGAAGCGTTGATGGGTTTAATTACAGGAATTACTTTCATAGTTTTGGGATATCTAATTGGGTCAATTTCGTTTGGCTTGCTCATCGGAAAACTAATAAAAGGTATCGATATCAGGAACTTTGGTAGCGGAAGCACTGGAGCCACTAATGTCGCGCGAGTTTGTGGAGCCCCCTGGGGAATAATCGCATTGATTCTAGACATGGGGAAGGCAGCAATTCCCTTAGCTATAACAGTCTATATATTAGAAACACCGGACTGGTCCCACCCGTTGACAGGATTAGCAGCTATCGCTGGACACACTTGGCCATTGTTCACTAATTTCAAGGGAGGCAAAGGAATTGCTTCAGGTTGGGCCGCACTAATCGTCCTATCACCTTGGTCAGGAATAGTAGCTACTTTGGCAGCCGCTCCAGTGATAGGAATAACCAAATACGTTTCACTAGGCTCAATCATAGGGTCAACAGTCGGAGGATCATCTATAACTGTACTAGCGATACTTAGTAAATGCGGGATTGAAGAAGTTCCAAATATACCTTTGGTGTATATGACGTACGGCATAATCGGATCTTTAGTAACAGTTATCCTACACAAAGAAAATATTAAAAGGCTAATCAATGGTGATGAAAGCAAGCTGGGAGAAAAGACCTAGAAAACTAACCACTCATTAGAATAAAGGGTTTCTTAGACAGAGGCATGGCTAGAATTGCGATAATTGGAACCACCACCTGGGGGACAACCCTAGGCATAATAAACGCCCGTGAAAATAGGGAAGTTGTACTGCTTGCGAGAACTTCAAGTGAGGCAAGTGAACTTCAGACAGAAAACGAAAACCGAAGATTCCTGCCTGGTGTTCCCTTTCCTAAAACAATGAATATTACTTCATCACCCAAAGATGCTATTGAAAACTCTGACCTAATTATATTTGCAGTCCCAGCAGCATCTATGAGGGAAAATTCCTCCCAGTTGTCGTCGGCTATCTCATGCGAAAAAATAGCTATCAGTGCAACAAAAGGTCTAGAGCCTAAAACAGGAAAACGAATGACTGCTGTGCTACTAGAAGAACTCGATTTAACTGGAAATAGAATTTGTGTAATGTCGGGTCCCAATCTTGCCAAAGAAATCCTCGCTGGAAAACCGTCGTCAACGGTCATCGCATCCACAGACAGAACTACCGCAACTTATGCTCAAACACATCTCAATTCGTCAAATTTAAGGGTTTATACAAATCGGGACGTGATAGGAGTCGAATTAGCAGGAGCTCTAAAGAATGTTGTCGCTATTGCAGCAGGAATATCTGATGGCTTAGGTTTCGGCGACAATGCCAAAGCTTCCATCATAACCAGAGGGTTGGCAGAAATTTCACGTCTAGGCGTTAGCCTAGGTGCAGATCCAGCCACATTTGCAGGTCTTGCTGGAATGGGAGACGTAATTGCAACCTGTTCCAGTAATTTAAGCCGCAATAACTCTCTAGGAAGAATGTTGGCATCAGGTATGTCTCTAAACGACATAACAAGTTCTATGGAAAACATAGCGGAAGGGATAGGTACGACACAGGAAATAGTTCAGATGGCTAAACCTATGAACATAGATATTCCATTAACTAAATCAGTTTATAGTGTCCTATTTGATGGAGTTGCCCCACTAGAGGCGGTTGCCAATCTAATGGGCCGATCTCCCACCTCAGAAATCTAACTTTGTATATTAAGAACTCAGCCATTAACCACAAAGGTTACCAAACCGGCCACAAAACTTATGTGGCAGCCACATCTTGTCGCTAATACTCATCCATAGCTCCAACTAGCCCATATCCCCAGACTCGTATAACACCCCAACAGCTGTAGCTATCCCAGCGGTCTCCGATCTGAGAATTCTCTTGCCCAAAGATACTGGAATAACTCCATTGTTTTTAGCAGCTTGAATCTCCTCACAAGAAAACCCTCCAATCGGACCAATGAAAATAGATACCTCGGCATCTTCCTTCATTGCAGCAACATCCTGCTTTCTAAGTACCTCGCGAATTCCTACCTGAGTTTCATTTTCCCAAGGAATTAATTTCAAGCCACTGGAAGTCTTAAATGCCTTATCAAGAGAAACAGGCTCTGCTAAAGCGGGCAAAATGACTCTTCCCGATTGCTCTGCAGACTCCACAATGATCTTTCGCCATCTAGTTATACGAGAAGAACTGAGTCGGAATGGTTGTGTCCTTGAAGATATGATCGGCGAGAATCCAGTAATGCCAATCTCTACTCCTTTTTGAAGGGTGTACTCAAATCTATCGGCTTTTATTAGTGCTTGATAGAGAGTAACTTTGACTCGAGGCTCACTGGTACCTTTACGACGCTTAATAATTGTTCCGGTACACGAATGCCTATCAACGAGGTCAAGCCTGACTGTTTTCTCGTAACTACTACCGTCGAAAACTACAACTAAATCTCCCGAACCAAGTCTTAGGACCCTTGAGATTTGAGTAGACTGTTCATTTGAAAATAATATTTTCTCCCCAGATTCGAATTCTTTCGGGACGAAAAATCTGTGCAATAATCAACCTCCGACATTACCTTTTAGTTGCTAACACAGCAGTCCAGTCGCCATCGGTCATCACCTCGTCGAAAACAACGCCAATAGGGTGGAAAACGTCTCGGACATCTTCCAAAGAGCTCTCAAGAATCCCAGACAAAATCAGCTTGCCACCAATTCTTAGTCCTTGTGTCAAATGCTCAGCAAGTTCAATAATAACTTTTGAGGATATGTTAGCCAACGCTAAATCAAAATCTTCTTCAGAATACCGATAGTTCGGAAGCGTCCCATTAAGAATGGTTATGGCTTCATCAACCCCATTCAACACACAATTTTCCTCTGCTACCTTGGCGGCATTAAGTTCTATTTCAAGACCTAGTGAAGACACTCCACCCAGCTTAATTGCCGTTACTGATAATATTCCAGAGCCGCATCCAAGATCTATGATTTTCTCTCCACCAACTATAGTTTCCTCCAGCAATTCCATGCACATTCGAGTTGTGGGATGATGTCCAGTACCAAATGCCATACCAGGATCCAAAAGAATAGTGACATCATCTACTGCAGAGTCATAGTTCTGCCAAGTTGGACATATCACTAGCTTCTTGCCAATCCTAATCGGATTAAAATATTGCTTCCAATTAGTTTCCCAATCCTCATCCTTGATCTCTCGTTCCCTAAGCGGCTCAATTGGATGAATATGATTAATTAATTTCACCCCAATCTCAATACGGGCTCTACGTTCATCAGCTGAATCATCCTTAGGGATGTATGTCCGAACGTTCAGTGTTTCAGGTACTGGAGCTTTTTCTCCTTCATCAGGATTGAAGTCAGCAGGACTCTCGATCGCAACCCCACCATATCCGTACTTGTAAAAAATGTGAGAAATTGGTTCTACAAATTCTGGCGGGACATCGACACTAAGCTCCAACCACTTCACTAGCTACTTTCCCGACCACCAAAAACATTTTTAAATTTACTGAAAATACCTGTATCTTCTTCATCACCCATTTGGGGCAATGTAGTCCCAAGTTTCTCCAGTAGTTCTTTCTGTATATTATCCAGTTTGGTAGGAACCCTTAAATTCACTTTCACTAGTTGATCGCCACGCCGTGTCCCCTGAATTTGAGCAATTCCCTTTCCTTTAAGTCTAAAAATTCTCCCATTTTGAGTCCCAGCCGGGATAGTCAACTCGACATCACCTTCTATAGTAGGAACAATAATAGTGCCCCCTAGAGAAGCCTGCACTATATTCACTGGCACATCCAACCTGATGTTAATACCATCTCTAGCAAAAAAAGGATGCTCCTCTATGCGAAAAACGACAAACAAATCACCCGGGGGGCCTCCACTAGACCCATGTTCGCCTTCCCCTGTAAGGCGAATTTGTGTGTCCTCTCTCACCCCAGCAGGGATAGTTGTTGCTATCGTTCGCTTTCTCCGTTGCTTTCCTTGTCCCCTACATTGGGTACATGGATTGGTAATGGTCTTTCCTTCTCCTCGACAGGCGTTGCAGTCGGTAACCTGTACAAACTGACCAAAAGCACTTTGCTGAGCTCTGCGAACTTGACCTTGACCGTTGCAGGATCTACATGTAGAAGAGTCGCTTCCTGGTTCCGCTTTAGATCCTCGGCACTTACTACAAGACTCTATTCTATTAATATCAAATTCTTTCTCTGTGCCAAATATTGCTTCTTCAAAATCTAAATCCATCGAGTACTTCAGATCAGATCCTCTTGTAGGTCTATTTCTGTTGGTTGAAGATCTCGACCCAAAGCCAGACCCACCAAAGAAAGAATCAAATATATCTCCAAATCCACCCAAATCCTCAACACCACCAAATCCTGAACCTGCACCTCCATTGCCACTCAGGCCTGCATGCCCAAATTGATCATATCGTGCTCTTTTTTCCTGATCTGAAAGAACCTGATAAGCTTCATTAATTTCCTTGAACTTTTTTTCGGCGTCTTTGTCTTTATTTCTATCCGGATGAAATTCAAACGCCAGCTTCCTGAACGCCTTTTTCAGGTCATCCTCACTGGCGTTTCTAGAAACCCCAAGTATCTCGTAATAGTCTCTTTTCTGTGTCGTCATAATTTAGGTTCTTAATTCTCTATAAATTATATCCTAGGAAACATAACAACTAAGTTAATACACCCATGAGTTATTCAATGAAGCCTAGCAGCAAGTAATGTATTCGATAATAACATCGCAATCGTCATTGGACCCACTCCGCCAGGAACCGGTGTTATCGCTGAGGCCTTCTGCGAAACACTCAAAAAATCTATATCCCCGACCAATTTATAACCCCTCTTTCTGTCCGGTGCGCTAACTCGGTTGATACCCACATCGATGGCAACAACACCGTCTGACACCATGTCAGAGGTAACATATTCTGGAATCCCAATAGCGGCAATAAGTATTTCTGCCGATCGGCATAATTCTTCAATATTTTTTGTCTGACTGTGGCAAACGGTGACGGTGGCGTTCCCACCCTTACCTTTCAAAGAGAGAAGATTTGAAAGAGGCCTACCAACGATATTACTCCGCCCCAGAACAACAACGTGCCTTCCCATTGGGTCGTTCCCAGTCCTGACAAGCATCTGTACTATACCCCCAGGAGTTGCAGGAACGAACCGGGGCTTGCCCGCAGCCAGCAGTCCTGAATTAAAAGGATGTAACCCATCTACATCTTTCAAAGGATCTATTGATAGGGTCACCCGTCCTTCATCGATATGCTCGGGCAATGGTAACTGCACTAAAATTCCGTCACAGTTAGGATCACTATTTAATTCATTAACTACCCGTATAACTTCATTTTCTGTGGCAGTCTTCGGCATCGAAATAGTTTCACCAAGAATTCCTACCTCATCCGCTCCCCGCTGTTTGTTACGTACATATATAGCCGAGGCAGGATCATCTCCTACCAAGACGACTGATAGGCCAGGAGATCTACCTGTCTCCATTTTTAGTCTCTTTACAGAGTCTGATACCTCTGATTTAACTTGTCTTGATAACCCAATACCATCAATAATTTTAGAATCCATCTATATCACTACCACATTCAGTCATGATCCGTACCAGTGAGGAATTTAACAGCAGCTAATTATAACTTCCCACCATTTTATTTACACAACAGAATCTATGCGCTAATCCAGTATAATTTCAATCTGAATTGTGAGGATATAAATTGTTAATTACCGGTATCGACATTGTTGAAATCGAACGCGTAGGTCGTGTTACAGCTGAATATGGGAAAAGATTCCTGGAAAGAATCTATACAGAGCAGGAAATACTATATTGCAGAGGAAGAGCTCCACAACTTGCTAGTCGTTTTGCGGCAAAAGAAGCCGTTATGAAATTGCTAGGGACAGGGACAAGAGGAGTTGGGTGGAAGGACATCGAAATCCGAAGAAGACGGGGAAGCGCCCCTTTCATTGAGCTAAGCGGAAGAGCAAAGATGCGCGCTATGCAGATCGGGCTTCATGATATTGCCCTTTCTCTGTCACATTCTGAACAGTACGCCGTGGCCTCTGTTATAGGTGAAAGTGAGAGGGGCAACCTAATTCCAAGAGTCTCCGAAAATTAGTTAATCAAACCTTTTTAAATAAAAGTACAATCAAAACTACTTCGTCCCAATCCTTTGTCTGAGGTACTGAACTAGATGCCACCGTTCCTGTTCAGTAAGCATCTTTCCAAACTCAGGCATTATAGCTGAAGATGATTTGCCTCTCACAGCCGCTGCCAGTCCAGGCCTTCCTCCCCAAGTTATATATCCAAATATCTCTCCGTCTGACAACTCCCTAACTCTATCGGAGTTAAGATTTACAGGCTCGGCACCATCATATGCCAATGAACCATCGTTCCTCGCGCTAAGTAAAGTAGTGATTGGACCAGCTCCATCTAATTTAATGCCGTGGCACACCTGACAGTTAACCGAATACACCCTTTGAGCATTGTTATCATCATATGATGTCTCAAATTTACGGGGTATATCGAGTACCTTTAGCTCATCAAGATCTAGGATCTTAACTTCACCACCCGTAACAGGCACTGAGCCCTCAGGCGGAAGAAGTCTGGGAACTTCCTGGGCCCTATAGGAATCTGAATAGTGCATCTCGGAGAACACAACCACTGCATGCGACCCAGTCTCTGGGAAGGCCGGTAGTTCGAAGTTTATTGCACCACCAAATTCCACTTTGCCGGTTTTGCTGTCATAGCAACCGGAAGTTACAGCTACAAACAACAGTGCCACCATAAAAGTTAACAAAGGCCCACTAATTCTTATTTTAAATTGACTTAAAAACATTACTAACGCTCTTTAATTTATTCCCATCCCCTGATAATGTCGCCCTCGGCCCCCGCTTTCTTTAATGCCTCTTCAGCAACTCCTGTCCTACCTTCCTCTGTAGTAACAGTCACGCCAATATGCCCTTCGGTTATCTTCTCACTGTATGCTCCCATAAAAAGTCGAGGCAATCTGGACTCAAATATGATCCCAATAATGGTAAAAATAATGGCCCCGAGCATCGTACCTTCATACATTATTATTGCCATTGGCGGTATAGACAGAATAGGTTTTCCTCCAGTTATGAGGGGATAAGCCATTTGCGTTCCGGCTGTGATAATAAGACCCCCTGTGAAGCCACAAGCTGCCCCAATAAGAGGCCACCGAAAAAGGTGATGCTCAGGCTCGGCCTCACCAAATGTACCCTCTGGGTACGGTGTGCCCGTCAGTAATTCATATTCCCCTTCCTCAAAGCCTGCATCTCTCAAATTGTCGAGAGCGTCAGCGGCGGAGTCCTCTTCAGTGTAGAGACCTAATACACTCTTCTTAGCCATAACTGATCCTTATAGTCCTAGTCTATTGATATTAATGTTTTTTCTCATAGTAGTGGTGTGGAAGCCCTTCCCGTATAGAAGCAGGTACCGTTTTGCGACCAACCTTGATCAGGTGCCGGAAAACCATACCCTCCTTCACGTCAAACAGTGGAATTAGTGGAAGCACTTTAGCAAATAACAGCATACCTAAAGCAACGAAGGCAAAAGTCTCAACAACTATCAGTATTTCCACCAAAGATGGATGGTAGGTACCCCAGTCAAACGTCATATGAGTCCGCCTGACTAGGCCAGGTATTATAATTAAGAATCTTTCAAGCCACATTCCTATATTGACCAGAATGGTTGTCCAAAACATTATTTTCGCGCTTCTTCTAAATCTCTTAAAGAGCCAAATCGGGACAGGTATAACGAACGAAAGAATCACGAATATAGCGAATAAAGGTCCGTATGGCCATTGGAATGCCTGCAATTCTCTTAAAGCAATTTCAGGGCTATCCAAAGTATAAAGTGCGTAAACCCATTCTAGGAAGAAAAAGAAAAACCAGGTCGTGGCAACCACTATTAGCAATCTAGCAATAGCATCAAAATGATCTGGCTTAATATAATTATCAAGTTTGTAAAGCCAAACAGCCAGAGCCATGAGCATGGCGACAGCTGAAACACCAGAGTGTATTGCTCCGATGATAAAATATGGAGCAAATATCGTGGAGTGCCAGCCCTCTACCCCTATCAAAACTGCAAAGTCCCATGACACTATCGAGTGCACCGAAACGAAAACTGGCAGTACCAATGCCGACAGTAGTATTCCCGCGACGGTTTGCAGCCTCCATTGGCGGGGAGTACCCCTGAAACCCAAACACAAGAATGCATAGATTCTTTTTACAAATAGTCCTTTCGCTCTATCTCGAAGGATCGCTATATCAGGTAACAGGCACACAAAAACAAACAAAGAACTCGCAATAAGATATGTCCCCACCGCACTCGGATCCCAGACGAACGGGGATCTTATGTTAGGCCATATGCCTCTATCGAAGTCGTAAGGGAAGATCCAGTACAACACTCTCCAGGGTCTACCCACGTGAAAAAGAGGGGTATGAAGGGCGGCAATCAGAGAGAAAACGGTCATCACTTCTGCCGCTCGAGTCACTGGTCTCCGCCACTCTGCTTGTGTAAGACGAAGAATGGCGGAGATCATAATTCCGGCATGGCTTATGCCAATCCAGAAAACAAAGTTTGCGATGAAAAATCCCCAAAAAACAGGCCTATTAAGACCTGTCACACCGACCCCGTGGTAAACCATATAACTAAATGCGCCCAACCCCGTTGCCACTAAAATGCCAAGTCCAACTACAGCTGGCAGCCACCATTTCGGGACAGTAAGAATGTCCCTCAACAGTTCGTCATTGATCTGTTTTTGGCTTAGCTGTGTATGTTCCTGCATTTATTATATTTCCGTTTTATAACTATCTTGGCTTACCAAGCACTAAAACCTTAGCCCTATGATACTGAGCCTCTGCTTTGTAGAGTAAAAATTCTTTCTGTTCCCAAATATTCATCACTGGTATCAACCTACTAGCCAACATAAAAATGAAGATCGATCCGCCAATAAATCCAACTATGAGAAATATGTCTGCAATCGCAGGTGTAACAATTTTCTCTGGTACCTCATGCATCTCCATCTCAAGCATGCTCACAAAATCACGGCTAGCTGCATCCCATGAAGCAACATACAATCTGATCCTATCTAGCAAGGTACCCAGAAGTACTGAAACGGCTATGACCGCAGGCCCCCAAACACTTCTCCTAACAGGGTTCCAAATCATTGAAAACCAGGGAATGATGAATACTAATAAAAATTCAGCAATAAACATTATCTTGTAAGGGCCTGATATCAAAAGTTCAAGAAGGGAAAGTTCAGAAGGTTTTTTAGCGTACCAAAACAAGTTAAAACTTGAGAACCAGAACCAGAACCAGAGCAAGGACAGTGCAAGAAGGAGCTTACCAAGGCCCCAGAATTGATCTAGACCAATATAGTCCTTGTACCCACCAAACTGTCGGAGGCAGAAGATGGTCAGCATCATTGTTGCCACTCCAGCCTGAAGAGCATTATGGGCGTGAGTGATCGGGTACAGAGAGTCGATCCAACCCGGTACATGAACCATCAAAAATTCGACACTTATGAAAAAGTGCACAAATATCAACATCATGAAATAAAACGCGCTTACTATACCCATCCGATGATATTGCCAGTTCCACTGCCTAGTTGTACCTATCCAACCAAGGGATAACCTTCTGCCCCATTTCTGTCTCCACCCAGTACCTTGATCTCTCAATACCGCAAAATCCGGTAAGCAGGACAACCAAACCAATGCAAGCCCAAGAACAACTAACGACACAATTGCGAGGGTCGCCCATATATGAGGCGAGTATGCAGGAACAGATTCAAACCCAGTCCAAAATTGATCTTTGCTGGCCTGTTGACCGTAAAACCAAAGGCTCCTTCTCCCATTTTCCAAGCTTGGAAGAAGCCAGATTAAGGGAATATAAAGAACCAGATTCAAACATCCTGCTACCGTCCATAGCTCAGCAGCACGTGAAATGGGTCTTCTCCAGTGGGCGTTGGCGATCCTAGGTGCTATAGCAACCATAGGGGCCGCGGCGGTTGTGGTCATCAAAAATGCGAAGACAGCTACGTAGTAGCCCCATACATCTTTATCGTCAAACCCAGATGCTACTTTCAGTATAAATCCAATAATTCCAAGTGCAAACATTAGACCGGTCAAAGCTGCAAATTGCCAGAACCTATTGGAAGTTACGTTATGTATCTTGAGCAATCTGTCCGAAACGTCTTTCCGATTATCAACAGAATTTTCTGTCTCCACGTAGGGTTCGGAAACCGCTTCGTATTCAACTCCGGCCGAATTAGTGGCCATGCACAGCTCCTGCTGAGTTATCCACTTTCTTGAGATAAATCACATTGGCTTCAGTACCCAAGTTGTCCAAAAGGCGATAACCTCTGCCTTCCTTTTTACCCCGGTTAGCCATTGCCTCTTCCTTCATCATAGAAACTTGACTTGAGTCGTTATTAAAATCGCCAAACGTTAAAGCAGTCGTTGGGCAGGCATTTACGCATGCAGGACTAAGAGCTCTGTCCCCATCCTCTACCTGAACTTCATCCCTTTCGCCTTCCCTAGTTGATCTTCTAATACGCTGGACACAAAAACTGCACTTCTCCATGATCCCACGACTGCGCACAGTTACATCGGGATTAAGTTGGTTTTTCAGACTTTCTGGCCACTCTGGTTCCCAAAAATTAAAAAACCTTACATGGTAAGGGCATCCATTCGCACAAAACCTGGTACCAATGCAACGGTTATATACCTGCACATTAAGACCTTCTTCATTGTGATAAGTAGCGTAGACAGGACAAACTGGCTCACAAGGCGCATTGCCACACTGCTGACACATAACAGGAATAAAGCGAGCCTTTACGTTTGGGTATTCACCTTCCCAGTACCTCTCGATTCGAATCCACTGAATCGCACGACGTTGATTGAAATGTTCTTCCAAATTGTTTGGAATATTATTCTCAGACTGGCATGCAACAACGCAACCGTTGCACCCAGTGCACCTGTCGATGTCAACCACCATCCCCCATTTTCTATCTTGGCTATCAGCCATTTATTTGCTCCTGCACTTAAATCTTCTTCTGTACGGATATCAGCTAGTGAGTGTCCTCACTAGTAAGTTCTATCACATGATTATGTTCATCCCTTGGGAAGTCTGGCACGGTGTTTTCAAATTTGGGGACTCTTACCCACTCACCTGTAGGAGTTACACTCACCTTGTTTGCAGCCCATGCGAGGGCACCGGTCGTCTCATCATGAACAGCATCAAGGATTGCCATTAGATTTCCCCCTCTTCCAGCTGAATACCTTCCCCCGTCCCTGTGTCCTTGACCAAATGGAATCGATACAGCATCCGGGGGAGTGGCTGGATTAGGCATTGCAAGCGCCGTAATGCTACGACCAGATGCACTAACTGTAACCACATCGCCTTCCTTGATTCCTCTCTCCTCAGCCACCTTATGATTCATCTCAACCCAAGTTTGCCATGTGGCAGTCGATATCGGGTCAGGCATTGCTTGCATCCAAGGTAGAGAGGCATTCCTCCCATCTAGGAGGGATGCTGAGGCAAAAGGCATAAGATTAAACTCTCCACTGCCAGTAATGACTGGTGATGATATTCCATCAAGCCTGTCCGGTTCTGCAGAACTAGGCCCCTTTGCATTTACATCCCACCAACCCCCGCGTTGCAATACCCCATTCCAAAATGCCTCAAATGTGGGGGCATTTATAGAACCTCTCCCAAGGGCGTATAACTCTCTGGCACTTTCTCTAATAACCTCTTTAAACGTATCCGCATTCAAACCAAGATCCATCTGCATGACTTGTGCTAAGGCCAAGAGGACGTCTCCGAACCCTTTGGTTCCCAGATTATCTCCCCGATCCTCAAAAAATGGCCTAACAACAGGCTGCTGAAAGCCTACGAGTTCATACCCAACGCCAGCCAAGGGAATATCTGTTCCCCAATCTTCTAGATAGTGATGCTCTGGCAGAATGAGATCGGCCATACTTGTCGTATCATCCATCATTCCACCGAAGCTAACTATCATCGGTACATTGGCAGATCTTCCCTTGAAGCCAGAGGTGTCCGGAAGACCATAAAATAAATCAGCACCTCTAACCATAAGAACCTTCACAGTGCCCGACTGCATGTCTTCAGTGAGTCTTTGAAATTCCGCAAATGAGTTGCCAGAAGGTGCAGCTTCCAATCCTCCGATTGGAGAATCCGGATTCAAGATTACTCCACCTTTTTTGCCAACGTTATCCGCCACATGATTAAGGGAAAATATAGCTTTAACAGAAGCATAACCATTCGAATGAGCCGCCGCGGAGCCACCACCAATCGCCAAGGCATGATTACTAT
Organism: SAR202 cluster bacterium AC-647-P02_OGT_505m; assembly: GCA_009391195.1. GTDB lineage: Bacteria > Chloroflexota > Dehalococcoidia > Lucifugimonadales > UBA826. Next base: position 12,703 of record VEXB01000005.1, read on the forward strand.
GGGAGAAATCCTCACCAACGTGAAGGATCGTCTCAGGAGTGACTCCTATCTCCTCTGAAACATTCTCCGGACTATATGTTGAAAGCCAACCAGAATCTCCCCCAGTCAAAGCATTTACAACAGAATCACTTATATGCCCTTTGGATACTATGGACTGGATAACAGCCAAAGCGAACAGCCCCTCTGTTCCAGGGTTCACTCTAATCCATTCATCAGCATTCGCAGCAGTAGTAGAAAACCTCGAATCTATATGAACTAGTTTTCCGCGGTGATCATGGCCCTGCCTAAATTCTCCATATCCCCTGGAATAGCGGGTCGGTGAGGCCCATGTGCTAAGGAAATCAGCTCCAAATGATAACAAATAGTCAGAGTTATCTATGTCGAAGTCTGGCATAGAATTCTGACCAAAAACGTCAGAAAGTGCTTTTCTCACAACGCTGGTTTCAAGAGGTTCATATGTGAACCTGCGGGCGCCAAATACATCAGCAAACTTATCGGCAACCAGCCCAAGATGGCCCCCTATTGGATTCGTGACCAAAACGGCCTGGCTTTGGTCTCCTGAAGCCTCTAAATTTTGCAACTCATTAGTGAGTCGTCCAATCGCATCTTCCCAGCTTATTTCCCTGTATTCACCTGATCCCCGGGGTCCGGTTCTTACCAAGGGACTACTTATCCTATCTGGGTGATAAAGACCTTGAACCCCAGCTTCGCAACGAGGACTGTGCTTCCCCACGTTAATGGGATAATCAACATTACCCTCTATTTTTTTCGCCCGGCCTTCCATAACTCGTACAACAATGCCTTCCGCTGTATCACATTGCCTGCAAGAAGTTGCGTACCAGTTATCGATTCCTGTGACCAAGTCCTCCGGCATTTCAATAGGGGAATCTATAAGAAGTTCTTTTTCAGGAATACCACAAGCCTGAAAGAAAACCGCCGCACCAGCGGATCCTCCCATAAGTGTTAAAAATTGTCTTCTATTAAGAGCCATCCATTAGCCTTTAGTAATGACAGGTAGCACAATCGGTGGGAGCCGAGTTTTCCTTATGGCAACTCACGCAATCTCCCATCTTTAGTGTTTCAACCTGTTTAACTTTCTCCATTTCCTTAACATCGCCGTGACAGGTCTGACATACCTGGCTAGGTTCTATCCCATCTTTTTCAGAGAAATACCTAATATGCGCCTCGTGAACAAAGTGAACATGATCAGGTACTCTGTGGACCCGAACCCAGTGGATACTTCTTCCATCCTCATACAAGGAACGCATTTTTTCGATCTCATCCAAGTCATCCCCAACGGCACTGTGGCACGTCATACACAAACCTGTCGCTGGCACAGAAGCAGCAGCTTCTTTCTCGACGTTCCTGTGGCAAAAAGTGCAGTCCATTCCAAGTTCCTGCACATGAGTTGTATGAGGAAATGCGATCGGTTGATCCGGACCCTCGCTGCGTGCAAACACAACGGGCTGTCCCAACCAAGCAGAAATATGGAAAGTAAGGCCTAAAACAATAGCTACAAATACGCCAAGCGCAACAACGCCTAAAACACCAAGCTTGACCATTTGTCGGCTTGTAGGTCTCTGAGGCTGAAAATCACCCGGAATCAATCTTGCTACTTACCTTTTTATTTCTTTCCAGAACCAGCGCCTAATCGCATCTGGTACCGACTTATTAAATCCAAAACTCTGGATAGATGAGCTTGATGGCGGCCCTTGCCCCTTGAAAGGCGAGTAACACAAAAATAACTGCAGCCACAAAAGCGACAATTGAAACACCATAAAACGGAACTCGCGCCTTATTTAGTGAACTGGGGATGTGTTGGGACTTTATTAGCGAAGGAATCGCGTTATGCCCAATCAGCATATTGGCAGCAAATATCACCATTGATAGCACAAAAAGCCAAATGTATGTCACAAACGTGCTTACATGTTGCCAGGCTTCCAAGCTTATGTAATTTGGATCCATCTCAAACAATTTGTGGATTCCCCATACAAAAAATTACGGCCAAGGCAACTCATCAAAATGGACTCCTCAACCGAGTGAAAATTATCACATTCACATTTTGGGGTGTCAAGCATGAATAAAGTCTTTAATTGGAGGGGAATGATCGTCATCTGTCATACGGCGTTAAAAATTAAACTCTACATTTCCGTAGCAATGGGTTTGTAAGGATAAGATCAGTGCCATAGAATCGCCCCTGTATTACTACAGTAGGACCGGAACAAATGCAGGGAGTGAAGGCCATTATGGACATAAGAAGGGTGAACAATGTCGTGGAGAAAATGAATAAAGGCGAAAAAGCCTATGGCATGAACATGATATTTCCTTCAACAACAATTGTAGAACTAGCCGGAAGAGCAGGATTTGACTTTGTGACTTTTGACAGTGAACACGGACCCTTCACGATCGACATTCTCGATGACTTATGCCGGGTAGCAGACATGGCTGGGCTAACACCTTTTGCTCGCGTTCCCAATATTGAGGATTCGACAATATTGAGATTCTTAGACAGAGGAATCATGGGAATAACAGGCCCTCACATAGTAGATGGTGCTAGAGCAAAACAACTTGCTAATGCTGCAAGATATGTTCCACGTGGGCAACGTAGTTTCGGTTCCGGCCGAGGAGCGTATTTCGGTGGGCCGCCAAGCGGTGAGAGTTATATGAGTCATATGAATGACCACCTACTAGTAACTGCACAACTAGAAGACTTACAGGTGTTGGACAACTTGGACGACATACTTTCAGTAGACGGTATAGACCTTTACGCTTCAGGTGCTCAAGATATTGCCCAGTCTATGGGTATTCCCGGACAACCCACGCATCCTGATGTTCTAGCATTTGAAAAAGAAGTGAGGAAGCGAGTACATACCGCGGGGAAAAAAATGGCCGACGAAGTAATGCCATCTGCCAGAGCCGTATCCATATTCATGGAAGGATCAAAAGCATATCTAGAGGCTCAAAAAGGTTCCTAACTATGCAAATTCAATTATTTGTCACAAGAGTAAGAGGATAAATATGGGAAGACTTGAAGGTAAAGTAGCACTGATTAGTGGAGGGGCAAAGGGAATGGGTGAGATAGAGGCAAGGATGTTTGCTGAAGAGGGAGCCTCCTTAGTAATCGCAGACATACTAGATGACAGGGGCAAAGACCTTGCTTCAGAGATCTCGGAAATTTCAAGTAGTGGAGGGGGGGTGTATGTACACCTAGACGTAAGAAACATGTCTGAATGGAACACAGCTGTCGAGACCGCTATAAGGACATTTGGAAAGCTAGATATCTTAGTTAACAATGCCGGAGTCACTTCAAGAATGATGCTGCTCGACACACCGGAAGAAGATTGGGATCGTGTCCTTGATATAAATTCGAAAGGTACTTTTCTTGGAATAAAAGCAACGGTGCCTGCTATGAGAGAGTCAGGGGGAGGTTCCATTGTGAACATATCGTCCCAAATGGGTCTTGTCGGGGGTGACTTCAGCAGCCCCCAGTACCAGGCCTCCAAAGGCGCTGTTCGGCTGTTAACAAAATCAGTAGCAGTCCAATACGCTGCAGAAAATATCAGATGCAACTCAGTTCATCCTGCGCCAATTGAGACGGATATGACTGCTGGAATGCGTGCAGACAAAGAAAAGTTCGCAGACATGATCCGGAGAATACCTATGGGACGTTATGGCAAACCGGAAGAGGTAGCCTATGCTGTCATTTACCTTGCTTCTGACGAATCTTCCTTTGTAACAGGAAGCGAAGTAGTAGTGGATGGAGGATGGACAGCTCAGTAGATGATAATCGTCAACATCTCAAAGTAGGCAAAGGCACATCTAATTAGGAGTACACCGTGAAAATCATCGACATTCGCCATCACTTAATACACCCAGGTGCAGGCAAAAACCTATGCTTCGTAAGAATCGACACTGATGAAGGTATTCATGGCTGGGGAGAATGCTATACCCAGGCAGACAGAGACGTGCAAATCACCGCCCATATTGACATGTTGAAAAGGTATTTGATCGGAAGAGATCCCACAAACATAAAACATTTTATGCAAATGGTGTATGACGATTTTGCGGGTCGCAGAGGAGCTATGGACCTTTGGTGTGCAGTGAGCGGACTGGAACACGCTATGTGGGATATTTTGGGAAAGGTATCTGGACAGCCGGTATACAAGCTTCTTGGTGGACCAGTAAGGAGCAAAATACGCGTCTACGCAAACGGCTGGGGAGGAGGCGGTTGGGACTCCGCAGACCTTGCTGATAGGGCCTCTCAAATCGTGGAAAGTGGTTTCACAGCTTTGAAATTCGATCCCATACCGGGCCCCTGGAGGACTTTTGTAAGTAAAGACGTAGAAAGGCAAGCGGTTGAAAATGTCCGTGCAGTCAGACAAGCGGTTGGAACCGATGTCGATATTCTCGTTGAAATGCACAGACGATTGGCTCCTATGCATGCTGTGAAAATCGCGCGAGGTATAGAAGAATATGAACCCTTCTGGTATGAAGAACCAGTACTTGCGGAAAATATAGACGCTCTTGCTTCCGCAAAACAAAATATCAACATCCCTGTAGTTACCGGAGAAGAGTTATACACAAAATTTGAGTTCAGGGAGGTTTTTGAAAAGCAAGCAGCCGATATCATAAACCCGGATGTTTGCAATGTAGGAGGCATACTGGAGTTAAAAGAAATTGCTGCGATGGCTGAGCCATATTTTGTAGTGGTATCTCCTCACAACTACAACAGCACGACACTCGGGCTCGCCGCTACAGTGAACGCGTCTGCTACTATGCCCAATTTCCTTATCACCGAATACTTTGTGAATTTTGAAGAACTTGGTAAGGATATAGCCACTACTCCATTCGAGGTTGAAAACGGATACATCAACCTTCCAGAAAGCCCAGGTCTGGGTATAGACCTAGATGAAGAATCACTTGCCAAATATCCATATCAAGAATTTCCAAAGAGGGCCATCCGTGAGTATGCAGAAGAAGGACCATGACTTTGAGTCAAGATATATTGCAGAAAAATAAATCAATGGATCCGCGATCGATTCCGCCACGCAGAGTACTTCTGTTCGGTTCCACTACACACATTTTAAGTGATTTGTTTTTCGCCCTTTTAATCCCTCTGTTGCCGACCATAAAAAATGACCTCCAACTTAGCTATACGGAAATAGGAATGTTGCGATCTGCATTCAGTGGAGCCTCAGCAGTTCTTCAGATTCCTGCAGGATTTTTGGCAGAACATATTGGCGAATTCTGGATGTTGCTAGGGGGAAATGCTTGGGTCTCAATAGGTTTAATCGGAATGGCCGTAATGCCAGGTTTCTGGTCACTTATTTCTATGACTATTATCGGAGGATTAGGAGGTGGAACACAGCACCCTCTCGCCTCAAGCATGGTGTCCCGAGCATACGAATCTTCCGGAAGGTCATCAGCAGTTGGGACAGTTAATTTTGCTGGAGATTTAGGCAAAATGCTGGCACCCGCTTCTGCCGCAGGGCTTTTACTATTCGGCACATGGCGTACTGCCCTCTGGGTAGTAGGAGCCCTTGGACTTTTCTTTATGGCCGCGGGAATCCCTTTGAAAAGCAAGTTAGATCTGGGAAAACCCCTACAACAGGTTTCATCATCGATTACTGAACAGAGTGGGTCCGAGTCAAAGTTGTCTGGGTTTATCGTATTAACCGTTATAGGAATACTGGACAACGCCGTTAGAAATGGGGCATTAATATTATTTCCTTTCATACTGATTGAAAGAGGTATGACGGAAGGCCAAATTACATTAATGTTATTTTTGCTCTTTGCTGGGGGAGCAGCGGGAAAGTACGTATGTGGATGGTTGGACGAAAGAGTAGGAACTGTTCCATTAATATGGCTAACAAAGGGTATGACTGCTGCTCTTCTAATATCGACATTGGTAGCCCCGGCTATTTCACTATGGCCTCTAGCCTTAATTCTCGGCGTTGGATTAAACGGCACATCGAGTGTTCTTTATGCAACCGTTGCTAAATTTATACCGGCACAACGACGGGCACGTTATTACGGCTATTTCTACACTACAAACGAGATAGGTACAGTGGGGGCTCCTCTAGCCTATGGCCTGATTGCCGACCAGATGGGATTAAGAACATCAATCTTAATAATGGGAGTTGTGACATCATTAATCCTGCCAGCAAGTTTGGCCCTTTCCAAACATTTGAAGGAGGAACCAAAAACTTTACATGGTTTTTGATTCCTTGACCGACTAGCGGGCAGCATGCTAGTTTTTCTTGCGGAAGATACAGTGCTGTGTCATCTAAACTAGTCCAAGCCTAATTCTTGACAACATTCATCAAAACGGGTGCTGAGCTAAGACCAATGATCGGTCGATAAGTCATGACTATAATTAAAGAGCTCAAACCTGACTCCACTAGCGAGGAAACCATTCTTACGATTGGCGTCTTTGATGGGGTTCATTTAGGTCACCGACACTTGATGTCCGAGCTTACAAAACAAGCAAACACAACAAATAGACGAGCCGGCGTAATCACATTTCAAAACCATCCCGCCAGTGTGATAAACCCAGAATTTAAACCCAACTTTATTACAAGCGTGAAAGACAGAGTGGATCTCCTCCTTGAAACCGGAGTGGACTTCGTATCTCCAATTTCATTTGATCTCGAAGTTTCCAAGTTGTCTGCTGAACAATTTACAGGCATTTTAGTAGAAGTATTAAATATGTCAGGTTTGATCGTAGGTCCAGACTTCCGTATGGGTAAAAACAGGGATGCAGATGTCTCTAAACTTGCAGATATAGGAGTTGATCAGGGTTTTGAAGTCCAAGTTGTTGAACAACAAAAATCTAACGAATTACCGATTCGTAGCACGGCCATACGAAATCTACTTTCTGTAGGTGATGTTCATTCCGCATCCGGTATGTTGGGACGATACTACTCCACGGTGGGAGAAGTGATGCATGGTTTAAAGCGTGGACGCGACCTCGGCTTCCCCACCTGCAATTTAATTCCAACCGTAGGAATGGCAATTCCTAAAGACGGCATATATGCCACTTTCGCAAACATCGGCAACAAGAAATATATGGCGGCCACTAGTATTGGGACTCGTCCTACATTTGATGAAGGTGGACGTACGATCGAATCGTATATTCTGGACTTCGACAAGGAAATATATGGCCAAACCATCAAACTCGAGTTCATTAAATATCTCAGGGATGAAAAAGCCTTTGATACGGTCGAAAACTTGATCGTCCAAATGAACAAAGATGTCAAAGACACTCGAAAAATTCTTAATGAATTAATTTCAGCACAGAGTTCGTAAAGTTATTGTCACGTCTCATTACTATTTTCTGGTACATTACTATACGCAAAATAATATAGATTAAATGTTTCTGGAGGGAGCATCACGTGACTCTATTAGGTAGAAACGACGTATTAAGAAGGGGCGTCGAGGAAATAATAGTGGAAAAGGAGTTCATCGAAAGATTGGACTCAGGGAAACCCATGCGTCTTAAAATGGGCTTCGATCCAAGTGCCCCAGATATCCATATGGGCCACGCCGTAGGACTCAGAAAATTGAGGCAACTACAGGAATTGGGGCATAAGGTCGTTCTTATAGTAGGTGACTGGACTGCTCAAATTGGTGATCCCAGCGGGAGATCTCAGACTAGAACCATGCTATCGGCCGACGAGGTAAATGCTAACGCCCAGACGTATCTGGACCAGTTTTTTAAAATTGTCGACAGAGACCGAACAGAAATTCGACTTCAAAGTGAGTGGTTTGGTCCCTTCACCTTGGCCAACGTCATAGAACTAACTAGCAAATTTACCGTCGCCCAAATTTTAGCAAGAGACGACTTTTCGAAAAGATACAGTGACAACCATCCTATTGCGATAACAGAATTGCTTTACCCGCTATTACAGGCCTACGACTCAGTTGCAATAGAATCTGACGTTGAATTCGGAGGATCGGACCAACGCTTTAACTTACTGGTGGGAAGAGAACTACAGCAAAGCGAGGGTCTAACCCCTCAACAATGCTTCATAATGCCTCTGCTCCCCGGTACAGACGGTGTACAGAAAATGAGCAAAAGCCTCGACAATTATATCGGTATTGAAGAACCCCCAAACGATATATATGGAAAGGTTATGTCCATTCCTGATACCTTGATCGTTCCATATTATGAGTGGCTTACAGACGTTCCTACATCGGAGCTAACGGAAATTAAATCTGACCTGGACAGTGGGTCCGGTAGTGCAATGGATTTGAAAAAGCGAGTGGCAGGAATAATAGTGGAGGAATACCACGACCTCGACTCAGCCTCTTCCGCACGTGAATTCTTTGAAAGAACTGTGCAGGGTGGAGAAGTTCCAGATGAAATTCCAATATATGCACTCCCGCCCCAAGTACTCACTACTACACTTAGACTCAGTAATATATTGCAAGAAAACGGCATGACTTCTAGTGCAGGAGAGGCCAGAAGACTTATCGATCAGGGGGCGGTCAGACTTGACGATGAAACAGTTACACATAATATTTCAGTTTCCGAACTAAAACCCGGAGTGCTAAGGGTCGGGAGACGGAGATATTTAAGACTGGTGTAGGTTTAACGTCGGCACGAGTTTCATTAAATTATTGGTTACTTCTTGGACCTACCATATGCTAAAATTTAGGGTGGTTAGGTAGAGAACTATCATTCCCAAAATACATACATACCTGCTTATGCAAGGCCGTAAAAATATTCTCTTTCAACCGAATCATGCTTTTGCTTGAATATACAGGAGATAACAAGTTGGCAAATCTCAGAACTCCCGGACCAATTCCTCTGGATGACGAAATATTGGAATCTCTGGGTACCCAGATGATAAATCACCGCGGACCAGAATATAAAGATCTTCTTTTCAAAACAACTGAAGGCCTAAAGAAAGTATTTGCTACAAAAAATGACGTTTACATTATCACTGGCTCCGGCACAGCGGCAATGGAAGCGGCAGTAGTTAATACATTATCCCCAGGTGATAAAGTCATAAACGCTACAGTTGGTGTATTTGGAAATAGGTTCGGAGTTATATGTGAACGCTATGGAGTTGACATAACTACCTTGGAATTCCCTTTCGGCACTGACGTCGATATAACCAAATTGAGAACCTGCATCGAGGCGAATCCTGACGTAAAAGCCGTCATGATCACACATAACGAGACCTCTACAGGGGTCACAAATAACATAAAAATCGCCGCTGAGATAATAAAAGGAGAATATGACAAGCTGGTATTGGTAGATGGTATCAGCAGTGTCTGTTCTATACCTATTGAAACTGACGCATGGGGTCTAGATGTAGTAGCTACTGCATCACAAAAGGGATGGATGCTACCTCCAGGTTTGGCCTTCATAAGCTTCAGCGACCGCGCATGGCAGGCTCACGCAGAGTCAACCATGCCCCGTTTCTATTTAGACATGGCTGAATACAAAAGATATTTTGAAATTGGTCAACCACCTTTCACCCCTTCGATCTCATGTATGTTTGCCCTAGGTACAGCATTGGACCGCATCGAACAGGAAGGCCTGGGACCGCTCTACGAGCGCCACGCAACCATAGGCCAATTCACCCGTGACTCAATTAGAGAATTGGGACTGGACATTTTTCCAGAGAGAGAGGAGATAGCCTCAAACACTTGCACTGCCGTTTCAATCCCAGATGGTGTTGACGGTGGAGCATTAGTAACGAAAATGAGGACGGAACACAACGTAATACTAGCTGGTGGACAAGCAGCACTCTCCGGGAAAATCTTTCGAATCGGACACATGGGTCTGACATCTCATTCTGATATACAAGAAACCGTTGACGCCTTAAAAGTGGTTCTTCCTCAAGTCGGATTCACTAAATCCCTGTAGCTATAAATCACTTTCCCAAAACAAACTAGGCAGCTGCAGGGGAACTATCAAGAAGGTTTTTGAGCTCTTCACCCTGAATAGTTTCATGCTCAAGTAAATGTCTGGCAAGAGCACTCAGCTTTCCCATATTGTCCCTTATCAAACTTGTAGCCGTTGAATACGCATTGTCCACAAGTCCATGCACCTCTTCATCGATGGTGCCCCCGGTACTATCACTAAAATCCGCCCCATCCCCAGTTTCGCCTCCTCTAAATACGAGTTCCTCCCTTTTGCGAAAAGTCCTAGGACCTAGCTTTTTACTCATTCCAAGCCTAGTGATCATAGACCTAGCAATACTGGTAGCCTGTTCAATATCGTTACCCGCCCCTGTCGTTACTTCATAGAACTTCAGCTCTTCAGCAGCTCTACCGCCCATAGCGGCGGCCATACGAGCCTCAAGCTGATTCTGGGTGACGAGAGAAGTCTCTTCCTCCGGAAGGAAACGTGTGTGTCCACCAGTATGACCTCTCGCAACAATTGTTACTTTGTAGGGAGGGTCAGCATTGGGCAACAGATGTGCCACCAGTGCATGTCCAGCTTCGTGATAGGCAACCATCTCTCTTTCACGATCAGATATGACTTTGCTCTTTTTTGCAGGACCAGCAATTACCCTATCGATCGACTCAGCTAATTCATCTCCACCAATTGCCTTTTTATATCGCCTTGCAGCCAAAATCGCAGCTTCGTTGACCAAATTCATTAAGTCAGCACCACTGAAATAGGTCGTCTGTTTAGCTATTGCCTCCATATCGACATCATCACTCAAAGGTTTTCCTTTGGCATGAATATTGAGTATCGCCTCTCTGCCTTTAACATCAGGACTGTCTAACTGAACTTTTCTATCAAAACGACCGGGTCTCAAAAGAGCAGTGTCCAATATGTCTGGCCTGTTTGTTGAGGCTAAAACTATCACATTTGTACTCGTATCAAATCCATCCATCTCAACAAGGATTTGATTCAACGTTTGTTCTCTCTCATCATGCCCTCCCCCCATTCCATGGCCTCTATGTCTTCCTACAGCGTCAATTTCATCAACAAAGACAATGCACGGCGCGTTACGCTTGGCCTGGTCAAAGAGGTCACGAACACGCGACGCTCCGACACCCACAAACATCTCCACAAATTCAGAACCGCTGATAGAGAAAAACGGAACACCCGCTTCCCCTGCCACCGCCCTGGCTAATAAAGTTTTGCCCACGCCAGGAGGGCCTGTTAGCAAAACCCCTCTTGGAATTTTCGCACCAAGCGCCAAAAATCTCTCTGGAGTTTTCAAGAACTCCACGACTTCTTGTAATTCTTCCTTAGCCTCATCAACACCCTGGACGTCTGAAAAGCTCACCTCAGGATTGTCACTGTCAAACATACGAGCTTTAGACTTTCCAAAGCTAAAAGTCTGGCTTGTATTCCCTTGAGCCTGCCTCATCATAAAAAGCAAAATTGCTCCAAAAAATATGATGGGTAGCAAATTTAGCAAAATTCCAATGAGGCTCCCAAATCCCCCCGTTCCCTCTACAACAATGTCTACCTTATCTCTCCCGTTGTTGACTCCCGCTGACTCCAGCTGTTCGACTATCGAGGAACCTAACTCTTTCCTTGAGGTAAGATTTTCATCATTAATCGTTATTGCCTCTAATGAATCTCCATTGACAACAATAGACTTAAGTTGCCCAGACTGTGCTCTTCCTATTATTTCCGTGATAGGAACTTCTTCAGATCCACCAAAGGGTTCACTAAACATCGTAAAAAATATGGCTATAACAGCAACAGATATTAGGAGATATATGAAAATGCTCCGCATGGAGCGAGGATTCATCCTGTTTCCCTCCAATTTCCCAAACTTCTTTACATCGAGTCACAATAAGTATATCTAAGCACGAAGGCTCAGACTATTAATATTACAGTAACCACCAATGTACGGGCAAAATCCCAGACATGTTGGAGAGGCAATAACCCCATTATTCCGAAATATTCCCTGTTTGCTATACTGATCAGCACTTTCCCAAGGATGTCTGATTAGACTTCTTTTAAATAGTCTCTCCACTGTGAACATGATTAACCAAAAATACTCGGTTTCTCGAAACATGTTAGGCAACGATACATCAGCCCTTTTAAACCGTGAGGGAATTGGGTCTATATTTCTATCATCTCCTGAAGAGGCAAGCGCCTTAATGAAAAATGTCGATAAAGGTAACACCAGGCATATCGACCTCGTGATTTTGGATCTTCCCAACATCTATAAAGAACAATTAGAAGATGTCGTTGATAAATGCCTACTAGCAAAAATCCCCACTCTGGCTATAGTCCCGTTAGACAATTTGGGAGACATAGAAGTCAATCTCAAAATTACCGAATTTATAACATCACCAGTATACGAGGACGAACTGATATTACGAGCAAGAAGAGCAGTATCAGGACACGAGCCATCAATAGCTGATGATGTAATAGTGAGAGATGATCTAATAATTAACCCTGCAAATTATGAGGTTACAGTCAAAGGTAAACGAGTCGACCTTCGTTTCAAAGAGTATGAACTACTCCTGGTTCTTTCCTCAAACCCTGGCAGGGTATACGACAGAGCCACTCTGCTAAACCAAATATGGGGTTATGACTATTTCGGGGGTACACGGACTGTAGACGTTCATATAAGAAGACTAAGAAGCAAGATAGAGAATAATCCAGATGCTCCATACATCGAAACCATTTGGAACGTGGGATATCGTTTCAGATCTTTAGATTCTGTTTAGACGGATAGATTTAGCTTTGGGGAGGAAATCATGCAATCAGAAAGAGTTGCCTATGTAAACGGAGATATAGTTCCTGAAAGTCGTGCAACCATTTCCATACACGACCGGGGATTTCTTCAAGGGTATTCAGTATTCGATACCACACGGACTTTCAACCACACCATATTCAAGCTTGATGAACACCTAGAACGCTTCTACAGGTCTCTTAAATATGCTCGTCTGGAGCCCAATATGGATATCGCAGAAATGGCCCATACTACGATGGAGATACTCCGGCTTAATCTTCCGCTGATTGAAAATACAGATGATTACTGGGTAACTCAAAGAGTATCCAGGGGTATTTCTGGCCCCGATGGTGAAGAACCAACGATCATAATAGAAACTGTACCCTTACCATTTAAAGCAAGAGCAAAATATTATCGTGACGGAATGCCCGTTGTAATCCCATCGGTGCGAAGAACACCACCTGAGGTCCTCAGCCCGAGGGCGAAAATACAAAATTATGCCAACCTAGTACAAGCAGAATTCGAAGTAAGAGAGCGAAATTCAGACGCCTGGCCAATTTTATTGGATATGAATGGGAATCTTTCCGAAGGACCAGGAAGTAATTTTTTCATCGTCCGAGACGGAGCTGTGATAACTCCTAGAGAACAGTTCATATTGGCAGGCATAAGTCGGTCAACAACCATAGAACTTGCCCAAGAATTGGGAATAGAAACCCGACAAGAAGATATAGATCTTTACGACGCCTATACCGCTGATGAGTCGTTTGTCACCTCCACCAGCTTTTGTATCTGTCCAGTGAACTCAATAAATGGTTCGCAAATAGGTGGCGGTGAAATACCTGGACCAGTCACATCCCGACTACTAAACGCATACAGTGGTTTGGTAGGCATGGATATTTCAGGACAGTACCTAGCGCACCTATAATTTTTACATGCACTATATCGGTAGCTTCACCTGAAACATATTCTATCTAGGTAATCCTTATCCAAGAACAACTTTGACCTTGTTAATGATCGGTAAGTAAAATGCACGAACTATGCTTCACGATCATATTTAAATCATTCAGTCTGATAGCGATTAATATACGAAACATGTATTGAAACCAGACTCTGGGAAGGGGTGATAGTCCACTTGGCTGAGCAAACAAGCGATCATGAAAATGGAGCTTTCGAAAGAGCAGTTCGCGCTGCAGCCGATAGTGGGATAACGAAGCCCACGATATCTGAAAGTAGCTCAACCAACCAAGAGAGTAGTAAGACCCGGTTATCTAATAAAAAAGCCCCTGACAGCCCTGACCTACTTTCGATGTATCGTCGCATGGTACTTTGCCGTACTCTGGACGAGCGCATTTGGATGCTTAACAGACAAGGTAAAGCAGCAATAATGGCCTCGTCCCAAGGTCATGAAGCAGGCCAAATTGGATCCGTGGAAGCGCTCCAAAAGGGATACGATCAATTTTATATTTACTATAGGGACCTAGCAGTACTTTTAGAGCTTGGACTTACACCAACCGAAATAATTAAAGGGTTTGTCGCAAAAGAAGGTGAACCCCTAAGTGGTGCGAGACAATTTCCAACACACGGTGCCCATCCTGAATACGGAATAATAAATTTGTCTAACGTAGTTGCTACTCACATTCCACAAGGTGTAGGAGCAGCTCTATCCGCAAAGATGAAAGGCGAAAACAGGGTAGTAATAATTTATTTCGGTGATGGCGCCTCAAGTGCGGGAGATTGCCACGAAGCAATGAATTTCGCCGCTATTCATAAACTCCCGGTCATTTTCTTCTGTGAGAACAACAAATACGCAATATCAGTTCCCTTAAAGAATCAGATGGCTGTGGGCAGTGTCGCATCGAGAGCAGAGGGTTACGGAATGCCAGGTATAGAGGTGGATGGGTGCGACATCATCGCTGTATATGAGGCCACTTTTGAAGCGGCACAAAGAGCTCGCTCAGGCCAAGGTCCATCTCTTATAGAGGCCCAAGTTGAGAGGTACTTGCCACATACAAGTGATGATGATGACTCCATCTACAGATCGCAAGAAGAAATTGAAGAAGCCAAAAAAAGAGACCCACTAAAAATGCTGAAAGACCTCTTATACTCTTCCGAAGTCCTTGATGAGGAACAGGAAGAATTGATCAACAAAGACGCTCGCCAGATAGTTAATGAAGCTACAGAAGAGGCTGAAGACGCACCTTACCCTGAAACGGATGACTTTTTTAAACATGTAGTCGGGGATAGTTCAGTATGACCATCAAAACCGTTCTCGAGGCTGTCCATGACGCCATGCAGGAGGAGATGAGAAGAGACGAAACAGTATTCGTCATGGGAGAAGATATTGGAGCTAGGGGAGGAGTTTTCCTTGCTACAGAAGGATTTCTTCAAGAGTTCGGGGAAAATAGGGTCATCGATACCCCCTTGGCCGAGTCCTCAATTGCAGGTGTAGCGCTAGGAGCTGCGATGCATGGCATGAGGCCAATCGCCGAGATTGAATTCGGAGATTTTATCTGGCCCACGATCAACCAAATAGTTGGGGAAGCAGCAAAAGTAAGATACGGGACAAAAGGAAAACTCAACGCGCCGATGGTGCTCCGAGCCCCTCATGGCGGAGGGGTAAGAGGTGCACTTTATCACTCCCAAAGCGTAGAAGCTTTTTTCGCTCATACCCCAGGACTAAAAGTTGTTACACCCTCGACTCCATATGACGCTAAGGGTCTCCTAAAATCAGCAATTAGAGATGACGACCCTGTAATATTTCTAGAACATAAAAGAACGTACAGACTCGTCAGAGGTGAAGTGCCGGATGATGAATACACTCTGCCGATCGGGAAAGCTGATCTAAAGCGGGAAGGCAGTGACGTAACGATAATAACTTATGGATTAATGCTGCATCATTGCCTCGAAGCGGCTGAAACTGTAGAAATGGATGACATAGATGTTGAAGTGTTAGATCTCAGAACTGTAAGACCTCTGGACACAGATGCAATCCTAGCGACGACCAGAAAAACGGGCAAAGTGCTTATAGTTCATGAAGACAACAAAGCCTTGGGAATCGGAGCCGAGGTCTCTGCGATAATATCTGAAAACGCTTTTGAATATCTTGATGGTCCAGTGGCACGATTGGCTGGTCCTGAAATTCCAGCAATGCCATTTGCTCCTCCACTTGAGGACATGTACATGATTGACTCGGAAAAAATCGCAAATTCTATCCGACAACTAGCGGAGTATTAAAGTTGAAAATAGAACTTCCCCAAGTTGGAGAATCCGTGACCGAGGGCATCATAGGAAAATGGCTAGTAGCGGTCGGAGACAAGGTTGAAAAATACGATCCCATCGTAGAGGTGGTGACTGATAAGGTAGCTATGGAGCTCCCATCACCAGTGTCTGGAACGCTACGGGAGATAATAGCCTTAGAAGGCGAAACGATCCCAATGGGAGGCATAATAGCAGATATAGAATCAGAAAATGAGGAAGCCACCCCGACCAACGCAAAAGAAAATCAACCTGACCTAGAGGCACATTCGAAGCCGGGGAAAGAGATAGGGACTACCGGTATTTTGCTCAAGGATGTAGCCCCCGTTGGCCCAACTGGATCTGGAGGCATAATAGATTCAACCTCATCGCAGGGAGATAGAGACAGAAAAACCAGGATTATCTATTCTCCAGCTGTCATGCGCCTTGCAGAGATACACGATGTCAACTTAGAAATGGTCACCGGTAGTGGCAGAAATGGGAGAGTCACAAAAAAGGATCTCCAAAACTTTATAGACTCAGAAAAAACCCCCGTCGATAGCAAAAACGTCGACCGGGACGATAAAAAGAGCGCCAACACTGATTCAGTACCAACAGAAAATACATACCCTAACGTCCTTGGAAACAATGAAGAGAAAATCACCCTATCGCCAGTTCGAAAAATAATCGCATCAAACATGGTAAAAAGTGCAACACTGATACCGCAGGCCTGGAGCCTGGTAGAAGTAGACGTTAATGGCCTTGTGGAATTGCGAAATAAGGTAAAAGACGATTTCCAAAAAAGAGAAAAAGTTAACCTTACCTATCTCCCTTTTGTTTTAAAAGCAGTCTCAGAATCACTTAAGGAAATCCCGCTGCTCAACTCCTCATGGAACGAGGACTCCATTATCCTCAAACACCAGATCAACTTGGGAATTGCAGTTGCAGCACCAGACGGGCTAGTAGTACCAGTCATTGAAAACGCCGATGCCCTAAGTATATCGGGTTTAGCACATAAATTAGATGACCTAACCACAAGAGCCCGGGAAGGAAAATTAACTGTGTCCGACGTCCAATCCGGCACATTCACCGTTAATAACACCGGAGCACTAGGCTCAATAGCTTCACAGCCTTTAGTCAATTATCCTCAGGCCGGAATAATAACAACTGAAGCAATAGTAAAACGTCCAGTGGTAGTCAATGACGCAATAGCCATTCGTTCAATAATGAATATATGTCTTTCCTTTGATCATAGAATTATTGATGGCGAGCAGGCTAGTGGATTCAACAGGTCCGTTAAGGACCGACTAGAGTCTATAAATTTAAACACCCAAATTTATTAATCAGCATGTCTTATGACCGAATTACTGACAAAATATCACGGGTTAGTTAGTTACCAAGAAGGATTGCAACTTCAGCGTGAGGCTCACAAATCCGTATCAGAAAAGGGCATTGACCAGCTTATATTGCTACAGCACCCTCACGTCTATACGCTAGGGCGACGTGGAAAAAATGAGGATATACTCACTGACAGCACCAAGCTTGCCGAAATTGGTGCCGAAGTTCACCACACGGATAGGGGCGGTGAGGTCACCTATCATGGTCCAGGTCAACTTGTGGGATACCCAATAATAAATCTAAGAAGAGCCAATAACCTGGGTCCTCTAGCCTATGTAAATAACTTAGAAAAATCTATATCTAATCTACTTGTTGAATTCGGGATCTCGACGGATATTGCAAATCATCCAACCGGCGTATGGGTAAATGGAGCAAAAATAGCCTCTATAGGAATACGGATAAGTACAGGTACCTCTACCCATGGGTTCGCTCTAAACTCCAACATAAATCTTTCATATTTTGAACATATCGTAGCTTGTGGAATGCCCGACGTTAAAGCAACTTCAATCACTCACGAGACAGGACAAGCTACTGAAGTGATAGATATATTTGAACCAATGGCTGAATCACTCGCTTCTTTTTTAGAGATGAAAGTGATTTGGCAATAACACTTCCGAAGATACCCCAATAATTACCTAGGATACTCTATTTTCGTCTCACCAGTGACAAGATATATGACTCTTTCAGCGATGTTGGTCGTTCTGTCAGCGACTCTTTCCAAATCATGTGCAACCCATAAAAGGTAGGTCGCCCTTTGAATCGTGGAGGGATCAGCCATCATGTAGGTCAAAAGTTCTCTATAGACCTGCTCATAAATATCATCCACTTCGTCATCAGCTAGAAGCACCGCCGTCGCAGATTCAACATCCCGATTTACAAATGCCTGTGTACTGCGACGTAGCATATCAACAGACTTGTCAGCCATTCTGGGAATATCAATCAAAGGCTTCAAAGGAGGAAGATTACCCATAGAAACACTGATCTTTGCTATGCCCTCTGCATAATCGCCCATACGCTCCAGTTCATTGGCTACCATCATAGCCGCAATTAATACCCTGAGGTCTCCTGCCATGGGCGCCTCTAGGGCTATCAAATCTATACAGCGATCTTCAATCGCTTGCTGTTTTTCATCTATAACGTCATCGTCGTCAACTACCTTCTGTGAAGCATTTATATCGCGTTCCTTTAATGCTTTTATAGACTTGAAGATAGCCTTTTCTACCATGCTAGAGAGCTGAACGACATCATCTTCTACATCTTTAAGGTTTCTTTCAAAATCTTCTCTCGGCATTATGCACCTCCCCTTTAGCTAAACCGACCTGTTATGTATTCCTCCGTCCGCGGGTTTGTAGGATTGGTAAAAATCTTCTGAGTATCATCATGCTCTACTAAATATCCGGATCGATTTTCTCCCACCATAAAGAATGCGGTCTCGTCAGATACCCTCGCAGCCTGCTGCATATTGTGAGTAACAATCACAATCGTATATCTCGTTTTTAAATCTCTAACCAAGTCCTCAATTGCTAAAGTAGCGATTGGATCCAAAGCAGATGCAGGTTCATCCATAAGTAAAATCTCAGGCTCAACTGCAAGAGCTCTGGCTATACATAATCTTTGTTGCTGCCCGCCGGAAAGAGCAAAAGCACTATCACCTAGTCTATCCTTCACCTCTTCCCATAAAGCCGACTGACGCAACGAGCGTTCCACTGCCTCATCCATATCCCCATCAAATCCATTTACTTTCAACCCAAATGCGATGTTTTGGTATATAGATTTCGGAAAGGGATTAGGTTTTTGGAAAACCATCCCAATACGGGATCGAATTTCAGTGGCATCCACGTCATCATCGTAAAGATTACGATTCTCAAATATCACTTCGCCTTTAACTGAGGCTCCCACGATAAGATCATTCATTCGATTTAAGCACCTCAGAAAAGTGCTTTTACCACATCCAGAAGGCCCTATAAGAGCTGTAACTGAATTCCTTCTAACATCCATAGATACATTTTTTACTGCTAGAAATTCCCCATAATACACATTGAGATCCCTGACTTCTAACACAAGGTCTTTGAATCCTGTGGATCTATCCTCTGAAAGGTGTTCATTTGGTATCGTCATACAAATTATTCCTCGGAACGTATCTGGTATTTGTTACGCAAAAATACAGCTATTGCATTCATTGATAAGAGAATGACCAAAAGAACTATTATTCCAGCCGCAGCCAAACCTCTAAATTCATCTTGAGGTCGGGCAACCCAGTTATAAATCTGGATGGGTAGTACGGTAAACCTTTCCATTGGATGGGATGGAATAAAGGTAAGATACACAAGTGCACTAATCGCTATAACCGGTGCTGCTTCACCGATTGCCCGAGACATCGCAAGAATAGTTCCTGTCAATATTCCTGGAAGAGCCGACGGTAGCACAACGCCTTTAATAACTTGCCATTGATCCGCACCCATGGCGTAAGCGGCCTGTCTATATGAATCTGGTACCGCCCTTATAGCTTCTCTGGAGGCAAGAATAACAATTGGCAACACTAGTAATGACAACGTCATTGATCCAGCAAGAATACTCCTTCCTAGTTCAAACCATGTTACAAATAGAGCGAGACCAAGTAATCCATACACTATCGATGGAACTCCTGCTAAGTTGGCGACATTTATCTCGATAATCCTGGTAAATAGATTACGAGGAGCATATTCTTCCAGATATATCGCCGCTCCTACGCCGACAGGTACCGTAAAAATAGCAGTCATAGCCATTAGCCATACTGTCCCCATTAAAGCCGAAAAAAGACCAGCTTCCTCGGGGTGACGAGATGGATAATCAGTTATGAATTGCCAGTTCAGCCAAGGTAATCCCGTTGTAAGAACCTCATACAATAATGCCAGCAGCCCAACGATCCCCACACATACCGATAAAAGAAACAAACCATAAACAAATCCACCAATCGTGCGTCTTAAAACACGCCTTGGTTTCAACTGACCAGAGGTAATGTTATTACTCTCCACTTCAGTACACCTCCCTAAAGCGACGTACCACCCAAAAACCCAGCAAATTCATTACGAATGTCATAAAGAAGAGTAGCAACCCAACAGCGAATATGGTGTTGTATTCCAAAGAGCCTACTGGTGCTTCTCCCAAGGAAAGCTGCACTATGTAAGCTGTCATTGTCTGTATGCTTTCCATAGGGTCAAAGCTCATTCTCGGAGTTGCTCCGGCAGCTATAGTGACAAGCATCGTCTCCCCAATAGCCCGTGACAATGCCAAAATGAAAGCTGCGATTATGCCCGACAGTGCGGCTGGAACAATTACACGTAAACTGACCTCATATCGAGTGGCTCCAAGAGCATAAGCGGCTTCGCGCAAACTACGAGGCACAGACATCATAGCGTCCTCACTAAGAGAAGAAACCATGGGGATGATCATCACACCCATTACCAACCCCGCACTGAGAGCATTGAAAATTATGAGGTTGTCAAAAATACCTTGTAGAAGTGGGGTGACAAAAGTGAGAGCAAAATAGCCGTATACAACAGTAGGAATCCCCGCAAGAATTTCAAGAATAGGTTTTATGATCCTTCTAATCTTATCTGGAGCATATTCAGACAGGAATATAGCTGTCATTAATCCTATCGGTAAGGCTACCGCGGCTGCTATGAGTGTGACCAGTAATGTCCCTGATACAAGAGGCAGAACTCCATAGGCACGGGGTTTCAAAATAGGCGTCCAGCGAGTACCTGTCAAGAATTCCCACAAACTTACTTCAAAAAAGAAACTGGAGGCCTGGTATATCAAGGTAACCAGGATCGCCACAGTCGTTAAAATAGATAAGGTTGCACAGCCAAAAAATATCCATTTAACTATGGCTCCTTCGAAGTGAGCAGACTTCCTGCGCCTTGGACTAGTTCTTCCTGTCATGACGTTGTTAGAATTCACTCCCAATTTAGCAGGGCTAAACGCATTTCAAATAACTTAGTCCATTATTCACCCTCTAAAGAGAAGGATCAATACGCTGATTCAAGCATCACAGACAGGTTCAAGAAAAATGACGTTCCAAAAATGCCACATTAGTTAAACTAATCACAACGCCCCAAACAGTTATATAAGTGAAATACTATTCGCTCAAACTGGGTAAAAGACCATGTCCATTTAGAAAACAACCTAGTTTAAGCACTACCCTCTAAAACCATAAAATAAGCCTATTTAAGCAGATCTTTATTGGCGCTATATACAGTTTCATCCGAAGAAATATAGCCAACCTCTTCAGTCAAAGCGGGTCCATGTTCCATATAAAAGTCTACAAATGCCTTAACTTCAGTCCTTGCCATACTTCCAAGATTCACATAAATAAAAAGTGGCCTAGATAGAGGGCTATATTCTCCCGAAGGTATGGTAGTCTCGCTTGGAGCAACGCACCCCGCACCGCTATCAACTGCTACCAAATTTAGCTTATCTTTGCTCTCCCTGTAGTAGGCGTACCCAAAATACCCAAGCGAGCCTTTGTCCCCTGATACGCCCTGAATGAGTACGTTATCGTCCGCAGAGGCAGTATAGTCAGGACGCGACAGCTGCGCCTCCCCCATTACCTCCTCAGTGAAGTAGTCAAATGTGCCTGAGTCAGTATCAGGACCATATAACCTCATCTTCTGATCTGGAAATCCAACGCGAACCTGGCTCCAATTATTGATAGAAGATCCTGGTTCCCATATTTTCTTCAACTCATCTATGGTCAAACACTCTACAAAATCATTATCCGGGCTGACCACCACAGATAATCCGTCCGTGCCGATCCTAAGTTCAACATACTCGATACCGTTCGCTTCTGCTGCACTTGTCTCCTTAGGATTTTTAATGTGTCGAGACGCATCTGATATATCAGTCTCTCCGGCAGTAAATCTCTTGAATCCTCCACCAGTCCCGGAAACACCTACATTTACTCGAACCTTTGGGTATAACTCGTTGAATTCTTCTGCTACTGCCTCAGAGACCGGATATACAGTACTAGAGCCATCGATCTCAACAGATCCGGACATGTTAATGTCCCCAAAGGACGGGTCGACAAGGGATAAATTAGAAGAAGAACTAGAATCATCATTTGCACAACCAACAAGAAATATTACCAATAACAGTATTGAACCCATCAAGAAAGGTAGGGGGTTTTTATTACGAATTAGCCAAATCATTATTTTTTCTACCTTATTGGCCACTACTTGATCTATTTAGAAAAAATTCTTCTTGTTAAATATGAAAGAATCCTTAAACGTCTATTAAATTAGATCATTTACCCGTGAAATCAAAAAGCATCTCCTTGGAATACTTAATATCATATCCGTTAATAATCACAAGGAATCAACGACGGTAACTGTTGAATGAAGATATGAATGCCTATACCAATCAAGCACAGGCATTCAGAAAAAGACTTTAAATCTATCAGTTAAATGATCTTCACCATTGGAATAGACAATTCACTCGTTATATCGGTGAACCATTCCACAACTTCAGTGTGAAGGGGAATACCATTGCTTCTTCTTTCCTGTTCCTCCTCGTACTCGGAGAGTCCTGGATACATAACTCTTTCATGACCTGGAGCAGGAGGAGTGTCTTTCAAGGTCTGCAACATGTTATCCATATTGTCTTTAAACTCGTCCACATCTGTGAATGAAGCAACATCGTAAGCACAGAAATAGTGGTGCCCAGAGCCTCCGCTTCCAAGTACCATTGGGGAAATCGCCCCGCTAAGTAACGTGGCTAACACCTCAGCCATCATGGAAAACCCATAACCTTTATGAGAACCCTGCTCTCTCGTACCTCCAAGGGGCAGTTGATAGAACTCCCCCCTTTCCCTCATAGGAATTTCATCTGAGATGGGGCTTCCATCCAACTCTGATATCCAATTTGGCAGAAGATCGGCATTAACTCTGGTGGCCAGTGACAATTTATTACCAGCTATTGCGGAAGTGGCCGCATCAAATAAAAAGGGTGGGTTATTCCTAGCCGGTGCTGCTATAGCAATAGGATTTGTTCCCAACCTTGGCTCTGCACCGAAAGTAGGAAGTACCGACATACCCCCGGCCGTTGCGGTCATTCCGACCATATCCTGTTTTGCGGCCATCATCGCATGATGCCCAATAGCTCCCGAATGACCAGCATTTTTCATAGTAACAACCCCAACACCCACCTTGGATGCCTTGTCGATGGCTATCCTCATTGCCTTCGGGCCTAAGATAACCGCCAGACCCTTATCTGCATCTATAGTTGCCGTGCCAGGAGATTCTCGTTCTATTGTCCAGTTGGGTCTTGGATTAAGACTTCCCTCGTTATAGCTCGAAACATAACTTCTCAACATATTAGATACACCATGAGTTTCAACGCCTCTCAGGTCTGTTGACACCAGAACGTGAGCTCCTTCCTCAGCATCACCTTCGACAACACCCATTTTCATGAAAACGTTTTTCACCGTTTCCTCTAGAGACTCATGATCAACTCTCACGATTTCTTCTTTTGGAACTTTAAACCTATCTAACATATCTAAAATACCTACCCTTTTAATTCTCTTTAAACTAACCGACTAATTTATTATGCAAACGTTCAATTACCACCTCTAACTCGGAGTCTGTCAGGTTAAAAGGGTCCACCAAGAGTTCATCAGGACCCCCGATATTACCCAAGTAAATAACTGGGTCACTATTAGCAAGTTCTTCCCAAATAGTATCTCTTGATACTCCATTCCATTCATCTGTGAAACCAATCTGAGCCATAGGTATAAGGTAATCATATCTGTCATGAACAACTTTTACCGACAGTCCGGGAATTTCAACCAATGCATCCACCACTTTAGAGCACATACGTTTGTATCTCTCGTTTTCGGCATCTTCATCTTCGTTAACAAATATCTCCAGCGCCTTTACAAGCCCTATGATTTCTTCCTTAGAAACTTTTAATCCCCGACCTATAAATTGATGTGGGCTCGCGTTAGCGTAAGCAGCTTCAATTAAATCTGCCTTGCCACAAAGTATTCCCGTACCTTGGGGCCCTCTCACACCTTTGCCTCCGCTATAAATAACTAGATCTGCTCCTTGAGCAATATATTGTTTAAGATTTGACCTAGGTGGAATGTATGAAGCAGCATCAACTATCACAGGAATTCCATTAGCATGGGATATCTCACAAAAACGGGGGAATGGGATAGATCTCCTAGTTATAAATGGTGAAAAAAGATATGCTGCTGCTGCAGTATTTTCAGTGAACGCTCCCTCAAGTTCCCATTCATTACATCGCCTACCGTCTCCAATCTCAACAAACTTTGCTCCCACTGAAAGATAACACTGATCATAAGGAAACCTGTGACTGCGATGAATGATAATTTCATTCTTCATCCCATCGGTGTCGGGAAGTTTATTCATCTTGATTGGATCTGTACCAGCAATAACCGCCGCGGCCTGTAAAACAAGTCCTCCAGCAGCACCACTGGTCACAAGACCAGCTTCAGCGCCACTGTATTGTGCCAAAACTTTTCCTGCCGCTGCATTTAGTGCATCGATATTAACCATGGTATTGGATGCCCGGTTCATCGCATCCATAACCTCTGGACGCAGCCTACTGCCCCCATAGGCAGTTGTTGTCCCGGCCGCAGAAATTACCGGATTTAAACCTAGCTCATTAAGAATATCCTCTGCAGGCGCTGGTAGTTCCATATCAAACTCCATTTTAAAAATCAGGCAACCCTAAAAAAACAAGATTGGGCGGATTATACATGTGAGCAATGTCCTGATATTCAGGATATCAACATTGCATCACCAAAACTATAAAATCTATATTCACAATCCACAGCCTCCCTATATGCCTTTAGCATAAGATCTCTTCCTGCAAGAGCACTTGTTAACATGAGCAGCGTAGACTTAGGCAGGTGGAAATTAGTTATTAATCCATCTATAACTTTAAACTCATACCCAGGAGTTATAAAGATGTCTGCCCAGCCGGACCCTTCCCTTATTGGATAGCCATTCTGTTTTTCAAAAACATTTTCCAATAGCCGAGCAGCGGTAGTACCAACAGAAATGATTCTTCTTCCTTCCTGTTTCGCCTCATTGATGTTAATGGCGGTCTCATTAGACAAGTGCCAATATTCTGAATGCATTTTATGATCAAAGATATTTTCACTTTTCAAAGGACGAAATGAATCCCAACCGACATGAAGGGTTACAAACTCTGTCAAAAGACCTTTATCCCGAATATTAGACATCAGCTCTTCTGTGAAATGCAGTCCCGCGGTTGGAGCTGCTACGCTACCTTCAGATTTTGCATAAATGGTCTGATATCGCTCAGGATCTGACACTTTTTCATGTATGTAAGGTGGCAGGGGTACGTTACCAATATCTTCAATAAGAAATTCATTAGTTATTTCTACAATCCTACTTCCTGATTCTTCTACTTCTAATACTTGGCCCATCATTTCACTCTTATTACCATCCCCGTCGTGGATAATGAAGGAATCATTTTCTCGCATTCTCCTTCCCGGCCTGACAAGAGCCCTCCAAAAACCTTCTCTTAACCTAGACAAAAGTAACAACTCAATTTTATTTCCAGTATCGTCCCGAGATCCATAAAGGCGTGCGGGAATAACTCTGCTATCGTTAAAAACTAATAGGT
The DNA here is from genome assembly GCA_009391195.1 of SAR202 cluster bacterium AC-647-P02_OGT_505m. GTDB lineage: Bacteria > Chloroflexota > Dehalococcoidia > Lucifugimonadales > UBA826. The sequence goes on from VEXB01000005.1 coordinate 38,658, forward strand.
CGCCTTCTCGTAAATAATTGGGAAGATTAAAAAATTGGTCATGCGATATCGCACCCTGATCCCGTTCAACCAGCATAAGTTTTGAATGATCCCTCGGCTCTATAGGTATCTGAGCGATTAGTTCCTCAGGAAGATAGTAATCAAAGTCGCTAGTCCTCAAAATTTAAATCCTCCAATACCCTAATCATCAAATTTTATATGTTCTCATTTTTGCGCGGCACTTTTCGTATAAGAGGCTTGGTAAACTATAAATAGCTCAAATCTTATTAACAAACAAATGAACAAGGAATAATTTTTGGTTCCAATTAGACTAGTCCTTTTTATGAATGAAGCCATTAGGGAGTTCTTGCACAAGAACTGTCAATACCTAGCTGCCGCCATATCATTCTATGCACTTTTTTCCATGTTCCCGCTTGGTTTAGCAGTTATAACGGCTTTGGGTTTCCTAATTGGACCTGAATCAAAAGAGTCAGACATATCCCAGCAAATAGCAGGGGTACTACCCATATCAAGTGAATTAATTGGTTCCACTATGGAAGGTATAGTGAGTGCACGGACTATCACGGGAATCGCGAGTTTTTTGGGATTAGTTTGGGCGTCCTCGGCGGTGTTTGGTGCTGTTCGTAAAGGTATAAACACTGCTTGGGGGGTGACAACTCCCCGTCCGTTTTTACGAGAACGCCTAATCGATATAGCACTTGTATTAGGGGCTGGTATGTTGGTGCTGATAGTACTATTTACAGCTCCAATTATTGAAGTCATCAGAGGAATGATTGAATTCTTCGCCGCCGAAGGAAAATTGCCGGGTGACTTGGTGTGGGAAATAATAGCTCAATTAGTTTCCCCTGTGCTTATATTCTTGTCCTTTATGACTTTATATAGATGGATACCAAATACGAACATACGCATAATCTATATACTCCCCGGAGCACTTCTCGCCTCCTTAATATTCATAGCAGCTCAGATGGGATTCATTTGGTATATCGGAAAATTTTCCATGTATAACGTAGTTTATGGTTCCATAGGAGCCTTGATGGCATTACTGGCCTGGATTTACATATCGGCAATAATATTACTTTTCGGAGCTCAGCTAACCTCCATGTTCCATGCCTACGGTATAAGATCAGGCAGACCCCAGGGGGCATTAGGTTTATGGTCGGGATTTAGGAGGGTTAGAGTTAGGGTAATACCTGCAACCTCTCATAATGAACCGTGACATGCCGTATAGCAAATTCTCATTAAATACTACGATTTGCATCGTAATCATTTTAAGTTTCCTGGGTTGTACAAAAATGGGCCAACCTGAAAACGCTGGTACCCGCGAAATCATCGAAATGGGAACCACAAGTACCCAAATCGCGACAGAAGTTCCTCGTCAACTCACTATTCTTCCAACGATAGCGGATGTTGTTAGGGCCGTAGAACCTGCGGTAGTTTCAATATCAGTAGACATACTGTCTAGGGGCATATTTTATGACTTCACGGATGAGGGGTCAGGTACGGGAATGATAGTACGATCTGACGGTTACATAGTGACCAATTATCATGTTATACAAGGAGCAAGAGACATTGAAGTAGGTCTTTTTAATGGGAATCATTATTCAGCTGAAATAGTCGGACTTGACCTATTGTCTGACTTGGCAGTGATTAAGATAGGTGCCAACCAACTTCCCACAGTTGCCTTCACGGAAACAGATGATATTCGCACCGGAGACTGGGTGGCAACCATCGGGAACGCTTTAGGATTAAAAGGTGGGCCAACGGTCACGTTAGGCATAATAAGTGGCTTAGGTAGAACAATAAGAACGGAAAGGGGCGATTTATACGACATGATACAAACGGATGCTGCCATAAACAAAGGAAATAGTGGCGGCCCGCTCATTGATATGGATGGAGAGGTTATCGGAATTAACACCGCGGTGTATGGTGGAGCACAAGGGGTTGGGTTTGCGGTTTCCTCAGGTGTCGCAAAGCCAATTATTAATAGCCTAATCGAAAACGGTAAAGTCATTAGACCTCTTATAGGTTTAAGTGGAATGACCAACACCCCTGAACTATCTGACAGATTTGACCTAGGAACTTCTAAAGGAATACTAATTACACAGATAGCTCCTGAGAAACCTGCATACAATGCAGGCCTCATTGCGGGAGATGTGATAACAGCTCTTAATGATCAACAGACCGACGATATGGCAGAGTTTCTCACCATACTGTGGAGCTACACGGTGGGAGAAACAGTGAAGGTAGACTACATTTCAGACCAAAGACCTCAAAGTACCAGTGTTACTTTGATGGAACGACCAAGTCCTTAATTAGGTTTTGTACCAGAAATAATAGCTACTGTACCCAAAGCAACCTTGTTAACAGAAATTTCCCCAAGTCCTGTCTCTTTCATCACATCAGCCAAATCAGAAGCGGTCATAAAACTCTGTACCGACTCAGGCAAATAGGTATAGGCCTCTTTGTCTCCAGCAAGTAAGCTGCCTATATAGGGGGTTATCCTGCGGAAATAAAATAAGAATATCTTTGACATTAGGAACCCAGTCGGCCTGACGATTTCCAGCACAACAACCCTAGATCCCGGCTTTATGACTCTAACCATCTCAGAGATAGCTTTTGGAAGATCAATAAAGTTCCGAGCTCCAAACCCAACTGTGGCACATATAAAGGAATCATCCTTATAGGGTAGCTTGTGCGCGTCGCCGATATTGGGTATGAATCTCGATCCTAATCCTCTGGCAACGGCCTTTCTGACACCGGTATTTAACATTTCGGCCGCAAAGTCGACTCCAACTACGTTTGTAACAAATGACTTATTAAGTAGGTCAAAGGCAAAGTCCCCCGTTCCAGTAGCTACATCTAGAGCCAAACCCCTTTGCTCTCCCTCCAGCAACTCAACAGACTTAGTCCTCCATGAGTAATGCCTTCCACCTGTCATGACAGTATTTAAAAAATCGTAGCGCCCGGCTATACGATCAAACATCCTTCCAACGAATTCAGCCCTGTCTTTACCACAAAGTTGAGCCATTTAGGAACCCTTCACGAATTACGAATCTCGCTCATTACCAAAGGAATTTCTGACAACAGGTCAGAAGCCAAGGTTCCAGAATCGCCTATCTTCTTTCCCATAATCTCACCAGCCACTCCATGTATATAAACTCCCGATATCGCTGCATCTTTTGTATCTAACCCCTGAGCAATAAGGCCTGATATCAAGCCAGCCAAAACATCCCCCGTACCAGCCGATGAAAGGGAAGGAGTAGCGATATCGCTTACCCACGATTCACCATTTGGCAAGGCCACCACAGTATTAGCCCCCTTTAATACGAGAATTTGATCCCATTTGACCGAAAATTCTTTAGCAATTTCTAAGCGATTATTTTGAATTTTTTCCACAGATATTCGAGTCATACGAGACATCTCCCCTGGATGAGGAGTTAAGACACAATCTTTAGGTAATCTGTCCCACCACCGATAATGCGTGGAAAGCATATTCAAGCCATCAGCATCAATTACCGTGGGAACAGGAATATCAATTGGTGAGAGTAAAAGGTTGGAAAATAACAAACGAGCCTCATTGGACATGCCCATGCCACAGCCAATTAAAAGAGCAGAGTAACCGGCCAATTGTTGATAAATTTCTCTAGCAGAGCACCAACCGTCAATTTCTCCCGATTTTTTCAAAGGAAGATTCAGTGACGTAGCCTCAGGAATAATGTTCACAATGGCCGATGTTACGTCAGGTGATGCCGCCACTGTAGCAAGACCAACTCCACTTTTAAGGGAAGAGGATGCCGCAAGAGCAGCCGCGCCGACGAAGTTTTCAGACCCCCCCACGATCATAACCTTTCCAAACGTACCTTTGTTGGAATCCAATCGCCTTATTGGCAACATACTGCCCACGGAATCAGAATCCAGCAAATATGTTTTGATGGCACAATCTTGACCGGCAGGTATACCCATATCGACGATGGTAAGTTCACCACATGCCACACTTCCAGGATAGTGGATATTCCCAATCTTGGGATATCCAAACGCAACAGTTCGATCTGCAAAGAGTGTTAATGGATCAACTTGACCCGAATCGGCATCAACTCCCGAAGGAACATCGGCTGCAATGATTTTTCTTTCAGGCGGAGCAAAGTCTGTAACCAGCTTCAGGTATTCTGCCAGGCTACCCTCTATCCTACGATTAACACCCGTTCCAAGAATTGCATCAATTATCAAATAAGTATTTCGAACAACCTCCAACAGATCGGGGGATCTTTCTACCTTAACAACAATAACGCCAGCATTGAGCGCGTTAAGTAACCGAGTATCAGGAACAGGTCGACTACCTAAAATAGCCGCGTAAACCTTGGCGCCGGCTTTTACAAGATGAGCTGCGGCAACGAGCCCATCGGAACCATTGTTACCTGGACCTATCAAGGCAAGACATTTAAGTCCAGTAACCACGCCAACACTTGATATAGCTGCCTTTGCCAACTCATATCCAGCATTGTCCATTAAAGCGTGACTATCAACCCCATTCTCACTGGAAAGAGTCTCTATCTGTCTCATTTGAGACGCTGTGACTAGTTTGATTTTCGGCATGCTTGTCTTATGCCTGAACTAGGCCGGAGTCACACGAATAAGATTAGAAATGCCCATGCTGAATACTAATTCTTTATTACCCAATTTTAAGGTTATTACCCCACGAGCATTAGACAAATCAGTAATTTGTATACGTGCACCCGGCAGAAAATCATTATCCACAAAATATCCTAGTAACTCCATATCATCTTCTGGAAGCATGTCTACTAGATAATCGTGGCTCACCTTTGCCTTATTTAAAGAAACTGAGAACCTATTGGGAACATAGTTACTACCAGGTATAGGATGACCAAAAGGGCAGGTCGTCGGATGATCCAAAATATCTACAACACGTGACTCCAGATAAGGGGAAAAAGCGTGTTCGAGCCTATGGGCCTCTTCATGTGCACGCTTAAGATCAACTTTCAACACATCTACGGCAAGTCTCTCAGCTAATCTATGCCTACGTAATATGCTTTCTGCTTCCGTGAGACCAGACTTAGTAAGAGATATTTCTTTCTCAGAACTGGTAGTTACCAGTTTTTCTCGGGTCATTCTTCTGATCATTGCAGAAACAGACGGCAATGAGGTTCCCAATCCTTCTCCCATGGGCAAACTTTTAAAATGCTCAGACAATTGAACAGCAGTTACTCTAGTGTCCTGTTCCTGGAGACGAATTATGGAGAGCAAATAGTTCTCCATTGCCATTGATAACCTATTTTCACGAGTTGTGCTCATAACTATATTTCCAATGGATCTAGTCTAGAATGCTCAACCACCCATCTAACATAAACTTTATGTGGCCTGGGACCCGAATATCGGTAATAGGATCGAGTAAAGCATTATCACCAAAGTCACCCTTTGCTCCGCATTTAGAGCTCCCTATCGTTTTGTATACTGCTTCGCCTTACGAGCTCTTTTGAGCCCCGGTTTCTTACGTTCCTTAACCCGAGAATCACGTGTCAGTAAACCAGCTTTCTTGAGCTCTCCCCTGTATCTCCCATCTTCGACCTGCGATAGTGCTCGCGAGATACCATGGCGCAGAGCTCCTGCTCTGCCATTAACTCCCCCGCCAGAGACTTTCGCAACAACGCGAAATCTCCCTTGAGTGTTTGTAACTGTAAATGGCTCATTAATTATTTGCTGCCAGATACTATATGGAAACGCATCTTCCATAAGCTTTTCGTCAACCACAATGGGACCAGCATCAGGATAAAGTCTAACCTGCGCAACTGCAGTTTTCCGCTTCCCCACCGCATATGTATATGCCTGTTCAACCACTGATTATTCCTCCTGAATACTTTAAATACTATTCGGCCGTATCTTGGTTCTGACTTACCTGTGCACTGTGCGGGTGACTTTCCCCAGCATAAACCTTCAATCGTGAAAGCATCCTTTTCCCAGGTGTATTTTTTGGAAGCATACCTTTAACAGACTGCTGAATAACTCTTTCAGGATAGGTAGCCAAGAGTTCTTGCAGAGTAGTTTCTTTGAGTCCCCCGTGATATCCACTATGCCTGTAATACTTCTTCTGTTCCAACTTACTTCCTGTGACTCTTATTTTTTCAGCGTTTATAACAACCACATAATCCCCGGTGTTAAGGTAAGGCACATATCCAGCACGATGTTTACCCTGCAAGAGAGTGGCTATTTCAGAACTGAGTCTTCCAAGGGTCTTACCATCAGCGTTCACAACTCTCCACTCAGGTTTTAACTCTGCATTTTTTGGTTGATACATTTTTTGTCTGATTGCCATTACCAAATCCTATCCTTAACAGCTATATTTCCCTTTTGAAGGAGGAAATCCATCATATCGTACTTCCTCCAAACTCAATCCTTGCGGGGGTAGGGAGTGAGCTATTTTATCACTATTACGCCCAACCATACGATCTAAGTCATCCATTGAGATTATTTTCCTCCCCACATCAACAAGAGCACCCATCATACGCCTCACTTGATGCGGCAGGAATGCATTTCCCTCTACTGTGTAATCTATAACAGGACCTTCTTGACATATCTCAGACCTAATAATCCTCCTGACGGTAGTCGCGCCATCTATGTTCAATGGACCTGAGAATTTTCTAAAATCATGGGTCCCTAAATAAATATCCGCCCCTTCACACATAGCTGTGAAATCTAATTTTCCACTAATCTGGGTCGTTATTCTTCTCATTAAAGGTGTTCGAATAGGGGAATTCCAAATCTTGTATTTATAGACTCGAGAAACAGCATCTCTACGTGGATCAAACAATTCTCCAACTTCATAAACACTTTTTAGCGCAATATCGTCAGGCAAATAGTGATTGATTCCACTGGCTACAGATTTAAAATCCGTTGAAGGTGTCAACTCGAATGAAATTACCTGGCCAGCTGCATGGACCCCAGCATCCGTCCTCCCAGCGCCACTCACTCGAACTTTTTCACCAGTTAATTTTTGAATGGACTTTTCAAGTTCTCCTTGTACAGTTGATACCTCCACCTGATATTGGAAGCCGTGATATTTCGTTCCCTCATATTCAATAATAGATGCAACTTTCACCACGGGTCTCCCTGGCACAAATGTCTAAGAGAAAACTCTCTCTAAACATCAACCCTACTCCACAAACTCAAGAACAGCCATTTCAGCAGCGTCACCTTTCCTTGGTCCAAGCTTAGTCAGCCTGGTGTATCCGCCCTTTTCTCTCGCCTCAAATCTCGGAGCAAGAACCTCAAATACCTTTTTAACTATATATTCATCTGTTAAAAGAGCCGACGCTTGCCTCCTATGGTGAAGGGTACCTTTTTTACCAAGGGTAATGATCTTTTCCGCCATCCTCCTGACTTCCTTAGCCTTGCTGTCAGTTGTCTTAATCGACTCATGGCGTATAAAGTCTGTCACCATTGTCCGCAGCATCAACATCCTATGTGCAGTAGGTCTATTAAGTTTTCTACCAGAAATGTGATGTCTCAAATTATTCCTCTCCCTCATCCGTAGCTTCATCATCTTCTGACTGAACCTTGTTAGGATCCATGTGGTCCGGAAGAATATCCATATCTCTAAACTTGTCATAAAGTTCTGAGAAGGACTTTTCCCCAAAATTTCTGATGTCTAATAATTCGTCCTTTGTTTTTTCCATCACTTCACCGACTTTATTAAGTCCAGCTCTTTTTAAACAGTTGAGAGTTCGCGAAGAAAGGTCTAACTCCTCTACCGTCATATTGTAATGCTCTGCCGGAATGGCAAGTGATACTCCGCCCGAACCTTCTTCAGCAGCCTTCGACGCATTGGTAAACAAGAAAAATTGATTCACCAAAATATTGGCAGCTTGCTCAACCGCTTCTACAGGATGAGTAGAACCATCAGTCCAAACTTCAAGTAGCAGATTTTCGTAGTCCGTCCGATGTCCCACACTAACCTGTTGAATAGTGTAGTTGACCTTACGAACAGGAGTGAATACAGCGTCAATAGGAATAGTACCGATAGAGAGCCCCTCGCTACTATCCGCAACCTTATATCCAGTACCGTACCCAATGTTCAATTCTAGTACGAGTTCGGCATTATCTGAATCCAGTGTTGCGATAGGCTGCTCAGGGTTCACCACCGTAAAGTCGGCAGATGCCATTATGTCAGCCGCTGTAACCAAACCTGGACCCCTTGCCTCAAGCCTAAGTTTGCCAGGCGTGTCTGACGCCGATTCAGATCTTATCCTGACAGCTTTAATATTTAGTAGAATTTCTTGTACTTCTTCCTTAACATTTTCGATTGTTGAGTATTCATGTTGAACTGTCTCAACTTTTACCCAAGTCACAGCTGTTCCAGGGAGGGAATTGTATAGAACCCTTCTAAGAGGATTTCCAAGAGTTACCCCATATCCAGGATCAAGAGGACCGACCACAAATTTTCCATATGTGTCAGTGGTTTCCTCAACCGAAATCTTTGTGTCAATAACTATCTCTTCTTCAAGTTCTGGCCCGTCAAGAATCGATATGTCTGAATAGTCCATTGCCATTGTCATTAGTTCTGTCTCCTGTGCCCCTATTTGGAATAGAGCTCTACAATCTGAGTGGTATCGATTTCTGGCTCTCCATCCTCCGCCGTAGGAATTGTAATAACTGTCGTTTCCATATCCGCTTGACTCAATACGACCCAATGAGGAGTCGGTATTGTCTTGCAGTTTTCTTGCGCTATTTCAAACAAAGACGTTTTTTTTCCCTTCTCCGTCCACTGAATCACATCACCTTGATCAATTTGATAGGAGGGAATATTCACCTTCCTGCCATTTACATTAAAGTGCCCATGATTAACTGCCTGGCGAGATTGTTTTCTCGACAAAAACATTCCTGATCTGTAGAGCACGTTGTCCAATCTGCGTTCCAATAAAATTATTAGATTGTCTCCAGTGACACCCTCTTGAAAAAGAGCCTTATCGAAGTAGTTTTTGAATTGTTTTTCCAGCACGCCATAAAGAAACTTAGCTTTCTGTTTCTCTTTAAGCTGCAGACCATAGGCAGAGACTCTTCTTCTTCTTGTAAATCCCTGATTGACTCTCTTGTCTTTTCTGGTCCCGTAAACGCCGTATGATTCCAGTCCTAGCGCTCTAAGTTTTTTCTGTATTGGTCCTGTGTATCTTGCCATATCATCCTACTAAACTTTTCGTATTGTTTTGCCCAGGTGCCCTAACTCCTAACTCGGAGATTAATTTATCAACGGTGAATCCCTCACTACGAATCCTTACATCGAAGTAAAGAAGTGTTACAGCAATCGCGGCCACCGTAACGGCTGCAGCATTAGAAATAAGACCTACAATGTATTGGATGGCGGTGGGAACAATCTGAAGCCCGTCAGACTCGCTTGGAACCAAAATTAAAGATGGAATTGAAAGTACGAGGGCGAGTCCCAACATCAACATAGTGATGAGGCAAATACCCCCTAGGACTCTTTTCCAATTGCTTTTCACCAGATCAAAACTCCGTGACAAAGCTTTTAGATACTTGCTTCCTTCGTATATGGATACCGGTAGTGCCATAGAGGCAAACAAGAGAAACGCAAAAGATGCAATCGCAGGAATCAACAAAACAGCTCCGCCTATACCAACCACCAACGCGGTAGTAAGTATAAAAGAAACGAATAACAGCGAATAAATCCTCCAAGATACTCTTAAAAAACAGGCACCGATATCTATACGACCGAATGCGACTAGTTGTCCCACGCCCGCCGAGGCGGCAGAAAATACTGTGGTAGTGGCCACTACAGTTACAATCGCCGCTATGACATAGAACGCAACAGCTGAACCGGAAATACTCCCCGTAGCTAAATACTCTTGCAAGCTCGCCTTAGGTCCGATAAACGTTAGGACGTTTACGGGTCCAAAAACGATAAATGCTATGACCAAAAAACCTCTTAGCCCTTTGCCATAAATAACAAAAGTTTCGTTGAGTATGTCTCCAAGACTTCTTTCTCTCATAACAGATTTTCCAAAATAACCGTTATACTCTTCTACGCTTTGGAGGTCTACATCCGTTATGTGGAATTGGAGTAACATCTCTGATACTGCTAACAGAGATTCCCGTGCTCTGTATGGCTCTAATAGCCGCCTCTCGACCTGCACCAGGACCCCTTACATATACGTCGACTTGTCTCATTCCCTGATCCATAGCTTTTTTTGCGGCGTCTTCCCCAGCCCTTTGGGCTGCAAACGCGGTTGACTTCCTAGATCCCCTGAAGCCAGCTGTCCCTGAACTGCCCCAAGCCACAGCGTTTCCAGTTGGATCGGTTAACGTCACTATAGTGTTATTAAACGTGGACTGTATGTAGGCTTTTCCAATTGGAACGGGCCCTCTGTCACGCCTTCGTGTCCTTGGTCGTCTTGCCATAGTCTGTATATACCTCTAATACTCTTTATCTACTCTGTCGTGTTTCTACGAGCAACTGCAATTCTTCGACCTCTTTTGGACCGGGCATTTGTCTTAGTCCTCTGGCCCCTTGCAGGCAACGCCCTTCTGTGCCGGGTACCTCGATAGCTTCCAATATCGATAAGTCTTCGTATATTTTGGTTTACCTCTCGTCTAAGATCACCTTCAACAACATTCTCTCGATCTATAATCTCTCTTACACGATTCAAATCAGAGTCTTCCATGTCCCTAACCCGTGGGTTGTCAAACACTCCTGCTTTTTCCAATATAGATTTGGCTTGAAATGATCCAATACCGTAAACGCTCGTCAATGCAGTTTCGACTCTCTTGTTATCGGGTATATTAACTCCTGAAACTATCGCCATTTAGAAACTCCCTCGTCGCCTAACTAACCCTGTCTCTGTTTGTGTTTCGGATTCTCGCAGATAATCATTGCCCTACCTTTTCGACGAATGACTCTACATTTAGCACACCTAACCTTTATAGAAGCACTAACCTTCATGTCGCTTCTCCATATGTCACAATCAAATTAAAAATCATAAAACTCACTATCAGTTTATCGAAATCGATAGGTTATCCTTCCTCTGGTCAGATCATAGGGTGACAAGTCAACCAAAACCCTGTCACCAGGCAAAACACGAATATAATTAACTCTCAATCTTCCTGAAATATATGCAAGCACCTCATGACCATTAGCCAACTCCACTTTAAAAGAGGCATTTGGAAGTGCCTCTTTTACGGTACCTTCCACCTCTATTGATTCGTCTTCCTTCGGCATAAGTCTCCTAGATCTCACTTCGATTCATGTCAGAATCTCTGGACCTTCTTCAGTGATAGCTATAGTGTGTTCAAAATGAGCGCACAACTTCCCATCCGACGTCACCACTGTCCAACCATCTTTGAGAACCTTTGTCTCTTTTCTTCCTACGTTTAACATAGGTTCTATCGCTAGCGCCATGCCAGATTTCAGAAGTGGCCCCCGTCCAGGACTACCGTAATTAGGCACCTGGGGTTCCTCATGAAGAGATCTCCCGATACCATGACCTACATATTCCCGCACAACACTAAAACTACAATCTTCAGCGTATTCCTGAACCGCATGAGATATATCTGTCAGCCTTCCCCCCACAACCGCTTTTTTTATACCTTCATAAAGTGATTGACTTGTCACATCTATAAGCCTCTGAGCCTCTTCACTTATCTCACCTACACCAACCGTGAATGCACTGTCTCCGTGGAACCCCTCAACAATTGCTCCGAAATCCACACTGACTATATCCCCTTCCTCAATTTTCCTGTTCCCAGGAATCCCATGAACAAGTTCCTCATTGAAGGAAAAACATATAGTCGCAGGGAAGGGCATACTAGGCGTGGGCTTGTACCCCTTAAAGGAGGGAATAGCTCCATTGCTCCGTATTACCTCTTCCGCCAAAGCGTCCATTTCAGCGCTTGTAGCACCGGGCTTAATCGCTTCCTTAACGGCAGCTTTAGCCTCAGCAACAACCCTGCCAGCCTCTCTCATGAGATCCAACTCACGCGGCGACTTTATGGTAATTCCGTTAGCACTTCCCATAACATCATTCATAAACTACTCGCAAAAAGAAGCGCTATACTCATAAACAGAACATACATTATACAATGAATGCCACCTTCCTATCATCTCACTACTTCTTCTAAAGATTCTCTAACCTTATTGATTGCCAAAGAGGCGTCGATGCGACGCAAATTACCCACCTTTTCAAAATAATCGACAACAGGTTCTGTTTCCCTTGTGTAAACATGAAGGCGGTTTCTCACCACATCAGGCCTATCATCTTCCCTCTGGTACAAAACATCTCCACAGTTATCACAACAATTTTCTTCTTTAGGGGGAGAAAACATCTTGTGAAATGGTGTCTGACAGGAACTACATATTAGCCTTCCCGATAGCCGCCGAACCAGATCCTCCTCTGGAACATCAAAAAAAACGACTCTATCTACGCCTCCACTCTCCAATAGTTTCTCGTCTAGGGCTTTGGCCTGCTTCAATGTACGGGGGAATCCATCAATTACAAACCCTGCGGAGTGCTTAGGCTCTTCTATCCAATTCATAACCATGTCAATGGTTACATCATCAGGAACATATTCACCCTTTTCCATAAAAGACTTTGCCAATAAACCAAGTTCCGTATTTTTAGAAAGGTTATCTCGGAACAAATCTCCTGATGAAACGCTATCGACTCCCACAATGCCCGCGATATGGGAGGCTTGAGTACCTTTACCAGAACCCGGAGGACCCATAAGTATGATTTTCAAACGTCTTCATCTCCTCGCCATAGGAAGTAGTCCATCTCTAATCAATGAATCCTTCATAATTTCTCATGAGCAATTGAGATTCCAACTGCCTCATAGTATCGAGAGCAACACCTACCATAATAAGAAGGCTAGTACTACTAAGCGTTAAGGCTCGAATACCAGTCAACTCTGTGACGAAATAAGGAATTATCGCTATACCACCCAAAAATAGCGCTCCACCCCATGTGATTCTGATAATCACCCTGTTTAAATAATCTTGGGTCGGCTGACCGGGTCTAATACCAGGAATAAATCCCCCATTTTTCTGAAGATTATCAGCTAAATTTTGCTGCTGGAATATGACAATGGTGTAGAAAAATGTAAACATCACAACCAAAATGAACACTGCGATCCAATAGGGTAGATTTGATGGATCCAAGGTGTTCGTAAAAAAAGTTGCAACAGTATTAACAAATCCTCCATCGAGAGGATTACGGAAATAACTAGCAATAGTACCAGGCAATATTATGATAGAAAAAGCAAAAATTAATGGAATCATACCCGCAGTATTCACTCTTATTGGGAGAAAGCTAGACCCACTTTGCCTCTCCATCCTTCCGCCCCTGAACACACTGCGCCCGTACTGCACCGGTATACGTCTTTGAGCTTCATTAAAGAACACTATTATGAATATGATAGCGAAGCCAATAATACCTAATAACATAAGTCCAGAAACATCTTGGCTTTGCAAAAAACTTCTACCAATCATCTGTGGAAAACTCGCGACTATGCCTCCAAATATGATGAGTGAAATGCCGTTACCTAAACCTCGCTCAGTAATAAGTTCTCCCAACCATACAAGAAACATAGTGCCCGCGACTAAAGACCCCATCATGGCGAAAGTGTGAAGATTTAGTCCAAATTCCACATTAGGCAAAACTCCAGAGGACATAAGCAAAGTCAGCTGACCCCAACCTTGAAGGAAAGCTATTGGTACGGTCAGATAATGAGTATATTGATTGATCTTTTGTCTACCGTAATCACCTTCCTGAGATAACTCTTTAAGAGATGGAATTACCGGCGTTAAAATCTGCATCACTATTGAGGAAGTTATATATGGATAGACCCCTAGAGCTGCAACGCTGAGATTTGCTAGCGCTCCTCCACTAAAAAGGTCCAGGAACCCAAGGAGAGCCTGCTGTTGAAATGCTTGCGAAAGGGCTTGGGTATCTACCCCCGGCACAGGAACATGTGCGACGAATCGGAAAATCAACAGCATCGCGAATGTGAAAAGTATTTTGTCACGAAGATCAGGAACGCGCATGGCGTCGATCATCGACTGGATTAACTGCGGTCGCGAAACCGGCTCACCTCGTGCCGGCGAGTTCTGTCGCACCATCTAGCTAATAACCTGAACAGTACCGCCGCCAGCCTCAATCTTAGACCTAGCAGAAGCAGAACATTTGTGAGTCTTTACAGTAAATTGAGCTGCCACCTCCCCCCTGCCTAACACCTTGAGAGGCTTATTTGCGTTTTTGAGAGCACCCACCTCAACGAGGGTCTCAAGACTTACTTCTCCCCCATTTGGGAAAAGTTCATTCAGTGAGTCAATGTTGACAATGCTGTAATGCACTTTGAAGATATTGTTGAAGCCTCTCATGGATGGAAGTCTCTTTATAAGCGAAATCTGACCTCCTTCGAACCCTAAACGAACGCCACCACCTGAACGAGAGTTTTGTCCTTTCATCCCTCTTCCAGAAAAACTTCCCGAGCCACTCGAGTCCCCTCTGCCTATTCGTTTCCTCTTTTTAGAGTTGTTTGGATTAAATGTATGTTGATTAAGAGCCATGCTAAAAATATTTCCTTGACCAAAATTTATGGCTATTGCGGATCAGTCCAGTTCTCTCACTTCTACGAGGTGTGAGACTTTATTGACCATCCCAACAATAGAAGGGGTAGCATCATGTTCCACAGTATGATTAAGGCGTCTCAACCCGAGACTTTCGATGATTCTTTTTTGTCTCTGTGAGTACCCAATAGTACTTTTTTTCCAAGTAACCGATATTCTTGCCATACAATACTTCCCAGTACCTATATTTCCAGAGAACCTTGAGATTCACTCAGTTCTGTACGCTGAGCGAATTCACGCCTCCGTTGAAGTTCTATTTCAGGATCCTTCATGGATTGAAGTCCTTCCATTGTCGCCTTGACCACGTTTGTCGGGTTTGTACTCCTCCGAACCTTTGTGACAATATCTTTTATCCCTGCAAGCTCTATCACAGCTCGAACAGAGTCTCCAGCAATTACCCCAGTGCCGGGCGGTGCTGGTTTTAGCATTACGACACTTCCTCCATATTTAACTGTCACCTCATGCGGAACAGTATCCCCCTTGGTAGGAACTTCAATCATGTTCTTTTGCGCAACAGTTGACCCTTTACGAATGGCATCAGGAACAGCATCGGCCTTGCCCATACCTATCCCAACCCTCCCATCTCCATCCCCCACAACAACCATTGCACTAAAACTGAGATGTCTTCCGCCCTTCACAACCTTAGAAACTCTGTTGATACGAACCGTGCGCTCCGTCAGTCCAGAGTCGTCGTCCTCACCTCTGTTCCTTCTTCTTCCTTGCTGTTCAACCATATTGTAATTATCACCTAAACCACTGAGATTTTACGTACGTCCCGCCACGAAAAATTGATTAGAATTCCAAGCCCGCTTCTCTTGCAGCATCAGCAACTGCCTTCACCCTTCCATGAAATTTATAACCCCCTCGATCGAACACCACTGTCTGAACACCCTTCTGTTTGGTCCTTGTGGCTGCCAGTTCTCCAACCACTGATGAAACATTTTTCTTACCAGTTCCTTGTACTCTACTTCTAATTTCCTCTTCCAAACTTGATGCGGAAGCTATTGTATTTCCCAATTCATCATCAATAACTTGGACATATATATTGTTAAGGCTCCTATAAACGGAAAACCGTGGCCTTCCAGAAGTCCCACTAATTTTTTGCCGAACCCTCTGATGCCTTATAACGCGTTTCGATTTACCACGGCTAGCTGCCATTTGCTAAGCCCTCCTAGCGCTTTTACCAGGTTTGATACGTACATATTCACCAGCGTACCGAATTCCTTTGCCTGTATAAACGTTGGGTGGTCTGACTTTCCTTATCTCAGCGGCTAGTTGTCCCACCGCCTGTTTATCTATTCCAGACACCTTAATCTTATTGTTATCTTCTACCTCTAGAGTCACTCCTTCTGGAGGCTGCATTACAACCGAATGGCTGAGCATAACACTAAGGGTTATTCCTTTACCTGTCTGCTGTACTCTGTAGCCTACGCCGACGAGTTCAAGGTTTTTCTCAAAACCTTCACTCACACCTGTGACCATATTCGCCAAAAGACTTCGAGTTAACCCATGAAATGCCTTATGCTCAGATTCATCACTTGGTCGAGAAACCTTGATAATCCCACCAGATTCTTCAATAGCTATATCGCTATTAAATGAATCTGACAGCTGACCTCTGGGCCCTTTGACAGTTACCCCAGAACTCTCAATCTGAATATCTACACCTTTTGGAAGTTCTATTGGTTGATTCCCTATTCTGGACATTTACTCGCCTCAAATATTTCTAGCTGACTTAAAACTTTGGTCGATACCTACCAAACATAAAACAGAACTTCCCCACCTACGCCCGAAGCACGAGCCTGAGATCCTGACATAACACCTTGGTTAGTGGACATGACAGCTATCCCACTTCCTCCATAAACATGAGGAATATCATCCTTACCTACGTAAACTCTGAGTCCCGGTTTACTAACTCGTTTTAAACCAGTAATGGCCGAATCATTTTTTTGCCAATAATGCAACTTAATATCAACCGTAGATCTTTCTTCATCTTCGTCATGGACATCAAAGCCTGTTATGAAACCTTCTTCCCTTAAAATGCGAGCAATCTCAAGCTTCACTGTTGATGAAGGAACACTAACAATTTGGTGTCCTACCATGATCGCGTTACGTATTCTTGTAAGCATATCTGCTATAGGGTCGGATACTGCCATTTTCGAATTCCTTTTAACGTAGTTACTGGTTAAAATTACCAGCTAGCCTTTTTTACACCGGGAAGTTGTCCTAGATGGGCCAGTTGCCTAAAACAAATCCTACACACACCTACATACCTAATATATCCTCGTGGCCTGCCACAACGATTACATCTATTACGCGTCCTGACGGGAAACTTAGGACCCCTTTTCCAACTCTCTATCTTTGATTTTTTGGGCAATTTTTCACCTATACTTCAATCTTCTAGTTTGACGAACGGCATGCCCATAAGCTCCAAGAATCGCATACCTTCTTGGTCATTCTTAGCTGTCGTTACAAGAACAATCTGCAATCCTCTAATGCGGTCTATGCTGTTGTAGTCAATTTCAGGGAATATTGTGTGCTCTCTTATACCTAGTGAGCAATTTCCTCTACCATCAAAGCAATTCCTGGGAATACCTTGAAAGTCTCTAATACGAGGTAAAGCAGCATTTAACAGCCTATCGGCGAATTCATACATCCTTCTTCCCCGCAGGGTAACTTTCGCCCCGATCGGCATACCTTCCCGGATCTTGAAGCCTGCAATTGATTTCTTTGCTCTGGTAGTTATCGGTCTCTGACCTGTGATAAGAGTTAGATCTTCCGTGGCACTATCGATCGCTCTATTATTCTGAAGAGCTTCGCCTAAACCCATATTGAGAACTATTTTGTCCAATTTGGGGATCTCCATGACACTGGTATACCCGAACTCTTTAACTAGCTCGGGGCCCACCTCCTCACGGAGCATTTCCAACATACGGGGTGCACTATACGTAGGATGTTTTTCTTCTGTCGTCATTCAATCACTTCCTGACATTTCTTACACACTCTCGCCCGACTTCCATCACCCAATGTCTCCACCCGTACCCTGGTTGCAGCCTGACAATGAGTGCATATAAGCCTGACATTTTCAATCGGCATCGACATTTCTTTTTCTATGATCTCCGCCGCTCGCATGCCTTGCGCTTTCATGTGCCGCTTGACCATCCCCACCCCTTCGACAACAACTTTTCTTTTCGAATTAATAGTCTGTTGAACCGTACCTTGCTTTCCTCTATCTTTGCCTTTAGTGATCAAAACCAAGTCGTTCTTTTTTATCCTCATTAGAGAACCTCTGGAGCCAAAGATACAATCCGCATAAAGTCTTTATCCCTTAGCTCTCTTGCTACTGGACCAAAAACTCTCGTTCCCCTTGGCATGCGATCATCGTTTACAATAACCGCCGCATTTTCATCAAATTTAATATGTGATCCGTCCTTCCGTCTGTGCCCCTTTGCAGTCCTAACGACAACAGCCTTCACAACTTCACCTTTTTTCACTGTTCCTGATGGTGATGCCTCCTTAACGGATGCAACTATAATGTCCCCAAGCCACGCATATTTCCTACCTGAACCCCCTGGAACACCTATACAACTGATAACCCGAGCACCGGAGTTGTCTGCTACCTTAAGCCTTGTGTATTGTTGAATCATAACTCTTACGATTTCTCTCTAATTAACGGAATAATAAATTTCCGTTATGCTAGTCATTAACCTCAGAGGCATCAGCTTCAGCCCGTTCATGGCCAGATGAATCAAAATCATCTACATTTATGTCAGACGGTTGCAATTCAGCTACATCACCTTTCTGCAAAATTTCTTCTACTTTCCACCTCTTGGTTTTCGATGTAGGCCTCGTTTCAATGATGCGAACTGTGTCACCAAGTCGACATTCATTACTACCGTCGTGGACTTTGAAACGACTCCACTTCCTCACGTTCTTTTTATAAACGCGGTGAGGTTGCAGCCATTCCACTGTTACCACAACAGTTTTGTCCATTTTATCGCTGATAACTTTACCTATTTTAATTTTTCTTCTTTCGTAACTCATTAGGAACTCTCTACAATTTCTCTTTCACGAATCACCGTCATTATTCTGGCAATCCTCTTTCTGGCCATTCTAATCTCATTCACATTCGTCAACTGCATCGTTGCAACCCGAAATCTAAGATTCATCATGCCCTTCTGGGTCGATTCCAATTCTTCAGCCAAATCTTCATCGTTTAGGGCTCTTATGTCGTCTATTTCTGCCATCTTAAATATGCCTTAATTAACTAGCAGCGGACCCAATGCCAGGCCTCGAGACTATCCGTGTGCCCATAGGCATCTTGGAAGCCGCAAGAGTCAGTGCATGTTTCGCTATATCCTCTGGTATTCCTGCCATCTCAAAAAGAACCCGTCCAGGTTTTATTACTGCAACCCAATGGTCAGGCGCACCTTTCCCTTTACCCATCCTAGTTTCAGCTGCACGAGCCGTCACACTCTTATCAGGAAACACCCGTATCCACATACGCCCACCTCTCCTAGCATACCGGGTCATAGCACGCCTAGCCGCCTCAATCTGTCTGGAAGTAATCCAAGCATTCTCCGTTGCTTTCAAGCCGTATTCACCGAAATTAAGACTACTACCAGCATTGGCGATACCCTTTCTTCTTCCCCTATGATGGTTTCTGTATTTAACTCTTTTTGGCTGCAGCATATTGCCGTTCCTATACCTACTTAATTATCCTATTTGTTTTGCCGTAACGTACATGAATTTCTGATCCAACTTATCCCTGGTCAGACTCTTCATCTGCAGTTACCAAAACTTCTATAGCCGGAACATCCTCATCTTCAGCTGATCCCGCAATCGGTAGCTCAGGCCTATCCACAGATTCTCCTATTATTGTAGGGTTCATAATCTCACCCCTACATATCCAAACTTTCACTCCAATAACACCAAACTCAGTAGCAGCTTCTGCTAACCCATAGTCAATGTCAGCTCTCAGTGTATGGAGAGGAACTCTCCCTTCGTGGGCCTTCTCCTGCCTCGCGATATCAGCGCCGGCCAATCTGCCAGAGGCTATAATTTTGATGCCTTCCGCTCCAGCCTGCATGGTTCTAGTGAGTGACTGCCTAATAGCCCGCCTAAACGCAATCCGCCTCTCAAGCTGGTCAGCAATATTCCTTGCTACCAAATAAGCATCTAATTCAGGTTGTCTAACCTCTTTAACATTCAGACGCGTTCTACGATTACCAGTCATTAAGTCAAGCTCTTTCCTAAGCTCGTCAACACGTGTACCACCCCTACCGATCACGATACCTGGTCTCGCGGTATGAATAGTGACGGCGACTTCATTGGAATCGCGCTGAATATCCACCTTGGTTATCCCGGCATCCTCATACATAGCATTTATCTTGCTTCGAATGGATATGTCTTGGTTTACTAGACTGGCGTATTCAGACCCACGGGCAAACCAAGTGGCATTCCAATCCTTCGTTATTCCAACCCTGAATCCATTCGGATGAATCTTCTGTCCCAAACTACAGTCCCTCCTCGTCAACAACGACCGTTATATGACTACTTCTCCTGCTGATCCTCCCAACCCGGCCTCGTGCTCTAGCCCTAAAGCGTTTAAGTCTAGGAGCCTCGTTTGCATAAATCTCGGAAATTTTTAAGTCTTCTGTCCTAGCCATCAATTCGTTCTCTGCATTGGAAGCAGCAGATTTAACTGTCTTCGCCACTCGAGCAGCAGCGGGAGAGGGCATGAACCTCAAAGTCGTGAGAGCTTCTTCCACTTTCATGCCTCTCACAAGATTAACTATCGGCTTAAGCTTTTTTACCGATATTCCTGTGTTACTGGATTTTGCCCTTATTCCCACTTTATTTACCTAATTTAATCCTATTAAACTCTAACTATTAACCAGAAATCCGCTCAACCCTAGAAGAATGTCCTCGAAATGTCCTCGTAGGAGCAAACTCGCCTAGCTTATGCCCAACCATGTTTTCTGTAACAAAGACCGGCACATGTCGACGGCCATCATGAACAGCCAGTGTTAATCCAAGCATATCCGGCATGATGACTGAGGCTCGAGACCAAGTTCTAATTACCTCACGGCTGTTAGAACGGACTGCATTCTCCACTTTCTTCGCCAGCTTCGGATGTACATACGGACCCTTTTTTATTGACCTAGACATTTTTAAAAATTCTTAACCTCTTACTTTTGGTATCGCCTTCTAACAATAAATTTACTAGAAGGTTTCTTCTTTTTTCTGGTCCTATAACCCAACGCTGGCTTACCCCAAGGAGTCTTAGGTCCAGGCATCCCGATGGGGGATCTACCTTCACCACCACCATGGGGATGGGCATTGGGAGCCATTGCAACGCCACGAACTGTGGGTCTCTTGCCTAGATGGCGCTTCCTACCCGCTTTACCAAGTTTCACATTCTTGTTATCGACAGCACTGAGCTGACCGACAGTAGCCATGCAAGCGCTCAGAACGTTTCTCATTTCCCCTGAAGGTAATCTCAAAAGGGTGTACTTGCCTTCTGTAGCTAGAACCTGGGCAGAACTGCCTGCGCTTCTAACTATCTGTCCTCCCCTCCCAACTTTAAGTTCCACATTGTGAACCACTGTACCTGACGGTATATTCGCCAAAGCAAGAGCGTTACCAGGAGTTATATCTGCACTTTCACCAGACATTACTTTATGTCCAACTCTTAAATCGTTTGGGGCAAGAATG
Source organism: SAR202 cluster bacterium AC-647-P02_OGT_505m (assembly GCA_009391195.1). GTDB lineage: Bacteria > Chloroflexota > Dehalococcoidia > Lucifugimonadales > UBA826. Next base: position 60,019 of record VEXB01000005.1, read on the forward strand.
TATCTCCAATCGCCATTTTCATATTTGATCAGTGCAATCCTCGAGGACCTATTTGGGTCGTATTCAATAGTCTCAACCGTGCCCAGAATACCAAAATTATCCCTCTTAAAATCGATAACCCTGTAACGTTTTTTGTGACCTCCACCTCTATGCCTTACAGTAATTCGACCAGAGGAATTTCTCCCCCCCGTTTTTTTAACCGGCTTAACAAGGCTTTTTTTAGGTTTTCTCTGCGTTATATCATCGGTAGTCTGAAGAACAAGTCCTCTCTGACCCGGCGTTAACGGCTTTCTTACTTTAAGAGGCATTAAACACCCTCGAATAGTGTTATGGAGTCACCAGGTGAAACCGTAACGATGGCTTTTTTCCAGGACCTCAGTTGCGAATACCTTGGACCAAATCTTTTCTTTTTCCCTTTAACGTTCATAGTACGAACTTTTTCTACAGACACCCCAAAAGCTAATTGCACGGCATCTTTTATCTCGTGTTTGGTGGCGGACGGCGCGACTTCAAACACGTATCTATTTTCTTCCTGCAATAGAGTAGATTTTTCTGTAACGATTGGTTTACGAAGAATCGAAAACTTGTGAAGCTTGCTCATTACTTAACCTCAGATCCGTCTTCTTCAATATCAATCTCTTCTACCAACGCATTGAAAAGCTCCTTATCCGACAAAACCTTAATAGGTTGCTCAGCTTCCTCGACGTTGTCATCGGATAAGTCCATCTCGGCATCATCTGGCATTTCATCCCCAGCGACAAAAATATTTTCCTTCGGGTCTGAAATTTTTTCACCTTTGTAGACACCACCCCACGTTTCTTCAACTTTTCTAACTGCATCCACTGTCATAACAACGGAGGAGTTATTGATGAGATCCAAAGTGTTTAAAACATTGGCAGGAAGAGTTTTCACTCTCTGCAAATTACCTGATGCTCGGACTACATTGTCGTTTCTCCCGTTAGTAACCACCAATGCGGACCCAGTAGCATGAAGAGCTTCTAACACAGATTTCATAGACTTAGTTTTGGAGTCTTGTATATCCAAATTATCGACTACTACCAATGTTCCCTGCCGAACCTTATCGGACAATACTGAGATAATGGCCAGCCGCCTCATTTTCTTAGGAGTACGCTTGCGATAACTTCTAGGACTAGGTCCAAAGGCACGCCCACCACCGACCCATATAGGAGACCTTATAGATCCCTGACGAGAACTCCCTGAATGCTTCTGTGGTCTTGGCTTGGCTCCACCACCAGAAACTTCAGCCCGGGTCTTAGTCTTAACTGTTCCTTGCCTTTTATTAGCCAAATGGCCTACAACAACTTGATGAACCAAAGCAGCTTTCTCGGGAACATCAAAAACGTCGTCCCTGACGTCAATTTCTCCAGACGCTCCGCCTCTTATGTCTTTAACTTGTAATTTCACTACGATTAACTCTTTAGCTCAGATTTTCTAATAACTACCAGGGCATCCTTGTGACCGGGAACTCCTCCCTTTACAAGAAGCAAATTCCTATCGGAATCGATCATAACAACTTCCAGGTGCTTAACAGTAACTTTGTCCCCACCCATGCGACCCGCCATCCTCATCCCTTTGATGACACGACCAGGTGTCGTTCCCGCTCCGATAGAACCTGGCGCCCGGTGCCTATCCGACTGTCCATGGGTCTTAGGGCCCCCACGAAAGTTATACCTTTTGACACCACCTTGAAATCCCTTACCTTTTGAGGTACCAGTTACGTTAACCTTTTCACCGACCTCAAATATGCCAACACTAACTTCTTCACCGACATCTACAGTAGATACATCGTCAGCCGAAACCTCTCTCAAGTGCCTAAAGTTTCGACCACCAGATTTAGCCACATGACCTCTTCTTGGGGAATTTACCTTCCTAACGGGGTCAAACCCCAACTGAACACTATCGTACCCATCAATTTCATCTGTTTTAATCTGTGTGATAGTGCAAGGACCAGCCTGAATCGCCGTGACACTATCAGCAGTGCCATCCTCGTGAAAGAACTGAGTTCCTCCAATTACTTTCCCTAATATTCCATGTAGAGTCATTTGAACTTCTAGCCTATTCTCAATTTAGTATCTTTTCTTCTGATCTTGTCTATAGCTTAAGAGAGATATCCACACCAGCTGGCATATCAAGATTTGTTAATGAATCGATAGTTTTAGATGTGGGACTGTGGATATCTATTAGTCGGTTATGTGTTCTTATCTCAAAGTGTTCCCTAGAGTCCTTATCAATATGAGGTGCTCGAAGAACACAGAACCGCTTTATAGCTGTTGGGAGAGGGACAGGTCCGGACACACGGGCCCCAGTTCTCTCTGCTGTCTCCACTATCTGGCCAGCAGATTGATCCAAAATTCTGTGATCAAAAGCCTTCAGGATAACCCTAATCTTTTGCGCAGCCTGTACCATAATGATTTCCTATAAATTTATTCTTGCCGATTGTCTTAGTATTGCCTATGTTAGTTAGTTCTCTAATTAAGTGGCCTGAGCCTCTACGACCGACTCAGGAGCCTCTAGATATCTATCAAACTCCATTGAGTAACCAGCTCTACCTTGTGTAATTGACCGTAGATCATTGGCATACCCAAAACTTTCCGCCAAAGGCAAAGAAGCTTTCACTATCTGAGTGTCATTCTGAGCATCTATGCTTTCGACTGAAGCGCGACGCCTACCAAGGTCACCTATAACCTCACCCAGATAATCCTCTGGTGTCACAACCTCCAAACTCATTACCGGCTCTAGCACAACAGGATTACACCGATTTACGGCTGTCCTAGCCGCCATCGAACCCGCTATTTCAAAAGACACTTTAGATGAGTCCACATCATGATAAGTGCCGTCAATTAGCCTTACCATAAGATCAATCACCGGGAACCCAGATTTCGGCCCATTATTAAGGGCTCCCCTCACTCCATCCTCAACGGAAGATATATACTCTGTAGGTATTGCTCCTCCTCTAATCTTGTTTTCAAACTGCACTCCCTCTCCTCTGTCGAGAGGTTCCATCTCAATGATTACGTGCCCATACTGACCATGTCCGCCAGATTGGCGTACAAACTTCCCTTCCGCAGTAGTGTTTTTACGGATAGTTTCCCGAAAGGCCACTCTGGGGCGACCCACGTTAGCCTCAACTTTGAACTCTCTTACCATTCGATCAGTCAGAATCTCCAGGTGTAGTTCACCCATACCCGACATAACGGTTTGACCGGTTTCCTCATCATACTGAACCCTGAAAGTAGGATCCTCGTCAGAAAGTTTTACTAGAGCATCGGATAATTTATCCTGGTCTGCCCTAGCCTTTGGCTCAATCGCAACTGAAACAACTGGGTCAGGAAATTCTATCTTTTCCAAAAGTATTGGATTCTCCAGGTCACAAAACGTTTCCCCTGTAGAGGTATCTTTCAAACCAACAGCTGCCGCTATTTCTCCAGCAAAGACCTCTTCCACTTCCTCTCTCTGATCAGCATGCATTTTGACTATTCGACCCAGCCTCTCTCGATCTCCGGTCACGGTATTCAGAACAGTCGAACCTGACTTAGCAGTGCCAGAGTAGACTCTGAAATACACCAATCTACCAATAAACGGGTCCGTCACTGTTTTGAACGCCAAAGCGGCAAACGGTTCATCAAAACTTGCCTTACGCTCAAGTTCTTCGCCATCCTTGCCAGGTACTGTCCCATGAACTGAAGGAACGTCTAGGGGAGAAGGCAAGTAGGCCCCAACAGCCTCTAAGAGCGGTTGAACACACTTATTTTTCAATGCGGTCCCGCTCAACACCGGAACCATCTTATATTCGATAGTAGACCGACGAATCGCGCCTTTAAGCTCTTCCACGGAAATATCTTCTTCCATCAGGAATTTCTCAAGCAATCCGTCATCCGTCTCCGCCACTTTCTCGATCATCTCTTGTCGTCTAGATTCAAATTCTTCCTGGTATTCGTCTGGGACACCACCTTCTTCAAACTCTCCAGTATCATCAGGATATGTGTATGACTTACCTTCTACGAGATCAATAACTCCTCGATAGTTGTCCTCAGCCCCCATAGGTATCTGAATAGCAACCGGGTTGCCCCCCAAGCGGTCTACTATGGTTTCTATCGCTCCATAATAATCACCGCCGATCTTGTCCATCTTATTTATGAAACAGATCCGAGGTACGTTGTATTTGTCAGCTTGACGCCATACCGTCTCTGACTGTGGCTGTACACCGGCAACTGCATCAAATACCACCACCCCGCCATCTAGCACCCTCAGACTTCGTTCCACCTCAGCAGTAAAGTCCACGTGACCGGGCGTATCGATGATATTAATATCCCACTCGCCCCAAGAGCAGGCAGTGGCAGCCGAGGTTATAGTAATTCCACGCTCTCTCTCCTGGTCCATCCAGTCAAGAGCCGTGTTACCGTCATCGGTTGTCCCTAACTTATGTATCCGACCTGCAAAGTAAAGAACCCGCTCTGAGACCGTAGTTTTACCCGCGTCAATATGCGCAATGAAACCTATATTTCTAGTTTGTTTGAGAGAATTTCGTGGCATTTCAATTCACCTGCGATTATGGAAGTCCAGAGGATCCCTATGAATTTCTACCAGCGATAGTGAGCAAAAGCCCTGTTGGCTTCTGCCATCCGGAAAACTTCTTCTTTTCTACGAACTGCAGCCCCTTGACCTCTGGAGGCCTCCAGAAGCTCAGCGGACAGTTTTTCCGACATACCTCTGCCAGACCTTTGTCGAGCACCTGTAACTATCCATCTCATTGCAAGAGCTAGTCGTCTTGCTGGTCGCACCTCTGTCGGCACTTGATAGTTGGCCCCCCCAACTCTTCTAGACCTGACCTCAATCATCGGAGTGGCATTTCTAATTGCTTGCTCGAATATCTCGAAAGCGGGTCTTCCACCTTCGGATTCGGCTTGCTCCATAGCGCTGTAAACAATACGCTGGGCAACAGTTTTCTTTCCATCCTGCATAACACTGTTGATAAACTTAGCTAAATCAACACTGTTATGCCTCGGATCGGGCAATATTTTTCGTATTTCTGCTCTTCTTCTTCGGGCCATGTTCTCTTGAGTAACCTACTTATTCATCACGAGCGCCATATTTGCTACGCCCTCTTTTGCGACCCTGCACACCAGCAGTATCTAAAACTCCCCTCACCACGTGATATCTCACTCCTGGAAGATCTCTAACCTTCCCACCCCTGATCAGAACAACTGAGTGCTCTTGAAGATTATGACCCTCACCAGGGATATAAGCAGTGACCTCCATCCCATTAGTTAGACGAACCCTCGCAACTTTTCTCAAGGCAGAGTTCGGCTTTTTCGGAGTCTGCGTCCTAACTTGAACACAAACCCCTCTTTTATGGGGGGACCTTGCCCCTCGGGTTCCCGTATTTTTCAAGGTATTCCACGTGAGGTCTAAAGCAGGAGCTGTATTTTTACGTTGCTTTTTAGGTCTCTTTTTTCTAATTAATTGATTAACTGTAGGCATTAAAAATCTCTATATCTTGGGTTCCTTCAAAGGGCGAAATTATAGGCCTCCCCGAGGGGCGACAAGGAGCAATTATACGCTTGAGACAAAATAGTGTCAACGCCTGAGAGGACACAAAATAGGCAGTAAATTTCGTGAATTAAAATACTTTATAACGACAGCATTTGGAATCCTACCCTGAAGCCGGTTTTTTACGATTACGTCCCAAACCTATAGGAACATCGACTTCCATAGAGCGAAGTTCCAGATCAACCGATATAATTACGTCTTCTATTGCAGGTATCAGAACATCATCCTCTCCAGCCATATTTATGACAAAAACATCATTGGCTCCAGTCTCTATAATCTCGGATATGGCACCTAGATATTCACCATTCTCATAGACTCCAAGTCCTATTAGTTCATGGTGGAAATATCCTTGGTCAGAGGTGATCGATTCCGTTTCCGGTATCGACAATTGCAACCCTAAACACAGATCGGCCTGATTACGATCTTCGACATCACTAAGCTTTAGCAATACTCCACGCCTATCAAACTTCGAAGATATTATCGTATGCGCTTGCCCATCGAGAAACAAAGTGTTTGATACATCAAATCTTTCAGATATTTCAGTCGTAACTTCGACACGTAGTTCACCACGTAAGCCCCTAGAACCACGTACAATTCCGACCACAATATGATCACTGGGAGTATTAGTGTGGAGCTTTCTCTTGGACCGCAAGTACTTTCACCGATATCCAACTTCTTCTCAATCTATGTCAGTCGATATCCAAGTTCGCGTGAACACCATTTTTAACAGCGGCAACTCTAAGGAGTGACCGTATCGACTGAGCGACTCTGCCCTGCCTGCCTATTACCTTGCCTTTGTCATCAGGATGAACCTGCAGGGTAATAAATACTCGACCTTGCTCATTCTCTTCCTCAGTAACAACAACCTCCTCCGGATGCGTCACTATCGACTGTGCTATGTACTCCACTAACTGTTTTAGTTGTGCCATCGGGACCTGTATTGTTTTTAATCTGTTGATTCTATATCTGGTTCTTGTGTTTGATCGCCATCTAGATTATTTAACATACGCTGCACTGCCTCACTAGGCTGGGCACCTTTGCTAATCCAATCTCTTGCTTTGGCCTCATCAATCACAACTTCGGGTGGGTCCATCATCGGATTGTAGTGCCCGAGATGATCAACAAAAGCACCATCACGGGGTTTTCTTGAATCTGCTACAACTATCCTATAACTCGGTTGATTCCTCTTGCCTGTCCTCCGAAGTCTAATCTTCAGCATTTAGCATTCACTCCTGGCCAGATTTGGCTTGATTTAAGCTTTTCAAAAGCCTAGATTTCCTGCGAGCCGCATTGTTAGAGTGAATCGCCCCCCTTTGGGACGCTTTATCCAATGCAACTATTGCAGCGGTAGAAGCCTGGGTGGCCGCTTCTATGTCACCTTCCTCGATCAGACGCCTGGCCCTAGCTATAAACGTTCTCGCCTTAGTCCGTAGAGGCTGCTTTTGATGGTTTTTTCTAAGTTGTACTCTTGTTGATTTTGCGCTTGGCACTACAGGAAACTCCTATACCAATTTAACTTTACTTCGAGACTGGTCTCGCTGTATCTCCGTCAGGCTCAAGACTTCTCAGCCTAGAAACACTAATAATTCCGTTAACAGCTTCTAAGCGGGTGTAGAGGGTGCTGAGCTGGTCTGTACCACTGATATAGACCGTCAACGAAATGACACTCATATCATCGTACTCTTCAGAAGCAATGTTGGCAATATTGACACGTTCATTCGAAACAACAGAAGTTATATCACCAAGCAACCCAACACGATCCCAACCTTTTATTTGAACCCGAACCGGATACAACGTTTTTGTCTCTCCCCAGTCAACAGATACGATCCGCTCAGATTCGTCTTCCGCTAATATATTGGGGCAATTCTCCCGATGTATCGTGACACCTCTACCCCTTGTTATAAACCCTACAATTCCATCTCCCATAATTGGATTACAGCACCGGGCAATGCTAGTCAGCAAATCTCCTACCCCAAGAACCTCGATGCCAGATGCAGGGCCAGTCCGCGGTATACCTTGTTTTGTTTCTACATGTGGAACTGTAGAACCGACCGTTAATCTTCCCACAAGCCTCTCAGCAGTCAGTGTTCCGTCCCCTAAGGCCGCAAACATATCATCCACCTCATGATATCTGAGCACGACAGAGGCCTTTTCTTCGTCAATATCAATATCAAGTCTTTGCAGTTGCCTTAGAAACACCTCCTTTCCTCTCTCTACATTGCCAGCACGTTCTTGTCGGTTAAACCATTGTCTTATTTTGGTTTTGGCGGAGGAGGTTTTCGCGTAACCTAAACTAGCATTTAGCCAGTCCAGACTCGGACCACGAGCTGTTTTACTCGTCATAACCTGGATCGTATCTCCATTTTCTATAGGATGATTAAGAGCTACCAGCTTTCCGTTGACCTTGGCCCCCACGCAACTATGGCCAACATCGGTATGTATACGATAAGCAAAATCTAGAGGTGTTGCTCCAGTAGGAAGTTCTATCACATCACCTTTCGGTGTATATACATAAACTTGGTTCTGAAATATGTCCGTCTTAAACGACTCAATAAACTCTACCGCTCCACCCGCATCACGTTGCCATTCCAGTAGCTGGCGCAACCAAGTCATTTTTTCCTCAAACTGAGTATCGTGATCACCAGCCTCCTTATAAAGCCAATGTGCAGCAACCCCATATTCGGCAACTTGGTGCATATCTTTTGTTCGTATCTGGACTTCTACCGGAGCATTATCCTCACATAAAATCGCAGTATGAAGAGACTGATATAAATTGTCCTTGGGATTCGCAATATAATCATCAAACTGCCCCGGCAGTGGCCTCCATTTAGTATGTACTACTCCTAAGGCCGCGTAGCAGTCTTTTACATCTTCAACAATTATTCTCACAGCAAAAAGATCATAGATTTCTTCTGCTTCTTTATTTTGATTAGAGTATCTTTCAGACTTCCTATGAATGCTATAAATATGTTTTGGTCTACCGTACACATCCCCATCTACATCAGCAGCTTCTAATTCCGCCCGAATGATGTGCACCATCCTCTCGACATATGCTTCACGCTCAGCTCTTTTTGAATTTAGCCTCCTGGATATCCTCTTATATGCCTCCGGCTGCAACTGCTGAAACGACATGTCCTCCAACATCCACTTGACTTCCCAAATACCCAGTCTGTGAGCCAAAGGGGCGAAGATTTCTAGCGTTTCTCTGGCCATCGCTTCACGTCTTGAGTGCGGAAGGGCAGAAATTGTC
>VEXB01000006.1 GCA_009391195.1 SAR202 cluster bacterium AC-647-P02_OGT_505m
TACCTGTATTGGAAGAGATAATTAGCAGTTGATTGATATAAATGTAATAAGAGAACATTCTGAAATTCTTGAGGATTCTGCCACTAGGCGAGGTATAAATATTCCAATTTTGGAAGCCTCTAATCTTGATAGGCAAAGACGGTCAGTTATCGTGGAATTAGATGACCTCAGAGCAAGAAGAAACGACGTTTCACGGGAAATAGGTCACTCAAAGGAAAAACCTGTGGACTTGATTGATGAGATGAGAGAAGTCGGTGGTCGAATCAAGAAATTAGAAGAAGAAGAACGCAATATTTCGATAAAACTTGATTCGATTTTGTTGAATATTCCAAATATACCTTCCGACACCGTGCCTGTTGGTGATGATGAAGATAGTAACGTCGTGATTAGGGTTGTGGGAGATAAGCCCGAATTCAATTTTGAGGCGAAACCACATTGGGAGATCGGGGAGGATCTTGGGATTATTGATATTCAGAGTGGAGTTAAACTGGCACAGTCGAGATTTTATGTACTTAGAGGGAAAGGTGCGGCTCTTCAAAGGTCCCTCATACAGTGGATGCTTAACTTACATACTTCAGAGAACGGATATGATGAGCTATATCTTCCCTACATGGTTAATCGGGAGACTGTAACGGGGTCAAGTCATCTCCCACATTTTGAAGAAAATATGTACCACGACTTGGAGGATGACCTCTTCATGGTTCCAACTGCAGAAGCTCCAGTGACCGGGATGTTCCGCCAGGAAATAATAGATTACTCACAGCTTCCAATGAGATTTGTTTCTCATACGCCGTGTTGGCGTCGAGAGAAATTTTCTGCTGGTCGAGATACCAGAGGGATAAAAAGGGTTCACCAATTCGACAAAGTGGAGATGTATAAGTTTGTTGAGCCGGGCGTTTCATACGATGAACTAGAACTTCTTGTTGGAGATGCGGAGCGAGTTTGTGAAAAATTGGGCATCCAGCATAGGGTTCTTGAGCTGTGCACTGGAGATTTAGGTTTTGCCGCCGCAAAAAGTTATGACGTGGAGATGTGGGGGGCCGGTACCGAGGAATGGTTGGAAGTCTCCTCATGCTCAAATTGTACCGATTTTCAATCAAGAAGAGCCTCGATTCGATATAGACCTGACGGAGGGGGTAGACCACGCCTTTTGCACACGCTTAATGGATCGGGCCTTGCGATACCTAGGGTAATGATTGCAATAATGGAAAATTTTCAGCAGGAAGATGGCAGTGTCGTTATACCGGAAGTTCTGCAGCCTTACACTGGATTTGCTGTTATCGATAAATCTTAGACTATAAAAACTAGGTTGAACCAAAGTTTTCTAAGCATATTAAGTTAATGAAGAGGAGATGATAAATGGAAGTAGTTAGACAGGAAAATATCGAGGCCCAGGATGCAACCAATGCCCCATTATTTTACGGTGGTAAAGTTACTAGAAAACCTCTTGTGGGAGATCCTAAGACGGATCAATATAGCTTCTCTCTTGTGTCTTTCTACGACGGAGCAAAGAATCATTTTCACACACACACGAGTGATCAAATTTTGTTTGCTACTGAAGGGGTTGGGATCGTAGCTAATGAATCCGAAGAAATTCGGATGAAGGCAGGAGATACAGCATTTATACCTGCTGGAGAGAAGCACTGGCATGGCGCTGCAGATGCCGAGGATTTTTTCCATATATCGCTAACTCGGCCCGACAGTGTCACGGAGATGTTTCTACCAGAAGATTAAACTTATATCACAGCTGTGTAGAAATGAGGGTGCATTAGACTTTGCCGGTATCGGTTTATGCGCCCGGGTAGTCAATTTTGCAGTCTTCGCAGACCGAGTCTGGAATTATTCCAAATCTCATAAGCCAACCAAAGACGTAACAACCTGTGCAAAAACCGAGGAATGCTTCAATCGAGGCAAATAATCCTAAGGTACCAATCAAATATCTGGTTATTACTACGGAATCTCCGAGGTAAAAAGTGACGAGTGCAGCGATACTAAATCCGAGCCCGATAGATTGTGCAAACCTTTTAGGAGGGCCCGCTACTGGCTTGTTCGGGATTCTTAAAAGTGGGATCAGAACTCTTGTAACGAGTTGACCTATTGGGCTTAGGCTGGGGCCGGTCAAAGTTCGGGCCGCAAAACCATAGGCTAGAAAAATCAAGATGTATTCGTTTCCTGTAATTTGAAACGCTAAAGCCAATGCAACAACAAACAATGCCACCATTCGAGCAGCATAGTCATTCACGGGATTTGGGAAGCTAAATAGCGTTTTCATCTTAATTTAGGTTAGATTCTACACTTAACTTGGGATATGAAACTACCGTGTATTCTCAAGTAGTAGTTTTTAGGTTGCGCTAAATGTTGAAGTATCACTAGAATAGGAAAGTTTTTACCGACTTAAAGCAATAATATAGGGAGACGGTCGCGAATGTTTGCAGCTAGAATAGCGAGCCCAAAAAAGTATGAGATTGAAGATATAGATGTACCTGTAATAAATGATGGACAGTGTCTGATAAAGCTGGAGCGGTGGTCTGTTTGTGGAAGTGACATACGACATGCCTATGGACCTGTTCATCCTGAAGAGGAATATCCTATGCGCCATGGTGGTGCCTGCCACGAATGTGCAGGAACCATTGTGGAGAGTAAGTCAGACAAGTTTAAAGTTGGCCAGCGTGTCATAGTACTTCCCGGTCAAGACGGACCTGGGGGTCTTGTTGAATACTATCCTGGCGATGAAGGGCGCATGGCATTGTTGCCTGATCATGGTGACTTGGGAGAGTGGATTATGTGCCAGCCTTCTGGGACTGTACTCTACTCATGCCAACAAATGGGAACAATTCTCGGCAAAGACGTTGTCGTTATGGGACAAGGCAGTATAGGCCTGTCCTTTACCGCAATAGTCGCCAGGGCGGGTGCCCGCCGTGTGATAGCTGTGGACCCTCTTGACTATCGGCTAGAGTGGGGCAAAAAGTTTGGTGCTACCCACACAATTAACCCGGACAAGGATGATGTTGACGAGGCTCTTGCTGAAATTACCGATGGCAAATTGGCAGATATTGCTGTTGAAGCTTCTGGTTTTCCTGATGCATTGAGTGCCGCCATTAGGGGTGCAACCAAACACGGTAAGGTAATCATATTCGGTATTCAAGCAGGACCCACTGGAAGGAAAACGGAAATTGATACATCGATATTCCTTAAAAATGCTCCTACAATTATCCCAACTTCAGGAGCGGGAAGTGGGGATCCTATAGGACATATAGATAGGATGATTGAGTTGAAGGAAAGAGGTTGGTGGGACCCGGGTCAAATGAAGACACATGAAATGAAATTTGATAACGTGCAAGAAGCATATGATCAATATGAGCAGTATGAAGATAACGTTATCAAGGTGGTGCTGGGTAACGACTAAATATGCTGCGCGTAACAAGTAGCTAAATTAAAAGGGGAAGACAATCAGTCTTCCCCTTTTTGCGTATATACAATCGCTATCAGGTTGTGATGGTCACAGGAATTATCAAAATTAGGAGATAGATATGAAAATTACTTCAGTGAAGGCAGTTCCTGCGTCTCATAGCACAACAAGGGCGGGTATAAAAACTTCGCGAAATTATGTTTTTGTGAAGATAGAAACTGATGAGGGAATTACAGGCTGGGGAGAGGCCACGTGCGGTCCTCTGAGTGTTGCCACGATGGTCGATGAGTTCGGGAAAGTTATTCTCGGTAAAGATCCTATGGAAATAGAGAAACATTGGCAGACTCTTTATCACCACTTCCACGTGAGAGGAGGCATTGTTCAGATGTCTGCCATTAGTGGAATTGAAATTGCCCTCTGGGACATCAAAGGAAGAGCTCTTGGCGTACCTGTCTATGAACTTCTTGGAGGAAAAATACGTGACAAGATATGGACTTACGGAAGATGGGACGGGACTACACCTGAGTTAGCGGTGCAAAATGCCATGGACCATGTCGAAAGAGGACTGACTGCCTTAAAAGGTGACCCATTCGAGCACAGAGGTATTTTTATTGATCGAGATTCTGAGGAGTTGGCTGTTGCAAAAATGAAAGCAGTTCGTGAGGCTGTAGGAAATGATGTGGAGTTGTTTGTTGAGGTGCATGGAAGGTTGGCACCGTCGGACGCTATCAGGATCGGAAATAGACTCGAGGAGTTCAGGCCTTTTTTCTATGAAGAACCTGTTCCTCCACAGAACCTTGAAGCTCTGAAAAAAGTTGCCGACAATGTAAATATTCCAATTGCCACTGGAGAGAGACTCCTAACAAAATTCGATTTCGCTGATCTTTTACCTCTCCAGGCTGTTGATTTGATTCAGCCCGACGTTGTTCAAGCAGGAGGTATATTGGAACTTAAAAAAATTGCAGCTATGGCTGAGGCGTACTATGTAGGCTTTCAGCCTCATAATCCATATGGTCCATTCTGTACCATAGCGGCATTACATCTTGATGCTTGTACCCCCAATTTTCTTATCCAGGAAGGTGGCATACACCCATGGTTTCAGGATTCGACCGTTGGAGATTTCCCCCAGCAGGAGGACGGATACTTTGGTGTCCCTCCCGGACCTGGTTTAGGAGTTGCCATGGACGAAGACTGGTTATCTGTTAATCCATGGGATGATGATGCGTTTCCGTGGAGGCCAGGTACGGGCATAAATCCCTCCAGGCAGGATATTTACTGGTCTTAATTGATGTTGTGTTATGCGGATGCTACTTTTTTAAAACAGGGTGTCAGGGGGAATAGCTCTGGTGTAGGTCTAGAAGAGATTATATGACTAACTGAGAGCAGCCCCTGTGGCGCCCGTGTATATTGAGTAAACTGACTGACTGGCTGTTATAAACAGTCTGTTCCTTTTTATTCCACCAAAGGTGAGATTTGCAGGAACTTCTGGTACATAGATACGGCCTATTAACTTTGCATCAGGGGAATAGATTGAGATTGAATTGGTCCCGCGTTGGGCTGAAGCCCATATATTTCCGTCGCTGTCACAGCGAATTCCATCTGTGGAATCATTTCCAGTCTCTGTAAAAACTGTTTTTTCATTGAGCGATGATCCATCGCTGGTCACTTCAAATACGTAAATCACTTTCGGGTTATCGGACCCGGAATCAGACACATAAAGCTTTGTGAAGTCTGGTGAAAAACAAAGGCCGTTTGGTTTAAGTATCCCTGTAGCCTTTGCCTCTACTGAGGCCGTAACCGGGTCGATTCGATATACAGCTGTAGGTAGTTCGGGTTCTGATTTATCACCCTCGTAGTCATTGAGTATTCCGTAATCAGGATCTGTGAACCAGACCCCTCCATCAGAATGGACTACCACGTCGTTGGGAGAATTCAAAGGCAGATTTTCAAAAGAACTGGCTATTACATTCACCGTTCCATCGTGCTCGGTTCTAGTAACCCTCCTCGTAAGATGCTCGCAAGAAATTAATCTACCTTCCCTGTCTCGTACATTTCCATTGGAATTATTGGAAGGTTTGCGAAATTCACTTACTGATTCAGTTTCCTCGGTCCAGCGCAACATTCGGTTATTAGGGATATCACTCCAAAGTAGGTATCTCCCATCCCCAAACCATGCCGGTCCTTCAGCCCAGCGACAACCAGTGTAAATACGCTCCATTCCAGCATTTCCGATAACATATTTTCGAAAGCTTTCATCTATGATTTCCACAGCGGGCTCGGGATATGAAACTATGTCTGTTTCCCAGTCCCGGTCCAAATATCTATCAACTTTATTCTCACCAACCATGATTTCCCCTTTTTAGGAAGTTCCATTGTCAATATGTGGAAACCTCATGCCACGGGTTTATTGACTCTAGCCAATCACTATAATTAGTTTCCGTGGTACGATTTCCAGCGTGCTTTCATTGCTGTCTCTCCCCTAAATTAACAGGTTGAGCATAGGTTAAACAAATCTTTCATGGCTACCAAAACTATGAATAACGGTTCAAGGAATCTTTACTACGGCTGGTTCGTTCTTGCCGTTTGTTTTTTCATTGCACTTTCTGCGTTTGGAATTCGGTCATCGATGGGTGTTTTCGTTACGCCTTTGGAAGCGGATATGGGTTGGTCAAGAGCTGATATTACCCGAGTTCTGTCTCTTGGCATCTTGGTTGGCGCCGTATCGTTCTTGGTTACTGGATACCTGCATGATCGTTTTGGTGGAAGATTAGTTATTGGAGGTGCTCTAATCATGCTGGGCGTATGCACAGCGCTGATGAGTACTGTTAATTCGATCCCATCATTTATTTTTATCTATGGGTTTCTCGGTAGTTTCGCATCTAGCGGCGTTTCTTTTGTCACAATACACTCACTGTTGGCCCGGTGGTTTTTCAAGCGGCGGGGTTTGGTAATGAGTATTTCGGCAGCAGGTGGATCATTTGGGCCTTTGATGTTTGCTCCTCTTTCGGCGTATTTGATTCAAACTTTTGATTGGAGATTCGCTTTTATTGTCCTTGGTTGTATCATCGCTTTTATAGCGGGTCCTATGGCCCTTGCTTTTTTGAAAGATAGTCCCTCATCGCTATTGCCGAAATCTGGAAAAGTGGTTGAAGAAGACGTAGATGAAGGTAAAACTACGACACTTGACGGGCCACTATTCACATCGGGTCGAGGTGGTTGGAAGCAGGCTCTCTCAACTTCGCCTTTCTGGCAGTTGTCAGCGGCTTATCTGGTTTGTGGGATTACAACCAATATTCTTTCAGTTCATTTTGTGCCATTTGCGGAGGATCAGGGAGTTCCTAAAATGACCGCTGCCAGCATATTTGGAGTTATGATGGGGCTCAACTCAATAGGAGTTCTTACGGCAGGAATGTTGTCGAATTGGTGGAGCCAAAAGCTGGTACTTGGGTCTACTTATGCTCTTCGTGGAGTCGCCTATGCTGTGTTGTTGACTGTAGGAGGAGTCGAAGGAATGTGGGCGTTTGCTTTCATAGCTGGGATGTCTTGGATTGCAACGGCCTCAATGACTTCTTCACTTACTGCGGACATTTTTGGGTTGAGGAATTTAGGGACACTGAACGGTATGACAAACATGTCGCATCAGATTGGAGGAGCTCTCTCCGTTCTTATGGCAGGAGAGTTACAGCAGCTTACTGGCTCTTATGTCATACCTTTTGCTATTGCTGGACTGACCTTGATAGGTGCGAGTATAGCGGCCTTCAGCGTCAACGAGAAGAAATATTCGTACAGGTATAGCACTGTTGGAACAGTTCCCCAGCCTGGACCAGCAAGTTAACTGCCAACACTCCAGAATCTATTTTCCTAAAGTTTTACGATATTGCCTGATGGTTTCCTCTGTCGGGGGATAATATTTACCGGGTGCCACATTCTCTTTCTCAATTAGAGTTTTAATCCACTCCTCAACTTCCTCATGTTCTTCAACCCAGTCGATAACTTCCTCGATTATGCATTCTGGAACTATAACCACACCGTCATCGTCTGCCATCACCAGATCACCAGGCCTTACTGCTACTCCCCCACACTGGATTGTCACGTTAGCCTCAAACGGATCAATTTCGTCTGCTCCACCCATTGGGGTTCTTCCCCCTGCAAAAATGGCTAGTCCATAATCCGCCACGATATCGAGATCTCTGATAGAAGCGTCAGTTACAAGACCTGAAGCTTTGCGCATTTTAAGTTGAAGAAGTTTCACGTCGCCACCAATGGCCGCATACTTTTTGCCTAGTCCATCAACGACTAATACATCACCAGGTTCACAAGATCCCATGGCAATATATTCGGGGGATTTCTCACCGATATGTGTTTTTTCCATTATGTCTTTTCTCGGAGGTACAAATCTTAGCGTTTTAGCCGGACCTACAAGCGTTAAACCAGGGGTAAATGATTCTACGCCACGCATGAAACATGGTTCATATCCTAGGCGCCTAACGGCAGAGTAGACAGTGGCAGATGCTACTTTTTTGTAGCGGATTATTACGGATTCTTGAATGCTCATATTAGCCTCAGATATATGGGTCTTTTATTTGGTAAGGTTGCTAAGTTTTGAGAAAGTTTTGGGATTGTAATATTTGCCAGGAGCAACACCTTCCTTCTCAATTAAATCTTTTATTTGCTCTTCAACTTGTTCGTGGTCTTCAGCCCAATCAATTACTTCTTCAGCAACCCTTTCCGGAACAACAACGACCCCGTCATCATCACCAACTATTACGTCGCCAGGTTTGACGGTAACTCCTCCGCATTGAATGACGCCATTTGCTTCGTAGGGCCAGACATCTGGTTCTCCGACTCGAGCTGTGTTTCCGGCAGCGAACAACTTTATTCCGTACGGCAGAACCGCATTAATGTCACGGATTGAACCATCAGTGACCAACCCTTCTGCATCTTGATTTTTGAGTTGGATGAGTTTTACATCACCGCCTATAGAAGCTTCATTTCTTCCCATAGCGTCGAATACTGCCACGTCACCCGGGCCACAAGATCCCATAGCCACGTATTCCGGTGATTGCTCACCGACCTGAGTATCTCTTTTTATATCTGCACGTGGTGGTATAAACCTGAGAGTTTTTGCTCTCCCAGCCATTCTATCTTCACCGCTTTCCTGGTGAGTGTAGGCTTTGATGCCACGCATGAAGCATGGTTCATATCCTCCCAACTCTCTAACAGCCGAATATACAGTTGCTACGGCTACCTTTCTATATCTGGCTAATACCTCATCTGAAATTGCCATATATTTCTCCTTTATGATGAATCTTGGCTAGGTTACTCATGGGAATAGACATGGTCAATGGCTATTCCAACCGCACGGATCATGGTGGGAGTACAATACGGGCGCTTATTTATCTGTATGTATAAGCTTCACAACAGACTCCTTGCATGATGGGGTGATTTTCTGGACGCAATAGTAAGGCTTAGCAGTCGTAATGGCCGCATTTTTTATGGCTGGATTATTGTGGCTGTTATGGCTATAACTAGCGCTGTTAGTATGGGGATGGGGTCACTCAACTTCGGGTTATATATAAAGCCTATGGGCGATGAATTGGGTATCGGCCGAGCATCTTTTGGCTGGGCGATGTCGGCAAGAAGTGCTTCAGGAGCCCTCACAGGGCCGTTGATTGGGAAATTACTCGATCTATATGGGGCAAGATGGATTCTTTCAGTAGCCACGGTAATTTCAGCCGGATGCATGATTTCCCTAGCCTACATTAAAGAACCCTGGCATCTAGTAATAGTGTTCGCCATAATGGGTTTGGTTGGTATGAGTGGTCCTGGGGCTCTTACTACATCGGTTCCACCTACCAAATGGTTTATCCGGGACAGGGGTAAAGCTCTCGCTTATTCTTCGGCAGGAATTTCTTTGGGTGCGGTCATATTTGTCCCGTTAACCCAGTTGTTTATTGAACAGTACACCTGGCATGGGGCTTGGATAATCCTAGCGATAATGGGTGTGGGAATCATAGTTCCTTTGTCTCTGTTGTTTATAAGGCGCGAGCCGGAAGATGTTGGATTACTACCGGATGGTGACGCCGGGATTGAAAATTATTCAACAACTGAGCAGTCAGAAAACATAGAATTGTCCTGGCCGACCCGCCAAGCACTTAGAACAGTCTCAATGTGGACTCTTACAGCAGCTTTTTCGATTCTTTCTTTGGGAATACTTACACTGGCGTTACATCGGATTCCGGCTTTTATGGATAGAGGCCTCGATCCTGGGCTTGTAGCAATAGCCACTGCGTTCGATGCCGTATGTGCCGGTGCAGGTAGTTTTTTAGCTGGTATGTTGGTTCGGAGGATATCTGCTAAATTAATCGGGACATCAGCCTTTCTTATGCTAGCTCTAGCGAGCATTATGTCCATATACGCCTATGATTTCTGGATGATGTTCTGGTCTATGGCTTTGTTTGGGCTGGGTATAGGAACCAATATGTTTAACCAAAATTATATCTGGGCTGATTATTTCGGAAGGGAGAATGTAGGCACAATCAGAGGTATTGTCACGCCAATAAACCTTGCAATTGGTGGGATTGGTGCACCTGCTGCAGGTTATGTTGTAGACATAACAGGTTCCTATGACCCCGCCTGGTGGACTGGGGCGGTTTTAATGTTATTGGGAGCTCTACTTTTTGCAGTATCACGTAATCCAGGTCCCCCGCCTACTATTGGATGCGAGGACGACTATAATGACATCTGCCCGTTTGATTTCAAAGAAGGAGAAAAGTCTTGAAGTTTGGATTGTTTATGGAATGGCCGAATCCGTCGGTTAGGAGTTTTTCTAGTCGCTTTGATGAGGGCATAAAACAGATACAACTTTCTGAGGAGCTTGGGTATGACTACGTTCTGATCGCAGAACATCATTTTTCTAACTATGGTTTTTCACCGGCTCCTTTGCTCCAAGCTCTGAAAATTGCTGAAAGTACAGATAGAATCAAGATAGGCACAGCAGCGATTATAGTTCCCGAATGGCAACCGATTAGAGCTGCCGAAGAAATGGCGGTTTTAGACCACTTCACAAAAGGAAGAGTTTTTTGTGGAGTAGGAAGAGGATATCAACCTTACGAGATGGGAGGCTTTGGCATTGAACTGGAGGAGTCTCGTCCTCGGTTTCAAGAAGGTGTTGAGGTCATGATGAAAGCATGGACGGAAGAGGAGGATTGGACCTACCAAGGCGAATTCATAAAAGTTGATGAGCCGATAACCGTATTTCCAAAACCTTATCAAAAGCCACATCCTCCGCTATGGCTCGCTGGATCCTCAGAAGGCTCATTGAAGCTTGCCGCAGCCAAAGATATAACTCCTTTGACTTCCAGCATGATGGGTATGGATGGCGTGGCATCTCAATTTGGAAGCTATGTTAGGGCTCGAAAAGATCTGGGTAAGTCTGTCGAAGATCTTCAGATGTCATTGCAATGTATGACTCATTGTGCCCCAACTATGGAGGAGGCCCTGAATCAATTGCCTTATATAAGATGGCAGATTCGTGCCCAAAAAGCTCTTACAGCGAAGAGAGTGATAAATGGAAAAACTCAGGCTGAGCCATATGAGGGTGAAATGGCTCAGGATATCTTTCTAGACAGGACTTATCTCGGTGATCCTGAATCGTTGATTAAGAAGTTTAAGCGGGCAAATGATATTGGTATTACTAATATCAGTCTCTGGATGGATTGGGGTGGCATTGAACATGAGAAACTTATGAGATCTATTAAACTTTTCGGTGAAGAAGTTCTCCCTGTTTTGAAGGATCTTGATCCTCCAGAAAGTGCTGTTACAGAAGTGATGAGTTTAGATGAAGTTGAGGGGACTTTTACTGTTACAGGAGATAGATTGTCAGCTGATGGGGGATAAAAGTACTTCGACTAAATGAACATTTTGGTAACAAATCCAACTTCACGATTGTCCCGTGAGATCGTACAGTCTCTCACTTTTGCTCATGAAGTAGAGTTGGCAGCGGGTCCATTTAGTCATGGAGAGACCCAAAATGAACTTGTAAAGGATGTGGATGTTGTACTCCATTCCCTACAGGATTCTCCGTCGATAGATGAATCTGAACGCCTCGATCAGGCGATGCG
Organism: SAR202 cluster bacterium AC-647-P02_OGT_505m; assembly: GCA_009391195.1. Classification (GTDB taxonomy): domain Bacteria; phylum Chloroflexota; class Dehalococcoidia; order Lucifugimonadales; family UBA826. Next base: position 11,533 of record VEXB01000006.1, read on the forward strand.
TCAGACTTATAACTTGTTATGGGCCTGTGTCCAGGAGAGAGTTTCCAGGTTTGTTTTCCTGTCCTCACTTTCTTCTATGAAGGCCTATCCAGAGAACTATATCGTTAATGAAAAATGGAGACCGCTCCCGACAACGGAAATTAATGGGCTATGTTTTCATTTAGCTGAGTTTGTATGCAGAGAATATGGACGCGAACGAAGTATCGATGTTCGTGTACTTCGACTGGGCGACCTGGACTGGGATGGGAAAACAGGATCTGATTCTGTTCTTCACGGTGCTGATGCTGTAAACGGGGTTATGAGGGCAATTGAATTTGACTTGGAACCGGGTTCATGGGCACCTGCTAGCACATGGAACGTTTTCCACCTGCAGTCAGGGGGTCCCTTAAAACCATCAAGGTTTTCAACGAGGAAAGCGGAAGCGGAGCTAGGATTTATACCTGAGGGTATCCAGAAATGAAGATTCTTATTTTGGGATCCAATGGAATGCTGGGGCCGCATGTTGAGAGAGTTTTGCAGGAAGATCATCAGCTTCTTCTCACTGACGTTGGCAAAACATATGATGGGCCTAATGAATACAGGCAGCTTGATGTCGCAGACCTAGAGGGAGTTGTATCTGCAGCTGAAGGTGTGGATGCTATTGTTAATCTTTCAGTTCTCAGACCTGACCGGAAAGTTGCTTTTGATGTTAACTCACGAGGTTGTTACAACATGATGGAAGCCGCCGTGCGGCACGGCATCCCCCGGATAATAAACACCGGACCTCACTTCACTATTGCCGGTCCCAACTACGAAGATTTCGAGTTCAATATAAGCACGGAAATACCCTCGCAGTCCGGAACAGGTTTGTATGCTCACACTAAATCTCTGGGACAAGAGATCTGCAGGGTCTATTCTGAAAACCACGATCTACATGTCGTTACATTACTTTTTTATAACTTCAAGGAACATCAGGATCACAAGCCTCCAGAATCTAAAATTGATCCTCACCAGTTTGTGCCATTCTCAGTGACCTGGGAAGATGCTGCACGTGCTTTTCCACTTGCGTTGGAAATTCCTGATGCACAGCTACCTTCCAAGTGCGAGATATTTAACATATTTTGTGACTTGCCTCACGGACAATTTCAAAACGAAAAATCCCGGCGTATCCTAGGGTGGGTTCCGACGGATAATCTTGATCAGTACTGGAAAAGAGATTCAGTTTAAGGGCATATTAAGCGTGAAGGAGAGTGATATGGCTGGTGAAGGAACAACTCAGGGGCGAGACGTAGGATTTATTCTTGAGCAGGGAGACATTAGTAGACCGCCTACCGGGAGGCCTGTGATATATGCTACCAACGGGATTATCTCTAGTGGACATTACCTGACTTCTATGGCAGGTATGAGGATGTTGATGTCGGGGGGAAATGCGTTCGATGCATTAGTTTCAGCCACTTTCGCTGCTGCGGTGGTGGAGCCAGTAGCATCCTATTCTCTAGGTGCTGAGGCCACGTTCATGTTTCACGACGTAGGAACTGGGGACTTTTTGTCTTTAAGTGGACAAGGTCCTGCATCCTTGAAAGCAACCCCTGAATTTTTTAAATCGAGAGGACATGATTCCATACCGACGGGCCCGGGTGAAGATGCCCCACTTTCATTTACCGTTCCAGGGGTGGCAGCAGCCTGTTTCTCCATGTTGGAAAAGTACGGGACCAAAAGTGTTCAAGAAGTTCTGTCGGTATCCATTGAATATGCTGAAAAAGGAATTCCTAACTATGAATACATGACCGGACGCCTAGATGCCGGCGGTGCAGTGAGTCAGTTTGAACTTTTTCCTCCCGGAGGGTTGGAAATTTTTTTCAATGAAGGTGATATACCCGATCCAGGAACTCTGCTGGTTCAGAAGTCTTTAGCTCGCACATTTCGCATGATGTCTGAGGCAGCTGACAAAGCAGGTTCCGCAAGGCTTGATGGCATAAGTGCTGCCAAAGATTGTTTTTACAGTGGAGATATTGCATCGGCTATTTCAGATGCCTCACGTAGAGTTGATGGGATTTTGGACGAGTCGGATTTAGAAAATTATGTGCCGAAATATTCCGAGCCTATAGGCACTACCTACATGGGATATGGTGTCCACGGACACTCGACGTGGACCCAGGGTCCAGTTTTGCAACAGGCTCTTAATATATTGGAGTTTTTCGACCTCAAATCCATGGGTCACAACAGTGCGGAATATGTGCATACAGTTACCGAGGCTTTGAAACTTGCACTGGCTGACCGTGAAGCTTTTTACGGGGATCCTGACTTCGCTTCAGTTCCAGTCGATGGGCTCCTATCAAAGGAGTATGCGGCTGAAAGGGCGAAAGAAATCGACGATCTGCGGGCCCATCCCGGAATGCCTGGTCATGGTAACCCATGGGCATATTCAGAATTTCAAGGTGAGGTATCTCCCCAGCCTTCGTACCCTTCCGGTGGCCCGATGGACCTCCAGCACGAAAGCGGCACTACCCACATTACTGTCATAGATGGACACGGAAATATTGCCTGTTCCACTCCGAGTGGGGGTGCTTTTAACAAGTCTGTATTTTTCCCAGAATTAGGATTTGCTATAAGCACTAGAAGTGAGATGCTTAATTTCACAGAAGGTCATCCTAATGTGGTAAAACCTGGGAAGCGTCCTCGTACTACCATAATCAACTATATGATAACTAGGGACGGCTCTCCTATAGCAACTATTGGATGTCCTGGTGGGGATGCCCAGGCCCAGGCTAACCTTCAGCTTGTTCTTAATACGTTACTTTGGGGTATGAACCCGCAGGAAGCGGTGGAAGCTCCAAGATTTTCCAGTTTGAGTGCGCCTAATTCATTTTATCCACACACTTATTTACCGAATCAATTGTCGATGGAAGATGGGTTTCCTGAAGGAGTTTCGGACGTTTTATCCAAAAAGGGACATCGCATCGTTCACGCTGCCACGTGTGGTATGGGCGCTGCAGTAGCGATTCGGAATCCTGACAATGGTGTACTTGCGGCAAGTGCCGATCCCAGAAGAGCTTCTTATGCGATTGGTCTTTAAACACTCCTATACGACTCTATAACTTAGAGCGTTGGTAAATTATGTTTTGGTGTGTAGAAGTACCTTGAAACCGTAGCCTTCTCCCAACCTTTATGGGTAATATGCGCCTATGAGGAAAGTCACCTTAATTTTTATGCTTGCTGTTTCACTGTCGGTTATGGTTGCCTGCCAACAAAGTGGTGGTGGCTTATATTTCACATCTGACCGCGATGGCAACCTAGAGATATATCAAACAGTGATAGGTTCTGGAGAAGAGATAAACATCACGGAGACTTCGGAGGATGAGTATGATGCTGTTCTCTCTCCAGACAGGCAATGGATAGCTTTTCGCGTTGGTGATGAGGAAAACTCTTCAATTGATGTTTTGAATCTAGGATCAGGAAATGCTCCTGAAAGGTATACGGCCTCACGAGGTTCAGGGAATTTCTTTACGCCTGTATGGAGCAGTGACAGTAAGCGTATAGCTTTTGCAGGAGATATTGGGAACCAGGGTGCCAGAGTTTTTATAACGGAAATAACGGAATCGTCACCCGCTAGATTGTCGGATATAGAAGTAACAGGTGTTGGCGACTGGTCCCCTGACGGAGATTCGGTTGTTTTCTTCTCTGAAACTGAACCGAGGTTGGGGATACATGTTAGAAATCCTGATGGTGTTAACCAGAGACAAATGACTTGTGCTAAGGACTACGATGCGGTGTGGTCTCCTGACTCCAAGCGCCTGGCGTTTATTTCTGAGAGAGAGGGGAATCCTGATATATATATTATGGAGAGAGACGCCGAAGACGAATTGTGTCCAAATACGAAGGACTCCCGCAAAGAAGTTTTGCGTCTAACAGAGACTGATGAGGCAGAATCGGATATCTCTTGGTCTCCTGATAGTCGGCAAATTCTTTTTGTATCTGAAAGAGATGGGAACAAAGAGATCTACGTGATGGAAAGCAGCGGAAATAAGCAATCTCGTCTCACGTTCAATGAAAAAGCCGATTACTCACCAGCATGGTCTCCGGATGGAAGAACTATTGCATTTGTTTCGGAACTAGATGGGGACCCAGACATTTTTACGATGGATGTTAACGGACAGAATCAAACTCGTATAACTAATAACGATTCCGCTGACACACATCCTAGGTGGTAGTTGTTCTCTGAACCAAAAGTTTTGAACTTTTTGTTAGTGGGGACATTAATTTTTAGGTCAGCTTTACATCTAATGAGTTTGTAAGAGAATCTTATCTTGATATGTGTCCACTGATATAATTTTCATGTTGATCCATCCACCCATTTATAATCTGAGTTATCGTAGAAGTATGGGTTTTTGAGTTGATATTTAAAGAGAATTTCCAAAGATCGTTTCATGTCTAACACCGTCAAGGGTAATCATAGGCGCATCGTAGTTAAGGTGGGCACAAGCCTCCTAACGGGAGGAACAGATGAACTCGACTTAGCTATGGTTGGAAATGTGGTCTCACAGATTGCTATCCTCAGTCTTAGTGGGATGCAAATCATATTGGTATCTTCAGGTGCTGTTGCGGCTGGAAGGGGTGTTCTAAGAAGCTTTAGTGGTCAGAGTGGCACTGGTGATTTACCTGGTAGACAGGTATTGGCTGCTGTTGGCCAAGGTAGATTGATCCATGTGTACGAGGAGGAATTTGCTTCTCATGGTTTGGTATCAGCGCAAGCGCTTTTGTCGCGTAGAGACGTAAATGATAGGCTCGGATATCTTAATCTAAGAAATACCCTCTCTGCTCTTATGGATAATGGTGTCATTCCTGTAGTTAATGAAAACGATGTTGTGGCGGTAGATGAGTTAGAAGGGGAAGTTTTCGGTGACAATGATAATTTGTCTGCTCTAATAGCTAATTTGGTTGATGCTGACCTACTAATAATTCTTGGAACTGTAGGAGGCATGTACACGAGAGATCCCAACCTTCACGCAGATGCAGAAATTATTCCTGTTGTTCACCGCTTAGATGACAGTATAAGTTCCTTAGCTGGACCTTCTGCTGACAAAATGGGCAGAGGTGGTATGGTCACCAAGATTGAAGCTGCGCGTTTGGCAACAGCCTCCGGCGTCGATGTTGTTATAGCGAGCGGGTTGGATGGAGACGCGATCACGCGTCTTGTGGCAGGAGAGAGTCTGGGAACTCTATTCAAAGCTACAGTGAGCAAATTAGAGAGTCGAAAACGTTGGATGTTGAGTGGGTTGAGGGATGCTACTGGTGCTAAAAATTCCATTGAAGTGGATGGAGGTGCAGTTAATGCAATGATAAGTGGTAACACAAGTTTGCTTCCGGCCGGAATAGTTGGGAGCCGAGGTACATTTGTCAGAGGAGATATCGTTTCGGTTCAAGACTCCAGCGGATTTGTCATTGCCGCAGGGATCTCCAATTATGGAGCAGATGATGTAAAAAAACTAAGAGGAGTCAGGTCGAGTAGAATTGAGCAGATACTTGGTTACCACCATGGAGATGAAGTCATCCACAAGGACAACTTAGTACTTCTGAACGATTGATACAGGATAAGGTGTGGATTCTGTGGAATTGAGAAAAATAGGAAAAGCTGCCACGTCTGCTGCAAGAAGCTTGGCTTCTTTATCGGGGGATGTTAGGAATAAAGCTATCAGCAATATTGCTGATGGCCTGTCATCGTCCAGATCGGAAATCGTCCTGGAGAATAGTCGCGATATTGAGAAGGGCAGGAAAAAAGGACTTTCTGAGGCTGTCCTAGATCGACTTTTATTGAATGATGAACGTATTGACGTTATTGCGCGTGATGCTTTGAGCGTTGTTGGGTTGTCTGATCCTGTTGGGGAAATCATCGAAATGAATACGATGCCCAATGGGCTTGAAGTTAGTCGAAGAAGGGTTCCGCTTGGTGTGATAGGCGTGATTTATGAAAGCAGGCCCAATGTAACTGTAGACATATCTGCTTTGTGCTTGAAGTCTGGTAATGCGGTGATACTTCGGGGAGGGAGTGAGGCTTTTCATTCCAACACTGTTTTGGCAGATGTTATCAGGGCTGCGATTTTAGACGCAGGGATATCAAAAGACGCTGTTCAAATCGTCGGTAGTACGGACAGAAAATTTGTATCTGAAATGCTAAAAATGGATGAGTTTATAGATCTCATGATTCCAAGGGGTGGAGCGGACTTGGTCGCCCGAGTTGCGAAAGAAGCTTCGATGCCCTCCATAATAGGAGGAGTTGGAGTGTGCCACACGTATGTGGATGAGTCAGCTTCTCTAGATATGGCAGTGGATATAGTTTTCAATGCGAAGGTTCAAAGACCATCTGTTTGCAATGCCTTAGATACAATGCTTGTTCATGTTTCTGCGGCTCCAGAATATTTACCTAAAATTGCCAATGCATTTGCTGAGGCAGGTGTGGAAATGCGGTGTGATACAAGGTCAATGTCAATTTTGGGAAGCCGAGAGGATGTAAAAATTACACCTGCTGTTGAAGAGGATTGGGATACTGAGCATCTCTCTCTTACTGCCGGGGTGAAAGTTGTTGACTCTTTGGAAGCTGCTCTCGACCATATACTGGATCATGGGACTGGCCATTCCGAAGCGATCGTGACTGAGGATACTTCTTCTGCAGCCAGATTTTTAAACGAGGTTGATTCGAGTGCCGTAATGGTTAATGCTTCGACAAGGTTTAACGATGGTGGTCAGTTCGGTTTAGGTGCAGAAGTTGCGATAAGCACCAATAAAATGCACGCTCGCGGTCCAATGGGGCTAAAGGAATTAACTTCTTATAAATGGATAGTTTTAGGTGATGGCCACATCAGGGAATAGGTAATGCAAGAAGAAACGTCTTTTTTTACTTCAGAAGTCCAAGTGGAACTTAGAGAATTTGTCTCTCAGCTTGAAGAGGACCTCAGTAAGCAGGTGCAAATAACGGAAATGGGTCCTGTTGCTGCTAGAGAGGAACGTGAAAATGGGACGCCTACAAGGCCAAAGCCAGTCCTTTCGGATAAAGCTATTACACGCGAAATACCCACAGATAATAGATCGGTTCCGGTAAGAGCGTTCATTCCGACGACGCAGATTGATGGGGTGTATTTGCATATTCATGGTGGAGGGTTTGTTACGGGAAGAGCACATCATCAGGACGACCAGTTACTGGAGATTATGGAAGATGCTAATGCGGTCGTTATTAGTGTTGACTACCGATTGGCTCCAGAAGATCCATATCCAGCTGCTCAAGATGACTGTGAAGTAGTTGCAGAGTGGGTTATAGAAAATGCTCAGACAGAGTTCGGCACAGACCGAATTGCGATAGGTGGAGAATCCGCCGGTGGTCATCTAGCTGCTTCAACTATGATTCGAATGAGAGATAGACACGGATACTCCGGCTTTTCCGGGGCCAATCTCGTCTATGGATGGTTTGATTTATCTTCCACCCCAAGTAGCCGTCTCTGGGGAGATCGTTACCTGATTTTGAATACACCTATAATGGAGTGGTATTCGGAGCAGTATGTTCCGGACCCTGAAATGCGTAGAGACCCCGATGTGTCACCTCTATTCGCTTCCTTGCATGACCTGGCTCCGGCTCTGTTTACGGTAGGTACATTGGATCCTTTGTTAGATGATTCGTTGTTCATGCATTCACGTTGGTTTGCTTCTGGAAACCCGTCCACATTAAATGTATATCCTGGTGCAACTCATTCTTTTGACAAGCAACCAACGAAGTTGGCTGAACTTGTCAAAACCAGGATGAGAGGATTTATAGCGGAGAGTTTTCAGTCTTAACGCTAGAATAAAGAATTATCACAAGAATATATCCGACAATTGCAGTAACGAATATGGGGTTGTAGCTACCTCTCCAACTTGCTACTAAGGCCCCTGCGGTTGGCCCTAGTCCCATTGCAGCTGTCCTGCTTGGGCCTGTTATTCCGGTTACTGTTCCGAAAGAGCCTCTGTTAAAAACGGTCCCTAGCATCATGCTTCCCAGGACATTTACGGCTCCTGTGATGGCAGTCCATGTTACGACGAGTGGAAAGCCCAAACTGAGTGGCGTCACCATCGTGAAAAGAAGGGTTGGGAAAATTGCTGTTAAGACAATAAGAATAGATATTTTCTTTATCGTGAACCGATCGGTGAGCCACCCCCATAATGGGACAGTCATTCCCCCTAAGAGGTTTCCTAATGTAAGAGCGCCTGCAGCTGTGACTTGTGTCATCCCCCCGTCTACAAGGAATGGAACCAATTGAAACACGACCATGGACGTTGCCGCCACTGCTACGAATTCTGCAGTAAGTATGAACCAGAACGATGGTAGAGATATGATTTCCCGTATAGACCATTTACGTTCTTTAGAAGATTTCTCGCTGTTACTTGACGATAGTTTTTCACTTTCCTGAGATGAATCCCCATCTGGAAGTTGGCCAACGTCTTCTGGCTTGTGTCTCACCATTAAAAATATCGGCAACGATAGTGGAATGGCGGCTAGTCCAAGAGTTCTGTACGCCACTCGCCAAGAGAATGCGGTGGAGAGCGCTGTTATTATCTGAATGTTTACAGATTCACTCGCGATACGGTTTAAAGAAGTGAATCCCATCGCTAGATTTCTTCGCTTACTGAAAAAATTTACTGCTATTGTCCTGGGTATAAGGTTCTGCAGGTTAGGTCCTGCTATGGATCGGACAATAATGTAAGCAAAGAAAAACTGCCAAATGGTCTGAGATTCTGAGAGGAATATTAGTCCTAAACCCACTAGTATGGCCGCACTCAACATCATCCACCTTGGCCCGAACCTGTCGACCAGTCTACCTATGAATGGCATTGTCATACCTGAAGTCCAGGTACCCAGTGTGGCGGCAAGAGCAATGGTTTTTCTGTCCCATTCCATGTCTTGAGCAATTAAGTCCTGAACTCCTGCTAGGACGGTTTGAGAAACGCTGGCCGCTATAAAAGCTCCCACAGCCGCGACTCCCAAGACCAACCACCCGTAGAAAAATGGAGGTCTGGGGTGCCATGAGTAGATGAGATTTAGAAGATTTTTCAAATGTATTCCAATTGGTGCCTGTGCCATAGTCTCTGTGGCACGTCAGAGGATTCTAATATCTTTCAGTTAAATTAATTGAAACGTAAGCCCACATGATACTATTTCGCGGCTTTTCTACTACTATCTCGGAACCTGAAGAAGCCGTGTTGCTAAAGGAGAAGGAAATGAGTTACGAATTCATTAAATATGAAGTTTCCGACAATGGGGTTGCCAATGTGCTACTCAATAGGCCAGAGAAGCTCAATGCTCTCAGTCTTCTATTACAGAAGGAATTATATGACTGTCTTCAGGAGGCTGACGACGATCAGAATGTCAGAGTTATAACTTTAAGAGGTGCCGGTAGGGCTTTTTGTGCCGGGTACGACGTAACACCTCCCCAGACGGAGGAAGAGAGGACAGCCTCGGCAGAGAGGAGAGGGAACATCAGGCAGGACATGCACAGGTTGAGAAAAACTGCCCGTCTTATGACCTCGGTTTTTGATCTAAGTAAGCCGGTGATTGCTGGGATACATGGTCACGTTATAGCAGGTGGAACTGATTTGGCCCTTCACTGTGACATTGTCATAGCGGCTGACGACGCCAATATTGGTTTCCCGCCAGTTCGTTCCATGGGCACTCCTCCTACCCATATGTGGACATACATGGTGGGTCCACAGAGAGCGAAGTGGTTTATGCTCACAGGTGAGACAGTATCGGGTAAGGAAGCGGAAAAGATGGGTTTGGTGATGCAATCAGTGCCTGCTGAAGGACTTGATGCTGCCGTCGATGATCTAGCAAACAAAATGGCGAAAATCCCGTGGGACATGCTTGCTGCAAATAAGAGCATTGTGAACAAGGCACTCGACCTCATGGGCAGAAACATGATGCAGATAATTGCGGCTGAAACGGATGCTGTTGCCCATCAATCGGAGATCGTTAGGGAGTTTAATCGGATATCAAATGAGCAGGGATTAAAAGCTGCTCTTGCCTGGAGGGATGCTCCCTTCAGTGATTAGGAAACTGCTTGAATGAACAATTTTTAGTTTAATTCGACGTAATAGAGACGTAATAGATAGGAGGGATAATGCCTGAGAGTAGGATAGAAAGAGCGGGTCAGTCTCTTTATAAGGAATTCATTGCCAGAGAGGAATTTTCCTTAATGGTCGGACCAGAAGCTCCAGCAGACATAGAAGAAGCGTATTCTGTGCAGGACGTCTATATGGATCTTAAGGCTAGGGATGCGGGAGGCTATGCGGGTTACAAGATTGCCTATACTACAAAAGTAATGCAGGAGAGACTCGGAGCCAAAGAGCCCGTATATGGAAGAATACTCTCCGACGGTGTCTTTAATTCTCCCTGTAAAGTGAAAGCCTCAGATTACGTAAATATTGGAGTTGAGTGCGAGGTCGCCGTCACACTTGGAAATGATTTACTCCAAAGCGAAGCTCCTTTTACAAGAGAGACTGTTTATGGGTCAGTGGCACATATCGCACTGGCTTTTGAGATTATTGATGGAAGGCCTTCCCTAGGAGATGCCAGTATCCCGCAGTCCATAGCCACCAACATCAGTGGTGCCGGAGTCGTAATAGGTGATACGGTCGAAAACTGGCGAGACCTTGATATTCCGGGATCGGTCTGTGAACTTAAGTTAAATGGACAATCAGCTGGAACAGCCAAAGGAGAGGATGTTAACGGACATCCAGTTGAACCGATGATATGGATAGCCAATGCAGTTGCATCTCGAGGTAAATCACTCCGAAAAGGGGACGTTGTAATTACCGGTAGCATGATACCCCCGATATTTATTGAATCAGGCACCCTAGCTGTAGTTGAAATGGATAATTTAGGGACTGTATCACTTGATGTGGGGTGAGCGTTTCACACTTAGTAAGTAGGGCTTTAACACTGTGAATAATAAGCAACCTGGACAACCACTTTTAGACGTGCACGAATCTGTCTCCTACTGCGTTGGTAGTTTTGGACAGGGACTGGACCATCCAGAATGTGTAGCCTGGGGGTGTGACGGGTTTGCCTACGCAGGTGGAGAAAGCGGACAAATATACCGTATTGACCTAGTTCAAAGCACCTTTGAACAGTTCGCCACCACTCCGGGTTTCGTGGGTGGGATATGCCAGGACTTGGACCATAACCTTTATGCCTGTGTTGCCAATGGTGTTTATAAGATTACTACTACAGGAAAAGTGTCCCTGTATTCCGGAGGTGCTGAAGGCAATGAGATGCTTGCGCCCAACTATCCCGTTTTCGACGCTCATGGGAATCTATATGTATCTGATGCAGGTATATGGGGTGAATCGAACGGAAAAATCTTTCGCGTTACGCCGGAAGGTTATACCGATGTGTGGTCTGAGTACCCAAAAACTTTTCCAAACGGTTTGTGTCTGTCTCCTGAGGGTGAGTATCTTTACGTGGCGGTCAGTCTCGATCAACCGCGGATAGAACGAATCTCTATAAATGATGATGGTACGTCGGGATCTCGGGAAATAGTGACTCTGGTACCTCGAAGTGTGCCTGATGGACTTGCTTTTGATAATGAAGGAACGCTTTACATATCTTGCTACCGCCCCGATCGTATATGGCGCTATAGGCAAGATAGAGGGCTGGAAGTTCTTGTCGATGATTATGAAGGGACCTTGATGGCAAGCCCAACTAATATAGCCTTTTGTGGATCTGACCGTTCTGATTTGTTGAGTGCAAACCTAGGAAGGTGGCATATCAGCCGCTATGACCTCAGTGAAATCGGCAGTCCTAGAGGCGCTCCATTAAATTATCCGAAGATTTTAAGTGTCGAGGACTAAGGAGAGTGGATGTCAGACTTAACAGGTAAAGTTGCAATTGTCACCGGGGGTGCCCAGGGAGTGGGTGGTGGTATATCTCGAAAAATGGCCTTAGCTGGTGCCAAAGTACTTGTGGCTGATATAGATCTCAAAACGGCCAATAAAACAGTAGACGGGATATTGGATATAGGCGGCATGGCCTCAGCTATAAAAACGGATGTGAATTCTTATGAAGATTTGAAATTGATGGTAAACGAAGCTCAAGTTCTGTGGGGGAGAATCGATGTATTGGTTAATAATGCCTATAACGCTGCAGATGGGCAGCAAGGTGGAGCACTAGAGGTTTCGGAGGAAAGGTGGGAGAGAGACATACATTCATTGGTTACCTCTGTGTATGCAGGTAGTAAGTATGCGATACCAATACTTGCAGAAGGTGGAGGAGGATCAATCGTTAATATCGCGTCTGTTCATGGGCTACTGATGGCACGGAAGGCACTTACTTATGAAACAGGTAAGGCTGCTGTTATAGCTATGACACGTCAGATGGCAATTGACTACGGTGAAATGGGGATAAGGGTTAACGCAATCTGTCCGGGACATATTGTGACGGAACGGATATTTGAGAGCACGTGGAAAGATAACCCGGGTGGACTAAAATTTTTTGAAGATCAGTACCCGGTTAGACGGACTGGAGTTCCGGAAGACATTGGGAACGCTGCTGTTTTTCTCAGTTCAGATGAAGCATCTTTTATAACAGGTCATGCTCTTCCGGTTGATGGAGGTCTTACAATCCAGTTACAGGAGAATTTTGGCGTTCAGCAGGTTCAATATGTCAATGATAATCCTGATGCCAAGATGCCCTACAAAAGATAGGTATAAATATGTCAAAAATCGACGTTAATGGAATAAAAATGGAGTACCAAAGGTACGGACCAGATAACAACGAGGCAGAATCCATTGTATTTGCTCATGGAGCTGGTGGTAATCTACTTTCCTGGTTTCAACAAATTCCTTATTTTTCCCGCAAATACGACTGTGTTGTTTTTTCACACAGGGGATTTGGTCATTCATATGATTTAGAAGATGGTCCAGGTATGGAGGCATTTGCTGATGATTTAAGGGGGCTTGTGGACGCACTTGGAATCGAGAGATTTCATCTAGTTGCTCAGTCTATGGGTGGCAGGACAGCTCTAGGATTTGGAGTCAATTATCCTGAAAGAGTCGCGAGCATAACTTTTGCTGATACCACCGGGGCCATGGGAGAAAGAGATGTTGAAAAGGCTCTCACTGACTGGAGAGAATCCCATCCGGATACGAGAGGAATTGGCTTTAGAGCACTTTCAGAAGGTTTTCGTGAAAGAAACCCGGATATGGCAAATCTATACCTTCAAATACAGAGATCCAATCCCCCCAGGGATATGGGAGGTGGCATACTTTACGGTGGACCCAAAGGTGCCGACATTAAGAAACTCACCATGCCTGTTCAGTTCATAGTAGGTGAGGAGGATGAGCTCACGCCCCCTCATGTTCTTAAATTAGCATCGAAACACATTGAAGGATCTCAGGTGACTGTTATCCCGGATTGTGGTCATTCCGTCTATTTTGAAAAGCCGGATATATTCAATTTTGAAGTAGCAAGATTCATCGATCCACAATCAAACTAGGTGACCCGAAATTGTGCCCCAGTAAAGTGAATAACTTATGAAACGGAACTATTTCAAGCCCCTACAACACACGATACTGCTCTAAGAATTCCAGATCGGGCTCCATACCGAAACCAGGGAGGTCTGGTGGGCTAACAAAGCCATTTTCTACCTGTAGTGTATAGCTGAAGACTTTGTCGAATATAGGATCAGTTTCTCCTCTGTAATACTCAAGGATCAGACCGTTTGGTATTGCACAGAGAAGGTGAATGTGTACTTCCTGTCTTCCATGGGGTGCTATCGGGAGATTATGTGCCTGCGCCTGTGCAGCAACCTTCATGAATTCAGTCGGCCCACCCATAATCAGTGCGTCGGGTTGTAGGATTGCGGCAGCCCTGCTTTCTATGAGGTCCCTGAATCCATACTTCGTATACTCATTTTCCCCGGTGGCTATAGGTATGGATGTTGCCTGGCTAATTAGAACGTGACCCTTGTAATCGTCTGGTGGGATAGGCTCTTCGAACCAGAATATGTCATATGGTTCCATTTTTCGGGCTATCTCAATTGCCTCGTAATAACGATAAGCGCAGTTTGCATCGACAAGTAGTTTCACGTCCGGTCCCACCGCTTCCCGAACCGCTTTCACCCTCTCCACATCCTCGTTAATCGGGACAGCACCTATCTTCATTTTTACGGCATCCGCCCCCATTTCAACACTGGTAACCATCTCATTTTGCAGCTCAGGTAAACCTTTTCCTTCCTCGTAATATCCTCCTGCTATATAAACCGGAACCTTCTCGGTATAACCGCCTAGCAGTTTGTACACGGGCTTATTGGCTGCTTTACCCTTTATGTCCCAAAGGGCTATGTCGATACCACTGATAACACGGGTTGAAAGGCCGCGTCTTCCAGTTATCTTAGGCTCCCAAAGTTCGTCCCATATCCGTTCATTATTGAACGGGTCCTGTCCAATTACGAAATCCTTGTAATAGTTAAAAATTGACTTAACCACCTCGTCTGAAGAGTGTGTTCCACCGATCTGACCCACCCCGGTAATTCCTTCATCTGTTTCTACAAATACAAAATTTCGTCCGTCATGAGTGTATGTGTGCTTGCCATTACTTTGTGGAACTCTTTTAGGCCAGCGATAACACTCTACTCTCATGTTAGTTATTTTCATTCCATCAACTCCAGCGATTAATTTTTTAGTTCTAATTATTGATTACACAGGCTGCCGATTCTAGCATGACAAAACCCATTAGGTAATTTCAAATTTGCTGCACTCATTGATGTAGTATTCCAGTTATGGGTACCAGATATACATACTCGCAATGGGATGGGACCCAAAGTCCCTTTGAAGAGTTAGAAACAGCGTTTGATCGGCTCGCCTCGGAGATACTCGAGGCCGGTGACGTAAACCAAGCCTTGCGGAATCTCTATGCTGATGGATTTAGTTCCGATAGGCCTGACGTATATGCAGATGCCGAGAGGGGACATTCAACGGGTATTAGGCCTGTAGGAGGCCTCAAAGATCTCCTAAGGAGACTTGAGGAACTTAGGAGGCTAAACCAGGAATACTACGACCTGGGATCACCGGTGCGTGAAATTTCTGAGCAGTTGCAAGATGTAGTTGATACGGAATTAGATGGAATCGCCCGTCGAGTCTCCGATGCTTCGCAGAATTTTGAGCATTCCAGTGAATCAGAGAAGGAATCACTCGAATTTGCTATGGAACTTCTTAAAAAAAGAGCCGCTGGTGGGAGGCGAAAGCTAAAGAATCTTCCAGAAAGTATTTCAGAGGCTATAACCCACCTGTCTCACTATGAATTTATGGATTCCGGTGCACGTGATAAATTCCAGAACTTGCTTGAAGTTTTTCAGGAACAGATGATCCGTGGTTTTTTTCAAGATGCTAAAAATAGCCTGGATTACCTGACGGGCGATGACGAAGTAAATATTAGGGATGCAATAAACGAAATTAATCGTATGCTCAGAGATCGCCTCGCTGGTGAAGATGAGAAATTTGATGAGTTTATGGATAGGTACGGAGATCTTTTCGGTTTGGAAGGGGATCGGAAAAGACCATCAAATCTTGACGATCTTATCCAAAATTTTAGAAATAACTTCATTGCTATGCATTCGATTGCGGCTAGTCTTTCTGATGACGTCAGACATGAGCTTTCAGAAATATTTGAACAATCTATGGATCGCGAACTGTTTTCGTTATTGAGTGAGCTTGCTAGTCACATTCAGGAGATTTCACCCTTTGAGGATTTGATTGATGCTTATAACTTTACGGGGTCCTCTCAGATTTCATTGGGAAAAGGAATGGAATTAGTTGAAGAAATGAGGCGGATCAATGAACTGGATGCCACAATCAGAGAAGTGATGAGAAGTGGAAGGCTGACGGATCTTGATTTAGACGAAGTAGAAGATCTTCTGGGGGAGGAAGCGAGATTCGAATTGGAAGAGGTTCGCCGAATGGTGCAGGCACTGGAAGAGGCTGGTTATCTTAATTCAACGCGGGATCGATTCACGCTTGGACCTTCGGCCATAAGACAGATAGCTCAGAAGGCTATGAAACAAGTTTTTGATCGAATGAAAAAAGATAGAGCGGGAGATCATGAGGCTTATATTAGTGGTGACTGGGGAGACCTAACTGGAGAGACACTTCCTTATGAACCTGATAGGTCATTCAATATCAATTTGCAGAGATCACTGTTTAACACTGTTAAACGTCAAGGTGCCTCTCTGCCTCTAAATATGTCTTATGAAGATCTTGAAATCAATGAACATGAACATTTAACTAGGTCAGCAACGGTGTTAATGATTGATCAAAGTAGGTCCATGGGAATGTATGGCACCTATACTTCGGCCAAGAAAGTGGCCTTGGCTTTATATTGGCTCATTAAAACCAAGTTTCCTCGAGATAAATTTTTCGTTGTCGGATTTTCTGACTACGGGATGGTTATACAGGGAGAAGATATCGCTGAGTCAAATTGGAACCATTGGGTTGCGGGAACTAATATGCATCACGGCCTTATACTGGCTCGTCAATTGCTGGCTAGAGAGAATGCTGGTAATAAACAGATACTTATGGTCACAGACGGTGAACCGACTTGTCATATGGAGGGTGGCCAGGCTTATTTCAGCTATCCACCCAGTGATAGAACCCTGGACCAGACCTTGCGAGAGGTGAAGCGTTGCACTGGTGAGGGCATAGTCATAAACACGTTTATGTTGGAAGAGAATTATACCCTTATGGAATTCATAGATAGCATGGTTAAGATTAACGGTGGCAGAGCCTTTTACACGAGTCCGGACGAGCTGGGGAAATACGTTCTTGTGGATTACATAAAGGGGAGAAGGCTTCGGGTTTAGCTTAGCTGAAACTGTGATACCGCAGTTTTCTATACTTGTGCATTCGAAGGTGTGCTCATAGAGCGCCTCACTGATATCCTATACTTATTGCCGAATGAGCCGGTTTTTGGCTAGAATAGGCGTGATTCTGCAGTGAGTGTAGTGTCAAGTATTTATTAGCTTAATTCGTTGATAGGAAGGTTTAAGAAGATGGGAAGTAATGATCTTGCTCTAAAAGCACATCTTCTCAGACGCGCTGGGTTCGGAGCATCCCGGGGCGAACTTGAGGAAATTGCCAAGAACGGATACGAGGAAATCGTGGAGGATTTGATTCATCCTGAAAGGTTTGAAGATCTGGATGAAGACTATATACGGCGGTATAACCCAGAACTTTCTTACCATGATGGTTTCCAGAACCATGCTGGTAGATGGATATGGAGGATGATAAATACTAAGAGACCTCTTGAAGAGAAGATGGCTCTTTTCTGGCATCACGTGTTTGCTACTGCCTATTACAAGAGTGAACATGTCCCTACTTTGATAGCCCAGATAGAAACATTCCGAAACAACGGGTTGTCTAATATAAAAAAGGTTCTTAACGATTTGGCCAAAGATCCTGCCATGAACTACTGGCTGGACAACTGTGAGAATCACTCGGATCAGCCAAATGAGAATTGGGGACGAGAACTTCTTGAGCTGTTCTCAATGGGTGTAGGTAATTACTCGGAGGACGACATAAAAAATGCCTCCCGGGCGTTTACAGGATGGACTTTTGAACAGCCTCACCCTCTCTATCCTTTTGGTCACTTCGCATCTTCGTTTATTTTTGATGAGGATGACCATGATGGATCTGAGAAAACGTTTTTAGGTAAGACGGGTAATTTCAATGGCGAAGATATCGTTGAAATTATTTGTGAACAGCCTGCAACTGCCAAATTTATCTGTCGCCATCTCTACACATTTTTCGTTGAGGATGAACCCCAGGTTCACACATGGAGTATCGAGGAGCCGCGGAATCCCGAAGCCATCGATGAAATGATTAAAGTGTTCATGGAAACAGATGGAGATATAAGATCGATACTTAGATTTGTGTTCAACTCAGATTTCTTTAAGGATGCTTGGTACAAGAAAGTGAAAAATCCTACAGAGCTAGTTGCAGGCACAATTAAGTTAACAGGTATGTACGATGTTATACCTAAGGAAGGAGAGGCTCTTGGAACCCTGTATGGGAGTGCCTCTGTAATGGGACAAGCTCTAATGAATCCTCCCACTGTGGAGGGTTGGCATACAGGCTCTGAGTGGATCGACGGTGGGACTCTCAACGAACGTGTGAATTTTGCCGTAAATCAATTCGACGATGTATCTACACCTGGATTTAAAGATATTCTGTCTCGATTGGGTGACCAAGTTAAATCTGATGACCTCGTTGGTAGATGTCTCGATCTGATCGGTCCCATAGAGGTTGGTAATGAAACTCATGCTGCCCTCAGCAGTTATGCAGACGCTGTGGGAGATCTTGATCTAAGCACTGATCAGGCGCGAACCGAGAATGCGGTTAAGATTGCTAGAATGATTCAATTAATTGTCTCGACCAGAGAATACCAATTCGCATAGCCAGCAAATTTAAAAATTTTCAAGATAAACAATTACATTTGAGAGGGATAGCGCATGGCCACAACGACAAAGAAGGATCCGGTCTTCGTAGTTGTTCAACTTTCCGGCGGAAATGACTTTATGAATACGGTAATTCCGTACACAAATCCGCTCTACTATGACAACAGAACATTTTTGAACATTCCAGAAGAGGACGTTCTTCCGCTTGACAGTACTCTAGGATGGCATCCGGAGATGGGGCCCTTCAAAGAACTGTACGACAGAGGCATGGTAGCGATTGTTCAGGGAATTGGTTATCCGGATTCCAACCGGAGTCATTTTAGAGGGATGGATATCTGGCATACCTGTACGCCGGATGAGGTATCCACCATTGGATGGTTGGGTAACACCATAGAACAACTGGATCCTACAGGAGAAAATCCTCTGACTGGGATTAACTTTGGGGTCGGACTACCCAAGGCTATGACAAAGGCAGGTGTTCCCGTAACAAGTGTTTCCAATCTCGATAATTATGGTCTTATGAGTGGTATCACGGCAGAAGATCAAAAAGATGAAGCGCTTCAAATATTTAAAAATATGTATGGTCAGGCGGTCGGTACGGGACCTGTAATGGATTACCTCTCCCGGACCGGGAATGACGTCCTGACTGGGGCTGACATAATAAAGGTTGCTCCTGAAAGATATGAATCTACGGTAGAGTACGCAGACAGTCCTATTGGGAAATCATTGAGGGATGTTGCTCGTGTACATACTGCCGATCTTGGCACACGTATTTTTTACACCCAGCAAGGTGGATACGACACACATGCTAACCAGCTCCCTACTCAACCAGGTCTCTTCAAAGACCTGGCTAGGGCTGTTAATGACTTCTTTGCGGACTTGGAAGAGCATGATGCTGATGACAATGTCATCATGCTTATATTCTCGGAGTTTGGCAGGCGCATTGCTGACAATGGGTCGGGGACTGACCATGGATCCGGAGGGGGAGCCTTCCTAGTTGGAAAGCCTGTTGACGGTGGACTGTACTGCGAATACCCCTCCCTGGAACGTGATCGCTGGGCCAAAGGTGAAGACCTTGAACATACCATTGATTACAGAGGGATATATGGGACGGTGCTAGAACAGTGGCTCGGCCTGGAGGCAGCACCTATCGTCCAGGGGACATTTGAGCAGATAAATCCTTTCAAGACTAACTAGAAATTATCGTGGAGAAGTAGGCATGGCGTTAGCACACGAATTATTGAGGTCTGGATTTCCTTACTACATGACGTTAGGTCAACGACGAGTGACATCCAACCCCGTGGATATTGGGTTTGGAAAAGAAAACGTCTACGTACTTACCAAAGGTGGGCTTGGCACAGAAGTGAGAGTTATAAACTGGGAGGATGAGAACCTTGGTGTCCTCGGAGGCACGGATCTTTTCCAGTGGCCCGCTGCACTTTTAGTTGATTCGGAGGAGAACCTGATCGTTTCCGATGAAGCTAAACACACCGTTGTTACCATGGATAAAGATGGGAATCACCTAGAAACCTGGGGTGTGAAAGGTGATGGAGAAGGTGAGCTTGATAGGCCATCAGGAATGTCGTTTGATAGTGAAGGGAATATAGTCCTTTCCGACACCATGAATAATAGGGTCCAAAGGTTCACTCGAAGTGGCGAACATTTGCAGACAATAGGGGTAGGAGATCTGGATAGCCCATGGGGGGTGGCGGTAGACCAACTTGACAATGTATATGTGGTTGATTGGAAAAATGACAGGATAGTCAAATACTCCCGTGATGGGGATCTCGTTATGACTTTAGGGTCAAGCGGTAGTGGGAAGGGAGAATTTAATCGACCTTCTTCTGTTGCTGTTGATAACCATGGAGATATATATGTATGTGACCGTCAGAATAATCGAGTTCAATTATTTAACAAAGAGGGGAAATATATACAGAGTTTCCATGGCAATGCCTCCCTTTCGAAATCTGGACAGACTTACATATTGGCCAATGCGGTAACTCTTCGGCTAAGAGCAATGAGCGATGTGGAAAAAACTCAGTTACTAGATGTCCCTATGACAATAAGGGTGGATGACGATTTTCGCTTATTCATTACCGATTTTGGTAACCACAGAATCCAAATATACAAAAAAGATGCAATTGAGCTGTCACAGGATCAGATAGCTCCGGAGATGAGAAATCCGATTCTTTTCACCACCTAGGTAGCCTGAATTGTTCTGTATAGGCTATGAAGAACTCTAGAACCAGTAGGTTTTAAACGCCCTAATTTCCAGAGGCTGACTAATTTTCCCGCTTGCTTCGTATATAGCGAGCGAAATCCAGAACCGACTCCCATTCTTCATCAGTGAGATCCCCTATGTCGGTAAGTCTTGTCAGATGGCTCGTTCCAAGAGATTTGTCATAAATAGCCGTGTCTATATAGCCTGCTAAGAGTGCAAGTGTTCCATACGGAAGTCGTAGGGTTGTTGCGATTTTTCTAAGTGTTTCTACTGAGGGCTGTATTTTTCCACTCTCCAGATGGGCTGCATATGCTCCACTCATGCCTAGTAAGGAGGATAAAGCCCTCTGTGACAATTGACGTGCCAGTCTGGATTCTCTGATAAGGCTAGCCATTTTATGGTACGGAGCTTTTATCGTTTCGTCGTTCAACATTATTGTTTTATATATTTGATGCGACCTATTTTGATTAATAATATTCTACACTTAGAAAATCATAGGAATGGGTTAGTAATGATTATGTTGCATAGTATATAAATGCCATTAAGCATGAAACTAGAAATGTTCGAAAATATGTTCTAAATAGGTTGACAAATATAGAACAGGTGTACTAATATACTTACATCAGCTGAATAGTCGCTCCTCTTAAACGGCTAAGCGGCAGAGGGAATGAATCCCGGAGTGTCCTTAAAAGACATTCCGGGATTTTTTGCTTTATGTTCTCACTTATCCAGGATCGTAATTCCTTTAAGCATTGGTGAATAGAAATCTCCTAGACATTAGTTAACTTCTTTACGGCATCCATATCTAGTTCAATTCCTAGTCCTGGGCCATTCGGAATGTCCATATACCCTTCAGAGATATTAAGGGGAGAGGCTAGCACCGGCGTTTCGTCCCTAATGGAGACCGGTTCAATGTTGTATTCCTGTTTAAAGGGAACTCCAGTGGTAGCTGCTACAAAGTGTGCGTGTGCCACTGTACTTATAGTTGGCTGTGTGTTGTGACATGTAATCGGAACTCCCAAGGTTTCAGCCATGTTGGCTATTTTAATCATGGTTGTAAATCCGGGGGTTTTGACGATGTCAGGTTGAATTATATCTACCTGACCTTTAACCATAAGGTCTTTGTATTCGTAGGGACTGTAGATCATTTCTCCTGAAGCTATGGGAATTGTCAGGGCATTGGCTACTTGAGAAAGTCCATCTAGGTCGTAGTGTGGCCTGGGCTCCTCAAAGTGGAAAACTCCAAGATTTTCCAGTTTTTTGCCTATCTCAATTCCATGGTGTACAGAATATGCTCCATTTACGTCTACCAGTATGTCAACGTCGTCACCTACAGCTTTTCTAACTTCTGTGACAGTGTGGATCGTCTGATCACCGGGGTGGTCAATGTAGCCCGGAAGAGCACTATGTAGTTTGTATGCTTTGTATCCTTGTTCAACGAAAGAAGATGCTCGTTTTGCTTCTTCCAGGGGAGTCATATCCCGTTTCATTGAACTTGCGTACACTGGCATACGATCTCTGACTTTTCCGCCAAGTAGTTCATAAATAGGTAAGCCTAGTGCTTTACCTTTCAGATCCCACATAGCTATATCTAGGCCCGCGATACCGATCCATATGGCCCCCCCGATTTCAAGGGCACTTCCTGCCTTAGCCATATCTCTAAATCTTGATTCTGTTTGTGTAGGGTCTTTACCTATAATTGAAGGAGCCAGTATGTCGTCCACTATTTTTTTTGTAACTGTGGGCTGTCTTCTGAAACATTCGCCTATTCCTGTTATACCTTCATCGGTATGCACCAAGATAAACGGGAAGGATTTGTCTAAAATCAGACATTCTACGGAGGTTATTTTCATGAGAAATTCCTTATTTTCTGATTGTTATTTCTTTGATTAGCCTACGATTCCTCGCTCCCTGAAATCGAAAATTTGAGTGCTATCGAATCCTAGGGAATCTAAAATTTCGTCGGTATGTTCTCCGTGGTCTGGTGCTGGTATATCCAGCTTTCCGGAGGTTCGGGAAAATTGAAATGGAATTCCCATGGCCCTTATTTCTCCCAACTCGCCAAACGCCATATCGGTTGTCAGTAGCCCGAGCGCCTCAGCCTGCGGTTCTTTATGAATACGTGTGATCGACTGACTTTCTGAACATTTGACGTCGTGATTTCGGAGAGTAGTTATCCATTTTGAAACAGTTCCAGTAGCAAAAATTGCTTCTAACCAGGTATTCAAGTGTGTGTCTGCCTGAATCCTTTTGGATACATCCGAATACATTGACAGGTTATCCTCTCCTAAAGCTTTACTCATTTTTAACCATTCAGAAGGCTCTTTACAGGATAAAAATATCCATCCGTCTGATGCTTTGTAGAGCCTATAATCTGCTGAATGACCAACACTTCCTAGGCGTGTCTGATCTTTTTTACCTGGATAATCAAAATATTCAGCTGCCTGGTACGCAAAGGCTGAATTAACAAGAGAAACCTCAACCCGTTGACCATTTCCTGTCCTGTCCCTATGGTAGAGCGCCGATACCATACCGAAGGCTGAAAGTATGGCAGAAGAGTAATCAGATGCGGCTACTCTAAGGAAAACAGGGTCCCCATTCCCTCCTTGATCTCTCATAGCTCCTCCCTGCGCCTGTATTAATGGATCGAATGTAGGAAGGTGGCTTGATGGCCCGCTGCTTCCATAACCGGTTACCGTGGAGTAGATAAGACTTGGGTTTATTTTTCGGAGGTCTTCGTAATCTACCTTAAGGCGTTTCGCAATACCTCCCCTGAAGTTTTCTGCAACTATGTCGGAATCTTTTACAAGATCGTGAAAAATCGCCAGTCCTTCGGGATCTTTCAGGTTCAGGATCATGCCTTGTTTACCCTGATTCCAGCCCTGAAACGCGGCTGAGTTTTGGCGAAAGCCATCCCCTGCGAAGGACTCTATTTTTAGAACCTCTGCCCCAAGATTGGCGAGTAGTCTTGTGCCGTATGACCCTGCTATGTATCCCGTCAGGTCAATTATCTTAATTCCTTCAAGCGGGTGATTTTTAGATGTACCAGGTGACGGGACGTTGGGAGACTTTTCAGAGACATTGATAACACTGGTACTACCGGGTATGGGAGCTGGGCCTTGAATTGCTGGTACTGATTCTGACATTTCAATTGGTGGCCCAGGTTGCTCTGTTAAACCCAGTATAGGATCCTCTACAGTAGTCATCATGCCGTTGTATATGGCCTGAGGATGATTTTTGAACCATTCTCTCGTCTCCGCGGGTCCGCAAGGTACATCTCCATCACGAAGTACTTTTAGCCAATGCTCTCGAGTATTGGAGCCAAATAAAGGTTCTAGCACTTCTGATATTACGTGCCAGTCATCCATAGATATACCCCATGGTGCATTTGTGAATCTTTCATCTTCAAGAAATTCATATTGTTCTAGAGCAATACACATTTTGTTCCAGAAGACGTTGTTTCCACATGCCATGAAAAGCCAATCGTCACTACACTTGTATAGTCTGTACGTGGGCAGCCCTCCGGAAGCACTTGCAGGTCTCTTCCTAGGCGCGGGGACGTTAACTCCGTCGATAAATGACGTAGCCTGAATGATTGCTGAACCCGAGTACAGGGGCACTGTCACGTTTTGGCCTATACCACTCTGGTTTCTCTCCAACAGCGCGGAGGCCCCGGCCAGGCAGATGCTGAAAGCTGTTCCATATGAGACAAGGGGTAGTCTTACAAATAATGGAGTTCCGGTCTCGCCCCCCTGGCCCTCGTAGATCCCTGTGAAAGCTCCTACTGTACCGTCATCCCCAGGGATTTCTGCCATTGGGCCAGTATCGCCATAAGGAGGAGTTGAGCAGTATACTAAAAAGGGATTAATTTTGGAGACAGTTTCATAGTCCAAAAACGCCGATTTTGCTTCTGAAAGAAGCCAGGTTTCAAACAGCATATCTGCTGACTTTAAGATGTCTGTCAGCCTGATCATTCCTTCAGGGCTACTTAAATCTAGGAAAATAGATTTCTTTCCCCTGTCAAAAAGACGATTCGATTGATTTGATTCATTCGAGACGGCATCTGGGGATTCGACTCTTATCACCTCGGCTCCCATGTCAGCCATCATCATGGTTGCATATCTTCCTGCCATATCGCGGCTGAAATCCAGAACGCGAATGTCGGTGTATGGACCAGCCACTGACTATTTCTCCTCTCATGATGTCCGATCGGATATTAGTAAAAGGAATGTACCATGCCAATTATGCTGATTGGGGAGGTTCCTCTCAAGTTAAAACTAACAAAAAGGGTTTTATTACCCAAACGGTTATTGTTTAAAGTAATTCAAGTCAAAAATATACTTTCAACATAGAATGGTTGTAGTAAATTACGTTTAACATCACAAATTCAAAGGTTTTAAGGAAATATAAGATGGAAATTTATTGGGAAATGACCCGTAGGGGCCAGAAATTTGTTTTGAGCTGGGATGAAAGGGTTGAAATGATAGGAGGAGTGCGTGAAACGAAATCTGGATTCGACGCCTTTGCAAAAACATTTACGATGACCCCTGAAAGAGCCACGAAAGGGTTAGCGTCTATGGAAGATGCTAAAGAATTTGTTGAGCAGTTCCGGCCTTGGGAGCTGTTCGTTGGTCCAGTAGATGTTGGCGTTGATGAAGTGGTTCGTGATCAACCTTCTTAGAGTGTTACAAAGCTGTTGTAGTAACTGTCGATTTCATGTGAAATCTATAAAAGTTATATCTTTTGCTAATTTACTTTCATTGTTTTAGGACACATTATTTAGGGTGTCTCGAACTGATGACTGGTGGTAGTCTCGTTTCATGATTGGGTAATTAATTCTGGAGTTGAAAATGAACTGTTCTGTCTGTAGTGCGGAGCTAGAAGAGGGAGCGCAATTTTGCGGTGTCTGCGGAACTAGAGTAGAAGGAAATGATTTTTTACCTGGTGCCAACGAACAGGGTTATGAGCAGCCGATGGTTGGATTTATTCAGGCTATTAGTCTTGGATTTTCAAACTACATCAATTTCCAGGGACGTGCCACCCGAGCCGAATATTGGTGGTGGACTTTGTTCATAGTTATAGCTGATGTGGTTCTAGGAATTGTTGACTCTATATTGGGGACAGGTTTCTTAGGGAGTTTATTTGGTTTGGCCATAATAATTCCTGGATTGGCCCTAGGGGCGAGAAGGCTACACGATATAGGAAAATCGGGATGGTGGCAGTTATTGTGGTTTGCCATTATTGTCGGATGGATTATTTTACTGGTTTGGGCTATTAGGCAAGGTAATCGGGGACAAAATCAGCATGGCCCGGATCCTCGTACTACGCCCCGTCAATAAACACTCACGCAAAAGATTTATATAAGTCGGATGTTAGTGGTAGGATCTGTTCGACTATCAGGTTCTGATGTTAGGTGAATGGAGTCTTAGACGAAACTTATATCTCCAAAGCGGAGGTATAAAAAGCTCCCATTCGCCGCTAATTATTTCCCAGATATATCAATAATGCTTTTGGGTCACGTCGTGTTTTGGAGAAAACCTTGTTGGGCGAGATATCTGAAATCGGTACTTTGTACGGTGGAGATATTCGCTAGGGGCTGATACTCAACTCCTAGCGACTCGGAGAGAAAGGTTTTATCGGATTGCTTCCCTTTCAGGAGAAGCTAGTTTGTGTGACCAGTAATCAGCGAAATCCAGGTCAGAGGATTGGAAGTCCGCGGATGATCCAACTAAAACGTGGTGCAGAGCTACCAACACAGCTAGTGTTGAAAAAGCGAAAATCATTAATTCCATGCTCAGTATTATATTCTCCTATGGACATTATTAAATAGTATCGGTAAATATAATATAGGCGGTGGATGATATTCGTCAAGGACTTTTTAACAATCTCATTTCTTGTTCCAATCATGAGGCGTGCCGTAAAAGACCTAACTTTAGCCTTAACTAAAAATTAAAAAGTGGCCTGAAATTGCCTATCTTTATCAAATTTCAGTAAAGATAATGGTCGGAAGTTTTCACTAGTCGGCAATTAGGAGGCAGAAAAAGGGGACATATTCGAATAAGTCGTTATGTTATCTCTGAGAATTGGACCGATAGTGGCTACTAATTACGCGGTCGAGTTCTCGACTATCTAGACTGGCTAATCCAGTTATAAAAGTAAATGGAGGAAAAATCATGACAGATAAGATGGTTAATGGAATATTGTTTATAATCGCTGGCCTTGGTCCATTTGTTGTTTATATTGGCCTAGGCGAAACAGGAATCGTAAGTATGGCCTACACGGAAAAAATTGCGGCCTATGTATTGCTCACTTGGCCACTCGCTTTTATGATGACAAGAAATATTAAAAGAAATAATTTCATAGATGCAGGGTTTTTAATAATAGTTGTTGCTTGGGGTGCAGGAATCGTTACAGATGCCATTAACGGTGCGGAATTAGGTGGTGTTTCAGATTCAATTGGAGAAGCAATTGCACCGACAGCGTGGTCATTATTGTTTCTTGGGGTATTGATATCTGGAATAGGATATACACGAACTGACCTTTTCCCTAAATGGCTGTCAGGATTATTATCTGTTCTCTCCTTGATAGCGTTTGCTTACTTGGCAATTATGAGCACGGAACATTTGAGTAGTAATGAAGGATTTATAGCGCCGCTATGGATGGCTGTTAGCCTAGTTATGGTTATCTTAGGAATATTCACGATGAGAAGGAATGAAACAGAATAAAGTAGTAAAACCGAATCTGGTTCATAAATTCGCTGTAAGTTAATTAAGAGCCATCGCGCCGACACAGTTAGAAGTGGGAAGGCCATACATTAGGCACTCCCACTTCACTCGTTATTTTGTTAGTCATGATTCATGCGTCTGTACATTGAATCTGACTTCTTTCGTAGACAGAACACACAAAATTCATCAGAAATCTGGCCTTACGACATATTCATATTGTGTTTATAGCATCCTAGAATATTTCCAAGATGATTTTTATTAACTTATGAATAGTTATGTGGGTTTATCGATTAATTTAAATATATTGGAGTTATTATGAACTCAAAAACTTTAAGTAGTTGGATGTTGATCGTTGCACCTGTTTTGTTTTTTCTAGTTTTCTTTATTGGTTGGGATGTGTTGGTGGGTAGTTCTGAAAATACTTCGGAGGAGGTGGCCAATATTCTGGAGAAACGAGCGATCGTTGGTATATTCGGGATAGTTGGGACGATAATCTTGGCCTCTATGACGACAGGCTTCGCTCTTTTGGCGTGGTCTAAAGCAGATGGGTCAACGGCAGAAGGAACCCTGGCGTCTATAGCCGCTATGATTTTTGTAGGAATGACTACAATAGTTTTTCTTTCAATGGGGATGGGTTACCCAGTAATCGGTGAAGGTGCTGAGAATTTGATAGAGGCCGAATGGATATGGGCGGTAAGTGACTCTATGTTTGCGGGCCTCTTTTTGGCGTGGACGGCTGGGAATATTGTGCTAGGAGTTGCACTCCTTATTGAAAACAAAATCAACCAGATTGCGTCAGGATTATTATTACTTACAGGAATCTTGATGCTAATTTTGCATCTTCTTGTAGGGATTGACGATTTACCAGGAATAATTTGGATTGTTCCATTCATATTGGCGATAATATCGGCCATAGTTCTTGGAATATTTCATCTACGGTCAGAATCCGTGGGGATGGGAAAATCTGAAGCTTAAATCAAATTTATAAGTTGGCGGAAACGCCTTTATAGTGACCCGTCTCATTCAAGTTGTTCTGACAACTTTTAATCCGTAGGTTTTCGGTTCAAGTCCGATGCGGGTCACCACACATTCGTAGCTGTAGCCATACATTTCTCTTCTTCATGATTACACTCATCTAATATCGGATGGTGTATCTATGAATTTAATAGTTGATGTAATCTGTTTTCGTACACGTTCTCACTGTAGACTTGGGGTTTAACAGATTTGTTGAATATTGAATGATTATCGAGGGAGATGATATGACGGATATGATCACTACTGATTCAGGACTGCAGTATAAAGTTTTAGTAGAAGGTGCTGGAGCAACACCCGGGCCTACGGACACAGTATCGGCTCATTATCATGGAACCTTTGAGGACGGCCGTGTATTTGATAGTTCAGTGGATCGCGGTGAACCAATCGATCTTCCCGTTAATGGAGTTATAGCTGGCTGGCAAGAGGCACTTCAAATGATGAAGGAAGGTGATAAATGGCGTTTGGTGGTCCCACCTGAGCTCGGCTATGGTGATGCAGGCGTTGGGCCTATTCCGGGGAATACTACTTTAGTTTTTGAGGTTGAGTTGATAAAAGTTAGGTAATTGGACTTGTTCGGGTTCTTAGTAGCAATTGTGACGATGAGGTTCCTAGCAGATAGCTTTATTTCGAGTTAGGCATAGTAAAAGGATTATTGCTTCGGGGGTTTTTGCATTAGCATCCAATTAGTCTATAACCCCCATGGACCAACCGCCCATAATACACCTCATATAGGCACGAAAACAGTGTATAATAACTGTCCTTCACACTGTGGGGCTGTAGCTCATCTGGGAGAGCGCTTCAATGGCATTGAAGAGGTAGGGAGTTCGATCCTCCCCAGCTCCACCATCTATCAGTACTAGCTATATCTATAGTCACTCCTTCGGTGAATTTGATTCAAGTTTTTCTCTGGGACTAAGAACCGATTAATGTGATGTTGAAAGGTGAATAATATGCGCGTAAAAAATAAGGTTGCTGTAATTACGGGTGCAGCCAATGGACAAGGGGCTTCGGAGGCAAAGCTTCTAGCCTCTGAAGGGGCCACAATTATAGTAGCTGACATACGGGAAGAATTAGGATTGGCTGTCGTGTCTGAAATAGAGCAGATGAATGGTTTGGCAGAGTACCTTAAATTAGACGTGAGAGATGAGAAGAACTGGCATGATGTTATTTCTCGTACAGCAGAGAAACACGAGAGAATCGATATATTAATTAACAACGCAGCAATTAGTGGTTCCCAACCAGATCTTCTAAGTACAAGTGAATATGACAAAATAATGGAAGTAAACTCAAAGGGAGTTTTTTTAGGCATGAAAACATGCTTGCCCATAATGAAAGAACAGGGCTTTGGTTCCATCGTAAACATTTCCTCCCATGCTGCATTTGTGGGACAGGAATACGTTCATATGGGGTACAGTGGATCTAAGGCAGCGGTTAGAACCATGACAAAATCTGCTGCTGTTCAGTATGCAAAATTCAATGTTAGGGTTAACTCAGTGCATCCAGGAATGATGCCACCCATGCTGACATCGGCGGGGACCGCCAGACCAGAAATGAGAAAGGTTATGGTAGAAGAGATACCTATGAAACGAGAAGGCAAAGTCGAAGAAGTGGCTTATGCTGTCTTGTTCTTAGCTTCTGACGAAGCTTCTTATATTACTGGAGCGGAACTAGTTGTGGACGGAGGAACAATCGCAAAGTAAAAGTTTTTCTGACTGATGGATAAATGGGTCTCTACCTGTCCAATTTCTCTCGCTAGTCCTTGTTTCCCCATATCTTGGTAATTAGCCTGTACAAAATCCAAGCCACAAATGCTCCCGCAATCAGGTTGCTCCACATGGGAGGAACTATGTCCGTTAGTGATACCACGATAACCAGTATCAAAAGAGCTAAAAATATTCTGAAATTTTTCATGTCAAAAAGGTGGAATTTGGGTAGCCATGGTATCTAAGAATTTTCCAGTTTGTTGCGAATGTTACCGACCTTTATTGGGCCCTATCCCCCAGTTTCTCAATGATTTTTGAGAAAAGGTAAATTGATCCTATACCGCCCAGCAAACCTATAATCCAAAATAGGGTTCTGCTCCCATCTGGGAATAGTGTTATAAGTACTCGAAGTATGACTATTACCGAGAGTAGATATATTGCACCCTTAATGAAGCCTATAGCGCCTTCTGAGAATTTTTTATAGGTCGGCGGCATTGCTGGTTTTTTTATACCTTACATTTAATCTATAGGTTATTTAACTCGGGTGGATAAGTTATTAACCCTTCGGTAGTCTGTCGATAGATCTCGTGGGAATACCACGGAATCCCTTGGATATATATTCATCAAGTCGAACAATAGCCTCTTGGAATCTTTCTGACTCCAGAACTTTTAATTGTGGGGAATAATCTGCTGAAAACTTGTGTCGTTCTATCCATTCTATGTGAGGATATTTTGATTTCCATCTGAGGCACATCTCACATTTATTATCAATGTGATGTGCTTTCAGGTGACCACATTTACATTTAGGCTCTGGGCGTGTTGAGGGCATGATTAGATTATAGGATAAAAATGTGTTTTATATGTACTTAACAGACGAGAAATTAACGATGCTGAACCCTAGGGTGTTATATTGGGCGGACTGATAGGTAGTTTCTAGGAACTTGAGATTGCCAGAGTTTTTATAGACAAACAGGAAATTCAGAACTAGTAGGTGTATTAAATGACTGTTTCACGTACATCGAGTGATACTCAGAAGCCCCAAGTTTTTAACGGTACTCAACCTCTAGGAACAACGGCTCAGACTCGAGGAATGGAGAGAAGACCAGGAATCGATAACAGCACAGCTGGAGCAAACCGAATATGGATGGGTCATGTTACTTGCGTGCCTAATGAACTGGGGCCACCCCATCATCATGGCGAAGCTGAAACAGCCGCCTACGTACTTAGTGGCAATATTCGGGTGTATTTTGGAGAGGACTTCAAAGAGTATGTAGATGCTGGGCCTGGTGATTATATTTTTGTCCCCGCTAATACTCCGCATATAGAAGGCAATGTTACTGATGAACCGGCCGAGGCTGTGCTGACGAGGTCCCCGGACAATATAGTTGTTAACCTGGGTGAATAATTTTCTGTGAAGGTTTGAGTTTTATCAGCCCAAGGAGAGTATTCGCATCCAATTACGTCTGTACCTGATAAAGGTATTCAGTTTATTTCATCGTCTGGTCCTGATTTTGAGTAAGGGTCGTATAATGAATTCTTTGTTAGGCCTAGATATGCTTCTTCTAGTCACCAAAGGGAGAAAATCTGGGAGACTACGGAGTATACCGTTACTTTATTTAAAGGATGCTTCTAACAGTTTTCTGTGTGCTGCATCATTCGGTGGAAGTCCAACTCATCCAGATTGGTATTGGAATGTTTATTCATCAAAGACAGTAACGATGCAGGTTGGGGTAGAAACTATAAGTGCTACTCCACAAATATTAGTAGGTAAGGAACGTTGTGAAGCTTGGAAAAAGTTAATCGCCTACTACCCTGCTTTTGCCAAGTATCAAAGCAACACAGATCGTGAAATTCCTGTAATAAAATTTATAGTCATTGACTAAGACTTAGTTGAGAAATATAAGGATGATTAATAACTATGTTGGTGATCAATTTTCCTTTTTTGTCCCCTCTAATTGTGCCGATCCAGATAGGTAAGATGATCGGAGCTTAGCTCCCCATATTCCATCGACTTTAGTGAAAATCCATAGAGAATCGAATCCGTTGTATTCGGTTTCATCTTTTCTTCTCCTAGACATACGTACTGTTACGTGGACTTTATTTTGATTGCTCTGGACAACGTCGAGTGAAACTAAGGAAGTATGGTGCCATCCTTCAGCATATAGCTTCTGGTTGATCTTATCGTTTCCATCAGCCCATTCTTTGGCTGTTTTCCATGAATTCAGCTTAGACCCTGCAAGTCGGTGATGAGGAAAGTGCATTTCATTTATTTGTTTGTTGACGTCCCTTGCATTGAAGCCATCTAACCATCTTCTAAATGAGGCTATAGCTGCCTCCTCTTCTTTCTTGTGTTCAGACACAGTGTTTACTCCCTTAGTCGGTTCATACCTGTATGTATCGTTTCCTGAGAATTTTGATCTATAGATCGGTAATTAGTTTTCCGGACAAACGATTGTTGTGAATTCATGTGTTTTAGGAATCCATTATTACGAGTGTTTAATTTCATAAATAGGTCTCTTTGAGGGAATGAGCCTCAACATCTGTAGCAAGTAGGGTGCTAACTCCCACCAAGAAGATGAAGGATACTTGTCTTTTAACTTTAGGTAGGATGCGGATCTAAAAGTCGCTGCGGTTCTTCCAACACTTTTATATTCATTAAGCAGTTGTTTTGGTGAACCGTAGTCAGACCATTCATCTAAATAATATGAAGTAATAACATCTAGGTTAATCTTTGTTCCCCAAAAAGAAGCTAGTGTGTAAAAAGGATGTGAGATAGATGAGTCGGACCAATCTGTGAAAATAGGATTATTGCATTGGATGAATACGTTACCTGCATCCAGGTCTCCATGTTCTAGTCCAATGGGGATAATACTTGATTTCAGAGCATATGCATCTTTTTCTAATTCTGGCAGTACTGAACTT
The DNA here is from genome assembly GCA_009391195.1 of SAR202 cluster bacterium AC-647-P02_OGT_505m. Classification (GTDB taxonomy): domain Bacteria; phylum Chloroflexota; class Dehalococcoidia; order Lucifugimonadales; family UBA826. Next base: position 44,588 of record VEXB01000006.1, read on the forward strand.
ATTTGATTCATAATTTTTGTGCTGACCATGCCCTGAAATTCTGCCGGATTTTCCCCTATGAAGTCTATGAATTTAGTAATGAGGGAAGGGTATTTAATAGGTAAACCTATATTGGTGAGGTCTCCTTTATAAAGTGATGAGCGTCGCTGTAGTTGAGCAAGAGTTTTCAGATAAGGTCCCACAGATTTCTGTTTTATAGACTCATCCCATTGCCGAGCTCCAAAGCTTTTCATAAGCATCCAATTCCGAGTTTGGTTCCACGCTATAACACGGGGGCTGCTTTTGGGGAATTTGGATGACATCCAGTGAGATACAGCTGTTTCCGTTGCAAAATGTGTAGGGGAGGCTTTAAACCAAATTCTTCCGGCATTTGTTTCCGTATACGCGACATAAGAAACACTCCAGACCCTGTGCTGGATTAATCGGCCTATTTGTGAGATATCTAATTCGAAAAGTGCCTGGGACACCCAGCTTTCGGCTTCAGAATTCCACCCCGGTTGTGTCCAAGGTGTAGATCTGGCCACATTTGCATCTTGCAAACTATCTATGTTGCCGCCTTCAGAATCTAGGGTGTCCCAGATTAAATCTGAAGTCGATAAAGATTTTGTCGGTAGTTCACAGGACTGAGTTCTAGTTGATTGGGTCTCGGATAATGTCCTTAGAATTTTGATGTCTAAGCCATATTTTTCTTTAACCGCTTTTATGATTGGTTTAGACCAACTGTGATGCTCTCTACTCAAGAATACTTCAGGCAAATTACCTGAGATGTCTTTGGCACAAGCAGAGCCAGTTTCATCCAGTATTATTAGCTTGCAAGAGATGCTCTTCATTTCTTATTTAGGATCTTTTAGGTGATGTCGACATTTTGAAGCCTAAGGGATCACTTACTGCTAACGTTATATTCTGTTTGTAGCATTCCCATAACCACTGAGTCATGGCGAGATCCTTCATGGGGTCGACTTTGCCTCAATGTTCCTTCATGTGTGAATCCCATGTGTTCAAATAGATTTTGGGCAGCTGAGTTGTACTCTGGTATGTCAGCCCAGACTCTGTAAAGTCCATACACTCCAAAACACAGATCTAAAGCTTCCTTCAGTCCAGATCGGCCGTATCCCATATGCCAACTTTCTTGTTCTCCGATTAATATAGAGATTTGAGCATCCCCTAAAGATTCTTCGATTGCTATATGTATCTCCCCAAGATGGTTTTTTTCTTTGTCATAAATGGAAAATATGCGGTGTTCAGGATTATCGAATACTTCCTCCCACTTGTCATCAGATAGATCATTAATCCGCTCTGGATGGTAACCAAGATGAGCAGGGTCTCCGTATGAATATCTGCCAAACCAGCTTTCGGAGACTTCGTCGTTGGATAGCCATTTATTTATACGTGAAACGTCTTCTCGGGATACATGTTCTAGGGTTACTCTCCTTTCAGACATCACTTATTCTCCTTTAGATTTATTATTTACTTAAATAATCTTTGTTAAGCTGTTGGCTTAATCTGTCTTATAGTCATTATTCAAATGAGTTGTATTAGCGTCAAGACACGCTGGTTTTCTGAATATTGATTCATGAACTTAATTGATTTGGGAGAATGACTAGGCTTAAATGGCCAGGTTTAGCGGATTCAGGATGAGGTATTATTTAAATCTGGTGTGACGTCAGTTGGTTGCGTCTTTGCGTATAACCTTGGGGAAATAAAAGCATATGATCGACAGACTCTCCTCTTTTGAGGAGCGATACGAAGAATTAAATGAACTCTTGGCCAGTCCTGAGGTTGTTGCGGATTACACACAGGTTCAGAAATATGCCAAAGAGCAATCAAGTATTCGAGAGGTTGTGGAGCTTTCAAGAGAATATCGCCAATTATCAGAAGATATTAAAGATGCTCGCGAAATGACACATGGGGAATCCGACCCCGAGATAGTGGCCATGGCAAGAGAGGAGCAGCAATCTCTGCAGATCATGCTTGAAAAAGTTGAAGAGAGTTTGAAGATTGCTTTGGTACCCAAGGATCCCAATGACGAGAAAAACGTCATTATTGAAATCAGGGCTGGAACTGGGGGAGATGAGGCAGGCTTATTTGCTTCAGTTCTCTACAGGATGTATTCCCGATTAGCCCAGAGACTTAATTGGAAAATGGATTTGATAGATACTAATTCGACCGGAATCGGGGGTATTAAGGAAGTTACATTTCAAGTTAATGGTGATATGGCCTATAGTCAGCTTAAACACGAAAGTGGTGTACATAGGGTGCAACGTGTCCCAACGACAGAATCTAGCGGTAGGATACATACCTCTGCTGCTACCGTTGCTGTTTTACCTGAAGCCGAAGAGGTTGATGTGGAAGTCCACCCCGATGATTTACAAATAGATATCTATCACGCAAGTGGGCATGGTGGTCAGAATGTACAGAAAGTAGCTACAGCTGTCAGAATAACCCACTTGCCAAGTGGGTTGGTTACAACCTGTCAAGATGAACGTTCGCAGCTAAAGAATAAAGAAAAAGCACTTTCGGTATTGAGATCAAGGCTACTTGCCGCTGAGATTGAGAGACAGCAGAAGGAAATTACCGATGAAAGGCGATCTCAAGTAGGTTCTGGAGATAGGTCGGAACGTGTTAGGACCTATAATTTTCCCCAAGGTAGAGTTACGGATCATAGAATTGGGTTGACTTCATATAATCTGGACCAAATTCTTGACGGCGACCTCATAGAGTTTATTGAGGCATTGGTACAGGAGGAGCAAGCACGTAAGCTAGAAGACTCCATAACATGATCTATGGAACGGTTCCTGTATCTTGGTATTTCCGATGAATTTGAAAGAAACTCTTAATGCCACAGGAGAGACTCTTATAAAAACGGGCTCTCCCGATGCTAAGCTTGAAGCAGAAGTATTGATTCGGCACGTTTTAGGAATTGATAGGGCTACCTTCTTTAGGGATTTAGAAGAGCCCGTTACTGACTCTGATAGGCAACACTTAGACGATCTTGTAGTCAGAAGACTTCGCCGAGAGCCCTTGAATTATATTACGGGTTTTCGGGAATTTTATGGTTTGAGTTTTGAGGTATCTGATAGTGTTCTTATTCCAAGACAGGAGACAGAATTACTTGTTGAAACTGTAATTTCTCTTGCTCGGTCACGTCCAAAACATGAAATCAAAATATGTGATGTCGGCACTGGAAGCGGTGCAATAGCCATTTCATTGGCGGTAAATCTTCCTTTCGCAGAAATCACCGCCATTGATATAAGCCAGAGCGCATTAGATATAGCAGATGCTAACAGGCGTACACACGGGGTGTATAACCGAGTTGCTTTACGACGAGGCAATTTATTGGAACCAGTAGATTTCAAACCTGAAATCATAGTTTCTAACCCCCCATATATTCCAATGGGAGATTTGTCATTGCTTCAACCTGAAATCCAATACGAACCTCGTGTGGCCCTGGATGGAGGGACAGATGGATTGGAACTTATTCGAGGTCTTCTTAGTCAGTCTTTGGACAAAGTTTCATCCACAGGTGCGATTCTGTTTGAGATAGATTCGTCTCAAGTAAATTCTGCAAGGATACTCGCTAGAGAGTATTTTCCGAATTCTCACATCTCAGTACTTGATGATCTTTCAGGAAGCAGCAGGGCCATTTTGATCGAAGAAATTAGCCAATAAAGAATTTGCGCAGGTAGGGCTATCCCAATCCTAGTTGGTAATGTTTCCCTTCAGTTTTGATTGATGGAGCTACGACGATCTCTGCAGAATGCATTTCTTTAACATTCATTGCTCCAACCATTCCCATGCAAGCTTTAAGGGCCCCTATAAGGTTTTGGGTTCCGTTTGAAACAGATGAGGGGCCAAAAAATAATTGTTCAAGTGTCCCCTTGGTGCCAACATCTACCCTTGTTCCCCTTGGCAATGCTGGATGTGGGCTAGCCATACCCCAGTTGTATCCTTTTGCTGGGGCTTCCACTGACTGTGCAAGCGGTGTACCAATCATCACTGCATCGGCACCACTGGCGATCGCTTTGCAAAGCTCGCCCCCAGTCCTTATTCCGCCATCTGTGATAATGGGAACGTATCTACCACTACTATTAAAATAATCGTCTCTCGCCTGAGCGCAGTCCATAGTAGCCGTGACCTGTGGTACTCCCACTCCTGTGACTTCCCTCGTTGTGCATGCAGCGCCGGGTCCTACTCCGACAAGTAGTCCGTGAATTCCCGTCTCCATAATTTCGATGGCTACGTCGTATCCCACACAGTTTCCTACCAACACAGGTACGTCTACCATTTCAAGTAGCTGTGGGAATTGCAGACCTTTAACGCTTGTAGAAGAGTGTCTTGCGGTAGTTACAGTTGATTGGACCACCAACATGTCTGCTCCTGCTTCCACAGCTAAAGGACCAAACTTCTTTGTAAATGCAGGGGTTATAGAAACTGCGCAGTGAGCCCCAGTTTTCTTGATCTCCTTAACCCTCTTCTCTATCAAGTTTTCTTTGATTGGTTCTGAATATACTCTCTGCATAACGGAGGTGACATTTTCTCTGGATGCAGCAGCGATCTCTTCTATTGCTTCTTGGGGACTGTCGTAGCGGGTTTGAACACCTTCGAGATTCATTACGCTCAATGCCCCCTGTCGGTGCATTTCTCCCGCGAAAGATGGGCTAGCAACTGCATCCATTGCCGAGCCTAGTACGGGTATGTCGGTGGTGACATTTCCTACTGAGAATTCAGTGTTAACCATTTCTGGATTTACTGTAACGGCACCTGGCGCTATGGCCACCTCATCAAATCCGTATACTCTTCGTAATTCCCTGAAATTGGTCATTATTTATGATCCTCCGTTTTGTGAAAATATCGGTGGGCCTAAAAAGAGAAGGGCCTACGACTTTTGAGTCGTAGGCCCTTACCACTTAGGGTTCTATTCTTTCACTTGTTTGCTGGCTTGATGTGTAAGTGAGCTTCCGGCGTTCCTCTGCTAATGGAAATCGTGTTGCGTGACAGGTGTAAGAACTACAAGCTGTCGTGGCTTCCGTAACCCTAGATGCCAACGCCTATCCTTAAGGAACTTAAACACATGTTACAAATCCTGCGCCAAGTATCTGAATCTTCCGATAAGATTAAGTGATGATATGGGGGTCTCAACTAAGTGTCAACAGGGTAGTGCCTGATAAATGTTATTACCTAATTGATATGTGAAATACGGGGTATATCCTCTGATGGAATTGAAAGAACGTATAAGAAAGCTTGCCCTTGCCAAAGGCTTTGATCTAGTGCGATTTACTAGCGCCGAATCATTTGCCGAGGATGAGAGTTCATCGATTAAGAGAATAAGAGATGGACATATGGACGGCTATTCTTGGTATACAGAAGCTCGTGTCCGCAAGATGAACCGTCCGATGGATCTGCTGGAGGGGGCGAAATCTGTAATTTCGCTGGCTGTTAGTTACCTTGGAGAAAATCCTGAAAAAACCAGGTTGAATTATGGTCGAACCGCTAGATATGCTTGGGGTGAGGATTATCACATAACTATTAAAACCAAGATAAAGGAGTTTACAAATTCTTTAGAAGAAGTGGTGGGTGCGAATGTCAGAACCCGGGCTTTTGTAGACGATGGACCCATGAATGATAGAGCGGCAGCTCGTCGTTCAGGCCTAGGGTGGGTGGGGAAAAATACTAATGTAATATCACCACGTTTTGGATCTTGGATTTTACTTGGCCAGGTTGTGACTGATTTACATCTTGAACCCGATACTCCCCTAAAAAAGACATGTGGATCTTGTGTGAGATGCATAGATGATTGTCCAACCGGTGCTATTGTAGCCCCATATGTCATAGACAATACCAAATGCATTTCCTACCTCACTATAGAGCTTAAAGGCTCTATACCCATAGATCTGCGTCCACTCGTAGGTGATTGGGTTTTTGGATGCGATATTTGCCAAGATGTTTGTCCCGTTAATCGTAAGGCAGAATCCGGTGAGACGGCCCTCTCTGGGGACTTCAAACAGCGTCCTGGATTTGCCACGCCAGATCTGGTTGCCTTACTCGAGTTGGATCAGAAGACGTTCAGCAGAATTTACAAAAATAGCCCAGTAAAACGAGCAAAAAGAATTGGACTTCAGAGAAACGCATGTGTGGCTTTGGGAAACAATGGTGACAGTAGTGCTATTCAACCACTAATTAAGGCTTTAGAGGGGTCTGAATCATTGGTCAGGGCTCACGCTGCTTGGGCTCTTGGGAAATTCGCAGAATCTGGTGAATGCAAAGCAGTTAAGGCGCTTCAATCTGCACTTGATAAAGAAAACGATGACGACGTATTACAAGAGATACAACTTGCCTTGTCACCCTTAGAAACGACATGGTGACTTGATATGTCTGGGAACATTTACGTGGTTAATGTTGGAACCAACGCTTCGCATCCGTTTTGCAGCCCTATTTTTGAAGATGGAACCTTTGAATTCATACCTATACCAGAGGATAGACAGTTAGAAGGCGTGCATGGTGTGAAATATCGTGATCTGAGGTCATTCTATAGGCCTACCGAGGACTTATCGAAGTATATTCCTGACCGATTTATGGACATAACTACTCATAATGATCCTGAATTCGACTCCCTCACATATGGGGATAACTGTGATATCAATGCTAGGGCTCAAGCTCTTAAAAGTGTGAAACGAGGTGATTTTCTTCTCTTTTTAGCCCGTCTTCAGAAATATATAAAAAATGGGCTTGAAGTGACACCCACAAGTGAATTTGGGTTTTATTTTGTTGGCTTCCTACACGTGGATAGTGTTTATATGTCAGTTACAAATCCGCTGTCAGCATTGGAGATGGAAGCTATTAACCTGAACGCCCACGTAAGACGAGCTATGACAGACAATTCATTATGGGATTCCTTCTGGGTATTTTGTGGATCTTCTTGGTCAAGGAGGTTTGAAAAAGCAGTCCCAGTGACTAAAAAACTATGCTGCGAGGTTTTCACTTCAGCAGATGGCTCCCCTTGGAGTTGGGATAATGGACGTACCGAGCTACAGACAATAGGCTCCTATACGAGGACCTGTAGATGTGCCATCAACCCTTCTTCTCCTGAAGGTCAGAAAAGATATGCTGTTTTGTGGGATTGGATAAACCGGTTCTCTTAATGAGTTGGTATGTTAGGGCAATATCGAAGGATTTAGCCGTTACTAAATTAGGTACATATTTACAATTCTGAGACTGTAACTGATACTACGATTCACCAAAATGCCTAGCGAATTCTCTAAGGTGACTTATTCATGGTAGAAATAGGAACGCCCGTATCTCGAAAAATCATAGAAGCGGTTGATGCTTGTGTGGAATTCGGTTCAGAGTTGGCCTTGGACGATGTGACGTTTTCAGTTATGTCTGGAACTATGACGGGCGTTGTAGGTCCCAACGGTGGAGGCAAAAGCACTCTTTTTAATGCTCTTGCAGGGGTTCAAGAACTTGCTCATGGTTCTATATATATAAATGGTAAATCACCCAAACATGCTCGAGGAGAAGTTGGGTATGTTCCCCAGAGGGAACGGGTCAATTGGAGATTTCCATTATCAGCCCGCGATGTGGTTTCGTTGGGTAAAACTGGACGGGCTTCTCTGTTTGGTCGATCGACCCCTGCAGATGAAAGATCCATAGAGGAGTCTCTTCGACGAGTAGAAATGTGGGATCTGAGGAATGTTTTGGTGGATAAAATGTCAGGAGGACAAAGGCAACGGGTATTTCTTGCACGGGCCCTCGCTCAGGGTGCGGGCATTTTGCTGCTGGACGAGGCCTTCAGTGGTGTTGATGTGGGGTCCCAGGAAGGTTTGGTGGAGGTTCTAAAAGTTTTGAGGGATGAAGGTAAGTGCATTCTAATGGCAACTCATGATCTGAATACCTTGGCTGATAGATTTGACGAAGTTATTTGTCTGAATCGCCATGTTTGTGCTCAAGGTAGTCCGGAAACGGCTTTCACCCCCAGTGTGTTGGAAGAATTGTATGGTCCTCATGGGTCGATGTTTGCCGACCATTGGCAAGGCCATCACGGGCATGAAGGGCATAATCCTGATCATGAACCCGGTGAAAATCCTACATCTTTATAAATAATGACTGAAATCTTCGCTGTTTTCATAAGTCCATTCGAATACTCTTTCATGATACGTGCCTTGGTTATATCTGTATGTGTTGGGGTGATGTGCCCACTGCTTGGCGTTTATGTAGTCAACAGGGGCTTGGGCTTTATGGGGGACGCAATGGCCCACTCGGTACTCCCAGGTATGGTACTGGCATTTATGCTTGGAGTTAGTCCTTTTTTGGGTGCCATTCCAACTGGAATAGCGGTGGCCTTGGCTATTGGCTATCTGGGCAAGAGTTTCAGAGTGTCTGAAGATACGTCGATAGGTATATTGTTCGCGGCTCTTTTTTCGATTGGTCTAGTTATGATTTCTTTATCCAAAGGCTTATCGGTAAGAGTTGAGGATATATTACTGGGGCAGATTCTGGGAGTTTCGAATACAGATGTCATAATCACATTTAGTTTGGCAGGTTTGGTTCTCATTATTATCGCTGCGCTCCATAGGCAATTAGTGTTTACCAGCTTCGACCCACTTGGTGCAACCGTAATCGGACTACCAACACGTTGGCTGGATTATCTGCTTTTAGTTTCTCTATCAGTTGTGATAGTCGTGTCGCTTCAGGCTGTAGGTATAGTTTTAGTTGTAGCTATGTTGATAACACCGGCTGCCGCTGGGGCTCTGATAGCTCGCAGATTTACGCGAGTGATGGCATCAAGTGTAGTTATTGGTGTTTTCTCCGCCGTTTGTGGACTGTATCTGGCATATCACCTCGATATTCCTTCTGGACCTTCCATGACTCTGGTTGCAACTGCAATTTTCGTTTTAGCGGTTATTTACAACCAGATACGAGCTGACCAATAACAATAGAATTAAAAGTAATCAAGCTACTAATTCACTAAAAAGGTTGGGTAACTTCCTGCAGTTAATGTAAGTTATTTCAGCCAGAGTTTGATATATCAGGTGATAGACTTTCATAAACGTCTTTGATCATATGTAATACAGAAAGTTTTCTCGGTGACCAGTTCGAAACATCCTAGAATTAGTAACGAATCCAATGATGAGTCCGGAAAGTTAAATCCTGAATCATCGCCTCCGACCGATCCATCCGGAGAAAAACGCAAATTCCATATTTTTTATGGCTGGTGGATCTGCCTGGGGGGCGCCTTCGTTATGGCTATGTCCTCAGGTATTAATTTTCATGGTTTTGGCAACTTTATAATTCCTCTAAATCGGGAATTTGGATGGAACCGAACTATTGTCTCTTCAATAGTCTCACTGGCGCGATTAGAAGCCGGATTTATTGGTCCGTTAGAGGGTTGGGTTGTCGACAGAATTGGCCCTCGAAAGCTGATGATTATTGGAATACCCATTATGGGTATTGGTTTTGTACTGCTAAGTAGAGTCACTGGACTCTTTACATTTATGGTCGTCTACATACTTGGCGTGAGCCTTGGTAACAGTGTAGGAATGCATACACCTGCATCCGCGGCAGTTGCTAATTGGTTTAATAAAAAAAGAGGATTGGCATTTGGAATAATGTGGTCCGGGGTTGGTATCGGGGGCCTCATTGTGCCCGCTTTGGGTTGGCTTATCGAAGAGTATGGTTGGCGAGACGCATCTGTATATGTTGGTGTTTTTGTTACGGTAGTAGGGATTCCTATTGCGATGCTGATGAGGCACAGGCCTGAACAGTATGGAATGCTGCCCGATGGAGATAAGCCAGATTCCTCTCAACTGACAGACGATGGGGGTAGAATTAAGGTAGATTTATCGAAGGATTATACTGCCTCAGAGGCACTTCGTACCTCGAGCTTCTGGTATTTATCTTTATCAATAATGTCTCGATCTTTGGTTACTGGAGGCGTTGGCCTTCATCTTGTTCCCTATTTTATTGGTCTTGGCGCAGAACCCATAGAGGCCGCTACTTATGCTGGGTCTGTAGGACTGATGAGTATCCCAGGAAGATTTGGGCTTAGTTATTTAGGTGACTATTTCAATCGTCGTTATGTTATGTCTGTTTGCTTACTTGCGATGACATTGGCAATTATTCTGCTTGCTCGTGCAGAGTCAATTTCAGAGTCTATACCGGCTATAGTTGCGTATTCGATTGGGCAAGGAGGAATATCAGTTATTCCTCAGGCATTGATTGCAGATTATTTTGGACGCAGGGCATTTGCGACGATATCTGGATTTAGAAGTACCATACAGATGATCGGCATCATAATTGGTCCCGTAATCTCTGGTTATGTTTATGATTCCACCGGGAGTTATGAAAAAGCATTTCTTGGTTTCGCGGTTGCGTCAATTGTTTCAATGTTCTTAGTTTTGATGGCGCGTCACCCAGGTGCGGCACCGAGGTGAAGGCATTATATGTATTTCATTTAGTCGAGTCAGAAATGCAAATTCTGTCTTAAATTGATGTTGTGTTAATATCCTTTCCTAATCTGAAATCAAATTCGATTAGACTAAGAAAATGAGTAATCAGCTGGGGGAGCTTGGTTTATCCAGGCTGAGAGGGCAACAAATAGGTTGTCGACCCCTTATTTACCTGATCTGGATAATTCCAGCGGAGGGAAAGCGCGCGTAAGTCCAAGCAGCCCCCTTAACCGGATTATCCGATAGCAAGGGGCGTCTCTTTGGACTCTAAAAGAGAAAGTAATCTTAAAGAAAAGATTATCGAGGTTGTTAATGTATCCCGCCGGATAGGGCAGGGTTCTGGTTACGTTGATGTACTTGCTAATGTGGACTTTTATGCCAGACGTGGTGAGGTTGTTTCGGTTATTGGCCCCAGCGGGTGTGGCAAGAGCACCTTCCTAGACATTCTGGCTGGTCTGGAGCGACCAGACTCTGGAACAGTCACAGTTCAAGGCCTCCACACGGAGAATTTGCTTGGAAGCGTTGGATATATGCAGCAGAAGGATCTCCTGCTTCCGTGGCGGACCGTGATGAACAACGTTATTCTCGGACTAGAGATGCAAGGTATATCCAAAAAAATTGCACGTCGACAGGCCACAGAGCGTATGGATTCTTTTGGACTCAGTGGTTTTGAGGACGAATATCCATATGCTTTGTCCGGAGGCATGCGCCAGAGAGCTGCCTTTCTTCGCACCATTCTGACTGACACATCCGTGTTGCTACTGGATGAGCCGTTTAGTGCTCTTGATGCTCTTAACAGGTCTCATATGCAGGAATGGTTACTAAATTTACTTGAGAGTTATGACGAGAAAACGGTCGTTTTGGTAACTCATGATGTGGAGGAGGCATTGTTTCTTTCCGACCGAATCTACGTAATGTCGCCCAGACCAGGCCGCATCGTGGTGGCAGAGAAAATAGTATGGGACCTACCTCGGAGTAGAAACTTACTTAGCACTCAACAATTTACTGAGACCAAGTCACGTATTCTGTCTTATTTGTTGTCTAGTGAGACTGTGTTATGAAAAAAGTGTTAGTTCCCGTTATGGAATGGCTACCTGCGATAGGTATTGTTGTCACCATTCTTGTCGGCTGGGAAATATTTGTGCGAGTTTGGAATATAGCTGACTGGCTTCTTCCTGCTCCATCTGCAATTGGATATACCTTGTACGACAGCTGGGGATTACTAGCGGGACACACGTTGGTAACTCTTGAAGAAGTAGTCTTGGGATTCGGTTTGGCGCTTGTATCTGGGATGCTTTTGGCTTCGGCAATAACATTATCTAAAACGATTGAAAAAGCTTTATACCCATTCGTTATTGCCTCCCAAACTGTCCCAATTATTGTTATAGCTCCGATGCTTCTAGTATGGATTGGCTATGGTCTTACTCCAAAAATTATTGTTGTTGCATTGATAAGTTTTTTCCCAATAGTTGTGAATACTGTTGATGGAATGAGATCTGTTGATTCCGATATGCAGAAAATGATGAGAACGATGGGAGGTAATAGGTGGTCTATATTTCTCAAGGTCCAATTGCCTGTATCCATGCCTTATCTTTTTTCCGGGCTTCGAGTTGCTATTGCTGTAAGCGTTATAGGTGCGGTCATTGGGGAATGGGTCGGATCAAGTGAAGGGCTTGGTTACTTGATGATTCGTTCTAAACCTCAATTTCAAACAGAGAGAGTTTTTGCTGCAATAGCAATTCTTTCCGTAATGGGAATAGCTCTTTTTGCTTTGATCGGGCTTTTGGAGAGATTGTTAATTCCTTGGTGGCACAGGGAAAGGGAAGGAAGGCCCAGAATCAGTTAAAAATTTAGGTTTACTCGTGGAAAATATTCGAGTCTAATGAAAGGGAATAAATAATGAAAAGTATATTTGGGATTACGGTTGGATTAGTCTTATCAATTGCGATTCTAGGAGTACTGGTTTCATGTACCTCTAGTGAATCCGTTAAAAATATTGCGGAGCCCAAAGTTGGAATAGCCAATGTGCCTGCTGCACCCACTCCGATAGCAAGTCCGGATAAAGTAAAGTTGGCGCTCGATTGGTTTCCCAACTCTAACCATTTGGGGCTCTATATAGCAGAGGAAAAAGGGTACTTTGCCGCTGAGAATTTAGAGGTGGAAATTTATACTCCCTCTGATCCATCTACGGTTTTGGCAACGGTGGCCTCACGATCAGATGACTTTGGAATGAATTATCAGCCGGATGTTTTGTTAGCCCGTGGTGAAGGAGTGCCTGTTGTTTCGATACTAGGTATGGTGCAACATCCTTTGAACTCTTTGATGACCCTGAAGGCATCAACTCTAGATTCTCCGGCAGATCTGGAGGGAAAAAAAGTTGGATATCCTGCAATTCCATGGAATGAGCATGCGCTTGATAGCATGTTGAAGGCTGATGGTTTGAAAGGTCTTGAGGACATTGAATTAGTTAATGTTGGTTGGGAGCTTGGCTCTTCTTTAATGTCTGAGCGTGTTAGTGCAATAATCGGGGCATATTTTACCCATGAGAGCATTAGTTTAGAAAATGAAGGTTATCCTGTTAATGTTTTAAGGATGGAAGAATGGGGCGTACCTGACTACTATGAACTTGTTATGGTCACTAGCGAACAGTATCTTTCTGAAAATCCGGGTATCGTGGAAAGATTTACGAGGGCAGTGCGTAAAGGATACGAGGAGGCAATTAGAGATCCTCAAGCCGGAGTAGATATATTAGTTAAATACGCTCCTGAAATAGATGAGAAAATTGATCGGCCTGGAGCGGATCTCCTACAACAACTTTGGAAAGATGATGAAGGAAAATTTGGGCGTCAAAATCGAGATAAATGGGTCGGATTTGCTGAATGGATGCAGGAGAATGGGTTGTTAAGTGAAGATGTTGACGCAAATAAGGCCTTCACCGACGAATATTCGAGTAAGTAGGTATTTCGTTTAGTTAGGAGAGAATTTGACACTTACAGTTGACTTAAAGGAAAAATATTCGGGTTTGTGGGGAGACATGGTTCACCATCCATTCGTAAATGAGATGGGCATCGGGACACTGCCCCCAGAAAAGTTTAGGCGATATTTTTTACAGGATTATGTTTTTGTAAAAGATTTGGTCACAATGTCAGGTCAGGCTGTAGCCAAGGCACCCGATATGGAGTCGGCGTCAGTATTTAATAACTTTCTCGGTGGGATTCTAGATCCAGAAAATGATTTGTTCGTACGAGTATTTAAGGAATTTGGAGCATCGTCAGAAGAATACTCATCAGTTGGTGCTAATCCTACGACCCAAGCTTTTGGGGATTTCGTGGTCAGAACAGCTGTTGAAGGTACTTTTGATGATATTGCGTTGGTTCTTTTCGTCACCGAAGGCACCTATCTTGACTGGGGAAGTCGCCTACTTAAAGAAGGTGCAAATCCTGATAGTCCTACCTATCGGGAATGGATATATCTGCATAGCCCGGAGGTTCTTGGATCTCTTGTAAGCTGGTTAGAGGTATACATCAACCACAGTACCTCAATGGATAGACTTAGAGCTGACTATTTATTCAAGACAACTTTGAGATATGAATACCTGTTTTGGGAGGCGGCATATAGTGGGAATGACTGGTTTGATTCTTAATATTTATACCCCATTGAATGAATCATACATTTGGGGAATGAGGGAGGAATTAAGAAGTGCTTGATGTCCAGCCGGAACTGGCGAACATAAATAGAGCTATGACAATAGCTGGGTCTGACTCTGGAGGAGGAGCGGGTCTGCAAGCCGACCTAAAAGCATTTGCGGCAAATGGTGTCTATGGCACATCTGTAGTGACAACTGTAACGTCTCAAAATACCTTAGGAGTCCAAGAGGTATTGGAACTTCCAATTGCACTAATAGAAAGCCAGATAGATTCTGTCCTCACTGACATTGGGACTGATGTTGTCAAGACTGGTATGTTGTATAGCTCAGAGGTGATTAGATCCGTGGCAGCTAAAATAAGCCAATACGATATTGCTCTGCTAGTTGTTGACCCGGTTATGAAAGCGAAAGGTGGCGCTAAATTAATAAACGATGAAGCCATTGACACTTTACGTAATGTGCTCTTGCCGATGGCCACTGTGGTCACTCCAAATGCCCCTGAAGCGCAAGATTTGACTGGGATCGTTGTAAATGACATTGATTCTGCAAGAGAAGCTGCTATAAAACTTGTTGAGCTGGGGGCAAAGTCAGCCGTAGTAAAGGGGGGACATTTTGACGTTGGTCCTGCGACAGATGTGCTCTTTGACGGAGAGGAATTTCGATTATTTACCACCCGTAGGATAGATACTTCAAACACACATGGCACCGGGTGTACATTTGCATCGGCGACAGCGGCGGGTCTGGCAAAAGGAAAATCAATCCGCGAATCCGTAAGTGATGCTAAAGGTTATGTCACTGGGGCCATACGAAATAATTTCCCGATGGGAAATGGACATGGCCCTCTTAACCATTTTTATCAGTATTGGAAGTCTGATTAGATATATTGTGATAACAACAACTTCTAGGACGATGTTCAAAAATGTCCTCAGAATAGGTGGTATGATTCGCCCGTTTGGTGGTTAGTAACAGTAATTGTTTGGGTCCCCCGAAATGAGGTAATTGAATGGCCGAGTCTGTAGATAGCCAAAAAATCGAGTCCGGGGACCTCTCTCCTGAAATTTTGGAGGGGCGTAACAGGTTAGCGGTTTCAGTCATAATAGGGCATGCGATTAAGCATGTATTTAACTCAGCACTTCCAATCCTTCTTCCCCTAATGAAACTAGATAGAGGTTTGAGCGTGACACAGTATGGGGCACTGTTCACGTTTAGGAATATCACATCTGGTGGTACCACGATGGTTGCCGGTTACTTGGGTGAACGGTTTGCCAACCGGTCTGGTGCTATGTTGTTTATTTCTCTCGCGCTTATGGGGGTATCTTACTTTTTGCTTGGAGTTGCTCCAAACTTCTTCTGGATAGTATTGGTAATATTTTTGGTTGGGATAGGTCCATCCCTCTATCACCCTCCTGCTATTGCATCCCTTTCCCGAAAATTTCCGGATCGAAGGGGCTTTGCTATTTCATTGCACGGTACGGGTGGATCAGTTGGCGAGGTGCTAGGGCCATTAATTGTTGGACTAGTCACAACAGAAACATTTAAGGTGGGAAGCCTTATTACTGTTACATACCTGGTAGCGTTTCAGTGGGATGAAGTTTTTAGGATCAGTGTTATACCGGCATTGTTTTTTGCTGTACTTGTTTATCTGATGATGAGAAATATTCCTTCCGTAGAAACTGGTAGCAGTTCAATTAAAGACTACTTCGGAGATTTAGGTTCTCTTCTTAAGGTCTGGAATATGTTAGGCCTTATCCTAGTGACAGCGCTTAGATCTATGGGTCAGTCGGCAATTCAATCCTTCCTAATTCTCTATCTCATGGCTCCTATTGACGAAGGTGGATTGAATAAAACTGCATTGGTGGCTGGCTTGTTTATTTCAGGTTCTCAAGCCGTTGGAATATTTGCCCAACCTGTTATGGGATGGGTTTCAGATAGGTATGGCAGGAAAATTGTTTTGGTGCCTTCAATGACAGCCTTAGGCCTTCTATTCATAGCGTTAAATTTTGCTGAAGATGGATATCAGTTGTGGATAAATGTGCTGGTAATGGGGGCTTTTGTTTACTCGTTGCATGTAATATTCATTGCCGCCGCTATGGACGTGGCCGAGGGTAAAGCGCAGTCTACGGTTGTCTCATTGATTTACGGTGCCAGCTTCCTGGGATCTTTTTCACCTTACATCGCGGCACTAATTGTTGATGGATTCGGGCTGCAGTCTGCCTTTGTGTACAGCGGCGTTATGGTTTTGATCGCTACTGTATTACTTACCACCCTTAAGCTTCCCGAAACAAACAGGACTCTGTCTCCTCACTAGGATTTAGAGATCATAAGTAATGCGTGAGCTCTATACCTTTATTAGGTATGGTTCTGTCTGACGTTCAGTAGTTACTTTGGGACCTTCTTCGTAGTAGAAGATGTCTATTTCTGACCTGACTCCGAATTCGCCTGGTAGGTAGATGCCAGGTTCTATTGTTACGGCAATTCTGGGTAGTAGGTGACGTGTGTCGTTTGTTTCCCAACCATCAAGATTTACTGCGTTACTATGCACTTCTCGACCAAGGCTATGTCCAAGTCTATGACTGAAGAAATCACCGTAGCCTTTTTGATTGATGTACTTGCGAGCTACGCTGTCTAGTTCCCAACCTTCCAATTCTCTCCCTTGCCCATAGGATTTTTCAAATAGTGAGATGGCCGCATCCCGGGCCCCAATTACCGTTTTGAATACTTCTTGGTGTTTGGAAGGAACATCTGTGCCTACGTATGCTGTCCATGTAATGTCACCATACATGGCGTCTTGAGGTTGAGTAGAGCCATACCCGTTTTTTAGTTTTCCCCATAAATCAATTAGTATCCAATCACCTTCTTTTATACTTACTGATGTGTCCTCTGTTGGATCAAAATGAGGATCTGCAGCGTGAGCGTTAGCCGCGACAACAGGGCCGTCGGGTGAATAGAGGCCTTTTTCATCAAACCTTGATCTTATAAATTCGGCTACTTCATATTCAGTAGGTCCGGATTGAATGTTTTCTCCTA
>VEXB01000007.1 GCA_009391195.1 SAR202 cluster bacterium AC-647-P02_OGT_505m
TAAACTGATGGGAGGAAGTTGGCGCATCCAGAATTGAGCTTTAGGCGATTAATAGAGTGCCTAATGTAGATGTGGGGAAGAACACTTTAACCTATCCGCAAATGGCCGGTTAGGATTCGGCTTATCAGAGATGATCCTAACCGTAACTCATGGATGGTTCGACTCTAAAATTCAGACTGATACCTATCATTGGGTCTAGTATGTCTGCGTATTTTTTGACCCAGTTTGAACCGTAGGTTTTCCGTAATTCTGAAGCCCATTCTATTTCTATATCGCCCATTTTTTGTGCAATTAAAAATATGCTGCGGGAGATGTCTAAATTTGGCAAGTTTCTTGGAGATATGACCTGTAATTTGTTGTCTTTTAGGACATGATCTTTCCAGCGTATCCTGGAATTAACAGGGCCTGTAGCTTGATTTTCTTCACACATAATTGTCAGAACATCTCCTTTGACATCCCGACGGGTAGGAAGAAATTATTGAGGGGCAATAAAAAAAGCCCTCCGGTGTACGGAGAGCCCGTACCCTTTGTCCATTTAGGACCTCGTCTTCTTCCCCAGGGGCACCTTGAGAGTTAAGGTTGCCGGACAGGGTCAAAGGACTGGGGCCTCGCCTGCCACTCGGGACGAACTATTTAATTACACAACTAATATAACATGACCTGTCGAGTGATACTTTCTGTGTGATGAGGATAATTTTTCTATCCAGCTCTAGAACTCGCTAGTTTGATAGCTCGTTCGGTAAACACAGTGACGAGGTGTGCTCTATATTCACCAGATGCATGGACATCGTCGTTAAACTCAACCCCCTCTCCAGCTTTTGAAGAGGCCTTTTCTACATCAGCGTTGTCAAGATTTGATCCAATCAGATCAGACACAGAGGCGCTGGCCTGGTAAGCTGCTGGCCCAGCTCCTGTAACACCAATGCTAGCCTCTGTACATTTCCCCCCGGCAATTGTGACCGATGCAGCGACACCGACTATCGCGTAATGAGAAGCCTTATTGGCAAATTTTACGTATGCGGAGCCGGTTCCGCTAGATTCACTGGGAATAAAAATCTCACTGATAATTTCGTCTTCTCTCAGTGAAGTAGTGAAGAGATCCTGAAAGAATTCATTTGATTCAATAGTTCTGTGCTCACCCGTAGAGCTGGTTATTATCTGGCCTTTAAGTGCGATAAGAGCAGCAGGTAAGTCAGCCGCTGGGTCACTGTGGGCAAGACTTCCTCCAATGGTCCCTCTATTTCTGACTTGGACGTCAGCAACCTGAGCTGCGGCTTCCGAAAGAGCTGTTGGCACAATTGAAGAATTTGCTATGTCAACGTAGTGGGTTGTACCGCCCACTGCAGTTCCTCCGTCTCGTTCCTGTACGTAGGACATGGATTCTATAGATCCAATGTCTATAATCACTTCCGGCTGTGCAAGTCTTAACTTCATCAAAGGAATAAGACTGTGCCCACCGGCTAGTATCTTTGCATCGGAGCCATGCTTTTTTAGAAGCTCAGCCGCCTCGGCAACAGAAGCGGGTTTGTGGTACTGGAACGGTGCGGGGATCATATACTTCCTCTCATTAAGTTGTTTCTAAGATCTAGTGTTATTGCATAGTGTTACGACTTCATTTTGTCTGCGGCATATTGCACGGCTAACACTATATTGTGGTACCCGGTACATCTGCAGACGTTTCCAGCAAGTCCGTGCCGTATTTCATCCTCTGTGGGGTTTGGGTTCTCATTTAGAAGTGCAACGGATGACATCATCATCCCAGGTGTACAAAATCCACACTGGAGACCATGTTTCTCCCAAAAGCCTTCCTGTATAGGGTGGAGGTTATCACCATCGGCCAATCCCTCCACAGTCGTTATCTCAGATCCGTTAGCCTGTACGGCCAGTATGGTGCAGGACTTTGCAGACCCACCATCAATTATCACTGTGCAGGCACCGCAGCTCGTTGTGTCACACCCAATGTGCGTCCCTGTCATGCTTAAGTTTTCTCGTAAAAACTGTGCAAGCAAGAGGCGTGGTTCTACTTCCGCTGAGTGTTGTTTTCCATTCACAGTTAAGGTAATTGGAACAGTAACAGTTTGGCCCATATCTATTCTCCCTAGTCTGGAGTCCGCTTAGGAGATCCCTGAGAGCAGAAACTGTCTGCAAATCCTCTGCATTATAGGCATCGCCTAGGGTGATAATTGAAATGTGGCGCGATTATAACAACATCGTTGAAAAAAGTCCCACACTAGAGACGGAAGCCCTCTGTCAGCCGTCACATCTCGCAAATATCGAGTAATGATGGTGTGTGTTGAGCTGCTCATATTTTCCGGTATATTCCTTCCTCAAGCCATGAACTAGGGTTCATTTGTGGTAAGATTTTATAGCTATATTTTGTGACTGCGATACGAGACGCGGCGTAGGGTGGCTTGTTGTCTGAAGGTTACGTCTTAAACTGGATTGCGGTCCTCGTGGTTGCGGCAGTTGGCTTGGTGGCAATCCTATTAATGTTTGCCGCTTCAAGGCTGCTTGCTCCGCGTAGGCCGACAGAAGCTAAGGATTCACCGTATGAATGCGGGATACCGGCTGCCCCCTACCATTGGTCGCAAATACAGATTAGGTATTATGTTTTCGCGATCATATTTATTATTTTTGACGTTGAGGCAGTTTTCCTTTTTCCCTGGGCTCTGATTTTCGTTGAATCAGTACCTATAGTTTTCTATGAGATGCTGATTTTTATAGGGGTACTTTTCTTCGGAGTCATTTACGGCTGGCGTAAGGGAGTTCTTCAATGGCGGTAAACGGAGATGATCAGTCGATACCTTTAGAAAACTCAGACCGTGATAATTTGTCTGATCAGGTTTTCGGACGTATTAGTGACGGGTATAAGGTTGGTGAGGGCAATAGTGTTCCCGACAGTGTATTTAACAGGGTTTTACCTAATGCCGTCACAGCAAAGTCTGATCAATTGTTTTCGCTGGCCCGAAAGTCATCTCTCTGGACCTTATCTTTCGGTTTAGCTTGTTGTGCGATAGAGATGATTAGCACTCACATGTCTCACCATGATCTTGATCGATTTGGAGTCGTGACTTGGCCGTCTCCTCGTCAAGCTGACGTGATGATAGTCGCAGGAACTGTAGTCAAGAAAATGGCTGACCCAATAAAACTACTCTATGAACAAATGCCCGATCCGAAATGGGTAATTGCGATGGGTAGCTGTGCTACAAATGGTGGGCCGTATTATAAGTCCTATTCTGTCGTCATGGGCGTTGACCATCTGATTCCGGTCGACGTATATGTTCCTGGCTGTCCTCCTAGGCCGGAAGCCTTGATGCATGGCATTATGCAGCTCCAAGAAAAAATCCAGCTAGATGCTAAGAACCCAAATCCTTCCTCGCAAGCGCAAGACGGTGAATAAGAAACCCTCACCAAGTAGGCGTGCTCGTGAGATACCAATTGCTCCGCCTCGTTTGGACCCTCGTGGCGAAGAGCTTTTTGAGGTTTTGAAAGGAGTTTTCCCTTCTGGTCTTAAATGTGAAATAGGGATTTGTATAGATATTGTCACCATAACGGTTCCTAAGGAATCCTTAGTCCAGGTTTGTCAGCTTTTGAAGGATGCCCAAAACCTATCATTTGATTACCTCTGTTCAATTTCAGTTGTTGATTATGAAGAGAGTGAACAAAGATTCGAGATCGTTTACCACATGGTTTCTTTATCCACTTACTACAAAGTTGCCGTTAAAACTTCTGTAGTATCAGCTGATCCAGTTCTTCCCACAGTGACTTCTGTATGGCGGTCAGCCGAATGGTTTGAACGCGAAGGACATGATTTATTCGGGGTCATATTTCTCGGTCACAGTAATCTTTCTCCACTTTTGCTTTATGAAGGATTTGATGGCTTTCCTGGGAGAAAGAGCTTTCCGTTCCACGATTATCAGGAGTGGTAATACTGCTCGAAGGAAATGGAAATTAAATACATGCAGATTCACGAAACAGAAAATGAAACTGATGGATCAATAGATCTCATGATCAACATGGGTCCTCAGCACCCAAGTACCCATGGCGTTTTTCGGTTGGTTATCTGGGTAGATGGGGAAAGAATCATTAAGTCTGAACCACATATTGGTTACCTACACAGGGGATCGGAAAAAATTTGCGAAAGTGAACACTACAGTCAAATTGTGACCTTATTTGACCGGATGGACTATGTCGGAAATCTCAATTCGGAACTAGCATTTTGTCTTGCAACTGAAAAGATTATGGACGTATGTGTGCCTGAGCGTGCCGAATATATAAGGGTAATTTTATGTGAACTAAATCGTGTTGCTAGCCACATGCTTTTTTATGGTGTTTACGGCTTGGATGCAGGGGCAATGACTCCTATTCTCTACGCCTTCCGAGAACGCGAGAAGATTCAGAATTTATTTGAAAGCGTGACTGGGGCTAGGATGATGCATAATTACATCCGGATAGGTGGGGTTAAGGAAAATCTACCTAGAGATTTTCAACAACGTCTACATGAGGTGCTTGAGCATTTAAAACGTGGGATTGAGGAGTGCGACGCTCTAATTTCAAAAAATGAGATGTTCCTTGCTAGAACTAAAGGTGTAGGTGCTATCAGTGGCGCAGACGCTATAGATTTCGGTGTTACTGGTCCGGCTCTTAGGGCCTCTGGGGTAGTGGAGGACATCCGTGTCACTGACCCTTATTCAATCTACGATCGTTTTGACTTTAATATTCCTGTTGGGACATATGGCGACTGTTGGGATAGATTTTATGTGCGTGTTGAAGAAATGCGTGAATCTGTCAAAATCATTGAACAGGCGGCCCGCGACCTGCCCGAGGGGGATATTTCAGCGGCAGTGAGAAGGATAGTGCGTCCTCCTAAAGGTGAAGTGTTTGTTCGAACTGAGTCACCAAGAGGAGATCTTGCAGTTTTTCTGGTTAGTGACGGTACTGATACCCCGTACCGCGTAAAAGTTCGTGCTCCTTCTTTTGCGAATCTTCAAGCTTTGGAACAGATGCTTCAAGGTGCTTATCTTGCAGATGCAGTTTTGATACTTGGGTCCATCGACTTAATAATGGGAGAAGTCGATAGATGAGTCTGTCTGAAGTCTTCATTATTTTGGCAAAAGCCGTTATCTTGATGTTATCGGTGTCGCTTGTGGTTTTAGTTCTCACTTACGCAGAGAGGAAAGCTTTAGCCAGAATACAGCAGAGAATGGGACCGACAAGGGTTGGATTCAAGGGTATTTTGCAGCCTGTAGCGGACTCTTTGAAGCTGATAACCAAGGAGGACATATTGCCCACGTGGGCAGATAGGGGAGTTTATTGGTTAGCGCCTATTGCCGTATTTGTTCCTGCTTTTCTTATGTGGGTCACGATACCTGTCACTCGTCAAATCGTAGTTGAGAACCTGGATTTAGGTCTTTTTTATATAACCGCTGTTTCAGTTTTGTCTGTGCTGGGTCTCCTAATGGCGGGATGGGGCTCAGCAAGTAAGTGGGCCGTTATGGGAGGCCTCAGGGCTGCAGGACAACTCATTAGTTATGAAATTCCTTTTATAATGGCCATATTGGGTGTGGCAATGTTGGCTCAATCCTTGGACCTCACCGAGATTGTCGCCCAACAGCATTCGGTTTCATTTGCGTTGGTTCAACCGCTGGGATTATTTATATTCCTTACTTCAGCTTTGGCAGAACTTGGTAGAACTCCTTTTGACATTCATCATGCAGAATCTGAAGTTATAGGTGGCCCTTTTGTAGAATACAGTGGGGCACACTGGTCGATCTTTTTCTTGGCAGAGTATATGAATACTTTCACTATCGCTGTGCTGACCGTACTGCTTTTTCTCGGGGGATGGTCTTGGCCAACCATGCCTTTTGAAGGATTTTTGCACGCTACCCTATCTCTGATTTGGTTGTTAATAAAAACTTCTGCTGTGTTATGGCTAATATTTTGGATAAGAGGAACTTATCCAAGGCTCAGGATAGATCAGCTTATGGCGTTTGGGTGGAAGTTGCTTGTGCCTCTCTCGTTTTTAAATATCGTAATAACCGCCATCGTTCTTTTTTATGGTTTGCCTCTATGGGTATTAACTTGCTTGTCCGGAATATTACTCGTAGGTGCCGTTTGCATAATTCGTCTTAATTCAAGTAGCTCTATGGAACGGGATACCGTTAGGCTGGTATCTGCAAAAGATGTGCGATCCAAAGCCAAGTTTTCTCCTCTAGAGACGAGTGGAGGAGCCGAATGATTGGCGATATTATTGGTTTTATCGGTGGTTTAGCTGTTACGTTAAAATCAACTTGGCGTGAACCCGTTACGGCTGAGTACCCCGAGTCTGATAAGCGGTTGAACTTAGAAGAAAGGTATATGGGATTTCCTGCCTTAACCTGGGACGGGGACGTAGAGGAGCCGTATTGCACCGGCTGCATGGTTTGCATCAGAGAATGTCCTACACAGTGTATGACTGCTGAAATGAAAGATAATCCCCTTTACCCAGAGGAAAGCCGACGCAGGAAAATTGTGGATACATTTGAGATCAATCTAGGGCGTTGCATAATTTGCGGCATTTGTGTGGATGTATGTAGTTTCGATGCGATTGAGATGTCTCATGAACATGAGTTAAGTAAGTACGAGCGTAATGGGAATCGAGTCGATTTGCAGTCGTTGATTTCGATGGGCAGAAGCTACCAACAAAAAGTTGGATGGGAGCCCAAAAATCCTGGGAAAAATAGAGGTACCCCTCAGGTTGAGGAAAATTCACAATCGGCTATAAATGATGCCGAGGTAACTGACAGCAGGTCTGGTGAGCCTATGGAGGGAGACGAGTGCCCGGATCTTTAATTCTGTTCTACGTTGCGGCTGCTTTTGTTCTTTCAGGGGGAATTGGCGTAGTAGTTTCGAAGAATATTGTTTACTGTGCGTTCTCTTTGCTTGTTTCAATGATAGGAATAGCCGGTGTATTTTTACTGGCATTTGCTGAGTTCCTCGCTCTCGTGCAGATTCTTATATACGGCGGCGCTGTTGTGATAGTTATATTGTTTGCCCTTATGCTAACTCGCATCGAGGATTTCCGTGATATTTCGGATAACCGCAATCGTCCGTTGGCTTTAGTTATTTCTCTTGGTTTGCTTGCTATGCTTATCGCTTCACTAGTAAGAACTCCCACACCTCAGGGAGATCAGTCTGCAGTGAGCATGGTTGAACTGGGAGAAAGCCTTTTTACTGACTGGGCCATTCCTTTTGAAGTGGCATCGCTTGTTCTGCTGGTGGCGCTTGTAGGTGCCATCGTAATAGTACGGCGCGATGCTGGTGATGAGGAGCAAGGGGACCCAAGTTGATATCTTTAGCTCACTTCCAGGTGTTGGCTTATATTTTGTTTTGCCTTGGTATCTATGGGGTACTTGCTCGGAAGAGTACAGTGCTGGTTCTTATGTCTATTGAACTGATGCTCAATGCCGTAAATATAAATCTTATTGGTTACTCGGCGTTTGGGTCGTTTGGTGGATCACATACCGCTCTAGGTCAAGTGATTATAGTTTTTGTTATAACCATTGCGGCGGCGGAACTTGCACTGGCCATAGCGATTATTCTCAGACTTTATAGAGAGCGCCGTAGTGTCAATGTTGATGAAATAGATTTGCTCAAGGGGTGAGTGCAATGAGCATTGATATTTTTGCAGGTTCTAATGCGGCGTGGCTGATCCCAGCACTGTCTGTCCTTGCCTTTCCAATAACATTATTCTTGGGTAGGTTTCTACCCGGTAAGGGTTCTTTTATACCGATAGTCGCGATTGCAGCAGGCTTTATTTTGTTCTGGTTTGTATTGTCGGATTTCTTATCGGGTGGTTCTGTTCCTTTGCACGTCGATATTGAATGGATAAACATAGGATTCTGGGAAATCACTTGGGGATTTCTGGTAGATAGAATATCCGTAGTTATGTTGGGCTTAATAACTTTTGTTGCCCTTTTGGTTCAAGTCTATTCTCTGCAGTATATGAAGGGGGATAGCCGTTATGGATGGTATTTTTCTTTACATGCCCTTTTTGCCGGTTCTATGTTGTTGGTCGTACTAGCGGATAATCTTCTATTTCTTTATTTTGCTTGGGAACTTGTGGGGCTGGGTTCTTATCTTTTAATTGGTTTTTGGTTCGATAGGCGCTCTGCAGCAGAAGCCGCCAAGAAAGCTTTTATAACAACAAGGATCGGGGATGTGGGTCTCCTGATCGGGATAATAATTCTATTCAAGGCTACTGGTACTTTTCATATTTCCTCCATCATTCACGTCGCACAAAATGGCGGTATATCGGATTCGACGATTATGTGGTCTTCCTTGTTGATTTTCCTTGGAGCTATGGGTAAATCCGGTCAGTTTCCCCTTCATGTTTGGCTTCCGGATGCGATGGAAGGCCCTACTCCTGTGTCAGCGTTGATTCACGCTGCCACTATGGTCGCGGCTGGTGTTTACTTGGTAGCAAGGATGATGCCTTTGTTTGCTCTAGTTCCAGAAATGCAGCTTATCGTTGTGATAACAGGCCTATTTACATTCATTTTTGCTGGTTTTATTGCCTTGGTGATGACAGATATGAAACGTATTTTGGCTTATTCAACGATTAGTCATTTGGGCTTGATGATGTTATCAATTGGGACTGGAGCTGTGGGTGCTGCGTTATTTCATCTTGTAGTGCATGGAATAAGTAAAGCACTTCTTTTCTTGGGAGCCGGAAACGTCATGCACAGCACGAACGATGAGACAGACTGCTGGAGGTTGGGGGGACTCAAAAGCAAAATGCCAATAACAGCAGGAATTTTTCTAATTGGGTCATTATCTTTAGCAGGAATAGCACCATTATCTGGATTCTTCAGTAAAGATGAGATACTCAACTCTGTCTACCAAGAAATGGGATTAGGGTTTTTGATAGTGACATTAGCGGGGGGATTTATCAGCGCTCTCTATATAGCTAGACTTTTTCTCATTACTTTTACTGGAACTTCTCGGACTGATGCTGCTAAGAATGCCCACGAGTCGCCCGTTCTTATGCTTTTTCCTGTGGTAATGCTTACGATCGTTGCGATTTTTCTTGGAATGGTTGCGATTCCAATGGGAGAATTTAAGGGATTTACTTCTTTTGTTGAACAAGAAAGCAAATTTCACATAATCCCTTGGTTGTTAGTAGTTTCCCTTTCAATCACCATTCTTGGAGTGGTAGTGGGTTGGCTTTATTACGGCAAGTCACGCCTATCTCATAAATCAATGGCATTGCGCCTAGGGTTTATGTACAAAGGGGCATTAAAGGGATTTTGGATAGATGCTATCTACCAGTTTGTTATTGACAGGATAGTTCTGGAATCAGGAAGACTTATAGCAACGTTTGACCGCATCGTGATAAACGATACCGGCATCGATGGATCAGCGAAATCAGTCTTGTTATCAGCTTTAAAAGTTAGATTAATTCAGACGGGCAAGATATATAACTATGGTACTGCTATGGCATTCGGGGTATTTTTAGCGGTAATAGTTTGGTGGGTGTTTTAGTAGTGTTAGAAGGAATGGATTCATTTGTCCTTTTATGCCTGCTTGGATTGCCTATGTTGGGTGCGGTAATCTTACTTTTTGTTCCCGCGGGTGCCCTGAAAGTCGTTAAAGTCGTAGCTGTCACAGTCTCCTTTGTTGTAGCTGTTTTGGCGATTTATATTTTCGTGTCATTTGACGAAACTGCAGGAGCCGTTCAATTTCAGAAAATTTATAGGTGGTTGCCTCTTCCTGGGCCATGGGGTGCTGGAGACAATGCGATCACTTTATCTTTAGGGGTTGATGGGGTTGGGGCTACGATGGTTCTGCTTACTGGAATTGTGATGTTGACGGGCACACTAATTTCTTGGAATGTATCGGAAGCTACCAAAGACTTTTTTATTCTCTATTTCGTCTTGCTGGCTGGGGTTTTCGGGGTTTTTATTACTTTCGATCTATTCTTTTTCTTCTTATTCTACGAGCTTTCGGTACTTCCAATGTACTTGCTCATTGGGAAGTGGGGTAGCACTAGTCAGTTCAAGGGTTTTGCTAGAACTAAAGAATATAGTGCAATGAAACTTACCCTCGTATTGGTGGCTGGGAGTGTTTTAATTTGGATAGCCATAATAGCTATTTTCTTCCAGGCCGGTATTGGCACATTTAGTATTCTGGAAATTCAGGAAGTATCTAATAGCGCGTTTTCTCCGACTTTTCAGAACATTTTCTTTCCCCTGCTTATGGTTGGGTTTGGGATTTTAGCGGGTCTCTGGCCGTTTCATACTTGGTCCCCTGATGGTCATGTTGCTGCCCCAACAGCGGTAAGTATGGTGCATGCCGGCGTGTTAATGAAACTGGGAGCCTTTGGGATTATCAGGGTTGGTCTTGTACTCATGCCTATAGGGGCTGAAACATGGATGCCTCTCCTAATAGTTCTTGGTGCTGTGAATGTTATATATGGTGCAGTATCGGCCATGGGGCAGACGGATCTGAAATACGTTATTGGATATTCATCTGTAAGTCACATGGGCTATGTATTAATGGGTATAGCAACATTGAATGTTTTGGGGATGAGTGGAGCGGTATTGCAGATGTTTTCGCACGGCATAATGACAGCGCTATTTTTCGCGGTTGCTGGAATGATTTACGACAGGACCCACACAAGAGACACGCTTGTTTTGGAAGGAATGGCAAAAAGAATGGGTGTGATATCTGTCTTGTTCACCGTAGCCGGCTTAACATCCCTAGGACTTCCAGGAATGAGCGGATTTGTGGCGGAACTTCTTGTTTTCTTAGGAGTATTCCAAAGTTATGGAATCTTGGGCACAGTCTTGGGAAGTCTAGCAGTGGTGGGGGCTGCTCTAACTGCAATTTACATTTTGAGGTTACTTTCCAAGGTTTTCTTTGGCCCGACCCCGGCAATGTGGGAAAGTCAGACAGACTCCGGATCTCGGGAACTACTAGCAGCTGGGATATTGGTAGCTATTATATTTTCGGTTGGTCTTTGGCCTTTCCCATACATTGAGGTTATAGAAAGCGGAGTGAACCCCATACTTGCGATGATACCGGGGGCGAGATGAACGATTTTGCTCTCTTAATTCCCGAGTTTCTAGTGGCCGGGCTTGCGTTCTTCATTCTCGCCTTGGACTTATTCTTGAAAGAAAATTGGAAGCAGTACCTAGCATGGGTTGGATTCGTTGGTGTGGTAGCCATTCTCGTTATCAGTTTGTTCGTTGAGTCCGAAGGTCAACTTTATGATGGATTGCTTGAATTTGATGAATTCACTAAATTTTTCAGAATATTTTTCCTCGTTATAGCTGCTGTAGCTGTAGTAATTTCCAGGGAATATGTTGAGTCCAAACTAAAATATCCGGGTGAGTATTATGGGATTCTTCTTTTTACCTTACTGGGGGCGATGCTTCTAGCATCTTCTGCGGAGCTACTCACTGCTTATATCAATCTCGAGTTGCTAAGCTTCGGACTATATGTTCTGGTTGGTTATGAAAGATACAATGCAAAATCTAATGAAGCTGCTGTTAAATATATTCTCCTTGGGGCTTTTTCCTCGGCCCTGATACTTTTTGGAATCAGTCAAATATATGGAATCCTAGGGACCACGAGATTTGACGAAATGTCCGTTGCTTTTAGTGCCCTTCCATCAATATATCCTGGGTTAGCTGTGGGATTCGTTTTGATAGTGAGTGGTCTGGGATTCAAGTTAGCCGCGGTACCCTTTCATATGTGGGCTCCGGACGTCTATGAGGGAGCTCCACTGCCTATCACTGCGTGGTTATCAGTGGCATCTAAGGCTGCTGCATTAGCACTGGCAATGAGATTGTTTGCCGAGGGATTTTTTACAGTATTTGGAGAGTGGCAACCTATAATCATAGTAATTGCTGCAAGTACCATGGTAGTCGGAAATTTGCTGGCCCTTGTTCAAAAGAATATGAAGCGGCTTCTGGCATATTCAAGTATTGGGCATATGGGTTATCTTTTAATGGGTCTAGCTGCTCTTGTTCCGATTGTGGGTGATGGGACCACAACTGAGAAGTTCTCTAATTTGGTTTCCAACGGACTTCTATTTCACATGGTTTCGTACGGGTTCACTAGTATGGCAGCGTTCCTTTGTGTAATAGTCGTGTATAACAAGACTGGTAGGGATGATATATCTGGTCTTGCTGGTCTTTCAAAAAGGCAACCACTGGTTTCTTTGGTGCTGGTTAGCGCTCTTTTTTCAATGGCAGGTCTTCCAGTTTTTGTGGGATTTGCGAGTAAGTTTTACCTATTTAACGCGGTCGGCGGCCAGGGTCTTTTGTGGTTAGTGGGTCTGGCCATAGTCATGAGTCTAATATCTCTTTATTATTACTTGATGGTCGCCCGACAGTTATATATTGAAAGTTCGGAAGATGGCTCCCCCATTTCGGTCTCTTTTCCCACGAAAGTGGTTTTGGGAGGATTGTTCGGGGTAATGATTGTTTTGGGTGTATATCCCGCCCCGCTCATGGCTGCTATTCAACGGGCGACCGATGCTATCGTATCTGGTAACCTATTAAGTCTTGTATGACTGACGAACTTTGCTTCTAACTAGTTATCCAATTCAGAAAAATAATGTTTTTCGGACGTTGTTTGCAATAAAACTAAGAGGAGATTTACTTGGCACACTCCAGTGATTGGCCTGAAGAATATAGACGAGGACTTGTCGTTGTTGCCCATGCGGACGATGCTGAGTATGGTTGCTCCGGTACCGTTGCACGCCTAGTTTCTGAAGGATGGGATTTTGCATATGTTTTGTGCACAGATGGAAGTAAAGGGAGTAGCGAACCAGGAATGACGGAGGAAAAACTTTCAGGGATACGGAAAAAAGAGCAACAGGAAGCCGGGAAAGCTCTGGGTCTCTCGAACGTTACATTTCTTGGTTATCCTGACAGTTATTTAACTCCTAGCCTTGATATAAGAAAGGATATTGCAAGAGAGATTCGTCGACAGAAGCCCGACATAGTTATCTGCCAGTACCCAATGCGTATCTTGGATGGCGGGTTTGGTTCAGGTCATCCAGACCACATTGCCGCAGGGGAGAACACCCTAGCTGCTATATTTCCCACGGCTAGGGATCACATGACCTTTCCGGAGTTGTTGGAGGAAGGTTTTGAGCCTCATAAAGTTGCCGAAGCATGGATTATGGGCCATCCAGAGCCCGATTTATGGATTGATATTAGCGATCATATGAAAACGTCAATTAAGGCATTAACGAGTCATAAATCGCAGATGAGTGGACAGAGCTTCCAGGAGGTTTATGATCGTATGATTGAGTGGAGGGGGGAAAGAGGTAAAGGCCATGGCATGCCCCAAGCGGATGCCTTCAGGCGAATTTACTACAGGCGGTGAGTCCATGGTAAAAACAAATTAATATCAGGTGAGGTGAGTAATGGAGCCGGTAATAAAAAACTATAGAGATAATGAAAATCCTGTTTTAGGTAAAGAGGATGGAGTCCCTAATTATGTAATGCTTTACGTGCAACATGCTCCTGGGGAATCATCCCCATTTCATACTCATCCATGGGAGCACCAAGCATTTATCACAGAGGGAAGCGGAGTTCTACTTTTTGGTGGAAAAGAATACGCTATCCGTCAGGGTGATTGTGTTCATGTTCCTGGTGGTGTTGAGCATCAATTCCAGAATACAGGTGATGTTCCCATGAATAGGGTAACGGTCAATCCCATAAGCTCTGTTGAGTAACTTTCACTTACCGTATTTCAAACACAAAATGTGTAGTGATTCCTTTTGAATAGCTTTGACTGAGGCGTTTTTTACTCGAGGCCTACACGCTTAATTACGGCTTCTAGCTCGCTACGGGTTTCGTGTGCCAGCTGGCCGGCCGGTGCACGTACCGTAGGGAATTTTATTAGTCCTCTGTGGTGCAATCCGGACTTTCGTATTGCGAGCCCAATTCCTTCCTGTTGTTCGAATTGTATCAACGGAAGGTGTCTGTAAAATAGCTCTTCCGCTTCGGATATTTCTCCCATCTTCATGTGTTGGCAAATATCTACCAGTACCTCCGGGTATGCGAATCCCGTCATTGCTCCTATAGATCCTCTACGCAATTCGTCAAGTAAGAACACACCTCCAAGTCCTCCAAAAATTCCCAATCGATCTCCAATCCTAGACTTGATCGAACTTATCTTTGTTGGTGTCGGAGGGTCCTCTAGTTTTAGGTATTTGACCTGTGGTATTTCATTAGCCACCCGGGTAATAAAATCCACCGGCATCTCCACCCCTGATGTTTGTGGATAGTCCTGCATCACTATTGGAATTGATATTTCTTTTGCCAGCCTGTCGTAGTGGGAAAATAAAGTCTCAAGGTTGGTCTTAGCCATAGTTGGAGCAGATACCATCACAGCTGAGGCTCCCAACCTTTCAGCTTCCTTGCTGTAGTGAATGGCCGCAATAGTGGAATTTGCAGTCGTACCAAGGGTGACTGGAACTCCATCTGAAGACGATATTATTTTTTCAGCTATAAGCGATCTTTCATCATCGGTTAACCGCGCCACCTCGCCCATAACACCGAGCCCCACCACCCCTGTGCAACCTGTCTCTTTGGCTTTTCGTATGATGTGTGGAATTGATTCGTAATCAACCT
Source organism: SAR202 cluster bacterium AC-647-P02_OGT_505m (assembly GCA_009391195.1). Classification (GTDB taxonomy): domain Bacteria; phylum Chloroflexota; class Dehalococcoidia; order Lucifugimonadales; family UBA826. The sequence goes on from VEXB01000007.1 coordinate 14,634, forward strand.
GTTCATTTTCCATGAATGGAGTTGCCAGCATCCAGTGCATACCGTAAAAAGCATCAACCATAAATTGTTTCCTTTCTATTAATCGATTTTATTTAAGCAACGTCGAATCAACCAACGATATCTAGTTTTGTTTGATTATACGAATCCGGTGATTTTCACTGTCAGCGATGTAAATTTCGTTGTCTGGTCCTACAACCACTCCGTGAGGTCGAGCCATTCCTGCCTTTATTGGGTCGTTGCCGTCACCGTGTGGGCCTTCTACTCCACCACCGATAGTCTTGATAAGGCCATCATTTACTGAAATTAAACGTATGCTGTGATTTTCGGTGTCCACGACTACGATGTTTCCGTCATTATCGCAACGTATGGCTTTAGGCCCATTGAGAGTCGCAGTGATAGCTAGTTTTCCATCTCCTGTGTAACCCTTATCACCTGTCCCAGCTATCGTGGTTATTATTCCGTTGGTATCTATTTGCCTGATCGTATTACCACCTCTTTCGCAGAGATATGTGTTACCTCTCTTGTCGACACAAATGGCTCTTGCCCCAAATATGCTGGCGGTAGTTGCCATTCCACCGTCACCGCTATGTTCCATTTCGCCAGTTCCTGCAAAAGCATGTATTAAACCGGTTGTAAGATCGAGTCTTCTTATCTTCTGGTCCTGAACATCTGCAATAAGTAATCCACCTTTGCCGTCTAATACGCAGTCGTTCGGTTCTATCATGGAGGATTCAGTCGCAGGTATGTCGTCTTTCCCTGACCCTGTCTGTCCAGTTCCGGCAACTGTTGTTATTGTTCTGGTTTTGGCATCAATTTTTCGTATAGTCGGGTTAAATCTCTGGCATATATATACGTCGCCGTTGGTATCTACTTGTATGGCATATATTTCTTCGATAGCCGCTTCTAAAGCCGCTCCCCCATCGCCTGAATGTCCCTTTATCCCTGTCCCAGCAAAGTTTTCGATGGTGTTTTGAGATAGGTCTATCCTTCTCACGCGATAGTTAAAACAATCTGCGAAGTATAGATAGCGTCTAGTTACGTCGATATCTACATGGAACGGGTTGTCCATCTCGGCATTAATGGCTTTCCCACCGTCTCCTGAATATCCTTGATTACCATTGCCGGCAATGGTCTCAATAGTAGTCATAGTTTTCCCCCGATCAAGTATTTAAAGTGAAGTTATATTTTCGCACGAGAACTATTAAAACTGGTTGAGTCAATTAGGCTTGTTAATCGCCAACGTCTATTTTAGGCCTTAGGCTCAGAAATTTTTTTGAGTATTTTTTAGGGAAATAAGGATAGCTAGGATTAACAACAAAATGCACACATTGAAAGATATAATTTAGTTGATGATTTAAAATGATTTCGTTCGTTTTTTTGCTCGCTTTATATTGTAGATTTAAATACAGAGGAGGAGTGTGTTTTGGTTGGACTGAATTTTAATGTCATGCTACTCGTCAGCCTAGTGGCTGTGATTTGCATGTTAGGCTGTTCTGAAGAACCAAATTCCAATCTGGCAAGTCAGGAAGTTGGTGATGTAAGTACTCCCATTCCAACTTTTACGATAAGTTCGAATTTATCAGAGACTCCTGAATCAACATTGTCTCAAGCACAGCCACCCGTGTTGACACCAACTTCTGTGATCTCTAAATCTGAGCCAGTGCCTGAAACACCGGTCAAACTCGATACGATAGAGGCGTCAGGTATTTTTAAGTTGTGGGATGAGGCACTCGCGGACCCTTATTCCTACTCCAGTGAAATGGAAATTGACATCGTTGCCACGATACAAGGGAATCAGGAAGTGCTCAAAATTAAAGTTGCTGGGGTCTCCGAGGGTGCTAATCAGGATGTTACAGCTGTGATTAATGACACACATGAGATGGGTCTTCTGAAGAAGGGAGAACGAAGTTTCTTGAAAGAGCGAGGTATATCGGATGCTTGGAGGGAGCTACCAGATGGGCAAACTTTGCTAAGCGCTGGTGAACTTGTAGTAGAGGTGAGAAAGCATATTGATGATGTTTCCGTTGTTGGTTCTGACACGATGGGCGGAATTTCGGCTTACCATGTGAAAGGTGTCTTAGATGCTAGCCACATTGGTTCTTTCATAGGGCTTCTTTTTAACTCCAGTGGCGCATTGGAATGTGATTTATGGATTGAGACATCCACCGGAAGACTGATAAGACTAGATGCGGTTGGACAAGCGGAAGGCGAGGAAGGGTCTGACATTTCATTCGATATGGATTTAACTTTGTCAGCCTGGAACTTCGGGACCGAGGTAAATATCGTTTTACCCCCTCTTCCACCTTCAGTAGTGAGTATGCAATGGAATACTCCCCCAGAGATGGGTTTGGAAAAAGAAGCTGACTATAAAGCGGTGATTAAAGTCTACAAACGAGGCGAGATATTAATAGATCTCTATGAAGACAAAGCTCCGATGACTGTTAATAATTTCGTGTTCCTTGCAGAAGAAGGGTTTTATGACGGGATAATATTCCATAGAGTTATATCTGACTTTATGGCCCAGACAGGTGACCAATTGGGGACGGGAGCGGGTGGCCCTGGTTATGAATTCGCAAATGAATTTCATCCTGACGCAAGGCATGATTCTCCGGGAGTGGTATCTATGGCAAATTCTGGGACACCTAATGGTGAAGGCACTAATGGCAGTCAGTTCTTTATCACCTATAAAGACACATCTTTTCTGGATGGCCTGAACGCAGACACGTCCCCTAAAGATTGTTCTACTCAGGGGGTTTCATGTCATTCTGTTTTTGGGAAAGTGATATCAGGGATGGATGTACTTCAGGCCATTGAGCCCCGAGATCCTTCAGTGGGAGGTTATGCGGACGTTATTGAGAGCATAACAATTCTAATAGAATAACTTTATAGACAGGCTATTATCTCTAAATTTTTAACCGGATTTGTCCTTTCATTAAAGCCACGGCTAAATCATTATTTTTTCCTTGGCCGAGATCAGATATTTTTAACGGGGTTTCTGGTTGCTCCGGCGGCTTGTCAAGTTGTTTCCACCACATCCCAACGTCATACCAGGTACCGTTTTTATAGCCTGCAGAGGGTAATATCCCATCTCGTTTAAAACCCAGTTTTTCGTGGAGTACAACGCTTTTATGGTTGGGCAGTGCTATAACACCAACAGCTGACACATACCCTTGCAACCTAAGACACTCAAGTAGACTTGTGTATAAGGCAGATCCAATACCCAGTCCATGGGCTGCCTCCCTTACATAGACCGTAGTTTCTACGGACCAATCATATGCCTCCCGAGTGCGGAACTGGCTGCCATATGCGTAACCCATTACTTCATCATCATGAACACACACAATCCATGGGTATGAAGTTAAAACACTCTCCATGCGAGAGGACATTTCATTTCCGTCTGGAGGTTCAGATTCGAAGGTGATAGGTGTATTTATTACGTACGGATAGTAAATAGCCGCCACCTGGCGAGCGTCTCTTTTAGGATCGGCTAACCTGATGACGGCCATATTTAATTTTCCTCTTACGTCCCCTATTCTCTAGGAGCTTGAGGTGGAGCGGGATTTGCCATGTCCATACCGATGGTACCTGAGAACATGGCATCTATTTCCTCAACAGTCCACCTTCCTTTTTTACGGAGGGTTCGTTCTTCTGTTGGGTTGCTCATCAAGGAGATTTGTCCACCCTGGCAGTGGAATACATGACCGTTGACTTCGCTTGCTTCCTCGGATGCTAGCCAAGCTACCATTGGTGCAACGTCTTCTGGGTCACGATTCAATTCTAGAGGAGTTACTGCTTGGTTGGCCTGGATTCCGCTTGATGCTCTTATATCCCTCGCGGCTTGAGGAACTGTCTCGGTCATACGAGAGTTTGCTCCTGGAGAAATACTGTTAACAGTGACGCCGTACCTTCCCAAATCTCTTGCTACCGCTCTTGTAAATCCTGCAATTCCATCTTTGGCAGCCCCATAGTTAGCCTGGCCCGAGTTTCCATAAAGACCTGAAGTGGATGAAAAGGTAATTATTCGGCCACTCCTCTGTTGCCTAAACAGAATGCTCGCTGCTTTTGAAACCGTGAAAGTCCCTTTTAAATGGACCGCTATAACAGCATCCCATTCTTCCTCCGTCATGTTGAATAACATGCGGTCACGGAGAATTCCGGCTACAGCTACAACAATGTCTAGCCTTCCGAAATTATCCAAGGCGGTTTTTATGATGTTTTCCCCGCCGTCCATAGTTGTAACCGAATCGTAATTGGCTGCTGCCTCGCCACCTGCCGCTTTTATCTCATTCACCACCTCATCAGCCGGAGTGGCTGAGTCTCCTGTCCCATCGACAGCTCCACCGAGGTCGTTTACCACAACTTTTGCACCCTCATCCGCAAGTTTTAGTGCTATACCCCTTCCGATGCCTCTACCAGAGCCTGTTACGACTGCTACTTTATCTTTTAAAAGATCACCCATCTTTCCATACTCCTAAATTTATTGGCTATCCGCCGACTTAAATTGATTTATTGTCGTGGTGCCTGGGGCGGTGAGGGATTGACTAAGCCCTGTGTCAGGTTCTGAGGAACCATTTCTAAAAGCTCCTCTGTTGTCCATCTGCCCTGCTTGAATATCGTACGAACTCTCCTTGGTAGGGAGAGTTTTGTTATTACTCCGTCGTAGACGAGAAACGTTTGCCCATTGATACTGGCTGCTTGATCGCTTGATAAGTAAGCTACAAAAGGTCCAATGTCCTCTGGATGCATGGCCAATTCCTGAGGTGTTTCTTCCCGGTCTTGCGGTCTGTCCGCTCGAAGTTGTCGAGCTGCATCTGGGACGGACTGTGTCATGCGTGTGTTTGCCCGTGGGCAAATTGAGTTGGCAGTGACACCGTAGCGTCCTAGGTCTTTAGCCGCCACCTTAGTAAAACCTGCGATTCCTGATTTAGCTGCAGCATAATTGCCTTGCCCTGTGTTTCCAAAGAGGCCTGATTCAGAAGCGAAGGTGACAATTCTGCCGCTTCTCTGTTGCCTGTAAAGAATTGCTGCGTGTTTGCAGACCGTGAAAGTTCCCTTCAGATGCACCCGAACCACATCGTCCCATTCTTCTTCCGTCATGTTGAAAATCATTCGGTCTCTAAGAATTCCTGCGACGGTAACAACTATGTCCAGTTGACCGTAGGTGTCCACAGCCGTTTGTACAACGGATTCTCCACCTGCCATAGTGGAGATGTCTGTGTAGTTCGGAACAGCTTCTCCCCCAGAACTTTTTATCTCATCTACCACCTGCTCTGCTGGTGTGTTTGAAAGACCTTCTCCGTCGAGGGCTGCGCCAATGTCGTTAACGATAACCTTGGCACCTTCATTTGCAAGAGCTTTTGCTACTCCTGCACCGATTCCTCTACCAGATCCTGTGACAATAGCCACCTTACCGTCTAGGTAATTAGCCATGATTCTCCTCCTAAAATTAAGTACTTGTGTCCATCTTAAAGCTCTAGTCTTAGTTTTGCCCAAAACATAGGCTTAATTCATAAACTTCTAAAAGAGCGCAGGGCTCATTCTCCCATATGACGTGTGCCTTGCGCCACAGCGAGAGTGAATTAGGGATCTTCTTAGTGTTGTTTCGTGAATACTATTATCAGGAGCGCATTCATGGAGCGGAGCGATAAGAGCTTTGCCATTGTAGATGTAAGGGTTCAATGGTCCATTCTAAAATTTTTTCTGTTTGGTTGTAGCTGCTAAATCAGGAAATTCAGTCAGTAAAAGTCCAAATCGGTATCGCATATGCTTGACATCTGCTCAAGAGTCTCTATCATGGCTTGCAATTGTGAGTGATAGAAGAACTCAGGAGGAATTCTCTATGGTCCATAAATCTAGATATATAACGTTATTGTTCATGTTGGCCGCCTTGGTGGCTCTCGTGTCCGTGGCGTGTGGCGATGATGCCGAAGAGGAAGCAGCACCTGCTGCTGCTCCCGCTCCTGCAGCTGCACCAGCAGCAGCAGCACCGGCACCAGCAGCTGCACCGCCGGCAGCCCCTCAGGCTTCCAGCGATGTCACCATCACGATGGCTATCCGTGAAGTGTCGGAGCAGTTCGGAGACTTCGAAGTGCAGACATACGGCGGTTCCCCAGGTGAAATCAATATGGGTTACTACGATCAGCTGCTCGTCCACGACGGCGTTGATCCTCTGTCCCCGTTTGCTGCTTCTGCCTGGGCTTTAAACAGCGCTGGTGACACACTTTCCATGACGATCAGAGATGATCTAAAGTGCAACACCCCTGAAGCATTTGCAGGGAAAGACTTTGGCTACATTAAAGCTGAAGACGTTGCATGGAATATGGATAGGCAGAATGCCGTTGTGAACCCAAGCCTTGGTGCCGCTATCGGTGCCCAGCTCGGTGGAACATTCGGACCTGCTGTTGTTACAGGTGAATACACGCTTGACGTGCCAGTTGTTACCAAACTTACCTGGGGTGTCCCCCTAAGTGAGTTCGATATCAATGACACCACGGTGAGGCTTGACTGTAAGGCTGCCTATGACCAAATAGGAGCAGAAGACATCAAGTTTGTGCCTGTTGGTTCAGGCCCGTTCACCATTGGTGAATGGCTGCCGAACAACAGAGGTGATGTGCACGCTGTTACTGATCACTGGATTGAGCCTCCCCATATAGGGACGTTCACGGTGATTCAGGTTCCTGACACATCCAGCCGATTGGCTATGATGCAGACAGGAGAGGCTGACATCGGAGAAGTTGACTTTGGTAAGCTGAGAGAGCTTGAAGGCAAAGGGTTAAAGTTCATAACGACTATGTCGGATAAGGACACTATGACCCTCAGCGCGATCTGGCCAGGAAACCTCTGGACAGACCTCAACGCCAAGACAGAAGAGGGAATAGAGCCTTGGCTCTCTCCCGTATACGCTGAAGACCATGCACACCTAGGATGCCCATGGGGTGACAAGTGCCCATACGAGGACACTAACAACCCTGATGGCGTAAGCGATATGGAGCAGGCCAGGCTCGTCCGATGGGCGCTTGGCATGGCGATAGATCGCGAAGGTATCGTAGAAGTGTTGCAGGGTGGTCTTGGAACTCCAATTTACTTGGAGCTCATGGGACCGAAGTTCCCTGGTTGGGATCCCAACAGAACCGTGAATCAGGCCAGCATAAATAGCTATCACGAAAAGTATGGCGATAACGAATTGTTGGGCCCTGGTACTGACTGGATCGAATACGATGTTCCAGCTGTCGAGCCTGACTACGAATGGCCATGGGAGATTAACACTGACCTTGAGGAAGCCGGAAGACTTTTGGACCTTGCTGGTTATCCAGTTGGTTCTGATGGCGTCCGCTTTGAGATCAGTTTGAACAAGTACGCTTGTGAGACTGGTGACGTCTGCTTAGAGCAGGCCGATGCAGTTGCAGCTAGCTGGGAGCAGCTTGGTGTTAGAACCACACTGCTAACAGAAGAGTATGGAGCAGTTGTTGTTCCTCGTATGAGGGACCGCACGCAGCCCTGGCCTGTAGTTAAGAACTGCAGCGTTGAGACTGCTAACTACCCACTCGACTGGCCGCCTCCTCCTTCGGACAGCACGTTCAGCCGCCCAGGCTGGGGCTGTGCGTTCGAGAGCAAGTTCCTTGACTACATGTACATAACCATTAATGGTGAGGAAAGCAAGTCCGCGCGCGAAGCTATGCACATGGACATGGTTGACTACTACTACTACTGGCAGTTGTACGGTGGCATGGTTCAGCCCCCAAGGGGTGTCGCCGCTAACCCTGAGACAGTCGACTCATGGAGCTCCCGCTCCTCGGCCGCTGGTTTCTGGGGTAGGCCACAGCATATAATCCCTGCTAAGTAGGGAAATTGAACGATAGGTGTGGGGCTCGTAGGTACGAGTCCCTTACCTGACAATGAATTTTGATCGCGGGGGGCTCTTCCCCCCCGCGATTGTTTCTAAGATCGTTAGGGTGCCCGCCTGGTTACGGCGTAGCGAATTGTGTCTCTTTAATCTTTGTTATATAGAGGAGTTGTGATCTTAAAATGGCACGCTTTCTAGTAAGAAGATTATTTTCAATCTTTATATCTATAATAGGCGCCACCTTGGTCATTTTTATCCTGACAAGACTAGGGCCGGACCCCATTGATTTATACCTTGGTGACTCCCAGGTTGAAGTTACTGAGGAATTTATTGAGATGTTAAGGGCTGAACTTGGGTTGGATAAGTCTCTTCCCGAGCAATACGGGATCTGGGTTTGGAACATCGCGCAGTTGGATATGGGCTATTCCATAGGTACTCAACGTCTTGTGAAAGACATAATAGCCATCCACATTGGTACAACTCTCAAATTGGCTGCAGGGGCCTGGATATTTGCTGTATCTGTTGGTGTATCTGTTGGTGTGTTAGCCGCTGTTAAGCGTGCCACGGTTTGGGACTATATTGGGCGTATCTTTGCGCTTTTTGGGCAGGCAACTCCCCAGTTTTGGACTGGGGTTATGGCAATTTTGATATTTGCGGTTATTTTGGGTTGGTTCCCAGCTGGTACCTTAGGAAGACAGGAAGGAAACTTTTTCCTATGGAAGAATTTACAGCACTGGATTCTCCCGTGGATAGTATTGGGCTGGCCTGCTGCTGCTGGGATAATGAGGCTTACACGGTCGTCCATGCTGGAGATACTTGACTCAGAATACATCAAACTTGGTAGGGCGAAAGGGGTTTCTCCTCAGAAGATTATTTGGAAACATGCATTGCGCAACGCGCTTATCCCACCGTTGACTTCATCTCTTGTTCTCCTAGCTGACTATTTGAACGGTGCCCTTGTTATTGAAATTATATTCTCTCTCCCAGGGATAGGGACCGTCGCTTTAAACCAGGCTGTTTATGATAATGACTGGCCTCTGTTAGCGGGGACTGTTTTCTGCTTTATCGGAATATACGTTTCCTTTGCTTTTCTGGCAGATATCCTTTACGCGATAATCGATCCGAGGATTAGGTATGGGTAAATAGATGAGTCAACTTGGCCAAATAGAAAAGGATCTTCTTGGAATCAAAGACTATCGTCCTGGGATCAGTCATCTATACGAGGGATGGCGTTTCTTTCGGCGCTACCCTATTATTCCGGTAACAGTACTTGCTCTGTTAGTGTTTTTCGCTTTGGCCGCTAATATCCTGGCTGAGCATGATCCGCGATCTGGTGGGATCAGGGATAGACACATACCACCGGCCTGGACCGAAGAAGGAACTACGAATCACCTTCTTGGAACCGATCATTCTGGACGCGATGTGTTTTCACGAATGCTTTATGGCGCCCGTATTTCATTAGTAGTTGCTGCTATTGCTCTATTTAGCGGAGGAACTATCGGAACCGCCTTGGGAATCTTCAGTGGATACTACGGTGGGATAATTGATGAAGTAATCACCAGGGCGGTGGACATCTGGCAGGCTTTACCGTTTTTAATGGTGGCCTTGGTGTGTGTTTTGCTGTTTGAACAGAGTTTGACGTTACTTTTGTTCCTGATGGTGGCTTTGGCATGGGTGCCCTTTGTCAGGGTAATTCGAAGTGTCACATTGGTTATAAAAAACGAACCCTATGTCGATTTGGCCCGTGTTGCTGGTGCCTCGACTGTTAGAGTCCTCCTAAGGCATATTCTACCCGGTGTGATAAATACTGCTGTTGTAATTTCAACCCTCAGCGTGGGCTCGCTTATCATGGCTGAAGCGGCTCTTAGCTTTCTGGGAGCAGGAGTACCTTCACCTACACCCACATGGGGAAGCATGGTAGCAGATGGCCGTAGTTATCTGGCAACAGCCTGGTGGCCAACGGTATTCCCCGGATTAGCTATATTTATGGTTGTTATGTCGCTCAACTTTACGGGAGACTGGCTCAGGGACAGGTTAGATCCTAGGTTGAGACAACTCGCAGACTAGGTATCAGATTTTTTCTTGAAGGCATTTTTCTTTCTCGATGGTTGAAGACTTGGTGCATATTGTTTTATACAGGCCTGAAATTCCCTACAACACTGGTAACATAATTAGGCTCTGTGCAAATGTTGGAGCTCAGTTACATTTAATTCACCCTCTCGGATTTGATCTTTCAGAGTCCAAGTTGCGCCGTGCTGCACTGGATTATTCTGATTTGGCTGTGGTGACGGAACATGAAGATTACCAAGCCTACTTGAATAAGTTTCCCAACCGTAGGATATTCGCTACGTCTGCTTGGTCAAAGAACTTTTATACGGAACATGAGTATGGAGATAACGATTCGTTTCTCTTTGGCCCGGAATCAGCAGGACTACCAGTGGACATTGTTGAAACCATTCCAGAGGAAAGAAGAATACTAGTTCCTATGGCTCCCGGTAATAGAAGTTTGAATATTGCTAACTCCGTTTCTGTAATTGCCTATGAATCATGGCGTCAACGTGGATTCGAGGGAGCAGGACCACCGAGGGAGTAGATCAAAATATTTTACCTCCTTGCTAGAATAGAAGAATACGAAATGCAAATTTTCAGGGGAGGGCGAAAACTATGGGAAGGGCAAATTGGCATTATGACCATCCGCCTGCCTGCACATGCGCAGATTGCGCCCGGGAGAGGCTTCGCAAGCCAAGGTCACTGTTCGGCATTATTAAAGAGATGATATTCAGGGTCTTTAGAAGGACTCCAAGATAGGTGTCATCAGGTTTATTATTGGAGTAATAAGTGATTTCTATACCCAGTAACCTAATTGATGAAATAATTGATCATTCCATTCAAGAAAATCCCAACGAGTGTTGTGGAATTTTGGCGGGCAATGGAGAAGCTATTTCTGCCGTCTATCGTGTGAAAAACAGTACTCCCAGTCCCTTTAGATACGTGATGGATCCGAAGGACCAGATGAATGTTATGAGAGAGACAGATGATTTGGGACTAGACCTCATAGCTTTTTATCATTCACATACACATAGCCCTGCATATCCGTCAGAAACCGATACCAGGATGGCAGTGGAATCGGGATGGGTAGATTTTTGCTATGTTTTAGTCTCACTTGAGAGAGAGGATCCGGAAGTTAAATTTTATATTGTCGATGAGAACGGAAACATTACTGACGAAGAGTTTGAAGTTACTTCCGCGACGAGTTGATTCAGAACTTTTTTATTTATCGTTGGGACGGGTGTTACGCAGATTAATGTAGATAGTCATAACTAGTTTGTCCTGAGTATTACTTGGGTAGTAATACATCTCCTTTGCTAGCGACGACTATGCCTTCCTCCATCTCTAAATATAAGCGACTTCCAGGATTTGGGCTTCCTGGAGTTTCTCCAAGGGGGAATATATCAACCTTTAATTTTTGAGATTCTATTTCTAAAATCCCCACAGTGCCCAGTCGTACCTCTTTATGTTGCGGAAATGTGATGCTCCCGGAATTTATTAAAACAACCCCTTCTCTATACTCGAGTCTCTCCTGATGAGTGTGACCAGAAATCATTATATTTACTGGCTTTGGAAATAGTTTCTGCAAATCTTTAATGGGACGAAACTGGCCTTCCAAACTATGGATCATACCTATAGTCCATCCTTCAGTCTCGAGGATTTGAACTTCCTTCATACGTGGATCTGGAATCGGGTCATTATTGCCTGTGGAACAGATGACAGGGGCAAATTGTTCACACCAGTCCAGTACGATTGGGGATGTTAGATCGCCACCATGCATAATGAGGTCGACACTGGATAAAAATTCTTGGGGCAACTGCCCAAGTTCGCCCAAGTCCCGTATTTGTCCGGGTAGATGTGTGTCAGTAATCAGTCCGATGCGCATCATGAAAATGTATTCTTTGTAAGATAGTTATTCAATATCAACCTGAACGCGTTTTTTAGCTAGTTAATGTACCTATTTTATGACTATCTGGTCGAATTGAAATTTATTTATTCCTGACCAGTCATACTCCACGCCTAGACCGGGTCCTTGAGGAACATCAACGCAGCCATTTTCGTCCACTGAGTCGAGTTGATCGGAATATCCGCAGGCGTATACCGGTGGATTAGCTATGTTTGATAATTTTGGGTGAACGAGGCCCATTTCATAGAAATTTGAATTTCTCATAGCGGCCATACAGTGTCTCTGGGCAGGTCCCGCAATGTGCAATTCGAGATCCATACCAAAGCCCTCTGCAGCATGTGCGACTTTCATGGTTCCCGTTATGCCACCGTCATATTCAGGGTCGGCCCTCCAGAAATCAGTAGCTTCTGCAATGGCCATGTCGGTATGTGCTTCTACCAGGTGTATGTGTTCACCTTGCAAAAGCGGAGTTTTGATCATTTTCTTAAGCTGCTTGTGTGCGTAGAGAGACACGCCTCCATCCCTCATGGGATCTTCGTACCAGAAGAAATTTTCCTCATCACATGCTCGTCCTACAGCGAGTGTGTCCGCAAAAGTGTCATATACACAGCACGGATCTATCATTAGAGCCATCTTTCCGCCTACCCGGGATCCTACTGCGTGGATGGTATCTATTTCCCTCTGTATATTTGCATCTGCCCAGGAATGTATTTTGAACCCTTTGTATCCCATTTGAAGACATTGCTCTGCAAAGTCAGCATATGCTTCTGGGCTGTTAAGCCCTCCTTTTGTTTTATCGGCATGATAAGTACTTGCATAAGCTGGCAATTTTTCTCGATGTCCGCCCAACATCCTGTATATGGGGGTATTTTGCATTTTCCCAGCCAGATCCCATAGGGCTATGTCAATCGGACCGATTCCCATTCTGTCCTGTTTCCGCAGAAGTGTTTTTGCCTGGTTGTAAAATAGTTCTCGATGGGTAGCATCTTTTCCAATAAGAAATCCCCCGAAACTTTGAATCTGCTCGAAAGTTCCTGGGGCTATACTCATATACTCCCCAGAGATTCCTATAGCTGTTTCAATTTTTATGCCAAGTACTGTTCGGGAACCTGTACTTCCTGGCTCATAGAAAGGGCCCATTGCGAAACCAAGGTCATGCCCCACATTTTCAAACGGGAACCTATATTTTGTTAGTGTGATGCTGCGAATTAATGCTTTGCTGCTCATGTGTATTGCCTTTCTTCATTAGTTTTGGGGTCTTTAAATGATACGTTAGCTGCCTTCTGTGAACGAAATTTTCTTGTTGAACCATTTATAGCGCCAGCTAAATATGCCAAATAGCAGTGCAAACTGAACGATGCCGGGGATTATAGCGTTGACTGTGTCTAAAGATGCCACATTTAACGTAAATAAAGTAGTGGTCGGTATCACTGCTTTTTCTAGGCCAAGAATCAAAAATGACCATAAATTGTTCATAGTGTGAAAGCCTATAGCTAACTCGAGCCCACCATCGAATAGAGTTATCAGAGACATAAATAAGGACATTAAAAATATGCTGATAATGTAGGCAGACACTCCGTATTCCCATGGCTCCGGGTTTGCGATGTGCACGCTTGTGAATATAAGGGAAGTAACCCAAGCTAGAAACAGACGATTTTTGGTAAGTCGAGTTAAGCCTTGTAGCACATATCCTCTAAAGAACAGTTCCTCAGTACCTGCCTGAATCGGGACAAGCACAATGGCGGCTACGGAGAGAAATATCCAGTCAATGCCCACTGAGTTTCTTGTAATTTGTCCGCCTAAGACATCACTGTCACCAATTGTAAGCCCAGCTAAAAGCGACAGAAAGGAAAATGCAAAAACCACGATGGAAGAAAAGAAAAATCGGTTTAGGTCAAATTGACTTCTTCCTGTGAGAACTTGGAGTAAACCTCTTTTATGGATCCATTTTATAGTCCACTTAAGTCCTATCAGTCCTATTATGAATGTCAGCATCGTAAGCGAAAATCCTGGGACTAGCGAAGGTCCAGTAATGGACATATGACTGAGGTCACAGTTAAACCCCAATATTTCCACTCTACTTAGAGCTCCGCAGGCTCCGAGAAATGGAAGTGGTCCTATCAACTGCCAGATTAGCAATGCCAATAAAATTCCAACGAGGTATCGCCAGGACTCGCTTCTTCCCTGACTAGCGGCGTTTATAAAGGATTGAGTTGCGCTGATTGAATAGTCGATTACTTCATTACCGCATGAAGGACAGTATTTATATGTTTCGTTGTTAAGTTCTGTGCCACATAAGTCACATAGCTTTGATGAGTAGGTTATAGAATTCTTAGGGATATTTTTCATATTTACCCTATTGTACGTATAGACTTGCGCCAGTGATTTATTCTCGTAATTGACGCTCTGATATCCCTGTGCTAACTTGCATTCCTAGAGTCACAGAATGGCGTAATTTTTATCATTTGAACATTAGTCGAAGGAGATCCATATGTCCCAGAGGCGCGAAGCGGCAATTGTCGGAATTCACGAATATCCATTGAGAGTAGCACCCGGGGTAAGTTCCTTGCAGATTAAAGCGGCATCCGCTGCCAAGGCTCTCTCGGATGCGGGTCTTAACTGGCAAGATGTAGACGCAGTTTATGACACAGGGACCCATCAGAATATTGGGGGTTTAGGTATTTCTGAATACTTAGGCTTGAAGCCTGACCTCATAGACACCACATCTGTAGGTGGTTCTTCATACGAGTTTCAGGCTAATCATGCAGCCACTATGATAGCTTCCGGAAAGGCTAATGTTGCTTTACTGACTTACGGATCTACCGCGCACTCAGATCGACGTGCAATTGGTACAGGTGGAGCAACGGGACAAGGATCACCAACTCCATTTAATAATATGGAAGATCCATGGGGAATGACCCTGATTTCTAACTATGGAATGGTAAAAGCCCGTCACATGCACCAGTATGGAACGACTGATGAACAGTTCGCTAACATATCAGTGGCCACCCGTTACCATGCGATGAGAAATCCAGAGGCTGTCAAAGCTATGACGGATTTGGAATTCGTCGGGGTTAATGAAATAACCACTCAGGATGTAATGGATTCGCGACTCATTGCATGGCCACTTCATCTTCTGGAGTGTTGCATGGTATCTGACGGAGGTGGTGCAGTGGTAATAGCATCCAAGGAAGTAGCTGCTAATTGTACTAAGAAACCGGTTTGGATTATTGGGGGTGGTGAGGCGACAAAATACAGAGAAAATGGTGGAGACATAACTGTAAGTGCTGGTGCACAGTCTGGGCCCAGGGCTTTTGCAGATGCGGGGGTAACACCGGATGAGATAGATATTCTCATGGCGTATGATTCCTTCTCAATTACTGTGATGTGCATGATTGAAGATTTAGGTTTTTGTTCCAAGGGGGAAGGAGGAGATTACGTCAGTTCTGGTATTTTGAAGTTTGATCAGTCTGGCGGTCCAGCTTTGAACACGGACGGTGGCGGTCTTTCCTCTAATCATCCTGGAGAAAGAGGAATATTTCTTCTTCTGGAGTCTGCTCGTCAGTTGAGGGGAGAATCTACAGCTCAGGTAAATGATGCAAAGCTGGCAGTTGCTGTGGGTAATGGGGGCCAACTAGGGTCCCGGCATTCTACGTCAGCGACAATACTTGCAGCTGACTAAATGTAACTCATGACGAACGTAACACTATTAATAAATGGAGTAACAGAATGACACAGAATTCACCACTCAGACCACAGCCAAGATTTCCGGAGCCTGACACAGAACCTTTTTGGGAGGCTACAAAAAACAGGGAACTGAAATACCAGACGTGTAACAGTTGTTCTGAGGTTATATTTTACCCTAGGGCTCATTGTCCCTCTTGCGGTTCATTGGAAACGAGTTGGAATACCTCAAAGGGGGATGGTGCGGTATATACATACAGCGTTATCCTGCAGAGTAGACATCCTGCTTTCAAGGATCTTGGACCCTATGCTTTGGCATACGTTGATTTAGATGAAGGTTTTAGGATTATGAGCAATATTGTTAATGTTGCGGATCCTGTAAATGATATATCGTGTGGTATGCGTGTTAAGTTGAATTGGCACGATCAAGGAGAGGGTGAAATAGCCCTTCCCATGTTCGAGCCGGCGTGAGTGAATCTTTTTCAATACCGGCTGTAGTTCCGCTGAAGGAAACTCTCGCGTCACTTCCTGAGCCATGGAGCTATGACCTGATTCCGGAGATTAGGAAGGAAATTGAGGCCAATCCGACCCAGGTTTTTGTTTTAGATGATGACCCGACGGGTTCCCAGACGGTGCGTGATGTATCGCTTTTAACGGATTGGTCGGTTGAGTCTATTGTCAATGAATTCAGCATGCCTGAAGAGGCTTCGTTTCTCCTTATAAACAGCCGTGCTCTAACTCTGTCTGAGGCAGTGGATACGAATAGGTTAGTGGGAAAGAATCTGTTGCAGGCTTCCGGCGAACTTGGGGAAAAATTCTCAGTTATATCTCGTTCTGATTCAACCCTTAGGGGTTATTTTCCCGAAGAAGTAGAGGCTTTGGCAGATGCTATACACGAACAAGGAATGCAAGGATTTGATTCCTTGTTATTTGTCCCATTTTTTATTCAAGGTGGCCGATACACCATTAATGACGTTCAATACGTGTCAGATGGAGAGAATCTAGTTCCTGCAGGGCAGACTCCATTTGCTGAAGACACGGCGTTTGGATACAAAGCTTCCAACTTGAAGGAGTGGATTGAGGAAAAATACAAGGGTCGTTTGTCTGCAGGCGAGGTTGTGTCTATTTCAATAGAAGATATAAGAGAAGGTGGTCCTGACAAGGTTGAGAGCATACTGACTAACCTTGAGAAAGGGAAAGTATGTATCGTTAATTCAGCGGCGATGAGTGATTTGAACGTCCTGACGCTTGCAATTTTGCGGGCAGAAGCTAAAGGAAAAAATTTTTTATGTAGAACTTCGGCTTCGTTTGTAAGGTCTAGAATTGGCCAGGGCTCCCACAATATGTTATCGAAGGAACAGATTGTCAATTCGGACGAAGGGGGCGCCCTTATACTAGTTGGGTCCCACGTTCCCGGTAGTACTTTTCAACTAGAAAATGTGCTGAAAATTCCGGGTATGGTAGGGATAGAACTAGAAGTTGAGTCGGTGCTTTCGGAAAAACCTGATGTAGTCGATTCAATAGTGACGAAAGTAAACGACGCACTTAGAAACTCTCAAGATGTCACAGTATTCACTAGTAGAGAAGTAGTGACGGGTTCATCCCCGGAAGACTATTTGCGCATTGGGGCTAAAGTTACCGATGCGATGACAGAGATTGTAAAATTTATAGATATTACACCTCGCTACATCATTTCCAAGGGAGGGATGACATCTTCAAATGTCACAACCAATGGTCTTGGAATGGTTCGGGCAATAGTTCCAGGTCAAATACAACCAGGGGTTTTAGTCCTCAGACTTGGAGAGGAGACCAAATTTCCTGGAACTCATTTAGTTCTATATCCGGGAAATGTTGGAGGTCCTGAGTCAATAGCCGACGTTGTGCGTAAGCTTTCTTGATGATTTGGGTTTAGGAATCCTATGTTAGCTTCAACAAGGGACATTATTGATATTGCCGAAAGGGAACGCTTCGCTGTCGGTGCCTTCAATGTATACAACCTTGAGGGAGCTGTTGCTGTAATCCGATCCTCTGAACTAGAAAGCCTTCCTGTGATATTACAAATTTCGCCTACTTCATTGGAATCTGTTGGAGTACCTTTGGTCGCATCGATTGTGGCACTCGCGCAGAAGTCCTCATTACCCACTTCCGTTCATGTTGATCACTGTGGGAAACAAGCGGAAATTGATAGTGCCGTTTCTCTCGGTTTGCGATCTATCATGGCTGATGGATCGCGTCTCTCCTATCAGGGAAATATAGACTTTACTCTTGAAGCAGTTAACAAAATACGTGAATTTGGAGGATTTACGGAGGGAGAACTGGGTCGTCTCACGGGAACGGAAGATGGCTTGACCATACCAGAATATGAATCTTTGTTAACTGACCCTGACCAGGCTGCGGATTATTGTCGTATTACTCATATAGATGCTCTGGCGGTGTGTGTGGGCAATATACATGGTAAATACCACGAAGAACCTAAATTGGATTTTGACAGACTTTCTGAGATACATAGCTCTGTTTCTGTCCCTCTAGTATTGCATGGAGCTTCGGGACTACCGGAGTGGATGATATCTCGTGCCATCGATTTAGGAGTGAGAAAATTTAATGTAAACACGGAGGTACGAGGTGCCTTCATTAGTTCAGTTTCCTCCAGTTTGGATAATACGGATTTAGACCTTGGTCAAATAATGGATATCTCTATAGACTCGATGTCACAGGTAGTGACAAGTAAAATTAGGCAATTTTCAGGTCGATCGTGAAAAATTGTATTAAAAAGGATAGGAAAATATGAAAGCGGGATTTTTTACGATGCCTCTGCATCCCCCGGGTTCAAATATTACAGAAACCTTGGAGAGTGATCTTAAACAGCTAGTGAAGTTAGATGAGCTTGGATTTTCTGAAGCATACATAGGGGAACACTTCACCTTTGAATGGGAAAATATTCCTGTCCCTGACTTGCTGATAGCACAGGCGTTAGGAATGACAGAAAACATTAGATTAGGAACCGGTGTTCACTGTATGCCTAATCATAATCCAATGATGCTGGCCCACCGGGTGGCTCAGCTTGATCATATGGCTCAGGGAAGATTCATTTGGGGTGTTGGCTCTAGTTCCACTCGAGGCGATTATGAAATGTTTGGATTTGACCCTGATTCCGATGACAGAAGAGCTTATACGGGTGAAACGCTGAAGGCTATTTTGGAGGTTTGGGATAATCCGGAACCTGGTTTTTATCAATCAGATCACTGGAGTTTTCGAATCCCGGAACCGGAAGATAATATCGGTCTACGGTTTCATCTTAAGCCATATACGAAACCTCATCCGCCTATTGCACTCGGCGGCGGCTCTCCATATTCAGGAACTCTTGTTATCGCTGGGCAGAACGGTTGGATTCCTATCAGTCTTAATCTTTTGCATAACCGAGTTATTAAAACCCATTGGGATGCTGTTACTGATGGTGCTAAGAAGTCGAATCTAGTGCCAGACAGGAAGGAGTGGCGTATTGCTCGTGAAGTCTACATAGCGGACACGACAGAGGAGGCGCGGAAACATGTGATGGAAGGGGTATTGAAAAGGGATTACGAAAAATACTGGTTTAATTTGCTTTCGACAAAAGAAAACATGAAATCCGATATCAACTTGCCGGATTCAGATGTAGATGTCGAGTATCTAATGGACAATTTATGGATTGTCGGTAGCCCCGATGATGCACTTGAGCAGATCAAAGAACTTTATGATGATGTAGGAGGATTCGGCGTTCTTCTGGCTATGGGACATGAGTGGGAACCCAAAGAACACTGGATAAACTCTATGACTTTGCTGGCAGATGAGGTGATGCCAAAGTTAGCACATATATAAGGCAGGATTTTATCCCCCTTCTGCTATGAAGTCTGCAGTTCTTTCACCTATTAACATGGCTGCTATATTTGTATTTGCCCTTGGGCATTCCGGTACTATGGAGACGTCTGATACCCGGAGGTTTTTGATGCCGTGCACTCTTCCGAACTGATCAACAACGGAGGATTCATCTGTCCCTGGTCCCATCTTGCATGTGCCTGATATGTGATGCATTGTGAGAACATTCTGCAACATCCAACTATCAAGCTTGGAGTCATCATTTAGCGTATCGTTATCTGGCTCAACACGCTTTTCAACTAGATCTTTGAAAGCCTGGGATGATCCGATACGGTCAGAAAGTCTAACTCCATCTCTAAGCCTTTTCATGTCGAATTCAGAACTCAGCATGTTGTAGTCTAAATAGGGCTGAATATTTATGTCTGGAGACTGTAGTTTTAATTCTCCTGTACTTTCTGCGAGATATATTCCTACAGACATTACGAGAGGACCATACTCCACAGATTGTCTTGATTCATCTAGACCATTCTCCCGTCCTATCTCCCTGCCTATGTCATGGTTATATCGCATCACCATAATCATGTCATTGATATATGGGGAATTGTCGGCAGTGTACCTAAGTGCCACCTTTTGTGGTCCTATAGATTCTTCGGGTAGTTCAAAGTTGGGATTTGGTTTCCACCTGGTATGGACTGTTGGATGGTCACGCAGATTTTTTCCCACTCCTGGAACATTCTTAATGACGCTAATATTCTGCTGTTCAAGTTGGTCAGCCGGTCCTATACCTGAAAGCATTAGTAACTGCGGGGAGGCGATTGCTCCGGCACTTAGAATTACTTGATTGGCTTCTAATGTGTAGGTGTCATTTCCACTGAATACCTCTACTCCTACAGCTTTGTCACCATCAAAAATCACTCGATTTGTTATGCAGTTCGGTCGTATTGTTAGATTGAGTCGATGCCTTGACTCACTTAAGTATCCCAGCGCAGTGCTGAATCTTATGCCGTTGGGATTGTTTAAGGGATAAGGCCCGACTCCCGTCGAGTCAGGTAGATTATGGTCATAATTATCAGGAAATCCCATTTCTCTGCATGCTTTATAGAAAGCCAATTGATCATCGGTGAGAGTATCAAGTTTATGTCTGTGAACTAAAATGGGACCTTCCTTTCCATGGAAATCTCCACTGTAGTCAAGATCAGTCTCGATTTTAATCAAATAAGGTAAGGATTTTTCGTATGTCCACTCGGAATTGCCGAAGTTGACCCAGCGATCAAAGTCGTCGGGCACTGGCCTGAGAAATACCTGCCCGTTTATAGCGCTCGTTCCTCCAGTGACTTTTCCTCTTGGGACCTCCATTTTTTCGGCCATGGATGAGGCTCTCCCGTGGAGTTGCCAGTCGTGTTCTCCGCCTACAGCCAGATCCGCTCCCGTGGCCCATCCTGTTTTTAAATCGTTGGGGAGAGTTTCGAAGTCCGGATAGTCAGGACCTGCTTCCAGCAAAAGTACCGATTTATTGGGATCCTCGGACAATCTTGAGGCGACCACAGAACCCGCAGAACCAGCACCAACAACGATGAAGTCATATCGCATAATATTGTTCCCTATCAATTTACGTTATTTATTGAAAATCGCAGCACCTATAGTTAGTGCTAATGCCGGAATGTAGAAAATACCTAAGGTTGTGAAGCTTAGTGCGACAAAGAAGGCCATGACGATAGCGGCACCCCAGGAATAAGACCTCCATCGCCACAGTACCTTTTTTGCTTCCTTTCTTTCTGGAGCACCCATAATTGTTGACACAACAGATAAGCCTGTTACAACCCAAGGGAAAATGAGTGTCAGTATGGCTCCTGTGCCATTCATCTCAATCAGGGTTAATTTTGTTTCAGATAGTTGGTTTAAGCCTCCCGACTGAGCGATTATTTCAGTTCCAGCAAATAGAGGTATAAACATTAGTATCACAGCCGAAATTACCGATGATATATGGCTGAGTCCGGCCAGAACCGTTGCCGGTTTAATTCCGTCCATTATCTTGATTCGGCCTTTATGAGGTTCACTGTTTCTACCAGGGCGGGAAGGGTTATTGCTGTGGGTCCTCGAAGTGTTATGTCGGCGATGCCCGTCAGAGGTGTTTCATTTGGATTAGCTTCTATTAAGATGCCACCAGCTGCCTGTATATCTTGTGGAAAACTTGCTGCTGGATATACGGTGGCGGATGTCCCTATAACGATTATGCAAGTGGCTTTTGAGCTTTGTAGGAAACATGAATCTAAGGTGCCGCGAGGTATCGGTTCTCCAAACATCACCGTATCTGATTTTACTGGGGACCCACAATCGGGGCACATTGGCGGGAAATTGTTCGATGGACCTGTGATACTTGGTACGATTTCTCCAGTTGGGAATCCACTCCTATGCCATCGTGTTTCACATCCGATGCATCTAAGCATTGTCCGATTCCCATGAATTTCAGTCACTGATTTAGAGCCAGCCTTGAAATGAAGATCGTCAACATTTTGGGTAATTTGATGTTGTAACTCACCCATTTTCTCTAGGTCAACCAGAGCATAATGGCCTTTGTTTGGTGTTGCTTTATCGATAGCTTCTCTAAATTTTGTTCTTTCCGGGTCGGCCTGTTGATCTAGATTTTGTAACCACCAGGATTCAGGATTTTTCAGAAAATCTTCATACCCGTTTCCAGAAGGTTCTCCTAGTTTTGTCCATAATCCTCCGGGGCCACGGAAAGTTGGGATTCCACTCTCGACAGAGATTCCTGCCCCTACAAGAGCTATCGTGTAGGGCGAGTTAAACAAGGATTGTGCTGCAGCTTGGACTGCGGATTCATCAATATTAAAGTTATCGTTGATCATCAGAATGGACTTAAAATGTATGTTTTTTTTACTTTGTTTGATTCTACTATCAGTCGAAAACTTTTTCGGGTGTTTAGGCCGGAGTAATTTTTCCATTATCGACGAGAAGGTTGTTGGCTGCTGAGACGAACAGATTTGGAACTGAGTCGAGTTCGGCAGCCGTTACAATGCATTGCTGGTACTGGGTGACATGCTCCATAATCTGGCGTCGCCTCGTGGTATCGAGTTCTGACAACAGGTCATCCAATAATAGTAGTGGTTCACTGCCACGACGCTCTTTGAGATAGGTTGATTCTGCCAGTTTTAAGGCTAATACTGCTGTCCTCGCCTGTCCTCTTGACGCATATCGGCTTGCGTCGTTCTGATTTATCAATACAGACATATCATCACGGTGGGGACCAACTGATGTTGAACCCTGCGCTATATCCTTAGCTCTGGATTTCTCTAGTGCTAATACTATCGAACTGGTTGTTGGGTTCTCTTCGCTCATAGGTATTGTGGGACGATACAATAGCTGCAGCGATTCTTTGTCGGTGTCAAATTGCATGTGAAAAGGCTTCAATAACTCGGATAATCTATTAACTACTTCCATCCTGGTTTTTATGATTTCACAGCCATGTAGTGCCAATTGGTCATCCCAAAACTGTAGTTCGTCTTGTGAAGATACTCCTTCCCTAATAGATCTCAGTAGATGATTTCGATGTCTGTTTGATTCTTGATAACTTTTTAATGCATCAAGGTAGTGTTTATCTATCTGGGATATAAGAATGTCGAGATAGCGACGTCTTACGGACGGGTTACCAAATACAATATCTAGATCATCCACTGTAAAAAGTACAGCGTTTAGCGTTCCTATCAGGTCTGATGACCTTTTTGGGCTACCGTTGATCCGTATGTATTTTTGTGTTGCAAAGCCGTCTTTATTTTCTGAGAACAAGCACCTGTAATGGATTTCTATTTTGTTTGATAACTCGCCATTATGGGTGTTTGCACTCACTTTGGCGTAGGTCAGGTCTTGTTCAGAGGTAGGGGCAGAATTATGGTTGATTAATTCCCGTTCTATCGAGGCTCTTGCAGATCTGGCCATAGCGAGCATATATAAGGCCTCTAAGAGATTGCTTTTTCCATGTCCGTTTTTCCCAGTTAGCAGGGTTAAGCCTTCTGGTAGATCCAACTCCAGTTGAGTGTAGTTCCGAAAATTTGATATAGAGATGTTGGAGATGTGTATTGTTTATTCTCCAAGTTGATATTTGGTCCGATTAAACGATGGAATATCATAAGCGAACCATTTCGATTCTAGCACGAGGAAAAAAGCTACCCTAATAAATATAAAACAGATGATTTGGCGCTGTTGAGTTTTACTGTGAGATACTTTTGAGAGTATTAGCTGCGAGCCCGATTTATAGTGGAGGGAGTTGATAATTGGAGAACTCAAAAGTACTTGCTCTTGCAGGAGGCGTTGGAGGAGCGAAGTTAGCATTAGGTTTAAGAGACATCCTCGATGAGGAAAGTCTCGCGATCGTTGTTAATACCGGAGACGATGAAGAATTCTTCGGTTTGCATGTCTCCCCTGATTTGGACACAGTTATGTATACACTTGGAGGCATCGCGAACCCTGACACAGGCTGGGGAATAAGCGGAGAAACTTTCAGATCTTTAAATAGACTACGGCAATACGGGGCTGATACTTGGTTCAATTTAGGCGATTTAGATATGGCGACTCATATCAGAAGGACACAATTATTAGGTCAGGGCAACACACTCTCTGAGGTTACCAATAGTCTGTGTTCTTCACTTGGTATAGCTCATTCTATATTTCCAATGACTGATGACACACTCAGGACGGTTGTCATTACTGAAATAAGTGAAATGTCATTTCAGGAGTATTTCGTAAAAAACAGATGTGATCCTCGAGTAATATCACTCCGGTTTGATTCACCCTCAGAATGTAGCCCTTCTCCTGGTTTTGTCACAGCTCTAAATGAGAGTGACTTGTTAGTGTTTTGTCCTTCAAATCCTTTTTTAAGTGTTGATCCTATTCTTGCTGTGCCTGGCGTGAGGAAGAAAATTGAAAATTTTCGTGGTGCACGAGTAGCCGTAAGTCCCATTGTGGGGGGAGAGGCTATAAAGGGACCAGCAGGGAAAATATTGAGAGAGCTTGGACACGAGGTTTCCTGTGTTGGTGTAGCAAAACGCTATGTTGATTTGTGTGATGTTTTCATCATAGATAACGTTGACGCTGACTTAGCGTCAACGATTGAAAAACTTGGTATGAGAGTTGTCGTTACTAACACCATAATGAACAATGATCAAGAAAAGAGGACTCTCGCCCGAGAAATATTGAGTTTGGATTATTAATCGATGCTTCCAGTTACCATTTTGATTCCCGTAAAGGATCCCTACCAATCTAAGACTCGATTGTCAGGACTCCTTAGTTCTTCAGAACGGTCAACTCTTGCAGCGAACATGTTAATGCGTGTGATCCAAGCGGCGGTTCGTTCAGAAGTTGACGATATTGTGGTTGCCGGTAGTCAGCTTAATTCTTTAAAGCAGTTGATAGAGGTACAGGAATTTGGATCTGTGAGATGGGTGGATGTATTGGGTCAGGATCTAAATGGTGATGTAGAGATAGCCTCAGCTGGCATAAAAAATTCTGGAAGGGCGTATATCTATATCCCCAGTGATGTTCCATTCGTCACCAGCAATGATATTGAAGATGTAATTAGATCTTCAGAAGATGGTGGAATCTTTGTGTTTGTTCCATCCGAGTCTGATGGTGGAACCAATGCTATGTTGATTCCTCAGTCATCTACTTTCAGTCCACTTCTGGGTGTAGACAGTTTTAGAAGACACTGTGAGTACGCTGAACGTAATGGGTTGGATTATAGAATTGTAAGACCATCGGGATTAACTTTAGATCTGGATACTGAAGAGGATCTTGCGCATTGTGAGGAAATTGAACCTGGATTTACAGACAGGTTAGCAGCGTTTCCTGTGGATAGATTGGAGTAGATGTAAATGACAGATAAACTTAATATTGGGATCTTATTGCCCACCAGAGGATTGCTGATGCAGGGAGATCAGCCCGACGATATTGAGCAATTAATCTCTATGGCGGTAACTTCTGAGGAAGCTGGTGTGGATTCAGTATGGGTGGGTGATAGTCTCACAGCAAAGCCAAGACTTGAGCCTCTAACCACCCTTTCGGCAATTGCATCTCGAACTTCTTTAGTGCGACTAGGAACTGCTGTCATGCTAGGCCCATTAAGGCATCCCGTTTCACTTGCTCACGCTGCCACTACTGCCGACTTAATTTCCAGGGGACGTATCATTCTTGGTATGGGAGTTGGTGGGGCTTTTAATGAGGCCCAAAGGTCTGAATGGATGAATGCGGGAATAGACCCGAAGTATAGAGGTGGTCGGTTTGAAGAGCTGTTGAAAATATTTAAACCTCTGACGCGAGGTGAAAACGTTACGTTTCATGGACGTCATTTTGATGTGGATAACGTGTCTATAAAGCCAGTTTCCCCGCAACCGAATGGGGTACCAGTGTTGGTAGCGGCGCATGGGCGGTCCAAGTTGGAACGGCAATTCCAAAGGGTTACGTTGGGTGATGGGTCCATATCAATATCAGATTATCCTGAAGAATACTCGCTAGCTTTGACTAGAATAAGAGATCATGCAGATAAGCAGGGAATTGATAACGCGGGTCTCGAGAAAGCTTTTTATATGACTATTAATTTGCATAAGGATAGAGTGCATGCAGCTGAGGAGGCGGATAAATTTCTTAAACTTTACTATGGGATTAACATTTGGCAGGACCGATGGGGACCATGGGGACCTGCTGAGGAGGCCATAAGCAGAATCGGCAGTTATGAGGATTCTGGAGCCGGAACCATCATAATCAGATTCGCCTCTTTCGAACAGGAAAGACAGTTAGACATTTTCCTGAGTGAAGTTCTACCCTATTTATAAGTAGCTAGATTTCTATGCATCATCATCATAAAAAGGGCGTTGATGAATCATTGCCAGGAAATCATCCTCAGATAATACTGGTATACCTATTCGAGCGGCATCTGATAGTTTAGAGCCTGCTTCTTCGCCTGCAATCAGGTAGTTCGTTAGGCTTGACACGGATCCGCTTACAGTTCCGCCTAATTCTTTGATTCGATCTTGAATTTCTGAACGACTAAACTGATTTAGTCGTCCAGTTACGCAAAATCTGATGTCACGTAAAACCTGAGCCTGCGGTTCTGATGGATCATTGTCGCTGTTCTTGTTCATGTTAATTCCAGCTAATTTCAACTTGTGTATTAGCAATATATTAGAGGAGGATCGGAAGTAATTTGTGATGCTTTCAGCAATTTTTGGTCCTATGTCAGGTATATCTGTGAAGGATTCCACACCGGCTTTCATAATCTTATCCATATTTCCAAATCGGTTGGCAATGTTCTCGGCTACCTCAGTTCCTATGTGTGATATACCCAGGGCCACCAGAAGTCGAGACAGGGGTCGGTCCTTGCTGTCAGCGATAGCTTCGATTACGTTGGAGGTACTTTTTTCCCCCATTCGATCTAGGCTTATGAGTTGTTCTCTTTCTAAGGTATATATATCTGCCACGTCCGATATCAATCCACTTTGAATAAGCGAATTACCTAGCTTTCCTCCCACTCCGTCAACATCCATTGCAGATTTACTTACGAAGTGCTCTACTAACCTGACTAACTGCGCGGGGCAGGAACTATTTGTGCAATAGAGTGCAGATTCATCAGGATTCCTGTTTGTCGGCGATTTGCAGCTAGGACATTCTCGAGGCATCCAAAATTTCTGCTCGGTTCCATTACGATGGTTTTTTTGACTGCTTACTACCTGAGGTATTACTTCTCCCGCTCTTTCCACCACCACACGATCTCCAATTCTGAGGTCCTTTGCCTTTATATAATCCTCGTTGTGTAGCGTTGCCTGTTTTACCGTCACGCCACCTACATTCACTGGTTCGAGTATGGCATAGGGGTTAATTGTTCCGGTTCGGCCTACATTTACACCGATGTCCAAAAGTTTGGTTATAGATTGTGTTGATGGAAACTTGTACGCAATAGCCCATCTAGGTTCTCTTCCCACTGTACCTACATGCTGTTGATAATCGAAGCTGTCTATCTTTACTACAATTCCGTCACAGTCGTAGTCTATTGAGTTCCTGTTCTGAACCCATTTTCTGTGGAATTCAATTGCATGTTCCAAATCGGGAACTAATTCATTGAACGGATTGATTTTGAATCCTAGTGTCTTAAGATACTCAAGGCATCTAATGTGTGTCTGAGGAATTTGGAAATTACCTTCCACCCATCCAAGACCGTATATGAATATATCTAGAGGTCTCTGAGCAGTGACTGCAGAGTCAAGTTGTCGGAGTGACCCTGCTGCTGTATTTCTTGGGTTTGCATATGTTGCAAGGCCATTTGTTTCACGATCGGCATTGAATTTTTCGAATGCAGATTTTGGGAAATATACTTCCCCTCGCACTTCAAATCTAGGCGGATAATCACCAATTAATTGTAGAGGAATGCTACGGATGGTTTTAAGGTTGGATGTGATGTCTTCTCCCGTTGCACCATTGCCTCTTGTTGCCCCTTGAACGAATAAACCGTTTTCATAAACTAGAGCCACTGCTAAACCGTCGAATTTCAACTCACAGGCGAGAGCAAATTTATCAGATTCGATTAATCCTGACATTCGTTCATGCCACCCTGATAAGTCATCGTCATCGAAAGCATTTCCCAGACTTAACAAGGGTATTTGGTGGTCGATCTGGGAGAATTCTGTTAGTGGATCTGAACCGACACGCTGTGTGGGCGACTGGGGAATAATAAGTTCGGGATTTTCCTTTTCTATCTGTAGGAGTTCCAGCATCAATTCGTCGTATTCTCTGTCTCCAATTTCAGGGTTGTCCTCGATAAAATACAACCTATTATGGCGCTCAATTTCTGATCGTAATCCATCAATTTTATGCTGAAACATATTTTTGTTCATAACATCCAGACCCTATTCCGATTGCATCATGTTATACACCTAAACGTTGGTGCTCAATAGCTTATTGTGTACTTCATATGGGTTGGATTCAGTGTAGTTGCTAGACTGTTGGCAAACTGAAATATATACTCGAATATATGCTAGGCGTGTTTTGTAACATGCTAGGAAGTGTTTGCTTTGCCTAAAGGTGATTCAAAACAATATTTTTGAAAGTGACGTCAGATAAGTGCCATACGCTGCAAAGATCCAGGATTTCATAAATAGATACCCAGCTTTAAAAGCTATTGGGAACACCCCTTTGGTAGAGCTGGACATTCCCCAGGATATAGCTGATATAGGAGAAGCTTCAATATATGCAAAGTTTGAACATCTAAATCCTGGTGGCTCAATCAAAGATAGACCGGTTCTCCGTATGCTTGCTAAGGCAATAATTGATGGAGCGTTGACTCCTGATAAAACTATACTGGATGCGACTTCTGGTAACGCAGGGATTGCTTATGCGATGATCGGGGCTATTCTTGGATATTCCGTTGAACTTGTTATGCCAGAGAATGCCAGCGAGGAACGGAAAAAGCGTTTGGTCGCTCACGGTGCCAATTTGGTTTTCACAGATGCTCAGAAAGGCTACGATGAGGCTTTATACGAGGTGAAACGGAGGTTCCAGAGGAACCCTGACAAATACTTTTATTGTGATCAGTACAGCAATGTAAATAATCCGTTGGCGCATTATGAGACTACTGCAGTAGAACTGTTAGACCAGGCACCCTTTATCACACATTTCGTTGCGGGAGTAGGTACTGGGGGAACAATTAGTGGGATAGGCCGACGCCTGAAGGAAACTAATCCTGATATAGAGGTTATCTGCATCGATTTTGAGGAATGGCCAGGGGTTGAGGGTCTCAAACCCTTGGGAGAGGGGCATATCATTCCTGAAACATTTGATAGTTCAGTAGTTGACCAGATGCTACACATAGATACCCTTAAGGCCTATGAGGTTTCTAGCTCAATGGCAGGAAAAGGTATATTTGCCGGACAATCCTCTGGAGCTTATCTCTTGGGAGCGATTGAGGTTGCGAGGTTATCAAAATCTGGAAATATAGTCACAATATTCAATGATATTGGTGAACGTTATTTTTCAACTTCTATGTGGGACTAATGCATATTTCTTAATCAAACAGAGTACTGAGATAAGGGGTGAAATGTCGTGCAACTTTTAACAGAAGATCAAATAAGATCGCTTAGAGATATCGATACACCCACGATAGCCAATGCCGTGGAAACTCATCCTACAAGATTGAACACCGAAGGCTTTATGGGTTGGAATATCCGTTGTCAGTTCCCAGATCTCGGGGTAATGGTTGGACAGGCTGTGACAGCCACCTTCAACACAACTACCACCGGTAAACCGCGCAGTAGGAGTTTGTGGTATGAGTGCTTACAGGCCATAGATGATATGCCTGTTCCAGTGGTTATTGTTGCCAAGGATGTTGGGCCAAGGCCTTTCCATGGATGTCATTTTGGAGATGGCATGGCCAACGTAGCAAAAAGAGTTGGGGCTGTAGGTCTAGTTACAGATGGTGGTGTGAGAGACGTAGAAACGGTTCATGACATGGGGTTTCAGATGTTTTCAGTTGGCTTGGTGCCAGCACACGGCAATTTTGGACTCGACGAAACTATGGTTCCTGTAGAAGTCGGTGGTGTCTTAGTCAATCATGGGGATGTGGTGCACGCCGACATGAACGGGGTGGTGGTTTTCCCTGTAGATCTTACAGATTATGTGATAGATGAGGCAGCAAAAGTTACCAAGCGAGAATCTGATCAATTCAACTGGGTTAACAGTGATGATTTTTCGTTAGAGGAAATGATTAAGAAAGGTTAAGTCCCTTACAACTGATCTCAGTTAACTACCTTAAATATCTAGATTGGCTACTTCCAAAGCGTTGGTTTGTATAAAGTTCCGCCGTGGCTCAACTTCGTCTCCCATTAATCGCTCAAACTCATCGGCTGCTTGTCCAAAGTCCTCGACATCAACCTGTAGTAATGTTCTAGATTCGGGATTCATTGTGGTTTGCCACAACTGGTCCGCGTTCATTTCTCCAAGGCCTTTATAACGCTGTAAATTTACGCTTCTTTTGCTAGTGAGCTGTTCCATAAGCTCTTCACGTTCACCCTCGGTATATACGTATTGTTCCTTCTTGCCAACGTTGATTTTGTACAGAGGGGGCTGCGCTATATAAAGGTGCCCATGCTCTACTAGTGGTCTCATATGTCGGAAGAAGAAAGTCAGAAGCAAGGTGCGAATGTGTGAGCCATCGACATCCGCATCGCACATTATTATTATTCTGTGGTAGCGTAGCTTTTCCAGGTCGAATCCAGTCCCTTCCTCTTCCACTCCAACTCTGGAATCCACTCCTGCTCCTATCGCTGTGATCATGGAGCGGATTGCGTCATGAGAGACAATTTTGTCGGGTTGAGCTTTTTCTACATTAAGAATTTTTCCCCAGAGTGGCAGAATTGCTTGAAATCGTCGGTCTCTTCCCATTTTGGCTGTACCACCCGCCGAATCTCCTTCAACCAGATATATTTCGCAAAGCTCAGGATTTTTCTCTGAGCAATCGGCTAATTTACCGGGTAGGCCTCCTCCATCCATAGCATTCTTACGAATTATGAGTTCTCGAGCTTTGCGAGCCGCCTCTCTCGCTCTCTGAGAGGTCATACATTTATCAATGATCGCTCTTCCTTCTCTAGGATTATCCTCGAGGAATATTTGTAGTGCCTCACCTAGTACGGTCTCAACCTGCGTACGTGCTTCAGGGTTGCCAAGTTTGTTTTTGGTTTGCCCTTCAAATTGTGGGTCTTTGAGCTTTACACTTATTACTGCCGTTACTCCTTCCCGGACATCTTCTCCAGAAAGGTTAGGTTCATTGTCCTTAATTAATTTCTGCTTGCGGCCGTAGTCGTTTAGTACGCGTGTTAGTGCAGATCTAAATCCAGTAACATGTGTGCCTCCATCCTCAGTATTTATACAGTTTGCGAAGGCATAAACAAACTCACTGAAGGTGTCGTTATACTGTAGAGCGACTTCGACTTTAGTTCCGTCCAGATCCTTCTCAACATAGATCGGATTTTCATGAACAACCCCTCTGTTTTGATTGAGGCCTCTCACAAAACTGGATATTCCTCCATCAAAGTAATAGGTTACTTCGTTATTTGGCCAACGGCTGGAATGCCACTCACTTTTGAATGTGATTTTCAATCCTTTATTGAGATATGCCATTTCTTTAAAGCGATTGGACAGAACGTTAAAGTCGTATACTAGTTCTCCAAATATTTCTGTATCTGGCATGAATTCGATAGCAGTTCCAGTATGACCAGAGGAACCGTTTTGAAGAGCTTGCGATGTAAGTTCCGTGGAGCTTATACCTCTGGAATACTCTTGTTCGTATAAATTTCCATCTCGAGTAACGTATGCTTTAACCCATATTGACAATGCGTTTACTACTGAGGCTCCAACGCCGTGGAGCCCTCCAGAAACGGCATACGCTTTACCTCCGAATTTACCACCCGCATGAAGGGTGGTCATAACGGTTTCTAGGGCTGTCAGTCCCGTCGTAGGATGTTTGTCAACAGGTATACCTCGTCCATCGTCATCTACCTTTACGGACCCGTCTTCTCTGATAACTACTGTCACAGAGGAGCAATATCCTGCCATAAACTCGTCGACGCTATTGTCAACAATTTCGTAAATTAAATGATGAAGGCCACGCTGATCCGTACTTCCTATGTACATGCCAGGACGCTTCCTTACAGCCTCCATACCTTCCAGCACTTGGATATCACTCGCCGAATATTCATCATCTCTCTGCTGTTTAAGCGCTGCCATTCAATGACACTCCCGATTTTCTTAAAAAAGACAATCTATTTATGATCTCAACAGGGCATAATTTTCCATTTGCTGTAAAACTCGGCCCCATGGTTACTGCTATTTTGTTTACCTATACCCTTGTTATTTCGGTTGGTAAAGTGACTCTGATAACTTGATTTCATTTATATGAGTCATTGAGGGCAAGAAGCCCCTCTTTATCGTGATTCGAAGGGGTACAAAACACAAGCATTTTCAGTGCCAAAATTATAGCAAATTTACTGTATTCTCACAAGAACAAATCACGCCTGTAAAAAGCTTAAGTTTTGGCAACATTTCAGCCGGAGATTTTGCTATTATTTTTTTTCAGAATTAACGTCAGATGTCAGACACTGATAGAATGTTCGCCCGCAGCCAATCCAAGTATGTGGATGGTGAGCTTAGTTGAGGATTTATTTTTGGAGCCGACCTGTTCGGTTATCAGAGATTATTTGGATCAGAAGAGCTCCCTATTTCACAGAAGGATTTAGGGAGTTTTTTTATTTGGTTAGAGATGTGTAGTGAAAATATAACGGATGTTCCGGGAATAAAAGTAGGTCATTGGACTCACGAGAGTGCTTTGACTGGTTGTACTGTGGTTTTGTGTGGGGAAAAGGCAGTGGGAGGAGTCGATGTAAGAGGATCCTCACCAGGAACTCGAGAGACGGATATTCTTGGTTCAGATAAGCGTGTTGAAATAGTTAATGCTTTCATGTTGAGTGGTGGTAGTGCTTATGGTCTTGCTGCTGCTGATGGTGCTATGAAGTACTTGGAAGAACATGGCATGGGTTTCAAAGTAGGTCAGAACATCGTACCGATTGTCCCATCTGCCATAATTTATGATTTAGCTGTAGGGGATCCGTCCATAAGACCTGGAAGTGACTCTGGATATGAGGCCTGTAAATCAGCCAGTACGGGTATTTTCGCTCAAGGAACCGTGGGTGCTGGTACGGGAGCGACCGTCGGGAAAGTGCTGGGCTCTAACAGATCTGTAAAAGGTGGTTTGGGTTCCGACTCTATAAGACTTTCAAATGGATTGACTGTCGGAGCTCTGGTAGTTGTTAATGCTATCGGCAGTATTCATGATCCTCATACTGGGGATCTTATTGCGGGGCCAAGGAGTTCTGATGGAAGTATGGTCAGTGCGTCTGAGATTTTAATTGCTGGTGACGATATTGATGAGCAACGTTTGGGAGCCAATACCACAATAGGTGTGATTGCTACTGACGCAAGGTTAACTAACTCGCAAGCCAATCGACTTGCTTCTTCTGCTCATGACGGTTTGGCCCTATCAATCAGACCTTCACACTTAATAGGAGATGGGGACACTATTTTTGCTGTTGGAACAGGAGGTGCATCTCATCCTGATCAGGAGATTGCAGATACACACACTTTTAACAGAATAATTGCCGCCGCTGTACAGTGCACATCTCAAGCGATTGTGAATGCCGTTCGGTCAGCAACCGGTGTTTCTGGTGTTCCTTCTGTTGATGAAGTACATACATCTGGAAGTTTGGGAAATTGAAGCTATGACATTTGATAAGGGTTCCAGAATCGGGATTATCGGATCAGGCTTTGTTGGAGGCTCTCTGGCGGTTGCCCTTTCAAGAGTGGGTTACAGTGTTGTTGCGGCGGCGAGCCGAAGATTCGCTTCAGCAGAATCACTTGCCTTACGTATAAAAGGCTGTAAAGCATTTCCCGACTCACAGGATGTTATTGATGTTTCGGACGTTGTATTTCTCACAACCCCGGACGATCTAATTAAATCCATATCTGAACGTCTGAAGTGGAGAAGTAAACAAGCTGCCATTCACTGCTCGGGTGCCGCTAGTCTAGATGTACTCGACCATCTCTTGGAACATAATGTGATTCCAGGGGCCTTTCATCCTCTCCAGGCCTTTATGTCGGTTGATGAAGGGGCTGACAGTTTGTCGGGTATAACCATTGGTATAGAAGGTGGAGAAGTTATAGAACCTTTTCTTGAGGAAATGGCGAAGGTTCTTGGGGCACATCCGGTGTTTTTGTCGGCGGAAGACAAAGCCCTGTACCACATGTCTGGCGTAATGTTAGGAGGATTGCTTACTGAGTATGCGGCCATCACAACCCAGTTATGGGAGCATATTGGACGATCTCGCTCTGATGGGATACGTGCATTGCTGCCCATGATGAGACAAGTGGCAAATAATCTCGAACGGTTTGGTCTTCCTGAGGCTGTCGCTGGGCCCTATGCAAGAGGTGATGTAGGGACGATTCGTAAGCATTTGGATGCCCTGCAAGAAAGAAAGCCGGAACTTTTGGCATTTTATTGCGAATTAGCACTTGCAGGTATGGGCTCTGTAGAAGAAAAACAGGTTTTGGATGAGACGACCCGTATCGAAATAATCAACGTTCTTAAGGATGGGTTACTTGTGGCACGAAACATGGAGGCTACAGAGGAAGGGAAAGAGGAATAAATATGAGGTATTCGATTAGAAGATTCCAAAAAATGCGAGATGACGGAAAACCGATACCAATGATGACAGCATACGACTACACATCTGCCTATGCCGTTGAAAAAGCTGGAGTACCAATAATACTGGTTGGGGATAGTCTAGGTCAGGTTGTGCTAGGACATGACTCTACGGTGCCTGTGACGATGGATGACATGATTAGACATATTCAGATGGTAGTTAGGAGCACAGAAAAGGCACATATTATCGGTGACTTGCCTTTTATGAGCTATCAAATTTCAAATGAGGATGCAATCCGTAATGCAGGGAGACTATTAAAGGAAGGCGGGTGTCAGTCAGTTAAGTTGGAAGGGGGCTCATCTGTAGCAAAGACAATTAAAAAGATGGTTCAAGTTGGCATTCCTGTAATGGGTCATTTGGGATTAACACCTCAGTCTGTAAACCAGATAGGCGGATACAGGGTTCAAGGGCGTTCGTCTAGTGAGGCGAAAACATTATTAGATGATGCTTTAGAGATTCAAGAAGCAGGTGCCTACGCCATCGTGTTAGAGCTTGTGTCGGCTGAAGTTGCTGAAATGGTTACTGACAAACTGTCTGTACCAGTTATTGGCATTGGATCTGGTGTTGGATGTAGTGGGCAGGTTCAAGTATTTCACGACATTCTCGGTCTGATTCCAAACTTTTCTCCTAAACACGCACGTCGCTATGCCGAGGTAGGAACCATTATTCAAAATGCAGTTGAGTCATATGTGTCAGATGTGATGGATAGAAGGTTCCCCTCTCCTGAGGAGAGTTTTTGACTATCTAAGTAAGTTGGTCAGGTTACTAGAATGAAAATTATTGAAACGGCTACTGCGTTCCGACAGGAATGGGCGAATGTTAATGAGTCTGCTAAATTGTCTCTTGGGTTAGTGCCTACTATGGGATTTTTACATGAGGGACATACCTCTCTCGTAAAAAAATCTGTCTCACAAAACGACGTGACGGCCGCAACGATTTTTATAAATCCAACTCAGTTTGGCGAAAATGAAGACTATGAAGACTATCCTAGAGATATGAGGTCGGATCTAGAGATACTTGATCATGAAGGTGTTGATCTTGTCTTTGTCCCTTCTCTTGATGAAATGTATCCGGAAGGGTTCGAAACTTTTATCGATGTTGGGTCAGTTGCTTCCCGTTTGGAAGGAGAATACAGGCCAGGACATTTTCGTGGCGTAGCAACTGTGGTTTGCAAATTGTTATCTATCTGTCGTCCAGATAGAGCTTATTTTGGTCAAAAGGACGCGCAACAATGTGCCGTAATTACGGCTCTTAATAAAGATCTGTCGCTCGGAAGTGAAATTATCGTTGGAGATACCGTTAGGTCAGCAGATGGTCTTGCTTTAAGTAGTCGGAATGCATATCTCTCAAATAGAGAGAGGGGCAAAGCATTGTCCATAAGTAGGGGATTGTTTGCCGCAAGAGAGTTATGGCAATCAGGGGAGAAAGCGGCAGAGAAGTTGAAATCTGTAGTCGTAGATGAGATCTTAACTGGGGACCCAGATATTTCTGTTCAAATTGATTATGTCAGCGTTTCGGATCGAAGTAGTTTTATCGAAGTTGGTCTTGTCGAAGACTCAGGGAATGCCATCATTCTTGTAGCAGCTGAGGTCGGTACTACACGGTTAATTGATAATGTTCTTCTTGTCTAAGATCATAGGATTGATACATTAAATAGAATGTCGAGTTATTAATGTTTATTAGGACACAACGACTTTAGAAAGTAGTATCGTTATGTGCCTTGAGTTTCGTAAATTTATTGAGTGAGTAACGGAGTCTCCATTGAACATAGTTTTAACCAACGATGACGGAATAAATTCTCCTGGGTTGTGGGAGATTGCTGATTGCCTTTCAGAGATATGCAATTTGACAGTCGTTGTTCCTGATCGTGATCAGAGTGGAAAAGGGGTTTCTTTAACATTACTCCGGCCATTGTCTATTGAGAGGGTTCAGTCACGTGTTAAAGGTGTAGACAATGTGTACACAGTTGATGGGACTCCCGCTGATTGCGTGATAATGGCTGCAGGATATATCTGTTCCGAGAAAATAGACTTGGTTGTTTCCGGTATCAACCAGGGTGCTAATCTTGGATTAGATGTTTTCCATTCGGGTACCTTCGGTGCTGCTTTACAAGCCTATAACAAAGGGATAGAGGCCATAGCTTTATCCGTATTGTATAAGGAAGGCATTTACAATCGTCCGGCGGCTGAAATAGGGGCTAAATTGGCTGAAGTCTTGATGAATACTTCGGAAGATAGAGAAAATCCTCTCCTCTTGAATGTTAACTTCCCCCATGCAGAACTTGAAGATATAAAAGGTGTTGATTTGACAACACTTGGTCCGAGGGGGTTTTCAGAACGTGTAGAGCAAGTCGTTAATGGCCGTAGAGAATTTTACTGGATCAAATTCGACAGGCCTGCGGATGAAGACCCGCTTGGAGGCACTGACGTTTGGGCAGTACGAAATAACAGAGTTTCTATAACATCTGTTAATCCATTTATGTCTGACCTAAATCAGAGCACTGATGTGTTATCTATAACTGAATCTATTCGAAAATCGATACCAGGCCAGAAATGATCACTTAATCATTTCCGTATCCTGGGACGGCATGAGCCCTGAGAAATTCTTCGTCCAAGTTTATTCCCAGTCCCGGTTTTTCAGATAAGTACAGATGTCCCTTCCTGATATCCAAGGGAACGTCTATTAACGGGTTGTATCCACTTAGGTCATATCGCATTGTTTCAAGTTTATAGAAGTTTGGGATCGTAGCTGAGACGTGAGCTCCCGCCATTATGTTTATAGGTCCGCTGGCATCATGAGGTGATACTGGGATGTAGTAAGCTTCTGCCATTGTGGAGATCTTCTTCAATTCAGTTATCCCCCCCCGTCCAAGTTACATCAGGCATAACGTAATCAGCTAGGTTATTCTCAAAAATTGGAACAAATTCGAACCTTGTGTGCAATCGTTCGCCAACACTGATTCGTACTCCAGTGCTATCCCGGACCTGTTGCAATGCGTGATAGCTCTCTACAGGAACAGGTTCTTCAAACCAATGGATTCCGTATGGCTCCAGCCGGTTGGCTAAGTCAATGGCTGTTGGCACATTGAATCTACCGTGTGCATCTATGAGGATTTCTATACTGGGACCAACAGCATCACGGACTTCCGCCGTAATTTGTTCTGCTCTTTCAGCGCCTTCCGCGGAAATTTCACCGTCTAAAAATCCTACATTTCCCCCATCCAATGAGTGCATCATAGGGTCCATTTTGAAGGCCATATGACCAGATGCCACAATTTCTTTTGCATCTCTTATAGCAAGTTCAATATCTGGTCCAGGCTCTGGTGGATGTGTATAAAGAGGTATGTTCTCTCTGACTGCTCCACCTAACAGTTTGTATATCGGTAAATTTAATGATTTGCCGAAAATATCCCATAGAGCAATGTCAATTCCGCTCATTGCCGCCGTGGTTGCCCCTCGCGTCCCGGTATACGTAAAAAGACGAAAAGTTCTTGCCCATATTTCTTCAATACGGGTGGGATCTTTTCCAACTAGGAAATCTTTGATTTCCGATGTGTATTTTTGTATGGCACGATTGCCTATGTTACCCGGGTAATTTGTAATCTCACCCCAGCCGGTTATTCCTTCATCTGTATCGATCTGCACAAACACGAATTCACGTTTAACGGTGTTTTTTGGCTCACTTCCGCCGGTACGATCGTCCCAATCCATCTGGATAAGGTAGCTTTTCAAATCTGTGATTTTCATTAGTGACTCCTCTTGAGGGGGAATGTTGATATTCTATACCGTTAGAAAGCGTCTCGGGGGCTTTCTTTAGAAAAACATAATCCCTTGCGGAATAAACTCTTTAAGTTGATGATTGGCGCAGGATGAATCTCGCATGAAATATAAAGGCTTTAGTTTCCCGGACACCTCAAACTGGATAAAATCTCTTTCTTTCTACTACGGCTGGGTTATTGTCGCTGTTGCAGGATTAGCACACTTTTCATCCGCTCCAGGACAGACTTATGTATCTTCAATTTTTCTAGAGCCTATGATTGAAGACTTGAACTGGTCTCGAACTTTGTTCTCAGGTATGTATACGGCTGGTTCTTTAACTGCGGCTCTGTTTATGGTTTTAGTTGGTAAAGCATTAGATAGATTTGGTTCTAGAAAGATGCTTGTGGTCTTGTGTGTATTAATGGGGTTCTCCTGTATTTGGATGAGCGGGGTCAATACAGAATGGCAACTATTAATAGGGTTTGCAGCTCTGCGGACAATAGGTCAAGGTTCGTTCGGCCTTGTATCTTCGACGATGATATCGATTTGGTTTATACGCA
This sequence comes from SAR202 cluster bacterium AC-647-P02_OGT_505m, assembly GCA_009391195.1. Lineage (GTDB taxonomy): Bacteria > Chloroflexota > Dehalococcoidia > Lucifugimonadales > UBA826. The sequence continues at coordinate 53,594 of VEXB01000007.1, forward strand.
TCAGGGGTAGGGCAACAGCAGTAGCGTCGTTCGGCGGTGCTGCGAGTATGGCTATATTTCCAGTTATAGTACATTTTTTCATCACTCAGTTCGACTGGCGAGTAACGTGGGTAATCCTCGGTGTTTCTGTGTGGTGTATTTTGCTCATACCTTCTGCCTTGTTAGTAAGACGGAGTCCTGAATCTGTAGGACTACTTCCAGATGGTGTAGTGGGTGATCAAGATATAAAAGGGAGTACTTCAGCGCCTAGTGGAAATTCTGAAGTGGATAAAGAACTGGGCTATTCTCTTGGTGAGGCACTAAAGACTCGTGCTCTATGGATGCTAGCCCTTTCAAGTCTTGCTGTTCCACTTGTTATGACTGGCTTGATGTTTCATCACGTCTCCATACTGGGTGCCCAAGGAATATCTCCCCAAATGGCCGCTGCTACTCTTGGACTATTTGGTCCTTTAATGCTGATTTCTAGTGTTATATCCGGCCTATTAGCTGATCGGTTTCCGGGGCGCTATCTACTAGCGGGAGGGCAAGCAATATTAGTGGTCGCCATGATTTGGGTTTTTGCCATAGCTTCGTCATGGCAGGCAATTGTCTACGTAGTTATAAGTGCCGCCGCCGTGGGTCTTGTTAATACAACAGGTACAGTAATTTGGGCAAATTACTTTGGGCGTGCACATCTCGGGTCTATTAGAGGGTTTGCCACTACGGTAATGGTGGCTTTCTCAGCCCTGGGTGCACTGCCTTTCGGACTTATTTATGATTGGACAGGTAGCTATGATATGGCTCTGTGGATACTTATGGCACTGCCGCTAGTCGCACTCTTATTTTCTCTTTTTGCTTTGCCGCCTAAAAATAATAGTAATAAGAGTATTTGAAGCTATTAAATCTCACCTAACGCCCAAGATTTCACCAGGTGATGTGCAATAGCAAGCTTCATGGGAATTCTCAGGATATTTGTATCGCCGTCCAATGCCTGTAACACTTCCTCCCGGGAGAACCACTTCACATCTGTCATCTCTTCAGGGTCCATGTTGATTTCTGTTGTTTCTGCCTCGGCATGACAGCCTATCATTAGTGAATACGGTAATGGCCAAGGTTGGGAAGAATGGTAACTGACGTTTTTTACTTTTATTCCGGCCTCTTCCATTACTTCTCGGGCAACAGCCTCTTCTATTGACTCACCCTGATCCACAAAACCAGCCAAAGCAGAGTATGTGTTGGTTTGCTGCAGGCGTCCCCTTGATTGTCCTAGTAAACACCGGTCAGCGTCGTGTACAACAACGATAATGACGGGATCTGTCCTTGGAAAGTGTTGGGTTTCACAATTAGCACAGCTTCTAACCTGTCCTCCTCGCTTCATGGTTGTCTCGGATCCACATGAAGAGCAGTATCTGTACTTTTGGTGCCAGTTGGTTTGGATTCGTGCCTGTGCGGCTAGTCCTGCGTCTTCAGGGCCCAATAGCTCACCGCAAGTGCGGACATCTATAAATTTAAGGTGGGGATCTAGTGTTCTGAGGTACTGATCCTGAAAATGTTCTCCGGTTACGTCAATTGCAAATCTGTATTTCCCTTCGAGAATGCCCAAAAAAACTGGAGCGTTTGTTACATTTCTTTTCTGGAGTTCTTCTAGCTCGATCCATTTCAAACTAGGCGACTCACCTGATTCAGATGTGTCCACAAGTAGATCTAAGTTCCGTAGTGGTAGAAATAAGCTGTCAGGTGACTCTGCCATTGTGGAAATTTTGTTTTCGTCTCTTCGTTCCTTCTCACCCCTGTCTATGGGATTTCGTGAAAAAACGTGACCGTAGCCTTGGATCGCTGCATCTCTCTGGGATTTGCTCATAAAGCACTCCTGTAATTTGAGTTAGATGTAATTAGAACACATTTATAAGACAGTACTACCTGAACATTGCTCTATATGCCACATTGACAGTTGAATGCACCGGTCTCAGAATTGCTCCACACTAGTAATAATTACTTTGTTTGTCTTTAGGAGGATTGGTCATGATTTATGAGACTAGGATCTACGAAACTCATCCTGGCCGGTTACCAGCATTGAATGCTAGGTTTAGAAACCATACGATGAAGATTTTTGAGCGTCATGGGATTAAAAACATTGGGTACTGGACGTCGGATGTGGGAGAGTACAGCGATCGGCTCACATATATTCTTGCTTTCGAAGATGCGGGATCGCGAGAGAGGGCATGGGAGTCATTTAGGAACGATCCTGAATGGAATAAAGTGAGGGAAGACTCAGAGAAGGACGGGCCAATAGTAAAGCGTGTTTTTAACAATCTTTTGACTCCTACCGACTATTCTCCACTTCAATAACTGCTGCGGAACTATAGTTATTGAATTCTTCTGTTAGAAGCAGACTGGGATCTGCGTTAGCTTATAGAGATTTCCGATTTCTATGGGTGGCTACAGTGTGCCAATCCGCGGGATTTGGTATGGACAATGTCGCTCTAGGTTGGCTTGTTTACGAGCTAACAGGCGACCCTTTCATGGTTGGTGTGGCTGCAGGGTTGAGGATGATACCTTTATTTCTCCTTGGAATTGTTTCGGGCGCCGTCGCGGACAGGGTTAATAGGAGAATCTTGTTAAGAATCGTAACTTTTACAGGTGCGATCAACATGTTTGTTCTTGGTGGCCTATTGGTTTCCGGTATTGACAGTGTTTGGATGGTAATTGCTTTAGCAACACTTATCGGGGTCTCATTTTCTTTTCTCTTAACCCTTAGGCAAGCCTATACTTATGACATAGTAGGTCCACACAACTCTCTAAATGGCTTATCTATGTTACAAATCGCTTCGCAAGGCGGCGCAATTTTTGGTTCACTCATTGCTGGGTTTCTAATTGAAAGTATTGGTGTAGGCTGGCAGTTTATTGTTGTTGGCGGTACATATTTTCTTTCAGTTCTGGTTTTGCTGGGCGCAGGTGGATCTGGTCAGTCAGCATCTCAAGAGAGATCGTCGGTTCTTTCAAACTTAGTTGGATATGTTAGTTTGCTAAGAGACTATCCAATTCTTTTTACACTTATGTGTCTTGCGGCAACTACGGAAATTTTTGGATTTACGCATATGAGCCTTGTTCCCGTATTTTCAAAGGATGTTTTGGGTGTTGGTGCCGGGGCATTGGGTGTCCTAACTGCTGTAAGGCAGTTAGGAGGTTTTTTGGGGTTGGCTGCGCTTGCATCGCTGGGAAATTATCGAGGTAAAGGCAAGCTGATGTTTGCTTTTACAATCTGTTTCGGCTTGGGTCAAATATTGTTCTTTGCAGTGGACGGGGTCGTCTTTTTTGCACTTGTACTTCTGGTCGTCAATGCCTGTGCAATGGCAGTCGACACTCTCTATAAAACACTAATGCAAGAGAATGTTCCGAACAGAGATAGAGGTAGAGCTATGGGTGCTTGGGTTCTCAGTATTGGGACTGCCCCAATTGGTCATCTGGGCATTGGTGCTATAGCGGGCTCTTTTGGGGCCCCAATAGCGTTACTTTTCAATGGAGTGGTTTTGGCGTCAGCTGGGGTAGTGACTTCCTTATCCTTGGGGAAAGTACGAAGACTACCTTAATACTAAATGGCTAAACGACTAGTCCCATTGGATTTTCAAGGAGTCGCTTGACTTCGATCAGAAATTCAGCCCCCTCTACTCCGTCTACAATTCTGTGGTCCGCCGATATTGTAGCGTTCATGATCTTACCTATCGCTAGCTCACCATCCCTTACTACTGGCCTGTCCGAAACGGTTCCAACTGCCAATACGGCACTTTGAGGTGGATGAATAATCGCAAGGAAACTGGTTATATCGAACATTCCGAGGTTACTTATGGCGAAGGTTCCACCAGTATATTCTTGGGTGTTTAACGTTCCACTCGCTGACCTTTGGGCGAGATCTTTAACCATTTGAGACAAATCTCTAAGCGTCTTTCCGCCGCAGTCGAGGATGGCGGGAACTATTAAACCCTCTTCCTCAGCAATCGCTACTGCGATGTTTATTGTGCTGTTGAATTGAATACCGTCGTCTTGATAGTAGGCATTAAACTTAGGATATTTTTTGAGAGATTCGATACAAGCTTTTACGATCAAGTCATTGACTGTTATCCGAACTCCTTCATCTGATAATTGGTCATTAATCTGACTACGCAAAGCCATTGCTTTGGTCATATCTATTTCCGCAGATACATAGAAATGCGGTTTTTCTGTTTTGCTTTTTACCGTTACTCTAGCAATCTGTTGCCTCATTCGACTGAGAGGCTCTTTGTCGCTAGACATTGGTTTTGCTGAAGGACTTATTGTTTCAGGATCAGCTTGACTAACATTAATAGTAGATTGTTCAGAGTTTTCTGTAGGATCCATTTCGAAACTTATTTCTTGGACGGTAGTACTAGAGGATGGATCAAAGGTCTCGACATCTTTTTTTGTGATTCTCCCCCCAGGCCCGGACCCAGCCACCTGACTCAAGTCTATACCCATCTCATCCGCTATTCTGCGAGCTACTGGAGTTGCCAATATCCGTGTGGTAGGCGTATTAGATACAGGTTCCTGCGGGACGATTACGGCAGTCTCCTGAGTCCCTTGCAACTCTGGGGTCTCGTTTGATTCATTTTCGATGCCTGAATCGGATGACTCAGCTGGGTTCGTTGAGGAAATCAGGTCAGTAGCCTCTTCCTCCAATCCCACCACTGCTATAGTTTCCCCAACAGGTACTATAGATCCTTCACTGGCCACAATCCTGAGTAGGACGCCTTCAGCCTCTGATTCAAATTCCACTACAGCTTTGTCAGTCTCAATTTCTGCGACGGGTTCGTTTCGACCGACTGTTGAACCTTCTTCCTTCAGCCAACGCACCACAGTGCCTTCTTCCATGTCATAGCCCATCTGTGGCATTTTAAGTTCAGTCGCCATCTTATTAACGCCTCCAGCCTAATCCTGTTAACTGATTTAGATGATAGCTACAGTCCGAAATTGTAAGTAACCGATTCTACTACCCAGTCTGCGCTGGGGATCATTGCTTGTTCTATATTTCTTGCATAAGGTGCGGGTACGTCGGGGCCGTTAATTCTTAGAACAGGACCATCCAGGTCATCAAAGGCGGCCTCTTGAATATTACTAGCTATAGTCCCGGAGAATCCACCGGTTTTCCACGTTTCTTCAACTACGACAGCACGATTGGTTTTCTTAACTGATTCCACAACCGTCTCCAAATCAAGAGGGGACAAAGTGCGTAAGTCGATAATCTCTGCTGAAATTCCAAGCTCATCTAATTTTTCGGCAGCTTCCTCCGCCACACGCACCATTCCAGAATATGACACGATGGTTACGTCTTCTCCAGGTCGAGCTATTCGGGCCTTACCCAGTGGTATTTCATAGTATTCGTCCGGAACTTCTCCCCTTACTCGATATAGTAAAGAGTGCTCAGCAAATATGACTGGATTGTTGTCTTTTCTGCATGTACGAAACAATCCGAGAGCGTCTTGTGGGGTTGCCGGTACAACTACACGTAAACCGGGAACCGATGCATACCAGTTCTCAAAGCTCTGCGAATGCGTGGCCCCCAATTGTCCTCCTCCTCCTGTTACCGTTCTTATTATCAGTGGGACACTTAATTGCCCGTCTGACATATAAGAAAGTTTCGCCGCATGGTTGACGATTTGATCGATTGCTACGAGGGAGAAATTAATGGTCATAACTTCCACTATCGGCCTCATCCCAATCATGGCAGCCCCGGTGCCTGCCCCTACAAACACTGCTTCTGCTATTGGAGTGTCTCTTATTCGATCCTCTCCATAGTCTTCTAGAAACCCTCGGGTCACAGCGTATGGTCCCCCATAAGCACCAATGTCCTCTCCCATGAGAAAAGTGCGATTGTCTGTGTCCAAAGCTTCTCTAAGAGCTTTGGACATAGCATCTCTAAGAATCATCTCCGTCATAGTCTATTGTGCCTCCGGAGCGGCGTATATGTTTGTGTGAAGTGATTCAAGAGATGGCTCCGGACTTTGCTCGGCGAATTCAACAGCTGTTTGAATCCTAGAGTCTATCTCCTCATCAATGCGAGAAATATCCTCACTTGTAAGTAGTCCTTCATCGAGGCAGAGTGCTTTAAATCTGTCGATCGGGTCCCGACTTCTTTGCTCTTCAACTTCAGAGTTTTCTCTATAATTTGTTGGGTCTGCCATCGAGTGCCCGTGATATCTATATGCCATGGATTCTATGAAGACTGGTCCATTTCCTTCACGTACTTTCTTGATACCTTCTATTACAGTTTCCCTAACCAATAGAATATCCATCCCGTCTATTTGGACGGCGGGAATGTTGTAAGGTTCTGCGGCATTGAATATGTTTTCTCCGCCTGCATTAGATCTATTTACTTCCGTGCCCATTCCGTAGAGATTGTTTTCTAACATGAAAATGATTGGTAACTTCCAGAGAGA
>VEXB01000008.1 GCA_009391195.1 SAR202 cluster bacterium AC-647-P02_OGT_505m
AAGTGGCAGGTTATTATGAGGAAAACCTTAAGATGTTCGGGCCATTAAGGTTAGTGAGAGCCCTTTCGGATGAACAGATTGAAATTATGTCAGATCCATCACGTGCTCCTACCGCTGATCTGCCGAGAGTAGAGGATGCGGTGGCAGCCGGTGGTGTATTGGCAGGTCCTCCAGATCTGATCATTCAGCAGCTCAAAGAACTGGAAAAGCTCTATCCTGGATTAGACAGAGTTAGTGTTAGCCATCCTATGGGGACGCCTGAAACTGTTATTACAGAGCAGCTCCAACAGTTTTCAGAAGAGGTTATGCCTGCTTTCAAATAGATTAGGGTTTATGGACGGGCCATTTGTAGAAATTTCTCGATGGATTGAATGTGTTCATCGGGGAATTTCAAACCGCTGTTCATTGTATTGACAGATAGATGAGTTGCTCCTAAATTTCTCCATCCTTCAATTTCTTTTTGAACATCTGAGTCAGAAAGATCTTTCAATGTGACCCAGCTTTCTATTCCTATATCGTCTATGCTGCGACCTTCTTCGTTGAGGTATCCCGTAAGTTTTTCGATCATTAACTGTCGAGAGTCGTCTGGTTTTCCAACTGGCATCCATCCGTCCCCGAGTCTGGCAACTCTTTTCAACACAATATCGGCAGTTCCCCCAAACCATATCGGTATTGAGCCTCCAGGGGGGAGAGGATTTATTCCTGCGTCAGTCACTTTATGGGATTTGCCTTCATATGTGATTAATTCGTTCTTCCAGAGAGATCTCAAGAGATCTATTTGTTCCTCGGACCTCTTACCCCTTGTTGAAAAATCTTGATCTAAGGCTTCATATTCCACAGGGTTCCACCCAATACCGATTCCCATCCTAAGTCTTCCTCCAGATAGAAGGGATACTGTGGCGGCCTGCTTGGCCGCGAGAACAGTTTGTCTCTGTGGAAGAATTATTATTCCTGTAACCAGTTCTATTTTTTCAGTCGTGGCGGCTATGTGACCGAATAATACCAAGGGTTCGTAGAACGAGTCAGTGTGGCGGTAGGCTCCCGACCAACCTGGCCTGCTTTCTGCGTTAGCTCCTATTACGTGGTCAAAGGCCAATATATGATCGAATCCTAGCGATTCCACGGCTTGGGAGTATGCCTTTATTGCTCCCGGATCGGTTCCGGATTCTGTCTGGGGGAAAACAGCTCCTATACGCATTTTAAATTCCTTTAATTGGTTTTCTGCCTAGGTATTAGTTAGGACAGTGCATTTGTATAAATTGTTTTTTCCGATTCTGACGATTCGTATACGGATAAGGCTACCTCCAGAACCCTAGTAGAAAAGTCTATATCCATATCTGGGGTCTTTTCATCAATTATTGAGTCAATGAAGCTTGCAGCTGCTCCTTTGAAACTGTGGATCCAATCTGAAGGTACGTCGTAGGTAATGGTGTGGTCGCCTTTTATTAAAATAACTGGTGCCATATCCAAAAATTCACCAGTACATCTCGTTACCCAAATTGTTCCTTTGGGCCCAACTATTTCAAAAAATTCATCAGCTGGGTAATATTTGGTTCTAATTGGCATTTCTCTGGCGCTCGAGTAGTCCATGGTGACCAGGCAGTCTTTGTCTCTCACTTTCATCACCGCGGCGCTGGGAGTATTGTCTATGTAGTCATCGTTATGAGTCACGATACTGGTGACCTTTTCGATATTTCCTACCCAAGATATAGCAGTGGCATATTTATGCCATCCGTCGTCGTAGAGCATGCCACCTGGGTTAAGTTTAGGATCCCGACGCCAGGCATAAGTGTCACTTTCGACAGGTACTCTTACTTTATCTATCCCGCCCCTTATTGTTCGTATTCTCACTAAAGAGGGCGATCCAATTTCTCCAGAGTCAATGAGTTGTTTTGCTTTTAATATAGGAGGGTAGTACAGGAAGTTTTCAGTTACTCTGAATATATGATTACTCTTCTGTACAATTCCCCGAATTTCTGCGGCCTCCTTCATGGAAGTAGCAAGGGGTTTTTGACATGAGATGTGTTTTCCGGCCTCTAGTCCAGAGATGATCTGTTCTGCATGTAAATATGTTGGGGTCAATAATTCAATTGCGTCTATATTCTTATTTGAGAGTATGTCACCATATTCGGTGAATATGTCTGGGTTAATTCCCCACTCTTTAGCTTTTGAAGTGGCTCTTTCAGGGACAGGATCGCAGAGCGCGACAATTTCGCATTTACTATGCTCTAGATATCCAGGTACATTAAGGTTGGAGATGGCCCCACAACCAACAATAGCTAATTTGACCTTGTCCATATCCTTTCCACCTCGTGATTTTCAGTTAATAAATTGAAATAACTCTGAAACGTCATCTGCTATTTATCATCATCATCACCCAATCTGACTTCGATGTTTCCTGCTCTTTCCTCTTGTAGAAGTAATGCGATACGAGAGTCCTGTTCGGCCCAGCCTCTGTTAATAGCAGCGGTGAGCTCATTATAGGCGTGGCTTGCGGCCTCCATGGGAACGTCATACTCTCTTCCTAGTTCAAGAGCGAGGGCCACATCTTTCCGGGCTAGCTTAAGGGCGAAATTGGGTGGGTCAAATACCCCCTTGAAATATGTTTCTGGCAGTGTAACGTTAAGTAAATTTCCTCGACCTACACTTCCATTCCTAATGCATTCCACAAGAGCTTCAGCTTCAACGCCGGCTTTTACTCCAAGTGTGAGACATTCCGACAAGATCATCTGCATGCCGTAGCCTATTGAGTTATGCATGAGTTTACAGATGCTACCAGCGCCTATATCTCCTGTGTAAGTTACTTTGTCACCAAAAGATTCAAGGATTGGTAACAGCCGGTCGAAGGTATCTCTATCCCCACCAACCATCACGGCCAGTAATCCCCTCTGTGCCCCTCTTACCCCTCCGCTTATGGGGGCATCCATCACAGTGGCGTTTTTGCTTGCGAAGGTGTCTGATAGCCTGCGTATTAGCGTTGGAGAACTAGTGCTAAGATCCAACCATACGGAGTTTTCTGAAATTCCTTCGAATAAACTATTTTCTCCAGTAGCGACGGCCTCTACTTCAACTGGTCCGGGAAGAGAAGTGAATATTACGTCACATTTTTCCGCTATCTCTTTTGGGCTGTCCGCCCATTCGGCCCCAAATTCTAGTATCGGGGTTGCCGCGCTACGGTCTAGGTCATGCACTATCATTTTGTATCCCGATTTAGCAATATTCATGGACATGCCACCGCCCATGTTTCCGAGACCGATAAATCCAACCACTGTGTCTGCAACCTTGCTCATTTAGTTACTCCCGAATTAGTATTCGCTTAGTTTTGCTATAGGGGATGTTAGTATCCAGCATACGCAGAATCAAACCTTGCCGTCATGTTAGATGGTTGGGTGGGGTGATACAAATTTGCATGGTGGGTTGTGTAAAAAAGGAGTTATAAATGCAGGAAACCATAAGTGTGGGTAATGTAGATATTGTGGCCTTGCTCGATTTAATTCCTCCGGCAAGAGCTACGGAGGATTTTTTCCCAGACGTTCCGTCTAGCGCGTGGGAACCCTATAAGGACGAGGTGTTAGAAAAGGGTAATTTACAGTTGTATTATGGCTGTTTTCTTGCTCGGAGTAATGGGAAAAACGTTCTGGTTGATACAGGAATTGGTCCTGGACCACATCCCAGTCGGGATAATAAAAAAGGCAATTTGATAAATGATCTCAAGAGATTCGGGGTTGATCCTTCAGATGTTGATATCGTTGTACATAGCCACTTGCATATAGACCATGTGGGTTGGAATCTTGACCTTACCAGTGATCCCCCCAAACCATATTTTCCAAATGCAAGATATCTCGTACCAAGGGTTGATTGGGATCATTTCAGGAAGCCAGAGAACCTCATTAATGCTCCTTGGGTATCGGAGAATGTGATACCTCTACAAAGTCTTTCGCTGATGGATCTTTTTGAGGACGGGGATTCCATAACTGATGAGATAACAGCGATGATAACGCCTGGGCACACTCCCGGGCATATGGTATTCCTCTTGGATTCAGCTGGAGAGAAAGGTGCCATCACAGGAGATGCCATCCATAGTAAGGTGCAAATTCAAGAGCCGTCTTGGAGTGCGGGGGTAGATGTGGATAAGTCTGCCAGTGAGAGGAGTCGTCTGGAAATTATTCGGAGGGCTGTATCAGGTGACTTGATTATAGCGGCAGGACACTTTCATCCAGATGAACACTTCGGGAGAATTAGACAAGAAGGTGATAAGGCCAAGTGGGTTGTCGCTTAGAAGCATGATGAACATTGAGATTCAAATAAGATTAGATTTTGAGGAGAATTAAATGGGTAGATTGGATGGGAAAGTCGCGATTATTTCGGGTGGGTCAAAAGGCCAGGGAGCTGTTGAGACGAAGCTGTTTGTATCGGAGGGAGCAAAGGTTTTGTTTGGAGATATTCTCGATGATGAAGGTCAGCAGATTGAAAGTGAAATTGCTGAAACTGGAGGCGAAGCCACCTATTGCCATTTGGATGTAACGAGTGAATCGGACTGGGAATCAGTCGTTCGATTGGCGGAAGAAAAATATGGAAGGTTAGACATATTAGTTAATAACGCAGGTGTGTCTATAAGACATGAAGGTTTGGACTTGACTGGTGACGAGTGGGATAAGGTTATGAATATTAATGCCAAAGGGGTATTTCTTGGAACTAAGGCGAGCATTCCTGCTATGCAGAGATCTGGAGGAGGGTCGATAGTAAATATCTCTTCGATTGCCGGGAATTATGGAAGGCCTTTGGCTGCCCCAGTATATTCTGCTTCTAAGGGGGCTGTAAGGGTTTTCACAAAGTCTACTGCAGGAAGATTTTCCTCAGATGGCATAAGGGCTAATTCGATACATCCTGGTCCTATAGATACAGATATGATTCGTGCAGCAACCAACTCAGTTCGACCGGAGTCACGTGTGGGTGAAATACCTTTAGGCAGACTGGGAAAACCTGAAGATGTTGCATTTGGGGCTTTGTTTCTTGCCTCTGATGAATCTTCATTTATTACAGCAAGCGAGTTGACAATCGATGGTGGAGTGACGGGTATAAGACCATAGTTGGCTATAAAAACTTTTTTTGATTTTACAAAGGGGGAATTATGTTGAATAAAGCGAAAGAAAAAATGTTGGGAGGTCAACCAGCTGTAGGTGCTGAGGTTAATCTTGGTTCTACGTTGTCGGTTGAAATAATTTCTCCTCTCGGGTTTGATTTTGTAATTGTGGATAACCAACACGGCAATTGGGCTGATCAAACTAGCATGTTGGCTTTCAGGAACATAGTTCTTGGTGGCTCAGTTCCCATGGCCAGGGTTAGGAAAAACGATTTCGGTCTGATTGGACGATTGTTGGATAATGGCTGTCTAGGAGTTGTTGTCCCTATGGTTAACAACGCTGAGGAAGCCGAACAGGCCGTTTATGCTGCTAGATATCCTCCCCTTGGTGGCAGATCATCAGGTGCGTTTGGTGTTGGCATATATGGTCCGGGCTATGATGATTGGGCTGCTGAGGAAATATTTTTGGGAGTTCAGATAGAGACTGCTGAGGGAGCTCAAAATGCCAAGGAAATTATGTCTGTAGAAGGTATAGACGGTTGCTGGATTGGCCCTGGTGATTTATCTCGATACAGCGGTATGGACTTAACAACCCAGGATGGAAGAGATTTACACCACAAAACCATTGAAGAGATCATTGCCGCATGCCAGGAGGCGGGAAAGATACCTGGAATTTGGACTGGTGACGCGGAAGGAGCTAGTCATTGGATTTCCCACGGTTGTTTATTCCTTACAGCTGGCGCTGACGGAGTGTGGGTAGAAAAGATGGCAAAGCAAACACTGACGGACTTGAACATGTAGAGGTCACTGGCATTGTTCCCTAGTAGAATGCTTTAGTGATTCGTTGACCTTTGTGCTGGATGAATAGGCTTTTTGGCGAACAGAAAGGCTATGCTTCCGAACGCACCTAAGATAGCCATCGATACAAATGCGGTTGTGTAGTCCTGTTGGCGGTCAAAAAGTGTTCCTGCGATAACCGGACCTATCATGGTCATTATCATCATTATTATTGCTGATATTCCCATGATTTTGCCGAATGACTTTCTACCAAAGTACTCACCTCTCATGGCGGTGGTTATGGGAGCACGGGCACCAAAGCCCATCCCGTATATGGTCGCAAATATCAAGGCTGACCATATGGAAGTCACGGTTACTGCGAGGGCTACCCCAATTGCCTGCAGGCATCCAAAGAAGAATAGAGCATATCGTTTTGTTACCTTGTCTCCAATGATTCCACCAAGCAATTGAGATATACCACCTATACCCATAGATATTCCCCATATAAGAGCGGCTATTTCAATAGTTAGACCTTGGTTCTTGAAAGCAAGTATGAGATGTACCATCATTGTTGAGGTCAACATTGCCGACGCCCCGTGACCAATAGAAATGTACCAGAAGGATTTTTCGCGAATAGCTTCACCAATAGTAAAGCCCTCATTGTTATCTTCGCCAGATAATAGCTCGTATCCCTGTCTTTTTTTGTTTTGCAATCCATCGGGAATTTCCCCGATGTCTTCAGGACTGTTTTTAACACTTTTCCATATTAGTATGGGAACTAAGAGAAAGATCAGAGCGATTAATACAGCTGTGAGACGCCAGCCAAGATTTTCCGGGAGTACCAGTAATGCAATGAGTGGCACAATGGCAAATGTGCCAACAGAAAACCCTAATCCTCCTATGGACATTGCCAGGCTTCTTTTCTTATCGAACCAGTTATTTATGATTACCGTCATCGGTATCCATGCCCCTAGAGTGGACCCTAGCATTATCACTAGATAGGCAAGGTAAAATATTAGGGGATCATTCCATCCTGTATCTGTAGGACTGAAAGGTTGTGTAGCACTTAGTAGTACATACCCTAGTGCTCCCACAAAAGCACCAGATATTGCTATTTTTTTCCCACCATATCGGTCGATTAAGTAGCCCACGATAGGTGCAGCAATGCTCCCTTCCAACTGACCTAATGAAAATGCCCACGATAGTTGCCCTCTGGCCCAACCAAAATCGCGTTCTAAAGAATCAATCCATAACCCAGTTGCCCCATATGTGGGTCCTGAAAGGATGGCATTTACGGCTAAAGCGGTCAGGGCTATCCACCAGCCGTAAAATATTTTATTTGGTTGAGATTTAAGGAACAAATACGTGAGGCTTTCTTTGTGAGAGGAGGTTTTAGTAGATCTCGTATAGGGTCTCTATTTCCCCAACTCGACCATTAGTGAGTTGAGGAAATATGACTTGCAGTATTATCGTCAGTCACCTGTTGGGACTGCTGCTTCCTCTGAAGTCTCCCCTATAGGTTCTCCAGTCTTTGGACTAACTTCGAATGGACTACGTAACTCCAGTTCGTCTGCGATTTCCCGTACTGCTGGAATGACTTCCTCTCCCATAAGGCGAAGGCTTCTCATTTGATCATCATGAGTCATTGCACCATCACCATCCCAGAAAAATACTGATCCTGGCCTTAGGTACTCTAATACGTGTCTTATTTTTGGAATTACTGTTTTGGGAGTTCCAGAGATAATGGTGTAGTCTTCAACTTGTTCTTCAAAAGATCTAGAAAGTTGTCCGCCTCTGTTGGCTGTTGCAACATTGGCAGTAGGCAGTACTCTTCTTCTTGATGTTAATCCTGGGAGTTTCAATAAGGCAGGATTAGCGGTTCCCTCGTTTCCCGCCAGAAATGGATTACTCGGTCCTTGCACAAATTTTCTTGCAACTTCTTCCGCTAATTCCTCAGTTTCATCAACGTGAACCTTCCATAAATAGCCGAAGTTTTGGGATCCGGCTTCGTATCCCTCTTCTTTAGCAGTGTCGTGGTACACCTGAAACGATTGGCGCGTGGGTTCCAATTGAGTGGCAAGCATTATGTAGGGTATACGTTGTTTCGCAGCCCATACGATCGAGTCTCTGCTGACGACGCCCGGAAGCATAATTTGGGGGTGTGGTTTTTGGTAAGGTCTCATCCATGGATTCACGTATCTGTACTGATAGTGTTTTCCCTCCCATCTAAATGGGCCTGGTTCACTCCAAGCTTTCACTATAAAGTCGTGAGCTTCTTGGAATCTCTCCCAGTTGTAAGCTGGAGGGGCATTATGAGAGACGCTCTCTCGACCAGTTCCTCGCACCCAACCAGAAACTAGACGTCCCTTCGATATCATATCGATCATGGCTAGCTGTTCAACGAGCCACAATGGGTCGTCCCAAATCGGGAGGATATTTCCTAGCAATACTATTTTGGCTTTTTTCGTTATGCGGGCCAAAATAGAAGCTTCCACATTCATAGCGCCGCCCATGCAAAAAGGTGTGCTGTGATGCTCGTTAAGCATAAGTCCATCGAAACCCATTTCCTCTGCATAGACCTTTTCGTCTAGGTACCTGTTGTAAAGGGCAGACCCTAAAATTGGATCGTATATTTCGTTACTCAAGCTTAAGTCTTTTATTGGCAATCCTGTGGCACCAAAGTATCCTGAATCAGGATCTTGGTAAGGCCTTTCAGTGAAGTGTCCGATGAACATTTATTGTCTCCTCATCACTCTATGAAGCGAACGAGCATTATTTTGAATCTAGGAACGTGGTTATTAATTTGCTAAATTCGTCTGGATTTTCGATTTCAGGTCTGTGCCCAACATTTTCCATTACTTGCATTACGGAACCAGGTATCGACTCTTGATATATTCGGCCGGAGTCTATAGGGACTATTTTATCTTCTCTCCCCCAGACGATAAGAGTATTTAAATTCTTTAACCTATGCAGTAGGTGCTTTAAACTGAGACTGTACATATACGGTTTCCACCCTAATTTGCATGACTGTTCTCTGCCTATTTCCCAAAGCTCGAGCATTTCAGGGCTGGGTTCCTCAGGGCATATGAGTTCGAATTCAGCGCAGGAATTCGAATCATGTATAGCTTCTTTCAGGTAGTCGGGCGCAAGGTTAAGAAATATGTCATATATCTCTCCTTCATCAGGTTTGACCCCGGTGGGAGCGACAAGGGCCAGATTGCGAAACTTGGAAGGATCCATAACAGCCATTTCAGCAGCTATCCATCCACCAAACGAAAAACCTATAAGGTCTATGTCGTCTAAGTCCAT
This sequence comes from SAR202 cluster bacterium AC-647-P02_OGT_505m, assembly GCA_009391195.1. Taxonomy (GTDB): domain Bacteria; phylum Chloroflexota; class Dehalococcoidia; order Lucifugimonadales; family UBA826. Next base: position 9,170 of record VEXB01000008.1, read on the forward strand.
ATCATCAAGAGCTTCCAGATACCATCCGGCAAGATCCCGAACCTGCATCATCCAGTCAATCCCCTGAGATTCGTCATATCCGGGATGACTAGGAGCGTAAACTTTTCTGGACGCCGACAAGGTTTTGTGATAGTTCATCCATCCTGGGAACCCTAGCTCCCCATGGAGGAGCAATAATGGTCTACCCTCACCGGCGGTACGCATCTGAATTGTTGCTCCGGCCACTTCCAATCTGGATTCTTTAAAAGATCCTTCGCTAACGGCCAATGTGTCCTCACTCGTTCTAATACCAAATGTTTTCGCAATCCTAGTGGTCTTAACGATCTATTTCAACTCATTACGAATAGAAATTCTCCCTAATAGATGTCAAATAGGTCCACAGATGATATAAATCGCTTTGTAACACTTTATGGAAGTTGTTAGTTGACATTAATGGAGGTGAATTTTGGTGGGCACAAGTTCCGTTTCACAACCAGACGGCCCTCTAAAGGGAGTCAAAGTATTGGACTGGACTATTTGGCAATTTGGTCCAGTTAGTACTTCAATGATGGGGGATATGGGTGCAGATGTCATAAAAATCGAATCTCTTGATGGAGACCCAGGAAGGGGTCTGGCAAGAGCATCAAACCTCAGAATGGATCTTGGTGAAGGCCGAGTTGCGTATTTTGAGGCTTTGAATAGGAATAAACGCAGTTTAGCTGTGAACCTAAAAACTGAAGAAGGATTAAAAGTCGTCCACGAGCTCGTAAAAGATGCAGATGTTTTTGTTCAGAATTTTCGCAGTGGAGTTGCAGAGCGACTTGGTGTTGGATATGACACACTGTCGGAGATCAATCCGAAGTTGATTTACGGTTCCGCCAATGGTTACGGTCCAGATGGACCTGACGCTGGTCAGCCTTCATTCGATGGCTGTGGACAGGCGAGATCAGGATTGATGATGTCTGCCACGGAGGATTATCAAGAATACCCCACAAGGGTGACTCAAGGTGTTTCTGATCAAATTGGAGGCATAATGCTCTGCCAGGGGATTTTAGCTGCTTTGGTATCAAGAGGCATACGAGGCGTTGGACAAAAAGTTGAAACATCTCATTTGAGTGCCAATATGTGGCTTCAAGGTTTAGGGATTTCTATGAGCCTTTTGCAGGGCGGTGTTAATTTCGCCTCGTATAGTAGGGATAGTCCAACCAACCCATTATCAAATACCTACAATGGTAGTGATGGCAAATCAATAGTGATGATGCATCTCCAACCTGATCGGTATTGGGCCCCTCTTATGAAAGAGATGGGGCTGGAACAGTTTATTGAAGACGAAAGGTTTGTTGACATGTCGGCCAGAGCAGAAAATGCCCCTGCGATAGTGAAAATTCTTGATGAAAGATTTGCGACCAAGACGGTAGCTGAATGGGATAAGTTATTTCGAGACTCGGAGACTGATTTTATCTACGCCTTGGTTCAAAGTATCGAAGAGCTTTCGGACGATATTCAGGTTCAATCCAATAATTACATAACGCATTTTGATCATCCGGTTTTGGGTGATGTTCAGATGTGTAACCATCCGAATATATATAGCGAGACTCCAGCAGGTATCTGGAAGGAGGCCCCCGAGGTGGGGCAAGATACGGAGGAAATTCTTATAGAAAATTTAGGATACGACTGGGATGATATAGGCCGGCTTCAATCTGCCGGCGCAATCCTGTAGAGATATATTGCCTTATTGAAGGCATTCAATAAATAGGAGACAGCATGGCAGAAATAGATGGAGGACACCTTTTCGCGAAGGCTCTAAAGAAAGAAGGTGTGGAATATATCTTCACTTTGAACGGAGGTCATATATACAACCTGTATGAAGGTTGTGCAGATGAAGGTATTAAGATCGTTGACTTTCGACATGAGCAGGTAGCAGCGCATGCAGCTGAAGGTTGGGCTAAAGTTACTGGGAAACCAGGAGTCGCTATCGTAACCGCTGGGCCTGGGGTAACCGATGCCGTTACTGGGATCGCGAATGCTTATCAAGCACCCAGCCCTATGATTATGATTGGGGGCAACGCAGGTATTACAGACCATTTACGTGGTGGATTACAGGACTTCGATAGTGCGACTTTCTTGAAGCCAGTAACAAAATTCTCCGAACAGGTGAAAAAGGTAGAGCGTATACCAGAATATGTTGCAAACGCTTTTAGAGCATCAATGAGCGGGGTACCTGGACCAGCTTATCTGGAAATTCCTATCGATATCGTAGGTGGGGTGACTGATGAAGCGAATGTTAGATATCCTGACAGATATAGGACGGACGCGAGAGCCTTCGGTGACCCAGAATATATCCAAAAAGTCGTCGATATTTTAAAAAATGCAGAGCGCCCCATGATTCTTGCGGGATCGGATGTTTGGTGGTGTGACGCTGCTGAAGAGCTTAGGAGATTCGTCGAGACCATAGATTCTCCAGTTTTCCTTAATGCGATGGGAAGAGGGAGCCTTCCTTCCGACCATCCCAATTTAGGGAGTTTGGGAAGGAGATACGGTTTAGTTAAGTCTGACGCTGTAATCCTTATTGGTACTCCAATAGACTTCAGATTGAGCTATGGGGAAGACAGATTGTTCCCCCAGAACCCGAAGCTCATCGAGATCATGATGGATGGAAACAAAATTGGTCAGAATAGAGATGTTGATGCAGGTGTGGTAGGTGATGTGGGTGCGGTTTTGGGTCAGGTTCTAGATGGACTAGAGGCTTCTGGATACAAGTCGAAGGGAAAGTCTTGGGTCGAAGAAGTTATGACTGAGGACAAGGCTTTGAAGGCTGCCGATGAGGAAATGCTGAATAGTGACGCTAACCCGATACATCCCATGAGACTTTGTAAAGAACTAAGAGATGTACTCGATGAAGATGCAACGGTTATAGGTGATGGCGGCGACATCGTTACTTTCGCTGCCAGAGTTCTTAACATAAACAGGCCCGGACACTGGCTTGACCCCGGACAGTTTGGATGTCTTGGTGCTGGTAGTGGGTTTGCTGCCGCCGCTCAGTTAGCCAGACCCGGGAAACAGGTCTGCATCGTCTATGGCGATGGTGGATTTGGACTCACCGGATTTGATGTTGAGTCATATGTGAGATTTGATCTACCGATCGTTTCCGTAGTGGGTAACAACGGGGCTTGGAATCAGACCACTCAAGGTGTGGTTAAAAGAGGTGGAAGAGCTCTTGGGACCTATCTTTCCCAAGATACCGATTATGCCAAGATTATGGAAGGTATGGGGGGACATTCAGAGAGGGTGTCGGAGCCAGACCAGATAAAGCCGGCTCTTGAGAGGGCTTTTGAGTCTGGGAAACCGGCGTTGGTGGACGTTGTAATAGACCAAAATGTCTCTTATGGAACTATGGGAGGAAGATCGAGAGAGCAGCGTCAGTATTAGTAATAAATATGAGAGCCCCCTGTATTAAAGGGGGCCGTTAACATAAATATGGGGGTCAATAATATGACAAATAGAGAACATCACCCTGATGAAGCCTTTGTAGGCAAGGAACTTGAACCTAGACAGTTTGAAGTGTCTGCCAATCATGTAGAAGATTACTTTGAAGGTCTTAAACTGGACTCCGATTGGTATGAAGATAGCGGTGGAAATAGTGATAAGTTGCTTCCGTCTATGCTTCTTGTAGACGCTGAGTCAATGAGTGGAGCTAGTTTCCGAAATAATTTTGGCAATCTGTGGATGAGACAAGAACTCGACTTTCATGCTCCTTTATCTTCGGAAACTGAAATGAGAGTCGAATCTCGTGTCAAGGATATATATGAGTGGAGAAACAGGACGATCGTTCTCCAAGAATCCAAGATTTATGGGGAAAATGACACCATTCTTGGCGTGATGCGTCACCATCAAAGCTATTTACTTGATCAAGATTCTGGCAGAGTGGCCCTGAGAAAGCCTTCCGACAAAGAAGGGGTTCGGAAATTCAATGTCCCAAAAGGTGACCTATTGGAACCTGTTGCCAGGGAAATTGATCTCGAGATGTGCGGAACATTCTTTCATGGAAACAAGCACTATCACACAAATAAAGAAGCATCTCAAGAACTAGGATTTGAGGAAGTAGTTGTTGGAGGGAAAATGACTATTTCCTACATCGGTGACATGTTAGACCGAAGCTTTGGCCACAAATGGTTTGATGGTGGCAAGCTAGATGTAAAGTTTACAAACATTGTCTGGCCGGGGGACAGAGTGACTGCCAAGGGTGTACTTACAGATGAAAGATCTGTAAGCGACGACATTGCAGAGGCTAGAGTGTGGATGGAAAAAGATGATGGGACTGTGGTGATAGTCGGTAACGCATATATACCGGATTAGTAGCAACATCACGTATTATTTTCTCAGTATAGAAAACATTGAGTGAGTCTTTTGATGTGGTCGTTATAGGTGGTGGTCCAGCCGGAAGCTGTGCTGCTTCCATGGCGGCCACCGCTGGTCTATCCGTTGTGCTTCTTGAACGCGACAAATTTCCTAGAGATCACATAGGAGAGTCCCTGCTTCCCGCCAGTATGCCAATACTTAGAGAGTTGGGCGTTGAGGCAGAGATAGCCGCTGCGGGGTTCCCCGTCAAATATGGAGCGACTATGGTGTGGGGTAGTGGATCTGACCCCTGGACATGGAGATTCAGTGAAACGAACCAGGAATACACTAGCGCATATCAGGTCAATCGTTCTGAGTTCGATACTATTCTTCTCAATAGGGCGAGAACGCTAGGGGTAGAGGTTAGAGAAGAGACTCAAGTAATTGAGGTAATTTTTCAGGATGACAGAGCTACAGGAGTTTTTTGTAATAATCGGCATGAGGCTCAGTTTTTTATAGAGTCCAGAATGGTTATAGATTGTAGTGGACAATCATCTTTGATTTGCAGGGCTAGGAATCTTCGCCAATGGGATGATAGCTTTCAAAATCTTGCAATATATGGGTATTTTCAAAATGCCGTTTCCCTACCCAAACCCAACGAAAACAATATTTTTATTGAGTCATTTTCAGAGGGCTGGGTTTGGAATATACCTTTAAAGGACAATATTGCTAGTGTTGGCATTGTTCTAGATTCAAAAAAAGCATCACTGGATTTGCAATCTAGTGATGTTGAAACTTTCTTTCAGAGGAATCTGTCATATACGAAAGAAACTAGTCGGATGCTTCAATCAGCAAAGCCTCTCAAATCTCCTCAAATTGTAAAAGACTGGTCTTACACATCCAGTCAAATTGCAGGTCTATCTTGGGTCTTAGCAGGTGATGCTGCTTGTTTTATAGACCCCTTGTTTTCGTCAGGTGTACATATGGCTCTTATGTCGGGAGTTTTAGCATCGGCTTATGCGGTTACGGCATTATCAGACCCAGATATGGAGATAGCCACGGCCGAGGTGTATGAAGATATGATCAGAAGGGAGTATTCCCTGTTCAGGGAGTTGGCCCAACTTTTCTATCAGACAAATAGATCTGTCGACTCTTACTTCTGGGAGGCGAGAAAAATATTGGGCCAAAGTGGGATTTCTACTGGGCGAGAGGCCTTTATCAAAGCTGTATCTGGCCAATCTGTAAGAGGGTATGAAAGAGCTGTTTTGGAAAAAGGGGATTTACCAGAATCGTTCAAACATGCTCTTGAATCACAACAGAATGACAGGCATTCCCGACAACGTGAGTTGGGGATGTACTTTAGTAACTGGGACAATCTGGTCCCTTATTTACATGAAGACACCTATGTTGCTAGAAAGCCTGTTTTATCTGCGGGGAGGTTCGAATGGGGGCTCGTCCTCCATTCGCCTGAGAGACAGGAAGGCACTGATTGTAGTTCTTTTGTCGCCTTGTTATTAGACTTGATCGACGGTGAAGCGAATATGCGTTTAATCTCTGAGCGACTCAGAGATAAGGTTAATAGTCCGAATAAAACAGTTATCAATGAGTATTTGCAAAGAACTGTAGAAATACTCTATGTAGAAGGAGCTATAAGCAAGTTAGAGCTAGTGAAATAGATTGGGCAGTGTGATGCTAGCTTTTTGTAGATTCGGATTTAACCATCTGGGGCCATATCAGACAAACGCCTATTGTCAGAAGTACGCCTATGATCCCGTTAAATACAAGAGAAACTTGAACTCCGGCCAATTCAGTTATTGCCCCCGAGAGTAATAGTCCCAAGGGCAACCCCCCTACAGCCAGTTGCCTAAGTCCCATTATTCGCCCCCTAAGATTTGAAGGGGTGAGGTTAAGAATCATAGTTGAAATCATGATTACACACATTGATTGTCCAATCCCTGCAGAAAAAAATATTGGCAGGCTTACAGATGTGCTGGTAGCGATGCTCACTAGAGCAGCTGCAGTATGCCATATGATAGATCCACAGACTATTAGCGTGCCCCCCCTAATCCGAATCAAACCTGAACTGAGGCTAATTGAACCGATTGCCGCTCCTAACGAATAGGTACCTAGAATTATCCCCAAGCTCTCCGCACTGTTTTGAAACACTTGCTTCACTACAACAGCAGCAAGTGAAAAGTAGAGCGGGTACGCGGTCAAATTAATTATTACTGCCATTATCAACAGACCTGATAGTGCAGGGACTGTTCGTACGTGTTTCAATGCTTCAACCAAAGATGAAATCATAGGACGCTTGATATCGATATGATTAGTGGTTACATCCAGCGGATTTTGTCCTATTCTGAATGAAAGCATGAATGATAGTAGATAGAATATAACCACTACTGAATAACTCACTGTCATATCTGACCAGCTCAGTAAGTAACCACCAGCGATGGGACTAACTATTTGTGTCAGATCACTCCCTGCCCTTTCCAATGCAAGACCATTCCTTACACTTTTTTCGGGAATTATGTCGGGAAGAATCGACTGCCTAACCACCATTTCAGCTGTTTTTGAGATGCCGAGAAATCCAGCCAATATTAGAATTTCCCACTTATCTAGATTGTCAAAAAATATTAATGTCAGGCCAATACTTGAGTTGAAGAGGAATGAAGCCCTGACCAGGATTATTAGAATTCTTTTTTCGAGACGATCCACCACTACGCCTATCAAAGGGGCGAACAAGGTCGCTGAGAATCGAAGTGCGCCATATATGCCCAAGATCAAGGGGGAGTCAGTTTTCTCAAGTATGAACCAGGATAGGATCACCATCTCCATATATTCAGCCCAGTGAAGAGTGGCAACCGATGTCCAAAGATATCTATAGTCTTTGTACTTTAGGCTCTCTAACATTGACCGCGCCGGGTAACCATAAGTTTGATTGCCTTTCGTTCAATATATTGGGACTTTGGAGAGTTTTTTAGAGATTCGAAATTATTATATTCGATCTACATTGTTCCACCTCACTTGCGTTGGCAAGTGATAGAGTGGTTGCTTTTTTTGTCGGCAAATTTGTTCTAGTGCGAACGTAAGTTTCGCTTCAAACATCATTTACATCATAATACTGAAGTGGGAGCTATCCATCCGCCAGTGATTTCCTCTACAGTTTCTAAGACAGACAGGACAATATCTTCTCTCCAGGGTTTCCCTACTACCTGAACAGCTATGGGTAAATTACTTGAAGATGTTCCTCCCCTTACTACTCCGGCCGGCCATCCGGTGACATTAAAGGCCGAAGTATAAGAATAAAGAAACTTGTTTTCAGGTAGAAAACTTTCACCAGGTCCCACTGCGGGTTTAGCAGATGCGGGACATAGAATCACATCGAAGTCTTTCATGAATTGGATCATTCCACTCCTGTAGTGATCTACCATCTCCAGTACTTCTGTAAACTCCGACGTTGGTATTGCTGGGGCTTCTTCTAGCCTGTTTTCGATGAATGGTGAGAATTGGTTGGTTCCTGCATCCTTGAGGATTCTTCTGACCCACTCTCTTCCATCCCCTGTTCCATTTCTTCCATCGATTTGTTTCAACATTCTAATTGGGTCAGGTAGGATCTCTACAGTTGCTGCTCCTTTGTCTTGTAAGGCTGACGCTACATTTCTCACAACATTTGAAATCTCTTGAGTGGGTGACATCAAACCATTGTCCGTATGAAAAGCAATTCTCATCCCTTTAATATCTATTTCGCTGGGATCTCTGATGGGCATAGGTACTATGTATGGATCCTTGAAATCAGGACCTGAGATAACCTTTAGGATTGGATTAAGATCTCTAACATACCGTGCCATAGGACCATTCTGAGTAAGGGATTCTGTTGCTCCCAGAGCGTAAGAAATACAATGTCCTGTGCGTGGGACTCTTCCTGAGGTCGGTTTGATTCCTGCAATTCCACAACTGTGTGCTGGTATGCGTATGCTTCCTCCCGTATCGCTGCCTATATCAAATGGGGACCCTCCAGTAGCGATGATTGCCGCAGCCCCTCCACTGCTTCCACCTGGAGACAGATTTGTGTCGTAAGGATTTTTAGTTCTACCGTAGACCAAATTATCTGTATCAGCAGCAAGAGTCAGCTCTGGAGTATTTGTTTTTCCGAGTAAAATTGACCCGGCTTCACGAAGTCTTGAGACCAAAGTTGCGTCTGCCTCGGGGACTTCATTTTGTCTCCCTAGAGTTGCCCAGGTTGTAATAACTCCCTCTGTATTCAAGGAGTCTTTTAAGGTCATGGGAACTCCATGCAGAGGACCTCGGTTTATTCCTTGAGCGAGTTCAATATCTAGTGAATCAGCTTCAGAGAGTGCTCTTTCAAAACAATCTTGTACCAGTGCGTTTATAGAAGGGTTGATTTTGTTAATTCTTTCAATACAGTTTTCCACGGCTTCTTTACTGGTTATCTCATTTGAGGCAATCGCTTTTCCTATATCTACTGCTGATGAGTGATTAACGTCTATACTCATTTTTTCTCCTTGTGGTGGCAGCCCGATGCAAATTCTGCCGTGCTCGTTACATTTTTAATCTGGTTGACTAACTATCTGGATAAAAAAAGTTGTCATCTGCAGAATTCTTGGGTATGTATCCGAGTATTTTTTCTGCGTGACTAAGATCACGATAATTCCACTTGTTGTTTGAAACAGCGAAAACTGTTTCACATCTAATTGTGTCGGGGGCGTCTATGCAGAGTCTGAGCATGTTACATATATCATCGTGTCCTAGGTAACTCGCATTCTCCCTAACACTCAAGGGTTTATTTTCTTTTTTAACAACACCTATTCGCACGCTGATTACAGAAAGGTTATATTCGTCCGAAAAATGTCGCCCCAAGGCCTCTCCCCAAACTTTGGTTGCGCCATAAAGAGCATCGGGACGCACTTGTTCGTGAGTAATCATGTCAAAATCCTTTGGGACTTCGTGGTAACTCCCTTCAGCAATTTCCTTATATGGAGATACTCTCTCAAATCCTCTTATTGCACTTCCACTTGAGGCAAGTATCACTCTGTTTACTCCTGCCCTTCGGGCTGCTTCAAAAACATTGTAGGTGCCTACAACGTTCACGGAGTGCTGATGTTCCCATTCCTGTGAACCGAGATATGCGGCGAGGTGCACTACCACATCCTGGTTGTCGAAAGCGGGTGTAATAGACTCTAGGTCTGTGATGTCAGACTGGAAGGTTTTTACACCTTCTACACGGCTTCTGTTTAGTGCTGTAAGTTCGTATCCACCTTTATCCTCTAGATGTGTTTTAAGCAATCCCCCTATTAGTCCACTCATTCCTGTTATCAACACTCTTTTGGTCATTTTTTTCTCCTAAAGGCCATCGTTCGATACTCTTTGTGGATACTAGCATTTATGGAGAGATTATTGTTCTCTTTACTTCGAGCGGTATTTCCCCTTCTATTATTAAATTTAATAGTGGGTTGGTGACCTGTACCTAATTAGGTGCTATATTCACCCCGTTGGGAGTTACGACTAGATCTGGAAATTTAGGAGCAAGAAATGAAGTTGGCATTTTTTAATGATTTTACTCTGGGTGTTGTGAAAGGTGACAAGATAGTAGACATATCTGAAGCTGTTCCAGTTAACGAACATAACCATCCCCAGGGATTACTTAACAGGATTATAGAGTCGTTTGGAAGTTACAGGAGCGCGATAGAAGATGTAGTTGAATCTTCAGAAGGGGTGCCGATTGCATCAGTGTCTTTTAAATCGCCAGCACCAAATCCTCATAATATTGTTTGTATGGCGGTTAACTATATGGAGGATGGGACAAGAGATGCCCCTGCTCCCATTAACGCTTTCCATAAATCTCCCAATGCAGTACTTCCTGACGGAGGAACGATAGTTTTGCCAGATGCGCCCGCTACGATATTTGAGCCGGAAGCGGAAATGGCATTGGTAATAGGTAAAACTGCTACACAAGTGCGGGCTGAGGATGCATTTGATTACATATTTGGATATATGAATTTCATTGATATGTCTGCTCGGGGTCTAGGTTCTGGTGGGGGTGTTTTTTATCAGATGAAATCAAGGGATACTTTCGCTCCCATGGGCCCGTTTATAGTTACAGCAGATGAGGTTGATAATCCTCAAAACCTTAATATAAAACTTTCTGTAAATGGGGACTTGAAGCAGGATTTCAATACGGATGATATGGCCCACCAGATACCAAGAGTAATTGAATGGGTAACCTCAATACACACTCTAAATCCAGGAGATGTCGTAGCAACAGGCACGAATCATAGAGGCCTTACTCCAATTATGGACGGGGACAAGATTGAACTAGAAACAGAAGGTTTGGGGAAACTTCATATTGGTGTTAGTGATGATCTCGGACGCAAATGGGAGCGTGAAACAAGGTTAGAAAGACAGAATCAAGGTTTTGATGATCCTACTCCCCAAGTATCTGGCAAATATTCATAAATAACTAAAAGCGCTATATTTTTCGGTGATGTTTAAATGTAAATATTCTGTCGTATGAAGTATGAGGAGATTAGGTGAAGTTCAATTTAATATACCCAGTTAAAGAGGGATATTTGGATAGAGGACTCATTCGTGATGTTGCGGTTGCGGCGGAGGAAGCGGGATTTTACGGGTTTCTTTCATGGGACCATTACATGCTTCCAGATAGTTCTGAAACTCTAGATGCGTGGAGTATTTTGTCATATCTCGCCGGTCAGACGTCCAGGATTAAATTGGGTACAGTGGTAACCCCTCTTCCTTTCCGTCCGCCTTCTCAACTTGCAAAGATTGTAAGCACCGTAGACTTGTTATCTGGTGGCCGGACCATACTTGGTGTTGGAGCAGGCTGGCACAGACCTGAGTTTGACGGGTTTAGTGAGTGGTTACCCACTGGTAAGCGAGTTGCACAAACATCGGAAGCTTTAGAGCTCATAACCACGCTTTGGCGAGGAGGGACCAGTGATTTCAGTGGGAGGTATTTTAGTTCGAAAGGTGCCGAAATTTTGCCTTCTCCCGTACAAAAACCTCATCCCCCAATGTGGTTTGGCGTAAAAGGACCAAAAATGATGGAATTGGCAGCCCTTTATGGAGATGGGTGGATTCCTACTAACATTACACCGTCAGATTATGCTTCTGGACTGCAGAAATTACATGAAATCCGAACAGATAATGGAATCAGGGAAGATATAAAAGGGGCCCTTCAGAATTTTGAGGTGTTTACTGACGCCTCTCTATGCTTGGAAACTATATGTGAGTACAGAGACGCTGGCTGCGAATACTATGGTCCAATATGGTCCTATCCACCGGATGAAATGATTTCCCGCATACACTGGTTCGCTGAGAATATTATGAGTTCCAACGAATTGTGAGTTTTTTCAAATTCCAAACAGAGAACTCGTACTTGCGATTTCTCCAAATAACTTTTCAGGCCGTAGACTCTAAAGATTGTATTGGGGGTCTAAGTAGTCTTTTTCCTTGGCGTAGACTTGCAGTCTACCTCTAGTGCTCTCAGATACGATTATTCGGTCCTGACTGTCTATTGTGATAGAGGTAGGTCTTTCAAAAGTTGCCAGAGATGACTTGTCTTCTACCCTGCGATAGGCTTTTAATGCGTCAGGATTGGACTCGACGACCTCTTTGGCCCATTGGGAGAATTCGTACGCATCTCCATAGAGACTTGTGAGGATCTCTCCTTCTGGATCAAAAATTTGTACTCTTTTATTACCCCAGTCCACCACGTAAACGTCGCCTTCACTGTCGACTGCAACATCTGATGGATGGTTTAGTCTCATATCTTCTGGGAATGTGACACCATACGAGAGTAAGAACTCTCCTTCAGGGGTGAATTTCTGGACTCTATTGTTACCCCAGTCAGCCACATAAACGTTAGAGTTTTGGTCCACAGTGATACCCCATGGGTCCGAAAACTGGCCTTCTGAACTCCCTGCTTCGCCCCACGTAAGGATAAATTCACCTTCCCTGGTAAATTTTTGTATTCTGTTGTTTCCTGAATCAACTACGAAAAGATTGTCACTAGAGTCAAATGCGATTCCAGAAGGCATATTTAAATTACCTTCCTTGTTGCCTGGGTCTCCCCATTCACCCATCTTTTTACCTTCTGGGTCGTATTCGATTACGGTGTTTGTATGTTCGTCAGTGCAGTAAACGTGACTTCTACTGTCCACCGCCAGAGATGAGGGCCACGTAAAATCTCCGTGTCCAAAATCCCCAATAAACTCTTCGTCAATGGTTACTTTGCCGATTCTTTTGTTCGGCTGTACCACCCCTCCAGCGCCGTCGCCACCTCTACTGAGCACATATATTGAGTCATCTTTAAAGCTGACTATGCTCATAGGCTGGGTAAATCCGTTACCTGCTGCTGCATTTCTTCCGATTGCATGACTGAAATTCCAAGTTCTGCCTTGGACTGTAGTTGTAAGCATCTTTGCCTCCGAGCAAATTCTCTATGATGCGTTTTTCTAATTAGAGGATTGAATGAACTTCTCGCTGGAAAATGCTCCATTAACTATGGGAGCGGCCTCAACCTCCAGCCAGTCCTCTAGCAAAGTAGTATAAACACCCCTGAAATCTTGATTAGGAACTAAGTCTCCCTGTTCGAGAGCCTCAGCTCTTGTTTCAGGGTAGCGGCTGTACATTCCTCCGTTCACTCTCGGCCCGATTACAAACGAAACTCCGGCTGCACCATGGTCTGTTCCTGACCCGTTGTCCCTAACCCGCCTACCAAATTCGGAAAATAGGAACATCACGACATTTTCGTCATGCCCTGTTTCTTCCAGATCATCCCAAAAATCTTGTATAGCTGTGGAAACTTCTTGCCATAACTGAGCATGGGTAGGTGTCTGGGCTGCATGAGTGTCAAAACTTCCATGCTGCGTATAGAAGACTCTCGTCCCTAAGTTTGCTTTATGAATAGTTGATACATCTCTCAAATTTCTTGCTATGGAATTATCAGCATATTCAATGTTGGATTCATATTTGTCTGGCGCGACCTTCAGAATATCGGCTCCATTCAATGCATCAATTCCAGTTTGGCCCAGATAATCCAAAACAGGGCCGGAACCCAGGGCAGCTCCATACATGTTAGAAAAGCGGGTTAGCATTTTTTCTCTAACTACATCTTGTTCTACACTTGTTAATAGTCCATATGTTGATAAATCTGCTACTGATGCGACTGAGACACCAGGGGTCACTAGTGCTCTAGGCAGACCCTGTCCGATATTGACTGCTGTAACTGGATTTGTACTCTCTGGATCTAATTCACGAATAGCTCTGCCGAGCCATCCTTCAGTGCCTACTTTATCTGGTTCCGCCGTGTGCCAAATATCCATAGATCGGAAGTGAGACCTTGGAGAATTGGCGTATCCAATACCGTGGATGATGGCCATGTTTCCTTTTTTATAGATGTCTCTCATAGGTGACATCGATGGGTGTAGAGCATACTCTGCGTCGATAGTGAGCATCTCAGCTTCTGGGATGCTTAGGGATCTTCTGTTGTCATAGTAATTGCTATCGTTGTAGGGGATAACCGTATTGAAATAGTCGTTTCCCCCAGACAACTGCAAAACAACTATTACGGGTTCTTTGTCTTTCGTTACCATGTTTGCCTCCTCTACTTGCAGTTCAGCCTATAGTGTTTATCCGAACTGATACTCCCTGGTTGACGCGATTAGCGCCAGCATTTCACTGGCTCTCACCGCAGATTGCTCGTAGGATTTTTCATCCCACGTTATATTTCCCTGTTCATTTGCATGTGAGACGAGTTCTTCTCGTGTCTTGTCCTTTACTGGTAACGGTCCCATCTGCTCCAAACATTTTTCCACTAGTTCTTCAGGTGACATGGTGCCGTCACAGTCTGCAATTTTGGAAATGATCTTTTTTACACCCGGTAGGGCGGTGTCACTGAGTCGATCGGACACGAAGTTAACCCTTTTTACAAGTGCCCCACTATTTATCCACTCCCTGCCCGTATGCCAGCCTTCCACGCTAGGCGGGTCTAATATATCCTGGCCCATATATCCTGGTTCCTTGGCGGTGGATTCTAATCGCGGGTCGGGTCCTAGAACATCTTCTACTAGTCTCAGAGTTCCAACGACTACTTCCACCGGGCTCTTAACTCTTTTGTAGGCGGATTCTTTGAAGAAGCTGGAGTTAAACAGAGCTCTTAATGCTGGTTTTACCTCATAGTCTGAGTCAATGAGTATTTTTGCTAACTGGTTCACTGCCTCAGGATTTTTTGGTGCTTCTATGTTCCATGCGGGAACTTGAGGTTCATCTTCGACAAAAAAGTTGTAGAGATGTCGAGCTATGAATTTTGAACATGCGTCCTGTTGGAGAATGATATCTATGATGTCTTCACCATCGAAGTTCCCTGTATGGCCAAGGAATGTCTTCTCTGTGTAGTCGTGGTCTTCTGCTCTAAACTCGAATTTCCAGGGGTGTCGGCCGTATGGGTATCTAGGCATCTTCGCGCCAATTGTCCATCCAGTGAACGCTCTTGAACACTCAAAGACATCGGTTTCTGTGTAATTGCCCACGCCAAGGGAAAACAGTTCAAGTAATTCACGTCCCCAATTCTCGTTTGGAGCGTTTTTGTGGTTTTCATTATTGTCCAACCAAAATATCATCGCCGGGTCTCTGGCTAGATTAACGAGAAGGTTTCGATAATTCCCCATACCCTCTTCACGGAACATGGCGATCTGATCCAAAAGATGGTTGCAGTTATCTACTTTTGCGTTTCCAGTAGCAAACACATGATGCCAAAAAAGCGCCATTTTTTCTTGAAGTGGTCGCTGGGTATTCAGCATGAAATATAGCCAGTTAGCCTGACCGGGTCCAGATGCTCCACCGGGGACTTCAGTAATAGGATGGCGTCTAAGTAACGAATATTCATCGACCGCAGTTTCCGAATCAACATTTATCAGCTTTTCCACTGTGGCTTCGTAACCAATTTCGCTAAATACATCAAGATCGTCACTGCTTGCCCCGAATCCTGCGCGCCTCAAAAGATGGGCCAATAATTCTCTTTCCGCCGTCACAGTCATACCAACCTCCTATCACAAATACAGGTGAATTATTCTTTTAGAAAATACAACTTATTATGTCTCTGTATTTACACCATTATGGCATCGTGATTTCTCATGTCAATAACCATACAAATTTATGGTTATAAAGGACGTTAATTTACAGTTGATGAGACCGTGTTTTGTGACTATAAGGTATTAGGTTTATGTCCCATTTGGCGTTCTGTCTTGACCCATGCCATATTATTAGGATTCTACGAAGTAATGCTTTGGGAGGTGATGTATGCCAGCAGTAGCAGGATTAGGTCATGTGGGGATATATACGCATGATTTGTTTAAGATGAGAGATTTTTACTCACGTGTAATGGGGCTCGAAATTACGGATGAAGAAACAGAGGACAGGGGAATAGTCTTCATGTCATCTAATCCCGAAGAAGAACATCATGAATTTGTTTTGATGAAAGGAAGGGATGTACCGGAAGGATCGAAGATGGTTCAACAGATCTCTTTTTACGTTAATACGCTCTCAGAGTTGAAACAATTTCACACAGTGTTCAAAAGTGAAGAGGTTCGTATAGAACGTACGGTCAGTCATGGTAATGCATTTGGCATGTATGCCCTTGACCCTGAGGGAAACACTATAGAGGTTTACTACCGGACCGGATTCCCGGTTCCTCAACCCTGTGCAGACCCAGTCAATCTTGAAGATGCAGAGGAGTCATTGTTAGACCAGGCTAGATCTCGCATACCTGCCTAGCCACGAGGTTTTACATTGCTAAATACATGGCCGGGTGATCGATTTGAAAAGCGGCAAGCTTTGCTGGATGCTGTTTCATCGGTCGCGGATACAGTGGCTGGCAATGTTTCATTCGGTGAAGAACATTGCTACTTACATCCAGATAGCTGGGGTGCTATTCATGATAATGGTCTTCTCTCGTTGAAGTTGCCTTCAGAGCTCGGTGGCGCTGAGGCTGATCCTGTTACCCAGCTTGAAGTATTGGCCGCTTTGGCTTCTATTGATACCTCGGCTGCGTGGTGCACCATGGTGAGCGCAACAAACGTTGGGTCGGCCGGAGCTTTTCTTTCTGACACTGGGATAGACGAAGTTTTTGGCAAAGAATCTTCTAAATCTCACCCATCGATCGTTGGGGTTGGGATGTCGTTTGGAGAGGCAAATCCCTCTGAAGATGGATATGTTGTGACGGGTAGGTGGCCTTACGGTAGCGGCATAAAAGGCTCAGAGTGGGTAACAGCAGGAGCCAAAGTTTTGTCCGAAAGTAAGCCCTCGGAAATAAGAGCGTTATTCAGGACATCAGAAGTTCAAATAATCGATAACTGGGATGTAGCGGGTTTGAGAGGAAGTGGGAGCAACGATTATTCGGTTTCAGAGCTACATGTCCCTCTTGAGCTTACTTGGTCAGGAGATGACCTTCCATTGAGGGGAGGGGATCTTTACAGAATTAAGAGACCTGCTTTTGTGGTGTTTGGGCATGCTGGGATTGCGATTGGGACTGCAAAAAGGGCAATACAAGAAATTAAATCTCTGTCTTCATCCAAGTCAAGAGGGGTTCCCGGACAAACTCCGATTGGAGATAGTCCTCATTTCCAAATGATGTTAGGCAATATTGACCTAAAGATGCGGTCCATTGAGTCTCTCTCAAAAAACATATTTGAACAGGCGTGGGATGTCGCTAAGTCGAGAACTGTTCTTTCGCAGACGGAACAGTTTAGAGTTAGAGCGGTGGGGGCATGGGTGACGAGAGAATCTGTGGATATAGTAGACTCATGTTTCCATGCTGCGGGTGGATCCGCATTGAATATGGATAATCCACTACAGCAATGCTTTAGAGACATGCATGCTGCAGCGCAGCATTTTATGGTAAGTCCTGACCACGTAGGCAGCTACGGAGCGCTAACGGATGGTTGACGGAGAAACTTCGATAGCTGAAATATTTAAATGGAGATAAAAAATGGCAGAGATAGATCAGAACCTGGCTTTTGAACCTGCAACAGTAATCGGGGGACTTATAAAATCAAAGGAGTTATCTCCAGTGGAGATAACAAAACTATACCTCGAACGGATTGAAAAACTTGATTCAAATCTAAATTCATATTTGACAGTAACTGCTGATACAGCGCTGCGAGCAGCCCAAATTGCTGAAGATAAAGTGTTAAATGGAGATGAGTTGGGGGCACTTCATGGGATCCCTATTTCGATCAAAGATCTCCAGATGACAAAGGGGATTCGTACAACGGGCGGTTCTTTAGCCTATAAGGATCGAATTCCTGAGGCGGATTGTGCAGTTGTAGAGCGTGTTCTTGAAGCTGGGGCAATTATGCTAGGTAAGACCAACTCTCCAGAATTTGGCCTTCTAGGTGCCAATGAGAATCGACTGGGCGATTCCTGTCGTAACCCGTGGGATGTGAATAGAACGTCTGGAGGATCTAGCGGTGGAGCGGGGGCCTCTATTGTTGCAGGTCTGACCTCGCTTGCGACGGGAGGTGATGGAGGTGGATCGATTAGGATACCGGCTAGTTTTAATGGTATTTATGGCATAAAACCTACCCAGGGAAGAGTCTCCAGTTTTTCTGGAGTCCCAGCTTCTCCACTGGCGAATTACACTAGCCAACAAGGTCCACTAACCCGAACGGTAAAAGATTCTGCGCTACTGTTACAGGTAATTGCGGGATATGATTCGCGGGATCCAGGGTCCCTGAGGTCTTCTGTGCCTGATTTTTTAGCGTCTGTCACTAGAGGAATATCTGGTTTGAAAATTGGATGGAGTCCAGATTATGGATATGCGGCAGTTGACAGTGAAGTTCTAACTATTACTGAAAGTGCAGCTAAAGTATTTTCTGAACTGGGATGTGAAGTAATGGAATCTGACCTAAAGTTGGAGGGAGCATTCGATACATGGTTCACACTTTTTGCTGCCGGGGCTTACGCTACCCAGGGGCATTTGCTCGATGACGAAGAAGATCCCCTTACTTGGTACGCCAAATATGCGATCGAACACGGTTCAAATACTACTGGAGTGGACTACGTGAAGGCAGTGGGTGAGAGAGACAGGATGATTCAGTTATTTGAGGACGAATTTGATAAGTTCGATGTCATTCTATCTCCCACGATGGCAGTCACAGCATTTCCTACCGATGCTTATCCAGAGACTATTGGGGGCCAAAAGCCATATCCCAGCCCAGGATGGGGATTTTTACCTTTTACACATCCTATAAACACGATTGGTTATACAGCAGCCAGTGTGCCCTGTGGTTTTGATTCAGATGGAATGCCAGTAGGTCTACATATCGTAGGAAGACATGGAGATGAGGAAACGGTTCTTGCAGTAAGCGCTGCTTTTGAGGAGGCAAGGCCATGGGTTCAACATCGGCCTTTAATCAGTTAAGAATCTCCTTTGTTGAAAAATTTAAACTTAACAAGACGTTAATCTCAATTCGACTAGTCTCTTCCCCGTCGTAAGGCTCGACCAGGAGTGACCCCGGTGTTATTACCTTCGTCGATTACGAGTTTTCCATTTACGATTACGTAGTCGATGCCGATTGGGTATTGCTTTGGATTTTCCTTGGTCGCAGGTGCTTTTACGGTGTCCGGATTGAATAGAACTATGTCAGCCTTATATCCGTCTCTGATCAGTCCTCTATCTTTCAACCCCAGGCGTTGAGCTGGGAATGATGTCATTTTTCTTATGGCTTCAGGTAGTCTCAGCTGTTTTTCAGCTCTTACAAATTCAGCAAGTACGACTGGAAAGCATCCATAAGTTCTGGGATTTGGATATTCCCCAAATAAAATGGCGTCGCTTGCTACCATCCCTGCAGGATGCGAAACGAACGCTGGTAAAGTCTGAGGATTCGTACCAAGTCCCACCGTAGATAAACCAAGATTTTCATCCAGTAGTAAATCAAAGAGGGCGTCAGCCGGATCCTGATTTCTGAGATTGGCTATTTCTGTGATTAACAAGCCGTCATAAATTTTATTAGCTTCTTTAGTAAAATTCGTTAGCCAGTTGTTCTCCAGTCTGTCTATAGTTATTTCTTTTTTCATTTTTGATCTATCGTCAGGATCTTTAAGGGCAGCTATTAGTCGTTCCGGGCCTCCGTCTTTTGCCCAATGAGGGAAGCCAATTGTTATCGTGGTTCCAGAATATGGGTAGGTATAACAATCAAAAGTGACATCCAGACCGTTATCTCGAGCATTATCTACCAAGGCTAAGTAATCTAAATGACTTCCATCCCCTTGGTAGCCCTGTCTGAAATGGGTTAGATGAATAGGGATCCCAGACTTATGTCCTATTTCTATAGATTCTTCCCATGGAGCTAGTACGCCTTTTTCTTTTAAACTAGCTCTCGTGTGGGTATGGTAAAAGCCTCCTAATTTAGCGCTTTCTTCAGAAAGTTCTATTAATTCATTAGTTGATGCATACGCTCCGGGGGGATAATCGAGCCCAGTAGATATTCCATACGCTCCTTCTTCCATGCCTTCTCTCACAACTGATCTCATGTTCGCTATTTCGGCATCAGTAGCAGGTCTTTGTTCCCATCCCACACTCCATATGCGCACAGGAGAATTGCCGAGTATGTAAGCTACGTTGACTGCGACTGTGTTTTCGTACTTAGATAAAAGGTCACTCACGGTTAGCCAATCGGGTGGCATCGGAGGGTATCCGTTTAGACCCGAATCCAACCAAATATATCGCTCTAGTTCCTCCCGTGTTTTGAAAGGGGCATGTGAAATCCCATCGATTCCGATCAGTTCTGTAGTGACACCTTGGCGGATCTTAGGGTCATGATGTGGCGCCCCCAAAATGGTTAGACCAGCGTGTGAATGAAGATCTACAAATCCAGGAGACACAACGTATCCTTCGGCATCTATGTATCGTTGTGCTTCGACATTAGATATATCACCTCGGTGGAGTGAAATTGTGTCCTCGGTAATGCCAACAGCCCCTTTGAAACCAGGATTTCCAGTTCCATCCAATATGGTCCCGTTGTGTATCAATATATCTAGCATGTCGGTCTCCTTAATGATTCGTTAACATGACTTTACTTCTATTTCAGGTGCTCTAATCATTTCCTGAAATTAAAGGTTGAACATAATAATTCTTAGAGATGTCTAAGTAGGAAGCTTTATTGTCATCAATCTAACGTGCACTTGACTAGTTTAGGTAGTTTAATATGATCCGTAACAGAAATCAGGTTGTTCCATGGTAAGGAGATCTTTATGACTATTGGAATTTCGACGCCACTACCCGCATATAAGGTAAACGCTTCCTTTATGGCCTCAAAGGCGGAACTTTTAGGATTTGAATCGATATGGTACGCGGAACATCCTGTGCTTCCAGTGAATACTACCAGTAGATTTCCAGGTTCGGAGGATGGGGTCATACCTTGGACCTATGCACATTTTGCAGACCCATTTATTGCTCTCGCCCAGGCATCTGGAGCGACCACCAAAATTAAGTTAGCTACTGGGATAACTTTGGTTCCTGAAAGGAATCCCTTGGTTCTTGCGAAAACAGTATCTACATTAGACCTTTTCAGCGGTGGTAGATTTCTTTTCGGAATAGGCACGGGATGGTTGAGAGAGGAGACTGAACTGATGGGAGGGGACTTTGATCATAGGTGGACTCAGACGAAAGAATCTCTTCTTGCATTAAAAGAGCTTTGGACAAAGGAGGAGGCCGAATTTCATGGTAAATATTATGATTTCCCCCCTGTGAAAATGTTTCCAAAGCCAGCTCAGAATCCTCATCCGCCAATATTAATTGGCGGTATGGCTAAAAACGTTTTGCGCCGTATTGTCGAGGTTGGAGATGGGTGGTTGCCAAACAGAGTCACTCCTAAAGATGTGGAAACAAGCAGACGGGAATTGGATTCACTCGCTAAAAATCGAGGCAGAAATCCGAATGACATCTCGATTACTATTTATGGACAGCCGCCTGATAGAAATGCTGCACAAGATTATCTGAATGCGGGGGCAAATAGAGTTGTAGTAAGGCCAGAATTTAAGGAGACGGAAGACGAAATGGCTTTGGAATTGGAGAGAATTGCAGAAGAAGTTCTCTAGAGTGATTCTATGGGATTTTTGATTTGAAACTGATTATAGATATCTTCGCTCAAAGTCGAATTTATTAGGAATGTTTGGTCTTGGAGATTTCTATTTAGTGTTGCAATTTCTAGAAATTTGGTAGAGCAAAATTATGGGCTTAGTTCAATTCTAAGTCTTTTGTTTATCCGGCCTTTGCTTTCATGTCCCACTACTTGAATTGGACCTACTTCACGTGTGTTGGCAACATGTGTTCCTCCATCTGCCTGAAGGTCTAACCCCACTATGTCGACAGTCCGGACCTCTTCTATGGTGGGGGGTAACTTGTTAATCTTCAAACGAATTAGATCCGGAATTTTAAATGCATCCTCTCTAGGAAGTGTGTCAACAATTATTTCTCTTGCCTCTTCGACTTCTTTGTTGATTAATTTTTCCATTTCCACGGCAAATTCAGAGGACATATTTTCCAATTCAAAATCCATCCGGGCTGACAATGGAGTCATATTACCTCCAGTTACCAAAGCTCCATAATCTCTCCAAACAACACCACATAGAATATGTAGAGCTGTGTGAGTTCTCATTAGCTGGTAACGCTTATCCCAATCCAATGCCCCATGTACTTTTGTGCCTATGCTCGGGATTTCGCCATCGAGTTTATGTATAAGCAGGCCACCAGTTCTGGATAGTTTTTGCACTGAAGAACTACCGTCTTCCCAGATGATGAACCCCGTATCCGATGGCTGCCCGCCTCCCCCTGGATAGAATGCCGTTTGATCCAGGGCTATTCCGGTCTCAGTAACATGTGTAACTATGGCGTCAAACTCTTTTAAGTAACTATTTTCGTAACAGAGTATTTCGGTCAATGTTGCCTCTTAATATTCTTAAATTCTTTCTAGTGTGGTGAGGAATTTGTAAATATCAGGCTTCCTGCCGCCATAAACATCCCCCCGACTCCTTGGCAGAAAGATAATTTTACGTCGGGCACCTGATGAGCAGCCTCACCTCTTACCTGCCTAACAGATTCTTGGATTGCAAACATCCCGTACATACCCGTATGAGTATATGAGAGTCCTCCTCCATTGGTGTTCATGGGTAAATCACCGCCGGGAGAGGTGTTTCCCTGTTCTATGAATGCCCCCGCTTCTCCCCTAGATACGAATCCAAGATCTTCTAGACCATAAATAGGTAGATGGGCGAATGCGTCATAAATCATCAAGTGGTCTATATCACTGTGACTAACATCGGCCTCTTCAAATGCCTTCTTACTAGAAATTTTAAAGGCAGTCGAGGAGGTCATATCGTACATTTGGCTAACTATTGGCGTTTCAACAGACTCACCTGTACCTAATATATAAACCGGATTCTTGGCATAATTGGTTGCTCTATCACTTTTTGTGATTATTAATGCTCCTCCCCCATCAGTAACTAGGCAGCACTCTAGAAGATGAAATGGGTAACAAATTATTCTGCTTTCAAGAACGTCGTCAACAGTTATTAAATCTCTGTACATGGCTCTAGGTACTTTGTTAGACCATTTGCGTTGAGCAACAGCAACGGAGGCCAGTTGTTCGTGGCTGGTACCAGTTTCCTTCATATATCGCAATACTCCCAAACCAAATTGGGTTGTAGGTCCGTAAACGCCATAAATTGATTCAAACTGCCCTGGGAAGCTACTATCTTTCATACCTTCTAGAGTTGGTTCAGAAAAGGTTGAAAGGGAGGTGTCTCCCACTCTGCTTCTCCCACTTTCGGCCATCGATACGAGTACTGTTTCACAGAGTCCGCTTGCAATCGCAGCAGCTGCATGTCTTACATGTATCAGAAAAGAGGTTCCCCCCACTTGAGTATTGTCTATCCATTTGGGGGTTATACCGAGGTAATGGGCGAGAGAAGCAGGATTCATAGTTGTAGCGATGCCGTCTATCTCTTGCTTATCGATACCACAATCTTTGATGGCGTTTACGGAGGCATCGACATGAAGTTGGAATGGAGTTTTGTCGGGAATAATACCGAGTTCAGTAGTTTCTGAAGCTCCGACTATTGCAGCTTTATACCTGAGTGACTCCATTTTCAATATCCACTTTTTCGAACTTTGGCGTTATCGTTAACCGTATTTTATAGTTTCATCAGGGCGCCATTTCGGGATTGTTATGGCTGGAGTAATATCTTCAAAAACGACTCTTAATGGCATATCCAATATAAGATTTTCTGGGGTATTTTCAATACCCACTATATTGGACATCATTCTTGGACCCTCTTCCAACTGAACTATGGCTATTGCGTATGGACTATCTTCTTCAAAACCTGGTGCTGGGCGGTGGTTAATCATGTAGGAATATAAGGACCCTCGTCCACTCACCTCGAACCATTCAATCTTGTCTGAGAGGCAGTGTGGGCAAACCATTCTGGGATAGAAGAAGGGTTTCAAACAGTCAACACAACGTTGTATCCATAATTCGTGTTGACTGACCTTGGCCCAAAAGAAGTCGGACTCTGGAGTCGGAATTGGTATAGGTTTTCTGTATATTTTGTCAGTCATTAAGTTCTGGTAGAGAATTACTGTATTGAGTGTGTTACTTCTCACACCTTGGTTGCCAAGGTGTGTATTTTTTCTTCCTAGTCTGATGCATTGTATGGATCATATATTCTTTGGGTCAACGAGTCCCCGTTTGATTATTCAAAACTTTGGAGCCTATGGATCTAATCATTCCTCTGAATATGAACGCGTGAAGTGGTAACAGAGAGTACCAGTATAGGTGTCCCGTTAAAGAATTAGAATAAAACGATGCAGTCTGCCATATTCTTACAGAGGAATCGCGCTTCTCAACCTCAAATTTAAGTGTGGCTTCACCAGGAAGTTTCATCTCTGCCAGAAATGTGACCATTGTATTCTCTACTGTGTCAATAATTCTCCACCAGTCTAGGGTATCTCCGATCAGAAATTTGTCTTTCATCAACCTTGATCGGCGCATTCCAACCCCTCCAATCAAAAGATCAAACCAGCCCCTGATACGCCACAAAATATTTGCGTAGTACCACCCATTTCGACCTCCGATTTCATTTATGGGTTTTATAGCATCAGATATGTTTCCTTGCACATCTACAAACCGGGTGTCTTCGAATCTGTATTTGAAATCTGAGAGATTTTTAGATCCAAAACCAATTTTTTTTGGGGTTTTACTGGCGGAGGAATTGGCATCGAACCAACGTGATACAGGTCCCGTTTCTGAGTCTTTAAGTACATTCTGTATAGCTTCTTTGTAGTTTATTGGGGTAATTGGAAATATTTCCATTCCGTTTTTTTCAGTCACAATGCTGTCCGAAGTTAAGCTGTTGATTAGCTTTCTCCCTGCCCTTGCGTACACAGGAGTTACTAAACCTAGCCATAGACTTGACAGATGAGGGGTTAAAACGGGTACGGATATCATGGCACGTTTTATTCCACGTTGGCGGCCGTATTCTTTCATCAGATCTTTATAAGATACTTTGTCAGGCCCTCCAATCTGAATAACCCTACTCCCTTCGAAATGTGAATCAATGGAAAGAGAAAGATAATCCACTACGTCCTCGATCCAAATAGGCTGAGCCAGAGAAGAGACCCATTTGGGCGTAATCATTGCAGGGAGCCTTTCAACCAGGTTTCTCATTATTTCATAGGATAATCCCCCTTTTCCAATAATGATTGAAGCTTGGAATTCTATACATTCTATAGAGGATGATCTAAGCAGCTCTCCCACTCTTAATCGACTGGACAGATGCCTGGAAATTTTATCTGTCTTTGCTGTTAGTCCTCCAAGGTAAATAATTCTTTTAACACCACTATTTATAGCCTCATTCAAAAAGTTTTGAGCGCAAGCGACCTCGTCTTCGTCGAAATCATTGTCGGAAGCCAGAGAGTGCACAAGAAAAAAAGCTGTATCAATATTTTCTAATTTATTTGAGAGGGTCTCTGGCTTGAGTAGATCACATTCTTTTGCCTCTATTAACGGATGATTAAAACGTTCCACAAATGCTGTTTTGTCTCTGACTAAGCATCTTAATTTATTGGGTCCGGCAGACATTTTTTCTGTCAAGCGCGAACCTATGTAACCCGAAGCACCCGTTATAGCTATGTTCATGTAAAGTCCTAAGTCTTAAACGTGATGTGATATGAATTTTTCCAAAACATCAGAACTATTAGTAGGAGTTAGCTCACAATTTCTATCTGCTGATGTATTTAACTGCCTGAAATGTCCGTCCTCAGTTGAAATCATTAGTTGAGGAATATTAGAGTTCTTTATTTGTCCTAGTGTGTTGCCAACAATTCTGTCCACAAGGTTAGGGTATTCGTAATATTGTGGCACTATGACAACATCGGCTTTTTCTCTGGTTGCCGCTTCCTCTATGGCCTGAAATCCATGCTTTCCCGCGAGTACAGCGTTGGCATTCAGTCCCTCGTTTTGAAATTCTATGATTTGCTTGCTGAGGTGAGATCTACCGAGTGACTCTACTTCATTTCCTGATAAATTGATTCCGGTCCAGGCTGTTCCTGGAGGGCCTGGATTTACGAAATAGGAAGCTGCCGATAAATCGTACAGAGTAACTTCCGCTTCGAGGGCTTTGCAAAGAGAAACAGATGAGTTTAAAGATTGCTTTGTTCCCGGCGAAAGTTTATCGGCAGGTTTATCCTGAGTGATAACCATGACTTTCTTCACCTTGCCTTCCAATTCCATAGCTATTGTGTCCACACTCATAGGCTGCAATTGCTTTCTTAGTCTTACTGAATCTAAGTGTGAGATAAGAGATTTGATCACCCGTTCATCTGACGACACAAATCCTTCAAACATTTTCTCAGGATTAGACAACTTTCCTTGGCCGAAAAGCTCTTTAGAGGTTTCCCAACCTACAAAAGCTATCGGAGTAGGACTTTCACTTACTAAAAACCATTGATTTTCCACATTTGAAACTGAGAAAGCTAGAGATATCCAATCATCCACAACAGATAGTTGATCTGGGGTGGGTATACCTACTCCATAAGCGTAAACCTGCGTGCCACTATTTCTCAGTTGGTTATATCTATCAAGCTCGTTATCGACCTTATCAATTCTTTGGAAACCTACATGTAGAGTAGCACTCTCAGGTGATCGTGAAAGTTCATCTTCAATCTGACGGGTGATTTCCAGCATTTTTGACGAACTATGTAAAAACTCAAAACCTTCTATAGGTAATCCGTTTTCTCTCAGGTTGGTATCCATGCGAAGCACTAACTCCCTCACTGGACTCCCCATAGTGTTGGCGTCCGAAGAACTTAATTTCCAATCAAAATTCATTGTAGGAACCTCTTATTAATTTTGCTGATGTTTTTATGCTTTTTACTTCTATACCAGGAAATAAACCCACTCTGCTGAGAAGACTTGGCTTTGCTCCGTGCCCTATTACGAAAGCAATTTCGCCTTTTAAAGAAACGAACAAAGTCTTTCTAAATCCTTTTAACAAGTTGGCAAGTTTTTCTAACATGATCCTTTTTGAGGCGGACTGGACAACGATTTTCAATGCAATTGGATCTAGCTCCGTTACGTCAATAGTTATATTGTTGCCTTCAAAAGTTAATGAGAGATCGAGTGCAGGGCCTTTAACCTTGACTTGACCATTCATGTAAAAGATATTTTTCTGAGCGCTGCTAGTCATCATTACCTCTGGAGTGGAGGTTCTCCGATGTACTGAGGCTTACACTTCCATTCAAAGACCATTCTGCTCTTGGGGACGAATCCCCAGTGGTCTGAGGTACTGACACGTTTAGATTTTCGAAGGAATAATGTATCGTCGTATTTCTTTCATTTAGGAATGTGTATAGCCCTTGCGCTAGGTCTATCCAAGCACTCATTTTTTCGTTTTGATTTGTCATATTGAAGTTTCCTTTCTAATTTTTGTTTTCTTAATCAGGCAGCAGTTTTTTTCCGATATACAATCCTTTCTTCGTATTTTCGACCGCACATTAAACATTGCAGTTCAGGCCCCTCATATTGCCTAAATTCAACGATGTTCCCGCCACATCTCTCGCATTTGCTTATATGTTTCATAACACACACATCCTTTGGTGATTTGTTCTTTAACACAAGATAGTGTATCAAAATATATATGAGAGTGCAATTATGTGGATTTTAATATACATGTTCGTAGGTTACTTAAGAAACAGTTGTGAGATGAGCCTATGTATTTGCCGGTATTAAAAACGCTGGTTGGAAGATCTCTTAGTCAGATCATTTAACTGGTCTCTAATGGAAGACTGCCAAGGTCTGGATTGAAAGTTGAGGTCTTTTTTTGCGAGGCTGGAAGAGATCTCTGAGTTGCTCCATATTGTCCGAAGTGAGCTTGCAGTGAACCACGTCTCTCGCCCGATAAATCTATTTATGTACCCGTTTGTATGGCCTGCAATAAGGGCTAATGAATTGGGGATGCGAATTATCGGCATTCTTTTGTCCGTCAACTCGCATATGTATTTCAAAAAGTTTTTGACCGAGACTTTACTTCCCGATAGAAGATAATGCTGACCATCCGCCCCCATAGTTGTACTGTCTATTATGGCATTAGAAACATCACGTACGTCTACAAAGTCATAGGCTCCTGATACAAATGCATATGTACCGAATTTCATGTGTACTTTCAAAAATTTACCGATTTGTGAAGATCCGGGGTCATGGGGCCCTATTATCCCAGTAGGACACAGCACAGTGGTTCTAAGTTTTCCCGTGTGTGCTGCCTGCAAAACGTCTATCGTAGCTTTTGCTTTGCTGAATCCGTAGTCGTCGTGTGTTAGATAAGGGTCAATCTCAGAATTTTCGTTAATTTGTTTGTCTCCAGGGCCTGGAGATATAGCCTGTATAGAACTGGCATATATCAGTTTCTCCACTCCAGTTTTCATGCAGGCTTGTATTACGTTTCTTGTTCCCTGAACGTTAGTACGGGTCAACGCTTTTCTCATTAATGGCATAACCGAGATCTTGCTTGCGAGATGTATTACGTATTCAGAGCCAGATATCGCTTCCGTCAGGCTTTCCACATTTTCTAAATCGGCCCTCGCGACGTCTAGGCCAATTTTCTCAAAATATTCTGCGTTTGATGTATTTCTGCATACTATGCGTAGGGGTATTTTTAGATCGTTTATACGTCTTGCTAGGGCATGTCCTAAATGTCCAGTGGCCCCTATAATCGAAATAGTCATATTACAGCCGATAATCTTAACGTTTGGTTTACTTCAACCCGGTTCTGGTATCCTAATTTGATTTCTTAAGTTTTAATACCAGTATGCTTAGAGCCACAGTTCCAATAGCTATTAATAGTACTAATAAAGGTAAAAAGAATTTGTGGGTCCATGGGCTTGATTTACCGTTCTCACGATTCTCATGAAACTTTCTCACTTCCCATATGCTTGATGGCAGACTAGCTATGTCACTCATACCAAAGCGTTCTTCTTTGCCTATTGCTACCCATAATTTTCCAGTATTTTTTTCTTCATCTAGGCTTACCAGATAATACCTACCCGTTTCAGTAAGAGAAATTTCTCTCTTAGTTAAAACCCAAGAATTTGTATCAGTAAAAGGTTCATGAAATGGTGTTAAACGTGCTCCATCTGTGCTGACGTACGATTGTGTCAACTCTATAGGGGAGTGATTCGGGTCACTGGGTTCGATAAGAACTATTGTTGGTCGGAAATCTCTGACTTGTTCTAGAGCTGGTAATCCAATCTCTAAATGTAGAATTTGTCCTGACTTGCCTTCAAATGTGATCCACGACTGTTCAGCTGACTCATTCAATATCTGATAGATGACTTTCGATATTTGGATTTCATCTAGGGCCAGAGCTTTTTCGAGTGTTTCATTTTCATCAAGTGCCATATAAGGGACATGTGATTCAACAAAGTGAACATCGGTTAATGTAATTATAGTGAGGGAGATTAAAGAGAAGAACAGGATTTTCAATAGCCATGTATTTTTAAACGTTGTTAGAACAGTCACGTGAATGGAAACTTTATCTTTGATATAAAGCCTCTAGCAGGAGCTACATGGTTATCTTCTTTTGGGATCGGTTTTTTATAAAAATCTATCTTCATTTTGAAAAATAATACCCGGGCAATTCTTAGTATTCTTAATTCAGTTAGTAACACTGTTACAACCAATTTTGGCAGCATCTTGAATAAGGAGGATTTTCGTATTGGTGTTAAATTGCCGGAGAATTCAGTGGTTATTAAAGGCTGATCATCTTGGTTCAACTTTATATGTATTTCGACGCTGTCATCTGAAATTGAAAATCTAAATGTATATGTGCCTTCTCTGGAAATGAAGGGTGATACATGAAATTGCTTGGTTGAAATGTATTCAATATTTTTACTATCTAGCGATTTATCGTTTAGGTAATAAATGTGAGATTCGCCGAATGTATTGTGAACCTCAACAGCAGCGTCACGGATACTTTTGTCTATGGTAAGGCGGAAGTAAAAGGTCGCAGGGTTGAATGAGTATCGAAAAATGCTTGGAGTGGTGAGAATAAAAATATTGTCTTTATCGTCTATTCCTTCGAAGTAGTTTGATAATTTTGTTCTAATACTTTTATGGGAATCGTCTATATAGTCTGAATCTTGAATCTGAATTAGTCCGCCGCCGTTATAGGACAGCGGCCAAATGTTTAATTCCCCTCTTTCCAACTGATGCAGATTGAGAAACAGCATCGTATGTTTGAACCGGAAAGAGTGTAACGCTGGTCTTGACCTATTGTGTACGAGGTAACCTGAAGCAATAAATGAATTATTCAGATGATCCTCGACTTGTTTCAGACTTGATTATCTCCGACACTTCTATTCCTGATTTGTAACCATCTTCATGAAACCCATACCCAGTGTATGCTCCACAGAATTTTATTTTTCCCTTCTTATTGAGTATGGGAATGATTTTTGATTTTGATTTCTCCGAGTGTGACAGCATAGGATGGCTAAAAGTTGTTTGATACAAAACATCAGATTTGATTGGCGGATTCTCAGGATCGACAGTGACTAAGAATCTTGTTTTTGATTCAATGGATTGGAGTAAATTCATATTGTATGTCGTATATGTGTGATCAGTGAAATTTCTGCTTTCTTCTCTAATTACATTCCATGAAGCCCATAGCCTTTTTTCCTTTGGCATGAACGTCAAGTCAGTATGAAGATAAATCTTGTTAATTGAATATTGAATCGCCTGTAATATATTGGATTTTTCGTTGGATATGTTTTCGACAATTTTTAGAGCTTGGTCTGCGTGGGTTGATACGATGACGTAATCAAAACTTTCGGATATTCCTTGTTTTGTGGTAACGCACACGCTATTTTCTTTTTCTAAAACCCTGATCACCTCCTCTCCTGTTTTTATTGTGCCTCGGAAGCAATTTTTAAAGGCATTTAAATAGGTGATACTTCCACCTACCACGGAATACCACTTCGGTCGGTTCGTAAGTTGCAGAAGTCCGTGATTGTCAAAAAAAGTTGCATATGTACTAACGGGTATTTTCTCAGCGGCCTTTTGATCGCAGGACCAGATAGCAGAAGCAATCGGCTTGAAATAATTGTTGATGACTTCGTTCGGGCATCCCGCATGTCGAAGAAAGTCAGTAATAGACTGACTTTCATGGCTATCAGACAGCTGTATTCTTCTGAGCTTTCTGGAATATTTGTAGATATTGAAAAGAGTTTTTGGGCCGCCTGAGGTCCAGTTGGTGAGGGAGGGAGTCAAACCCAGCAATGTTCCTGCATAGGCTATGTTTTTTGAGTAGTCAGTGAATGAAAATGACATGGAAGTTTTAAAACTTTTAACTCCCAATTCTATTAGAAACTTAGAAAAACCGGGATAATTCCTGTCATTAAATACAATGAATCCTGTATCAATGTTCCAGGGGTTACCCAATTCATCCTCAACGGACACCGTGTTAGTGTGGCCTCCAATACGAGGGTTTGACTCATAAATAACAATCTCATGTTCTTTATCCAGGTTGTATGCTGCAGAAATACCGGAAATGCCGGACCCTATAATTGCAATTTTCAAGGGATATCTACTCTTTTTGAAAATAAATGTTGAGCAACAAACCAGTCTTTTCCTTCGTTGAATCTGAAAAGTTCAGAGCAAAAAATCAGAAATAATCTGTATCTGCTTAGGTAAGAATCATCGTTGTAATCCGATAGTATTTTTTTCTTGTTTTTGTGGAGGTTGGAAAGCCAAAATTCCAAAGTTTTATGATAGTGAATTCCCGATATAGTCCAGGTGCTATCTAATTGGAGAGGAATTTGCAGATCGTTATAAAAATTCTTGTACGGCATCATTCCATTAGTAAAAAAATGTCTGGACATCCAAGATGTTTGAGCGTTATCAAAAAACTGTGGGAAGGACCGGTGAGAAAATACTTGTATAAAAAGTTTGCCTTCGTCATCTAGCCATTCATTAATCTTCCCTATAACCATTTTGGGATTTCTTAAGTGCTCAAACATTTCAATCGATGTGATTCGATCAAAACGATCATGTGTCTTGAAATCATTAATATCTGACTTTATTACTTTGATATTAACGAGGCCTAATTCATTTGCACGTTGATCAATGAAGTTTTTTTGAATACTAGAATTAGTAAGTGCTTTCACTTCAGAATTTCTGTATCTATCCGCCATTTTGATTGCCAGGGATCCCCATCCTGCGCCTAAATCAAGGATTGAGTGTCCATTTTCAATCGATGCTTTATCAATGTAATTGTCAAGCGTTTCGTTATCTGCGACTTCTATGTCGTCACCTTCTCGTTGCCAATATGAGCCGCTGTACTTCATCGTTCGACCGAGAACATGTTCAAAAAAGATTACAGGCACTTCATAATGCTGAACGTTAGCTTCTGCGGCGCTCAAGGCAATAGATCCAGAAAGCGACTTTTTCAGGAATGAACTTTGCACCTGCAAAATTTGGCTGGGATCTAACCTTTTTATACGGTTGCTGTATCTTTTTAATCCTATCCTTACCGCATATCGAAGAGCCCAATCAGGAAGAATTCCACTTTCAATAACCTTATCTATTAACATTGGGCTATTGTTTTCTGTAAGAAATTTGCAAAGTATTTATATGCCCTGACTGAAAAGCTCCTTCACAGTAACTGAAGTAGTAAAAGAATTTTCGGAAGTCGCGTTCTTTGAATCCTAGTTGTTTAACGGCTGGCCAGTTGGATTCAAGATTAGTTCTCCAGCTTGCAAGAGTCTTTGCATAGTGGTGGCCAATCTCTTCACTGCGGTAAATTTCAAAACCATATTTAGCAGCTGAATTGTTTAATAGTCTCTCTGAAAGTAATAGCCCGCCAGGGAAGATGTATTTTTGTATATAGTCGCAATTTTTTCTATAGGTATCGTATCGGTCGTCGGGGACCACTATTACCTGTATCTGTAGAGAACCATTTGTCCTGATAAGGTTGGAACATTTTTCGAAAAATGTATCAACACCATTGTGTCCAACGGCTTCAAGCATTTCCACTGAAAATATGTGGTCAAACTTTCCCTCCATCATTCTGTAGTCCATACGTTTTAGGTCAATTACGTGAGTTAAATTGTTGTCTCCAATCCTTTTGTTGAATGAATCAAATTGATTCTTTGATAAAGTAACTGCAGAAACATTTAACGAGTAATTTGTGGCGGCACTAAGTGCCAAGCTACCCCAGCCACATCCGATATCAAGTATCGATTGTTCTGACCTGACACCTGCGGCGTTAAGCAGGTGGTTAATTTTTGTCTGTTGAGCCACATCCAAAGAATTTTCGTTATTTTCAAAAATGCCACAAGAATAGGTCATAGAGTTGTCGAGGAAACTCTCAAAAAAATCGTTACTCAAGTCATAGTGATCGCTGATGTTTTTTTTCGCGCTCTTTAATGAGTTTTTTGATTTTACGTGCTGAGTTATACGGGCGGCTATTTTGGAGGGGGCATATACTCCAATTGCGCTTGCCAAACCTTGAGATGTCAGTGTGGAAAGATGTTCAAATAATCTTGGTAGGTTGTTGTGATCCCATCTCCCATTCAGATATCCTTCCGCGAATCCTAGGTCGTATCCCGAAACAAGGTCCCAGAAGAATCCCCAATCTTTTACAGTAATGGGTTCGATAGGATTGCCTAAAACACTACCCAATTCATGTGTTTTCCCATCAGGGGTGATTATGCTTATACCTGATTGAGCGAAACTTTTTAGAATCGGTTTTGACAAGGCACGACCTGTTAGTCTTCTTAAAGAAATCAAAACTTAAGACAACCCCGAAGGCCCTAGAGGAGATTCTGATTTCTTTAGAAATCCCTCAACATCTAGTTTCTCGTATACATATCTCTTTAACGATTTACGAAGGTTAAATTGTATTTTCTCTAGCAGATTCATCGGAACCTCTTGTTCATGGGTTGTAAGTCCAAGCTGCTCCAGCATTGCCTCCCCAACTATTCCATGACTCCCTGGAAAAGTGTTCAAAGCTTTTTTAACCAGAGTGTTGGGTACTTGATCTATAAATTTCTGTTCACCAGCTGTTGCATATTCAATAAGTAATTTTCCCAGTTTCTTATTGTCATCCAAAGCCAGATTTAAATTCGCAACTATTCTTGCGAGGAGTTCTATCACTGAGCCGTTCATTTTTGGTATCCACTCTTGCGTTTTTTCTTCTATGTCAGAGACATTGGGAATGTGATTTGATGGCATTTGGAATGTAGTCGTCGCATTTATTACTTCAGTTAAAAGAGCCGGGTCTGCTTCTAGTTGCAACGCAGTCAGGTTGCGAAATTGCACTGTGTGCAGAGCCTCTCTACCTTTAACTTTACTGATGACTTTTGATGTGTTGCTATTGGCCGGGAAAAATCCCCTCTGTAGCTCGTACCAGTAATCTGTTATGCATTCTTGGATCATTCCGTATGTAGTGAGAGCTATCGGATGAAACCCAGAGGTGTGCTTCGTCTGATATTCGACTCCCTGTTTCGCTTCCTCAATATCCAACTTTAAATTGGTTTCGTTTATGCCGAAGTCGACCAAAATATTTTTAAATGGATCTGCATGACCATATTCGTCAGGTTCCCAAAAACCTAATACATAATCTTGGAGCCATTGAGCTCCATACATTTGTGCTCCTAACTGAAAAGTTTTGGAGTATTGATCAGTGAGGGATTCAGTTATCAGTGATAACCTGAAGCTATCAATTAAGTCCTCGGCAGTCATGCCACTTTCCGTAACGAGGTCTTCAGGTGTAAATGACTCAAACATCGATTCAAGGTCTCTTGAATTTACGGTTTTTAGTTTAGGTATCTGGTCTTGAACGTAGGAATCAATGATGACGTTGGGTTTGATTTTCATTTAAAGGATTACCTGTGATCTAATCTTGTTTTTGGTAAATTAATTTATGTTGTGACTGGCCATACATATGGCAAATTATTGGGAACATTCCAACCGAATTTCGAGTAGAATTCAAAATCTTTTCGGAGAAGGTTAGATCTGTGTGATTCATGAAATTTATTTGCACCCATGAATGGAGGGAGTTTGTATATTTCTTCGTGTTCTGCAAGTTCCATAGTGTTATTGAAACCACGATCTATCCACTCCGTGATCATTGAATTTTGATAAGCTGCAAGGGCATCTGAAAACCCCTTCCACATTAGTACTGCTGGATGTCTCAGCCATCCCCCACTCGTACGTTTACCCGATATTATCCGTAGGATTTGATAGGCTTCTACACGTTGTTTACCCAGGCGCCTGTTATCCAGGCACGCAGCTGTTTTTTTGAAGTCGTTGTAAGGAAGAAAAGTTTGCATTTTAAAGGCCTGTTCTACTTATGAAATAAAGCTGTCCATATAATCGCGTCAAAGACAAGACAATGAAATGTTATTGAACTCAAACCAGCTATAGCCAGATATTTTGTTCCGATGCCAACAGAATCGCTACCCGTTGAGGCGGTTATATAAATTAGGGTCAAAAGAGCCAGGGCAGTGACCCAGAGAGATGCAATTGAAATAATCCACCATATAGTGTTTTGAGTCTTTAGATAATAAATAGTAGATGGCATCCACAGAGCTGCCGAGGCTAAGAATATGACAACCATAATTTCTACTGCATGTGGTCCAATGTTATTGGCGTCATTAAAATTTACCAGACCATCCCTGAATAAACTGACACAACAAAATAGTAAGTATCCGGACGCTGCAAAAATCATTGATACGGTGAGGATAGTACGAAGAGTGCCTTGAACTCCGCCCCAAAGCGCCTCACGATATTCAGGAAATGACGCTATTCCCCAGTAATACCCCCCCAATACAGCTACTCCACCGACTAAATTTGAGAGTATAAATAAAGTTTGCGTGTTCATGATGACCCTTAGTAACTATTAATTGATTTCTATATGTACTATAATACATGGAAATGGCTTGAAAGACAATTATTGATCTAGGAGAATACTTCATGTTCGTGGGTGTTATTTGGGCTTTTGACTCTAGAAGATCCACTCGTAAAACAAGGGGAGATAGGAAATGAAAGTTCTTATTGTTGGAGCAACAGGATTTATTGGTAAAACCACTGTTGCTTTCCTGCAGGGGAAAGGTCATGAGGTTTCGGCATGGGTGAGAGATATTGAAAAGGCTACCGGCATGCTTGGGGATGGTGTGGAGCTCATTTCGTCTATAAAAAATGCTGAAGGTCTGCAACAGTATCTTGAGGAAACCGATGTAGTAATAAATTTAGCGGGACGGCCTTTAGCAGGAATACGATGGACGGGCAAAAAAAAGATTGAATTTTTTGAAAGTCGTGTGACGGTTACTAATTTAATATCGGATGCTATTTCTATATGCAAGAATCCGCCGAAGGTTTTGATTTCAGCCAGTGCAGTTGGAATATATGGGAACACGGGGTCAATATCTGTAGACGAGGAAAGCGTTGTTGGTCAGGATTATTTATCCGAACTATGTTTACAGTGGGAGGCGGCTGCCAACCGATCCAAAAATTTCGGAGTTAGGGTCTGTAACATAAGGATTGGGATTGTTTTAGGGCGTGAGGGTGGAATGTTGCAGCAGTTGATCCAAAGTTTTGATCTCGGGATAGGAAGCTATTTGGGAAGCGGTAAACAAAGAGTTCCATGGATACATGTTGTTGATGTTGTCAGGGCTATAACATTCTGTATAGATAATAAGGAATTAAATGGTCCTGTTAACCTTACATCTCCCCACAGTTCCAGCGGGAAAGAATTTGCTAGAGTTTTGGCTTCATTAACTAACGCACGCTTCATTATTCCCGTGCCTAGGTTTGTCTTGAAATTGGTTTTTGGGGAGGGGGAGGTAGTTTTGACAAATAGCCAAAATGCACTGCCATCGAAACTGCTGAAATTTGGATTCAGGTTCGAATATGAGTCGCTTAAACCTGCTCTCAAAGACGAAATATATCCTGAAGAAATTGTAGTTAGTAAATCTGATTCGACTGATGAGGATCTTGAATATGGGCGTAAAGCCCAATACGAATTGAAAACTTCCGTTGCATTAAACTCTGATCAGGAAAAAGCCTTTAATTTTTTTTCATCTCCTCTGAATCTCGGGTTAACTACTCCGTCTTGGTTGAATTTTAAGATCACTGAAATTCCTCTGTCAGTTTCAAAGGAGTGTGAGATTGCTTATGAGATTCGACTATGGTTTATCCCAATAAAATGGAGAACCAGTATTCTTGAATGGGATCCACATGAGTCATTTGTAGATATTCAAAAAAGTGGGCCCTACAAGCTATGGATACATAGCCATTTTGTCGAATCAACCTCAGAGAATACCTCGATAATGAGAGATATAGTTCGGTACAGTGTTCCAGGAGGCCCTCTAGGTAGGCTGATACATTTTTTGGTTATAAAGAAATCACTCATAAGAATTTTTGGTTACCGGAGAAGTATGATTCGTATGAGACTTGGGCATGTTACATGCGACTTGTCTATCTAATTAGGAGAAATGTGCTGTGACAAATCATCTAGTCGATAAGTTAACCGATGCGTTGCTTGCGGGAGATGCCCCTGAAAGCGAATTGGTACTTCAAGAAGCTTATTTAAATAAGTTTTCTGCTATGGATATTTACGAGTCTGTTTTCGTGGAAGCTATGAATAAAATTGGGTCGCTTTGGCATGATGGTGTGATAACGATTGCTCATGAACATAGGGCGAGCGAGATAGTAATGGGACTCACAGACAAAGTGTCTGACAATACTCCACATCTATCGATAAATGGGTTTTCTGCCTTGGTGGCTTGCGTGGAAGAAGAAAATCATGTTCTTGGGGCCAAACTTTTTTCTAGTATTTTGGAGATTAATGGTTGGGTAGTGCACTACTTGGGATCTTCCATGCCGGCAGGGGACTTAAAACGTTTTTCCGAAGAAACATCACCTGACGCCATCATACTAACCGCAACATCTGCCGATAGGGCAGCGAGGGTTCATGAGGCTATAGCGGCACTGAGTGATCTAGATAAAGATCCTGTCATTCTTCTGGGTGGTTCAGGTATTTGCGAAGATGATTATAGTGGGCAATTAGTGGCTCAGGACTTATCCTCAGGGTTAAGCCTACTGGAAAAAAATCTGAATATAGGGACTGACTTCGATGGATTGGACCAGGTTT
Organism: SAR202 cluster bacterium AC-647-P02_OGT_505m; assembly: GCA_009391195.1. Lineage (GTDB taxonomy): Bacteria > Chloroflexota > Dehalococcoidia > Lucifugimonadales > UBA826. The sequence goes on from VEXB01000008.1 coordinate 47,231, forward strand.
TAATTGGGATAGGAAATAATATACAAAATTTGCGAAAGGCAAGAGGGATGAATCAAGGACAACTTGCAGATATCGCAGGAGTTGATAGGGCCTATATCAGTTTGGTAGAAAATGGGAAACAGAACCTTACTCTTGGGGCACTAGTAAAGTTGTCTGAATCTCTTAGTGTTTCCGTATCAGCTCTGGTACCAGCTTCAACCAGGGGTACCCAAAAATAGTTTCAGTATATTGGTCGTTTCAATACTCAGAGTTTTCGGTATTGGAACTTAAACTTCACCAGAATAGCTGTTGAAAGCAGTAGGATAGTAGAGGAGTTTAGAAGATTGGTATTTATAAACCAGTCGGCTAGCACACTTATGATAAACGCTGAAACTCCTGTGTAGCTGGGTCTTTTGGTGAGTAAAAGAATTGCGGCTGCTGGGGGTATCGCTATGATGGCACCTAGGGGTATAAGACCTACGGCTGCACCCATTCCGGCTGCCATCCCTGTTCCTCCACTTATTCGGAATGGAAATCTTATCTGATGTCCGGCCATTAAGCTGAGAATAGAGAGACTGGAGATCCATGGGGGTTGATCGGCCAAGGTCAATGGCAAAGTTACGACTAGCCCTTTGCACAGATCCAGAAAAAATACTGTAATTCCTGCGAGGGGACTTATCTCATAAAATATATTGGATGCCCCAGGGTTTCCGGTGCCAATGTTTCTAATGTTGAGACCACTTAGTTTGCTGATCACATCGCCTAACTGAGCGACACCGAGAAGATAGCAGAGTATTATCCATAGGGGGATCCAGAAATATGTTTCGAAGAAAATGGTGTCAATCAAGTTAAAGTAGTGGAAATGAAGGGATTATGTCTGGGCGAGTATTTAAGAACAAAGAGCTAGAAGATAAACTCTACAAAGATGTCACATTCGTTAATACTCTACTAAAAATAGTCCCTCTCCTTTTTTCAATCGTGTTCTTGCACGCTGGGTTGTCTGGAAATGCTCAATTCAGCTTAACAGATAAGATTTCAGTATCCAGTCATTATATCGTGACAGCAATTGGACTCCTCTCCTGGGTTTTTGCCGCAGTAATGGCTACGAGAGATTTTATAATGTTTCAACGAACATCCTCTTCGCTAAAATATATGTTTAAAAACTTTACTGAGCAGTTGGTGACACTGGCTGGAGCTCTATTTCTCTGTTCAATGATTAATGCAGCTTCACTCATTTACTATCTAATATTGCAGTAATTAAGATTTTTTATTAACACGCATGGAGTGATCAATTGTGATCGAATATAGAAAAAATACCTGGGATGAATTTGCTAGAGTGAAAATCACCAACGCAAGAGGAGAAAACGGTTATAGGACGGAAACGGATCTCAATGCTCATAGATTGATATTTGAACCTGACAGGGCTTGGTCAGCCTTTGATGGAGATCACATGGTGGGTAATTGCGTGAGTTATCCAATGTTAATGAATATACCTGGCGGTTCAATTCCGATTGCCGCCGTGGCATCTGTTTCAGTGCAGGCGACTCATCGAAGGAGAGGTATTAATAGAAGCATGATGAGGCTTCAGCTCGAGGATATATATTCTAGGAATGAGCCATTAGCTGTTCTTCAAGCTTCAGAAAGTATTATTTATGGCAGGTATGGGTATGGGATGTCTTCATTTGAGGATAGTCTTTCGATAATGAAAGAACATGGAGCGTATGCTCATGAGTTCCAACCTATAGGACAATTGTTTTTTTGTGAGGAAGATGAGGCTAGAACCATATTCCCCGATATATATCAGTCGGCCATAAAGAATAGGGTAGGGACTACGGCGCGTGAGGATAACTGGTGGAAGTTTCGATTTTTAGAACCTGGCCTTAAAGGAGGGGATCCTCGAAGTTGGTTTGTAAAACATGTGGAGTCAGGGAGAAATACTGGTTATGTGAGATACACGGTTGATGGGCGTGTACTTCATATATTGGAGCTTATTTCTTCAACATTTGAGGCATACAGCGCCTTGTGGAGATTCTGTCTAGATATGGATTTGGTAGACACTATTACAGCAGGGCATAGGCCAGTCGATGAGGAACTTCGGTGGATGCTCGCTGACCCACGAAGGCTAATAAGTAGTTCAGAAGATAGATCCTGGGTAAGACTGGTGGACGTAAAATCTGCACTCGAAAACAGGTCGTTTTCCAGCGAAGGATCGCTGACTATTCGTATAAAAGACGACTTTTTACCCTGGAACGACGGGGTTTACACACTCTCAACAGACGGGAATGAGAGTGAATGTGTACTAAGCGAAAAGTCGCCTGATATTACAGTATCAACATCTGATGTAGCAGCCGCTTATCTTGGTGGTGTGAGCTTTAGTCTTCTGGCACGATCAGGAAGAATAGATGAAGATACACCAGGTTCCCTTGACCTGATTGACAGGTTATTTTCTACCGATCGCAAGCCGTGGTGTATCGACGGGTGGTAATTATTTTTCAACTATGGGTAGGGTTACGTGTGATCTGAACTCAGAGGAATGGTGTATTGTCTGCAATGCAGAAACAAACGCTAGTTCTGATCCGATTTCTCCTCCGGTGTTTAGGTTCCTATCAAATCGTGGGAAATTGCTGCTCGAGATTTCTATTCTTATTTGGTGTCCTTTAAGAAAAACGTTACTTGTAGACCACAAATCGATGGAATATTCCACTATATCTCCAGGCGTTATAAAAGAAGCGGGGTTTCGTGGCTTACGGTACCTGGCTCTTATAATTCCATCAGTTAGGTTTCGAGCAAATCCTGAGGTGTCAACATCGACAAGTTTCGCCGTGAAATCTGTGTCCAGGGCCGTAGTTGAAGCATAAAGAGTGACTGAAATGGGTCCTGTTACCTCTAAGGGCTCTTCAAGGGGTGGTGTCGAATACACCAGAACGTCAGATCTTTGTTCAATTGGCCTCTGGTCGAAAACACCATTTTGCATGAACACGTCATCACAACAAAGCCCTCCGCCAGCAGTTGGAACTGGGAACTGCGGATTGTAGTGATAAGAGTCTGGGGGTTCATTAGCAGGGGTATCTTGGCTTAAGACTCCGTCTCCACGCAAAGAATTGGCCCCACCGCGGCTGTGCAAATAAAAGTTTGTTTCAACAGCTCTATCTAATGGCCACTCCTCTTCATCCCGCCATTCATTTATTCCCATAACAAATATGCGGACTGACTTGTCGATAGGCTCTTTTGAGGTTTCACCTTTTAAATATTTGTCGAAAAAAGAGAGAGTTCTCCCATGGATATTTTCTTTGTCTCGGCTCGACGATGTCCCGTAGTTATAACTTCCTGCTAGAGTTCCGGTATTTCCGTGTACCCATGGTCCAAGTAGTAACCTTTGTCCGTCTCTGGCAGATTGGTTGCCTCCAGACAATTTCATTCCAGTAAAATTTCTGATCGTACCGCCTAAGAATATGTCATGCCATCCACCTATGTTCAAGGCAGGTACTTGGATCTTGTTATGGTTATCTTGTATAGACAGTTTCTGCCAGTATTCATCATATTCTGGGTGACTTAGCCAGTCATAGTAATAGGGAGCTAAACCGTTTTTTAGAACTTCCATTTCTGAGAGAGGTAAATGTTGGAATTCCGGTTGTAGGTTGTCTTTGGACGAAATCAGGTTTTCTAAAGCTGAGTTACTTAATCCGAGCTGAGCAGAAAGTGCATTCCAGTTTCCATGGGCAAGAGACCCAACTGACCAAGACAAATTAAAACCAAGTTCAAACGCACCACCTTGCCACGCCCACCCTTCATGGTAATCAGACGCCGTAACTGTAGGAACTATTGCTGCCAGGGAAGGAGCCTCAGATCTGGCTGCCAACCATTGTGTAGCTCCTACATAGGAAGCTCCGTACATACCTACTTTACCGGCAGCCCATGGCTGTGCAGCAGCCCATTCTATGGAATCAAGTCCATCCTCAGTTTCATTCACAAAGGTGTAAAATTCACCCTCCGATGAATACCTTCCACGAACGTCTTGAATTACTACCGCATACCCCTGACTTGCAGCGTTTATTGCATCCAAAGCTCCAGACCGGCTGGCACCCGAAGATTTGTCATATGGCGTACGAGTCATCAGAACTGGATATTGTCCATCGGCAGCAGGTCTGAATACATCTGCATATGTTTTTGTCCCATCCCGCATTGTGACTTCAAGGTTTTGATCGAATCGTATTGATGTTCTAATCGTCATAAAATGCCTTCCCAACTCCTGTATTCATCAGCCGAATTTTTCAATCATGAGTTATGGCTCGGCGGAGCCTTCGTAAACTCATCATGTCTCCTGTACCATGCGCAGAGCAATCTTGGAGTATCCCACGAATGATAAGCAATTTTGGTAGAAGAAATCCCTTCGGAAGTCTCGCTAACTATAAATGGTGGGTTCTTTTTGCTGTCTCCGTCGGGTTGTTTACTTCAGTATTTGACCACGGTAGTGTCAATGTAGCACTTCCTTCGATAGCTGACCACTTCAATACTGATTTGCCGACTACACAATGGATTGTTATTGGATATGGATTGACTATATCCGCACTGTTATTACCTATGGGACGCCTTTCCGATATTTTGGGAAGAAAAATAATATACGTGCTTGGATTCATAGTATTCACAGCGGGTGGCTTTCTTGCCGCAGCAGCTTTCAACGTTGAATTATTGATAGGTGCCAAAATACTTCAAGGGGTTGGTGCATCAATGACTCAAGGTACATCAATGGCAATGGTCATATCTGCTTTTGGCGCGAGAGATAGAGGAAAAGCCCTTGGCCTAACGATGAGTGTGGTCGGGATAGGGGCGGTAGTTGGCCCAGCTATAGGAGGCTTTCTGGTCGATTACTTGGGTTGGGGATCAGTTCTGTATACCACTGCTGGACTAGGTGTAGTATCCCTGGTAGTGGCCATAGTTATTTTGGATGCTGAACGTAGCGGGGGAGGTGACGGTGTTGATGATAACTTTGACTGGTTAGGTGCCACTCTTTCTGCGGTCACATTGATTTCTCTACTGCTAGCAATGACTCTTGGGTCGCGTTTTGGCTGGGATGCATTAGCTGTGATTACGGCATTCGGCATTTTTTTTGCATCGACAGCGGGGTTCATCTGGTGGGAACTACATGTTGAATCCCCAATGTTGGATCTTAGATTGTTTGGCACAGGCTTATTTGCCACCGGTGTCTTGGCAAGCTGGGTATCGTTTTTGGGTACGCAACCCGTAAGGTTCCTTATACCATTCTATCTTCAATTCGTTCTCGGGTTTAGTCCGTCAGCGATTGGATGGATAATAGTCCCGAGTGCATTTTGTATGGTTATAGCAGGCCCTATAAGTGGTCGTCTGTCTGATAAATACGGCTGGCGTTTGTTTAATGTGGGTGGAATGTTGGTGGCCGCCATTGGGTTATTAATGTTGGTTAACCTCGATGTGAAAGAATCCCTTTTAGTGATTTTAGTAGGAATGGTTGTTCAAACACTTGGCTCAGGAACATTTTGGCCTTCCAACAATAGCTCTGTGATGAGTGTTGTTTCTCCTGCTAGTTATGGCGTCATTTCATCATTTATGAATTTAGTAAGAAACTCCGGGAATGTTGTTGGTATCGCGGTGTCGACTGCCATCGTTACAGAGACCATGGGTTCGCTGGGGCACCCTCCGACTCTTTCCGCAATAAATGAATTGAGTGGATTATCTATATTGAATGCGTTTACCATGGGGTTGAAAACTACTTTCTGGGTTTGTGTTGGATTTACCTTGGTAGGGGCTGTGGCGTCTCTCGTAGGAACAGCCAGGAAAAATTAGATCTTTGCGGCGGTATTAACATATTAGGCAAAAATTGGAAGGGATAAAAAATGCATGATCTACTGATATGTAATGGAACTGTGGTCACTCCTGCAGGAGTTGGTAAATTCGACGTTTTTATTGATGAAGGGAAAATAACTTCTCTCTCATCTACTACTGGTAATAAGGCAGAAGCTTCCAAAACCATTGACGCGTCAGGACGTATAGTTATTCCGGGGGGTATTGAACCTCACGCCCATATCGGAGGACCTCGCCAGCCTGAAAGGTCTGGAGCTTTACCAGTATCAAAGGCTGCATTGTATGGAGGCACCACAACGGTTATTGATTTTGCGACTCAGATACCCGGGCATGATCTGTTCCATGCTGTCAAAGAGGCTGAAGACCGATGGGAGGGTAATGCTTTCACTAATTATGCTTATCACCCGATTATCACACATGGTGCTGACCTAGATTCGATACGCCAAATTCCCGAGTTGGTCAAAAATGGAATAGCCTCATTCAAAATATTTACTACTAGCATTAGACCTCCAAGTCCTCAAATGCAGAATAACCACATAGACTTTGGCAGGCTGGGTGAAATTATGAGCCAGATAGAAGAGTCTGGTGCGATTCTACTTGTTCATTCAGAAGACGATGAGATGGTTCATTACAACTATGATCGTTTGAAGACGACTGATGAATGGGACTGGTGGAACATGCATAGAATACACACCAACCAGTCTGAGGATTTATCCTTCAGGAGAGTTACTAGACTTGCTGAAAGGACAAATTGTCCCATTTATTTTGTTCATGTAAGTGCCAAAGAAGGCGTTAACGAAATCAAGAGGTGCAGATCTCTTGGGTTACCCATATACGGTGAAACGTTACACAATTACATATGTTTTACTTCGGATAATTATCGTGAAGATAATGGTATGAAATTTCATACTTATCCATCCTTAAAAGGTGATTCTGACGTGGATTCTCTTTGGGCCGGGTTACTGGATGGCACGATTTCAACCTTGGCAACTGATCTGGTTTCTACTACTTGGGAAGAGAAAATCAAATATAAGACTGTGGCGGATGTCACCGGAGGTCATAATGGGATTGAGACTAGAGTAGGTATTGCCTATACCGAAGGTGTCGTAAACAGAAATATGTCTCTGGAAAGGTTCGTAGATATCACCTCAACTAATGCAGCAAGACTGTTGGGTATGTATCCTCAAAAAGGTGTGTTAGCTCCAGGGAGTGACGCTGACATTACTATAATTGATCCCCAAATTGACAAGATGCTGTCAATGGATGATCTTCACTTGGAAAACTATAGTATTTGGGAAGGATGGCATATTAAGGGATGGCCTACGACCACTGTTTTGGGAGGGGAGACCGTGGTTGAAAATGGCATATTGATGACTGATAAACCGTCTGGCAAATTTGTTGAACGATGTATTTCCAGCGAAGTTACCAAGTCTCCAGCATATTGACCTTAAATCAACTTATTTTCAAGATTTTGGTACATATCATTCACAAGAGAATCCATATCAAAATCTGGTTTCCATCCCCACTCTTTTCGCGCGGCAGAATCATCCAGTGATGCTGGCCAGGAATCTGCAATAGATTGCCTTAAAGGGTCAATATTGTACGTAATGTGAAATTTTGGATTTATTTTTTTTATTGCCTTCTCCAGTTCTGAAGGAGTGAAAGTCATTGCGTGGACATTGAAATCTGAATGATGGACAAGGTTAGTTATATTTGCATCTGATAGGTCTAATAGGGATTTTATGGCATCTGGCATATACATCATTGGGAGAGCTGTGTCGGGACGCAGATAGCATTCATATTTATCACCTACGATCGCCCCATAGAACATGGCTACTGCGTAATCCGTAGTACCGGCAGTAGGTTCGGTTTTCCAGCTTATCACTCCAGGTAAACGTAATCCTCTTACATCTAGTCCGAATCGTGAATAGAAGTAGTTTCCCATGAGTTCAGTGAATACTTTAGATATTCCGTAAACTGTGGATGGTCGTTGTATTGTGTCATTGGGAGTTAATTCCCTAGGTGTGTCTGTTCCAAAAGCTGCGATAGAGCTGGGAATGATGACCTGCTCAACATTTGACTCAAGAGCTGCATTCAATACGTTGAAGACGCCATTAATGTTAACTTGGTGAGCTCTTTGTATGTCAGATTCTGCAAGAGCTGACAGAATAGAACTCAGATGAAAAATTTTTGTTATGCCATAGTTGAGTAATGTACTTTTGAGTTGCTCAGGGTCCGAAACGTCCACAATTTGAGAAGGACCCGAAGAAGCGATTTCGTCTGGTAAGGGAGTTCTGTGTTTCCCAGCTAGAATATTTTCAGGGCCATGCCGGTTTCGAAGTTCAACTACGAGCTCAGTTCCTATCTGTCCTGCCGATCCTGTTACTAATATCATTTCTCACTAATTTAGTTGGTTTGTAAGTTAGGTTAATTGAATCGCATTTAAAACTCGAAAGCTCAGATCATTAGATCTCCCCCATTTATATCCATAGAAGCTCCAGTTATATAAGCGGCCTTATCTGAAGCTAAAAACATGACTAGTTCCGATACTTCTTCCGGATTTCCAAGTCTCTTAATTGGAAAGCTATCTGCGTATTTCTCCACCGATTCGTCAGATATGGTATCTCTTACCATTTCGGTGTTTATAAGACCAGGACATAAGGCATTAACGGTTATTCCAAACTCTGCCACCTCTTTTGCTGTATGCCGTGTTAACCCTAATATCGCTGCTTTTGCAGCGGTATAGTGAGCACCACCAACGGTGCTAATATTCTTTCCTGCCGTAGAGGAGAAATTGATAATCCTTCCCCAGCCGTTTTTTTGCATGCATGGAATTACTTTTTTAGTGCATAAGAAAGTGCTAGTGAGATTTCCTTTAATGACAAATTCCCATTCAGCCAGTGGTATGTCTACTAACGGTGTTGGTCTGAGTACTCCTGCATTATTTACCAATATATCTATTGATCCGTACTCACTTATAGAGTGTTCAACCATATCGTTTACGAAGTCTTCGTCTGAGGCATCTCCTATGTTTAGCGAGCAAATTCCGCCTGAGTGTCGGATTAATTCTTGTGTTGACTCTGCAAGATCTCTATTGAGATCGTTTATAACTACCGTAATATGTTCTTGAGACAATCTGAGTGCTATAGCTCTACCCATCCCTCGTCCAGATCCTGTAACAAGAGCAACTTTTTTATTGGCGTTTGACATTTATGATTATCCTCAAATTTGCTCAGCTAGCCCAGGCAGGTTTCAGGTGCGATCTTTTCTACGAATTATTATGTGTAAAAAGAGGTCTGACACTCGTGTAAAAGTATTCTATTTTTGCTGGGCATATAAGTCTACTTTCAGATCCGGATTCTCAGGATTTTTCCCCATGTATTTTTTATACGTCCTCTGAAAAATTTACCCTTTCCAAATAGAGTACCTATCGATATTAACAATAAGTAATAAATTGGAGGTATGGTCATAATATATAGAAGTCGGTATGACCAGGGACCAGATATGAATCCTCCCTCAATGCCTATTATGCCGGATAAAATTACGGGAGCGATTTGGGTGATAAGCATGCCTGTCAATGCGAAGACAAACATAATCACAAGGGTTCCCGCAATTCCTTCATTCTGTAATTGAGTTTTAAAATACTTCTTTAGATCAATCATTGGAAATTTTTTAATAGGAATTTAGCCTGGTTCCAATTTGAATCCAAAGGTGATTAACTTGCGGGCTTATGTTGACCACAAATATGGGTGGAGAGTGTAAAAATCAAAGTTCCCCACGCTTAAAGATTCGTATCGACCCTATTATTATCGGTGGGACATTTCCGCCTACCGTGGCTCCCTTGATGATACCTGAAAGCTCTGCTATTCCAGGCATTCCTCCCATGATGTAGACATCTTTTCCAATTACCCAGCCAAGTCCTGCGCCTATAAAGGCACCTATCACACCTGAAATTAATATTAAGGCCACCGACGTTTTCGAAGATGTGAAACTTACCCAGCCCAGCGCTGATCCTAAGCCGCAAGTAAAAACCGTAGAAGTCATTGTGACTACAAAGAAAAGGGATGTAGGTGCCATTAAAGCACCCATCAGATAACCTATCCCAGCTCCTATGAAGCCGAAGAATAATCCAAGCCAAAGCCTTATGAAAACAGGAAGTATGTAGTTGGTTACCAGGTACATTTTGCCGCCTGGACTACCTTTTCAAATAGCCTTATATCTGCCGTAACCTTGGGTCAAACCGGTCTCGCAACCAGTCTCCCAAAAAGTTGAGTGACATAACCACAAGGGCGATAGCAGTACCGGGTACAACCGGTATCCACCAGTGGCTTCTTAGATAGTCTCTGCCTTCTGCAACCATTAGACCCCAAGCGGGAGTTGGTGAGGGAATTCCTGCTCCGAGGAAGCTCAATGTAGCTTCAGTAAGGATGAGACCACCCACATTTAAGGTTGCTATAACAAATACGGTGTTAACGACACCAGGTATTATGTGTCTGATAAGGATGCGGGGCGTAGAAGCTCCGGATACCCTCGCAAGTTCAACATAATCTCTTGTTTTTAAGGTGAGTACTTCTGCCCGTACGTTACGAACGAAGGTACTCCAAGACACCATTGCCAGGACAAGCATCATCGTAGGAACGCTCTGTCCAAATACTATTACAACAACTAGTGCCACTAGAAGGAAAGGCAAAGCAAGCCAAATGTCGACAATTCGAGCCAGAATTTCGTCAGCAAATCCACCATACCAACCGGCGATTAGCCCTAGCGTCACCCCAATCAGTATTCCACTGCCGAGGGCTACTACAGTTACCATGAGTGATATTCTGGCACCGTGTATGACTCGGCTAAGTACATCTCGACCCACGTGATCGGTTCCGAGAAGGTATTCACTGCTTCCACCCTCAGCCCATGCAGGTGCCTGAGTTCGGTCCCTAAGAGACTGATCATAAGGGCTATGGGGAGCAACTATGGGTGCAAACGCCGCCGAAAATACCAGTAAAGCAAGGATTATCCCTGGGATTACTGGCCATCTTCTAATGAAGTCCCAGGCTCGTTTAGGATAACCGATTATCCCCGGTCTGGGCCCAAAATTTATGTTTGCTTCGGCCATTTATAAACCTTTTATTACTGGATTAGGAATATCGTATTCTTGGGTCAATGAGTGCGTAAAGAACATCTGCTAAAAAGTTCACAGCCAGGTAAATAACAGTGAACACAAAAACAGCTCCCATAAGTAGAGGAAAGTCATTATTGTTCACCGCTTCTAGCAAAGCTACTCTGCCAAGCCCTGGCCAGGCAAATACTACTTCTGCTACAACGGCTCCGTTGAGTAATCCAGCCAACAGCAGGAATGAAAACGTGAGCGGTGGAATCATTGCGTTTCTGAAAGCGTGCTTCCAGATCACTTGAGAGGCTGTTGCGCCCTTAGCACGTGCCAGCTTAACAAACTCTGAATCTAGTACTTCCAGCATTGAGGACCTTGTAATACGCAGATATCCTGCAGCCGACGCCCATGCCACTGTTATGGAGGGCAACACGAAGTGTTTCCATTGCCCCCAGCCTTCACCTTTGAATGCGGCCGGCAGCCAGTCAAGATGAACTGCAAATATAAGGATTCCCAAAATACCTACCGCAAATGGAGGTACAGATTGACCAAACAAAGCAAAACCCCGACCAATGTAATCCCACACTGATCCTCTCTTAATAGCCGAAAGAACGCCTATAGGGACTCCGACAACAGTTGAGATAAACCAACCAACGAAAGCGAGTTGGAAGGTGTTCCAGATTTTTTCTTGAATGACTCTTGCAACTGGTTGTTCTGCAAGTAGAGTTCTGCCCATGTCACCTCTTAGATATTGTCCAACCCAACGAACATACTGAACGACGAGGGGTTTGTCAGTACCAAGGTGCTTTCTAAGATTATCTAGGTATTCCTCCGTTGAACCATAGCCTGCAGGCTTGGCATACAAGAGGACAGGGTCACCTGCCGCCCTTGATAGAGAAAATACGGTAGCTGTGGCCCCGATGAGCGAGATGAATACGAAAAGCAGTCTTCTTAGAAGAAAGGGGCCCATTTTTACTCCGCGATTATAGTTCTAATTAAAACTCATGACCCGGCCAGCCGTTTCCAGCTGGGCCGGGTCACTTATT